>NZ_BJNV01000020.1 GCF_006539865.1 Zoogloea ramigera
GCTGCTGCGCTGCTCGGCGGCTCAGAAGGGGCTTTCCGGAATCACCGAGCGTTGCAGGGCGTGCGGGTGTGATCGGCGGAAAGGCGACAGGCGACAGGCGACAGGCGACAGGCGACAGGCGAAGGGCGGGAGATGGGAGTTGGAAAATGGGTAGGTCGGGTTAGCGCAGCGTAACCCGACATTTCTCCGTTATATCGATGCGCCATCGCTCCTGGCGGTATCCGCTGCTGTCCCCTTGTGCGGGTTCGTCTCAACCCAGGTCTGAGTGAGGATGATCCAGGTTGGAGTGAGACTGGAGCAGGTCGAAGCGAGGACGGCGCAGGTCTGAGCGAGGATGACCCAGCTGCGTAGGTCGGGTTAGCCTGCAGGGCGTAACCCGACATCCCCCGTGCCCTATCGGCACGCCATTGTTCCGCGCGGCGGCGTCGGTTGCCCGTTGTTCTGGGGCGCCTTGAACCCGAGTCAGGTTGAAGGGGGCGCGGGTCGGGTTCAAGCGAACTCCGGTCGGGTTTGAGCTGACTCGGGTCAGGTTGAAGGTGGCCCGAGTCAGGTCTGACCGAACTCGGGTCTGGTTCAAGCTGACCCGGGTCGGGTCGAAGCAAACTCGAGTCGGGTCTGAGCGAAGCTGAGTCAGGTTCAAGCCGACTCGGGTCAGGTCTGAGCCGACTCAGGTCGGCTTGAAGGTGACTCGGGTCGGGTTGGAGTGAGGATGTGTCGGGTTGAAGCGCACCGGGCCGTCGCGAGGACGGCCCGGTGTTGCGGACCCCCGGGGCGCCCCCGGGGGGTGTCAGTTGGCGCTGTCTTCGGGGGTCGGGCTGCGCTTGCCGTTGGACGCGAAGCGCTCCGAGCCATGCTCCTGCAGCGCATCGGCCACCGCGCTGCCGTCGGTGGCCTTGGCGAAGCGGTAGGCTGCCAGCGCGGATTCGTAGAGGTCGTTGCCCAGGGCCCGTTCGGTGTCGTCGGCCCGGCCGGCGAGCTGGCGCAGGCGGCTGAAGATCGGCCGCAGCTGGTCGAGGGCCACCAGGTCGCGCTGCATCTCTGCGAGGTCGAAGCTGCGCGGCAGGATGTCCGGGTCCTGCTCGAGGGTGTCGAGGGTGTGCCGCACGAAAGACTCGGAGCGCGCGCCCATCCGCAGCAGCGACACCCGCTGCGCCGCCGTCAGCTCGACCATTGCCTTGAGCTTGTCCTCAAGCCCGGCCAGCATGCCGCGGATGGCGGCGAGATCGTCGTTGGAAAGGGAGATCGAAACGATGTTCTGGGACATGGGCATAGCCTCCGGATCATTGAAACCGGGGGCTTTCGCGCGCCCCCGAATGCGCCGGGGGATTGTAGGGGTATTTGGAATGTGTATGTAAATAAATTATTAGGGCGGGCGGGGGCGGCGACTGCGGGGTGCGTGATGGAGGCGTGCCTTGCATTAATCCGCTTCGAACTCAGGAACTGGCCGGAGCGGAGTGATCCAGAAAAATGGCGCTCAGGGAGACTCTTTCGATGGCATTGCGCCGCATGTACTCCGTCGAGTCCAGCAACTCGCGGGCGGAATACTCTTCAAAGACGACCTTCAGGAACTTGCCCAGGACGAGGCGTGGGATCGAATCACCCCGGCCTGCGCCGATAGACCACTGATATGGATCGAGGGCGCCCTTGGTCAGATTGCATGGGGCACACGCACGAACCATGTTGTCGATGTTGTCCGGGCCCCCCAGCGAAACCGGGATGATGTGCTCCCACTGCAATGAGCCGGTCGTACCGCAATAAGCGCAGACGTCGCCAAGCATGAAGAGCTGCTTGTTCTCGGTGAGGATGGCCGACGGGCTTATCTTCCCTTCAACCAGCTTGCGAAACGTGAAGTTGACGAACTTGAAGTTCAATCGGTCGCCGATCGCGCTGCCGGAAATAATCTTGGCGTATTCCCAGTAGATGAGATTGCGGACAGTGGCGAAGCGGCGGGGCATGGTGAGGTCTGATCCTGAGTTGCGTCGGGTTGGTGTAGCGTAACCTGACTCGCCTCACGCCGCCCGGAGGCCTTGTTCGCCGAGCGGGTTCACAGCTTGAAGTTTTCCGGCCACAGGAAGTAGGGGCCGAATTTCGGGCTCATGCGAAATTCGCCACCGGCTTCCTTGCCGCGGGAGGTCAGGTAGTTCTTGCCGTCGCGAACCTCGAGGTGGCCTGTCGCGGCCAGCTTCTCAAGCAGTTCGTTGGTTTTCAATCCGAGCTTTTGCGCCAGCTTGGATGAGGTGACTTTGTCGGAGGTTTCCTCGGTTTCGGGCTTGCTCTCGGGCTCGTTTGCCACGCGTTCGAGCGAAATCCTGACTTCGTCGCTGATCCGGATGATGCGCTGCGCCTCTTCGTAGGCGTCCTTGTAGAGTTCGGTGTCGTCGGCGCGACGGATCAGCACGCCCATCTCGTTGTTGTTGATCTGGCTGAACTCATACAGGTTCAGGCTGGTGACGATGCACAGCTCTTCGTTCATGTAGCACTTGGCGTGCAGGTTCTTGCAGAAGCTCGTGCGGACGTAGGTGAGCTCCTTGAGCCAGTTGATCTCTTCCGGCTGCAGCTCGCTCTTGCCATAGACGATACGGACATCGATCTTGAGGCGGTTCTTGTCAGCCAGGAGCTCCTTCATCCGGTCGTTGAGCTTGAGGAAGGGGCTGATCAGAATCAGCCTGTCGCGGGCTTCCTTGATCAGTTCTTCGAGGAAGTAGTTTGTTGCGCTGGTGTTCAGGAACTTGGCCATAAGTCACTTTCAGATTGCGTACGGGTATGCAATTGTAAAAGACGATCCCTGGCTGTGGGGCGCGCCGGCATGGCAGGAATGCGCGTGCTGGATGGCCCTGGCTGTTCAACGCCCTTCGCAGCGCGATTGGCCTTTGACTCTCTTGACGCTAGCGAGCCGTCACCCCGGTTAGCCGAGATTGCGTAGCAGGCGGGTATCGGTTTGCAGTGACTGGGGCGCGCCGAGCGTGATGCGGGCGAAATCCGGGTGGCGGGGGTTGAGCAGATAGTTGCGCTCCGCCGGGACCACCGCGCTGGGAACGCTCAGAACCGCGGTCTGCATGTCTTGCAGCCACGCTTGCCCCATGGCGTGCAGTACATCGCGGGCACCGATGGTGCGCCAGTCGCCTGGCAGCTGCTCTGCATCGATGCGTGTCTCGGGCAGGCCCGAGGGCAGGTGCGCGGGGATCAGGATGTAGTGGGCGCGCAAGGGGTCGTCCTGCACCATCAGCTCGAGCAGGGCCAGGGATTGGGATTCGGCGGTATAGACCACCTCGCAGCCTTTGGGATTCCAGCGCCCCCCGTAGCGCCGCGCGCCCTCGCCGCTGAAGGCCGTGCCGGCAAAGCGGGCGGTGGTGATCCGCCAGACGGTCCGCATCAGGCGAACACGCCGTGCTCGATGCGCCCGAGGGTGTCCAGCACGCTGTCGGCGCCGATGTCGGTGTCGAGCAGTGACAGCGGGGTGACGCCGCCCAGGGATGCGTTGGGGCTCTGGAGCCAGTTCAGGGCGCTGTCGGCGTCCTCGAAGACGGTCTCTGCGCGCTCCACCACGCGGGCGAAGCGCACGAGCTTGGCCGACTCTTCGGGGGACAGGGCGCCTTCGCGTTTGCGCCGGGCCAGGGTGCGCTCGGGAATGGCCAGCGCATGGGCCAGATCGCTCTGCGTGATGCGGGTGGTGCGAACCACCGCATCGACACAGGCCGATGGCAGGCCCCGACGCACCAGGGGTATCCAGTCCATGACGACCCGAGGCTTGGCCCGCAGCACGCCTTCGCCGCCGAGCAAGGTGACGGCCGAAACAAGGGAGGTATTCAGGCTGATGGTGCTCATGGGTAGCTCCTGGAGTGGTGAAGCCATCTGGCGGCAGTATTGATCAAAAATGGCAAGGGAGTCCAGCCGGCTGCCGCTGTCTTTGTCTTGCCTCGACCGGGGACGGGCGCTGCGGCCAATTCCGCCAAGCCAGACCGAGTCGTGTCGCCGTCAGCGAACGGCCCATGGGGGCGATGGCGTGCAGTGCCTTGCCAGCCCGCGCAACCCCTCCCCGGCCCTCCCCTTGTCAGGGGAGGGAGTAAGCCGCTCTCACTCCGCCAGAAACAGCATCAACAGCTCATTGAGGAAATGCCGGCCCCGGGTGGTGGGGCGGATGGTGTCGCCGTCGGTTTCGATGAGGCCTTGCTGGCGGGCCTTGAGGAGGCCGGGTTCGGCGGCTTCGAAGGGGAGGCCGGTGCGTTCGGTGAACAGGTGGCGGGGGAAGCCCTGGTTGAGGCGCAGGGCGTTCATCATGAACTCGAAGGGCAGTTCGGCGGCGCCGAGGCTGCGCCGTTCGGCGACGAAGCTGCCGCTGTGGTGGGCGGCGAGGTAGGCGGCGGGGTGCTTGGGGCGGGCTTCGCGGACGATGCCTTCGTGGGACGAGAGCTTGCCGTGGGCGCCGGCGCCGATGCCGAGGTAGTCGCCGAAGGCCCAGTAGTTGAGGTTGTGCCGGCATTCGCGGCCGGGCTTGGCGAAGGCGGAGGTTTCGTAGTGGCGGTAGCCGGCGTCGCCGAGGCGGGCTTCGATGCGGTCCTGCATGTCGGCGGAGGCGTCGGGGTCGGGCACCTCGGGCGGGTTGGCGGCGAAGGCGGTGTTGGGCTCGAGGGTGAGGTGGTAGCAGGACAGGTGGCCGGGGCCGAGGGCGAGGGCGGTGGTGAGGTCGGCGTCGGCTTCGGCTAGCGTTTGGCCGGGCAGGGCGTACATGAGGTCGAGGTTGACGGCCTCGAAGTGGGTGAGGGCGGCTTCGGCGGCGGCGATGGCGTCGGCGCGGCCGTGGATGCGCCCGAGTGCCTTGAGGTGGCGCTCGTCGAAGCTCTGGATGCCCACCGACAGGCGGTTGACGCCGGCCTGGCGGAAGGCCTTGAAGCGGCCGGCGTCGACGGTGCCGGGGTTGGCTTCGAGGGTGATTTCGGCCAGCGGGTCGAGCTGCACGCGCATGCGGATGGCGGTGAGGAGCTCGTCGAGGCCGTCGGGGCTGATGAGGCTGGGAGTGCCGCCGCCGATGAAGATGCTGTGCACGCGGCGGCCCCAGATCTGCGGCAGGGCGCTCTCGAGGTCGGCGACGAGGGCGGCGCGGTAGGCGGCCTCGGGGATGCCGTCGTCACGTACGGCGTGGGAGTTGAAGTCGCAGTAGGGGCACTTCTGCACGCACCACGGGAAGTGCACGTAGAGCGCGAGGGGCGGCGAGGCGCTGAGCTGCGGGGCCCACCCGCCGCTGCCGGCGGCGCGGGGGGCGATGGGGATGATGCGGGCTTCGGCCATTGTGCGGTGGGGCTGGGTGATCAGGCCTGCTGCTCGGCGCGCAGGCGGTCGAGGAGCTGGCGCATGGCCTTGCCCCGGTGGGACAGGACGTTCTTGAGGCTGTGGTCGATCTCGGCGGCGGTCTGGTCGAGGTCGGGGACGAGGAACAGCGGGTCGTAGCCGAAGCCGCCCTGGCCGCGGGCGGCCTCGAGGATTTCGCCGTGCCATTCGCCGCAGGCGATGATGGGTTGCGGGTCGTCGGCGTGGCGGACGAGGGCCAGCGCGCAGTAGAAGCGGGCGCCGCGCTTGGGCTCGTCGGCCAGGCGTTCGAGGAGCAGGGCGTTGTTGCGGGCGTCGGACTTGGGTTCGCCGGCGAAGCGCGCCGACAGCACGCCGGGGGCGCCGCCGAGGACGTCGACGCACAGCCCGGAGTCGTCGGCGAGGGCCGGCAGGCCGGTGGCGCGGGCGGCGTGGCGGGCCTTGGCGATGGCGTTCTCGACGAAGCTGGGGTGGGGCTCTTCGGCTTCGCTCACGTTGAAGGCCGACTGGGGCAGCACCTCGATGCCCAGCGGGGCGAGCAGCGAGGAGAGTTCCTTGAGTTTGCCGGCGTTGCCGCTGGCGAGCACGAGTTTGTCCATGGCGGGGCTCCGATGGGGGTCAGGCGAGGCCGAGGGCCTGTTTTTGTTCGGCGACGAGGCGGGTGATGCCGGCGCCGGCGAGTTCGAGCAGGGCGTCGAGTTCGGCGCGGGAGAAGGGGCTGCCTTCGGCGGTGCCCTGGACTTCGACGAAGCCGCCGCTGCCGGTCATGACGACGTTCATGTCGGTCTCGCAGTCGGAGTCTTCGAGGTAGTCGAGGTCGAGCACCGGCACGCCCTTGTAGATGCCCACCGAGATGGCGGCGACGAAGTCGCGCATCGGGTTGGCGGGCAGCTTGCCGGCCTTGACGAGGCCGTCGAGGGCTTCGTGGACAGCCACGCAGGCGCCGGTGATGGAGGCGGTGCGGGTGCCGCCGTCGGCCTGCAGCACGTCGCAGTCGATGGTGATCTGGCGCTCGCCGAGGGCCTGCATGTCGACCACCGCGCGCAGGCTGCGCCCGATCAGGCGCTGGATCTCTTGCGTGCGGCCGCTCTGCTTGCCCTTGGCGGCTTCGCGCGGGCTGCGGGTGTGGGTGGCGCGGGGCAGCATGCCGTATTCGGCGGTCAGCCAGCCCTGGCCCTTGCCGCGCAGGAAGGGCGGCACCGATTCTTCGACGCTGGCGGTGCACAGCACGCGGGTCTCGCCGAACTCGATGAGCACCGAGCCTTCGGCGTGGCGGGTGAAGCCGCGGGTGATGCGGACCGGGCGCAGGTCGGCGGGCGTACGGCCGCTGGGGCGGACGGTGGGGCTGGTGGGGGCGTTTGTGCTCATGCGGGCTCGCTGGAGTCGTCCGCCGGGTGCGGCGGGTGGGGGTTGGGGCCGGCCGGCGAGGGCCGCCGGGGTGTTGCTGCCATTGTAGACGCTCGCGGCGCTGCCGGTCTGCAGGTGGGGCGGCGGTGGCCTTGTTTTCGGGGTTGCTGCGAGGGGCGCAGCGCCCTGGCGTGCGGGCGCAGATCTTGCATCAAACCTTGTCTTGCCACGCCGCCATGCTCCATGCGCTTATACGCAGGAGATGAGGAATTTTTTACGGTATTACTCTATGAATCATGCAAGCATGGATGCCGTTGGCGTGACCACACTTTGAAGGGGTTCCTTGCGATGCGCACCAGACTTGCCGTTTTCCATTTCGGGGCCGTGCTCCGGCTGTTGCAGGCCTGGCTGGTCGATACGACCCGGGAGAGCCGGGCGGCCCGGTTGTCGACCCTCGGGCTGCCGTCTGGTGGGCGGGGCAGTTCGTGGCAGGACGATTCGTCGCAGCGCATGCGCTGAGGGCGGCTCGCCGGGGCCGCGCACCGGGCTGGTGCAGGCCGCGAGGGGCCGGGCGAGGCGGCGCGCCGGCAAAGGCGCGGCGCGGCTCACTTGAACTTGTGGATGGCGGCGTTGATCTCGCGGATGGCGCGCTCGATCTCGTCTTCGCTGAGGTCTTCCTGGTCGCGCTTGCTGCGCCCGAAGCCTTCCATCTGGGTGGTGTAGGCGTCGGCCGGCATGGTGCGGGTGGACACGGTGTCGGGGATGTCTTCCTGCTGATCGTCGTGCCAGGTCATGGCGATCAGGGTCATGTTGTCGCACTGGGGGCCGCCGAGGGTCTCGGCCTGGTTCATCAGCTTGGGGACGCCGTCCATGACGCGCCCATCGGCGAGGGTGTTCACGATGGTGTCGGCGTCGAGGGGGCCCCACACGCCGTCGGAGCAGATCGCCAGTACGTCGCCGTTGATCAGCGAAACCCCGCGGGAGAACTCGATCTGCGGCGGGTGGTTGCCGCCCAGGCAGCTGAAGATGCGGTTGCGCCCGGGGTGCACGGCGGCGGCCTCGGCGTCGAGCAGGCCCTGGTCGAGCATCAGCTGGACGCGGGAGTGGTCGCGGGTCTGGGCGGCGAGCTTGTTCTTGCGGATCATGTAGAGCCGGGAGTCGCCGGCGTGGGCCCAGTGGGCCACGCCCTCCTGCACCAGGCAGGCAACGATGGTGGTGCGCGGCACGTCGGAGAGCTGCTTGTCGAAGGCGTAGTCGAGGATCGCGTGGTGGGCGTTGCTCAGCACCCGCGAGAGGAACAGCACCGGGTCGGAGACCTTGGGGCGGGCCTCCTGCTGGAACGACTGGGCGATGAACTGCACGGAGATCTGCGCGGCGACTTCGCCATAGAGGTGGCCGCCCATGCCGTCGGCGAGGACGAGCAGCAGCGCGTCGCGGGTGTACGAATAGGCGACGCGGTCCTGGTTGGTCTTGCGCTTGCCGACCCGGCTTTCCTGGAAAATGGTGAATCTCATGTGCGGCCTATCATTGTTTTGAGGCGGGAGCCCAGCCCTTCGAGCCAGGTTTTCTGCTGGGGCGGCGCCTCCCGGTGGCGCTGGGCGAGAACCTTCTGCAAGGCGAAACAGCTTTGTGGGCGCTTCAGCGGGTCGAGCTGAAGGCACCAGTCGATGGTGGCGAGGAAGTGGGGCGAATACTGGCCCGCCCAGGCCTTGGTGGCCGGGACCACGTTGTCGTGCTTGACGCGCTCGTCGGAGCGCTGCGGCGAGGAGCCCGCCAGGCAGGCGTACATGCTGGCCCCCACGCTGTAGATGTCGCTCCACGGGCCGAGGGCTTCGCGGCTGTGGAACTGCTCGGGCGAGGCGAAGCCGGGGGTGTACATCGGCTTCAGGATGGGCGTGTCGGAGAGCAGGGTCTGGCGCGCGGCGCCGAAGTCGAGCAGCACCGGGGTGCCGTCGGCCCGCAGGTAGATGTTGGACGGCTTGATGTCGAGGTGCAGCAGCTTGTGGGCGTGGACCTCGCGCAGGCCGTTGAGCATGCGGGTGAACACGCCGCGGATGAAGCGCTCGCGCACGTTGCCCTTGTTCTTCTGGACGTAGTCGTGGAGCGTTCTGCCGCGCTCGAACTGCATCACCATGTAAACAGTGCCGTTGGCGCGGAAGAAGTTGAGCACGCGCACCACATTGGGGTGCACCAGCTTGGCCAGCGCCCGGCCCTCCTCGAAGAAGCACTTCATGCCGTAGCGGAAGGCGCCCTGGTGGGCTTCGGTGACGTGGGGCGTGACCTCGCCCTCGGCGCGCAGGGCCAGGGAGTTGGGCAGGTATTCCTTGATGGCGACCGGCGTGCCGTCCTGATCGTAGGCCAGATAGACAATGGAAAAGCCGCCCAGTGAGAGCTGTCGTTCGACGCGGTAGTGGTCGAGCAGAAAACCAGGGGGGAGGGCGCAGTTCTGTTGAGTGGCCATCGGGCAGGGCGCTACACTTCGTCTTTTGGTGGCGTTCGGGGTCGATAGTTTACCTGCGGATCGCCGCTCCACACCGGGAAAAACACATGATTCTCAGCATGACGGGCTACGCCGTCCAGACCCGCGACCTGGGCCGAGTTGCCCTGCACCTCGAACTGCGCAGCGTCAATTCCCGCTACCTCGATCTCGCCTTCCGCATCAACGACGATCTGCGCCAGGCCGAACCCATCCTGCGGGAAGCGATCACCGGCAAGTTGAGCCGTGGCAAGGTCGAATGCCGTTTCAATCTGCAGACGAAGGATAGCGCACCTCGCGAGCTTGCGATGAACGCCGTGCTGCTTGGTCAGCTGAAAAATGCCCAGCTCGCCATCCAGGCCGAGCTGCCCCAGGCCGCGCCCCTCAGCGTGGCCGAGGTGTTGCGCTGGCCCGGTATGCTCGCCGACGATAGCCCGACCTTCGACGCGCTGCAGCCCGAGATCGTCCGGCTCGTCGCGGCGGCCCTCGACGAGCTCGTCGCCACCCGCCGCCGCGAGGGCGAAAAGCTGGCCGAGATGATCCGCGGCCGCATCGCCCACATGCGCGGCCTGGTGGCCCGGGTGCAGCCCCGGGTGCCGGCCCTCGTCGCCGAATACCAGGAGAAGCTCGCCACCCGCCTGCGCGACGCCGCCGCCACGCTGGACGACGACCGCATCCGCCTCGAAGTGGGCCTGTTCGCCCAGCGCGTCGATGTGGCCGAGGAGCTGTCGCGCCTGTCCACCCACCTCGACGAGGTCGAGCGCATCCTCAAGACCGGCGGCGCCAGTGGCAAGCGCCTCGACTTCCTGATGCAGGAGCTCAACCGGGAAGCCAACACCCTGGGCTCGAAGGCGATGGCCGCCGACATGACCGCGATCGCCGTCGAACTCAAGCTGGCCATCGAACAGATGCGCGAGCAAGTGCAGAACATCGAGTAAGGAAACCCCATGCCCGGCACCCTCTTCATCGTCACGGCGCCCTCGGGGGCCGGCAAGACGACCCTCGTGAGTGGCCTCCTCGAGCGCGACCCGCTCGTCCGCCTTTCGGTCTCATACACCACCCGCGCGCCGCGCACGGGCGAGGTGAACGGCCAGCACTATCACTTCATCGATGTGCAGGGCTTCCGCGCCCTGCGCGACAAGGGTGAATTCCTCGAGTGGGCCGAGGTCCATAGCAATTACTACGGGACGTCGAAGCGCTGGCTCGAGGAGCAGATCCGCGCCGGCCGCGACATCCTCCTCGAGATCGACTGGCAGGGCGCCCAGCAGGTGCGCAAGGTGTTCCCGAAGGCGGTCGGGGTGTTCATCCTGCCGCCCTCCGTCGAGGAGCTCGAGCGCCGCCTGCGCGGCCGCGGCACCGACAGCGAGGACGTGATCTCCCGCCGGGTGCTCGGCGCGCGTGGCGAGATGCGCCATGTGGCAGAGTTCGACTACGTTATAATCAATGAAAACTTGCCCGCCGCCATCGAAGATCTGGTGGCCGTGGTGAGGGCATCCCGGCTCCGCTACGCCAACCAGGAGGCGCGCCAGCCGGCGTTTTTCCATTACCTCGAACAGGATTGATATGGCCCGCGTTACCGTCGACGACTGTCTTAAAAGAATCCCCAACCGCTTCCAGCTCACCCTGGCCGCAACCTACCGTGCCCGTCAGCTGACGGCCGGCGCCACCCCGCAGGTCGAGCTCGACCGTCACGACAAGGACAAGCCCACCGTGATCGCGCTGCGCGAAATCGCAGCCGGCAAGGTCGGCGCCGAAGTCCTCAATCGCGGTCAGGCCTGAGCCTGCCCTGCCTGAGCGTAATGTCATGGACTCCGCCGCACCGGTTCCTTTCAGTGGTGGCGGCGTTTCCCGACCCCCTGCATCCAGCGTCCTGCCCCTCGATTTCGGGCAACTGAGGGCGCTGGTCGCGGGTTATCTCCGGCCCGAAGACCTCGGCCGCATCGAAGCCGCCTACCACTTCGCGGCCGACGCCCACACCGGGCAGCTGCGTAAGAGCGGCGAACCTTACATCTCCCATCCGGTAGCCGTCGCCGAGATCCTGGCCGGCTGGCACCTGGATTCCCAGGCCCTGTGCGCCGCCCTCCTGCATGACGTGATGGAGGACACCCACATCACCAAGGCCGAGATCGCCGAGCGCTTCGGGCGGGTCACGGCCGAGCTGGTGGATGGGGTCTCCAAACTCGACAAGATCGAGTTCCAGTCCCACGAGGAAGCCCAGGCCGAAAACTTCCGCAAGATGCTGCTGGCGATGGCCAGCGATCTGCGGGTCATCCTGATCAAGCTGGCCGACCGTCTGCACAACATGCGGACCCTCGACCACATGCGCCCCGACAAGCGTCGCCGCATCGCCCGCGAGACCCAGGAGATCCACGCCCCGATCGCCAACCGGCTGGGCCTCAACGCCATCTACCGGGAGCTCCAGGAGCTGGCCTTCAAGCATCGCTACCCGCTGCGCTTCCGGGTGCTGTCCAAGGCGATCCTGGCCGCCCGGGGCAACCGCCGCGAGGTGGTCGGCAAGATCCTCGCCGCCATCGAGGAGCGCCTGCCCCAGTGGAACATCGAGGCCGAGGTGTGGGGGCGCGAGAAGCACCTCTACAGCATCTACCGCAAGATGACCGAGAAGCGCCTGTCGTTCTCGCAGGTGCTTGATATTTATGGTTTCCGCGTCGTGGTGCCCGACGTGCAGACCTGCTACCGCGCCCTCGGCGCGCTGCACGGGCTGTACAAGCCGGTGCCCGGCAAGTTCAAGGACTACATCGCGATCCCCAAGGGCAACGGCTACCAGTCGCTGCACACCACGCTGATCGGGCCCTTCGGCACGCCGGTCGAAGTGCAGATCCGCACCCCCGAGATGAACCACGTGGCCGAGAGCGGCGTCGCCTCCCACTGGCTCTACAAGGAAGACGAAAAAACCCTCACCGAGCTGCAGCACAAAACCCACAGCTGGCTGCAGTCGCTGCTCGAGCTGCAATCCACCTCGGGCGATTCCAGCGAGTTCCTCGAGCACGTCAAGGTCGACCTCTTCCCGGGCGAGGTGTATGCCTTCACGCCCAAGGGCAAGATCTTCGCGCTGCCCCGCGGCGCCACGGTGGTCGACTTTGCCTATGCGGTGCATACCGACGTGGGCAACCGCTGCGTCGCCGGGCGCATCAACGGCGAGCTGATGCCGCTGCGCACCGAGCTCCACAACGGCGACCAGATCGAGATCATCACCGCCGCCCACGCCAGCCCCAACCCGGCCTGGCTCAGTTACGTGCGCACCGGCAAGGCCCGCGCGCAGATCCGCCACTTCCTCAAGAATGCCCAGCAGGAAGAGGCCTCGACCCTCGGCGAGCGTCTGCTCAACCAGGCCCTGCGCCCCCACGGCCTCACCCTCGGTCAGGTCAGCACCTTCGCCTGGGACCGTCTGCTGCGCGAGGTCACCCTCGCTACCCGCCGCGAGCTGATGACCGACATCGGCCTCGGGAGGCGCCTGCCGGCCATCGTCGCGCGTCGCCTGGCCGAGATCCAGGACACCGAATCGGGCCGCGCCGACGTGGTCAAGCCCAAGCCCGCCGGGGCCATCCTGATTCGCGGCACCGAAGGCGTGGCCGTCCAGCTGGCGCGCTGTTGCCGGCCGATCCCGGGCGACCCGATCGTCGGCATCATCCGCAAGGGCCAGGGCCTCGAGGTGCACATGCACGACTGCCCCCAGGCCCGCAAGCTGCGTTCCGAGCGCGACCGCTGGATCGACGTCGAGTGGGAGCCCGCCAGCGACCGCCTCTTCGACGTCACCCTGCGGGTGCTCACTCAAAACGTGCGCGGCGTGCTCGGCAAGGTCGCCAACGCCATCGCCGAGCAGAACTGCAACATTCAGAACGTCAGCACCGACGGCGAGCAGGGCACCTACACCTCGCTCAACATCACCGTCCAGGTCACCCACCGGCTGCACCTCGCCAAGGTGGTCCGGGGGGTGCGCAACATCCCCGAGGTGGTCCGCATCACCCGCCTCAAGGCCGACCAGAAAGCGGGCTGAGGCTGCTAAAATCCACGCCTGTTTCAAGGCAATCCAAGAACTTCCAGGGAGACGAGTCATGGCAATGTACGAATCCGAGCACACCAAATTCATGCGCGAGTGGATGGCAAAGCATCCCGAAGAGCGCGAAGAGCAGAAAAAAGGCCGCGCCCTGTGGTGGGACAAGCCCCAGGAAACCCAGACCACCCGCGAGTTCGCTGAGGCAAGGCTTCCCTCCAAGGCCTACCCCTACGCCACCGAGTCCTGATCACCTCAGCCTGACCCCGCGGGGGTGACGCATCTGCCGCCCGTCGGCTCCTCACCCCTCGCGCAGCACCGCACAATTGCTCCCACGCCTCGCCTTCATCGACGTTGAAACCACCGGCGCCAACCCGGTGGTCGATCGGGTCACCGAGATCGCCATCCTGCGCGTCGAGAACGGCGTGCTGGTCGAGCGCTGGTCCAGCCTGGTCAACCCGGGCATGGGCATCCCGCCGAGCATCCAGGGCTTCACCGGCATCACCGACGCCATGGTCGCCGGGGCGCCGCCCTTTGCCGAGCTGGCCGATGGTGTGCGGGCGCTCTTGGCCGACTGCGTCTTCGTCGCCCACAACGCGCGCTTCGACTACGGTTTCATCAAGAACGAGTTCCGCCGCATCGGCCAGGATTTCGACGCGCCGGTGCTGTGCACCGTCAAGCTGTCGCGGGCGCTGTACCCGCAGTTCCACCGCCACGGCCTCGACGCGTTGATCGAGCGCCACGGCCTCACCTGCACCGCCCGCCACCGGGCGATGGGCGACACCGAGGCGCTGCACCAGTTTGCCGGCATCGTCGCCGGGGAGTTCGAGCGCGACGTGCTCGAGGCCGCCATCGTCAAGGCCATGAAGGCCCCCAGCCGTCCGGCGGGCCTGCCCGAGGGCGTGCTCGAGGGCCTGCCCGAGGGGCCGGGCGTGTATTTCTTCTATGGCGAGAACGACCTGCCGATCTACATCGGCAAGAGCGTGAGCCTGCGCTCGCGGGTGATGAGCCATTTCTCGGCCGACCACCGCAGCGGCAAGGAGGCCAAGCTCGCCCAGCAGGTGCGCCGCGTCGAGTGGCAGCAGACCGCCGGCGAGCTCGGCGCGCTGCTCCTCGAGGCGCGCCTGATCAAGGAGCGCAAGCCCACCGAGAACCGCCTGCTGCGCGAAACCGACGCCGTCTTCGGGCTGCGTTTCGACCCCACCCGCAAGCGCAGCCCGGTGCTGGTGCGCGAGCTCCTGGGCGGCGGTGATCCGGCCGACTGGGCCGAGGTGTACGGCAGCTTCCGCACCAAAAAAGAGGCCGACAACGCCCTCCGCGAGCTCGCCACCCTCTACAAGCTGTGCCCGCGCCGCATCGGCACCGAGCCGTGGGGCGACGGCGCCTGTCTGGCCCACCAGATGAAACGCTGTGCCGGCGTCTGCGCCGGCCGCGAGAGCCATGCCGAGCATGACGAGCGCCTGCTGAAGGTGCTCGAGAGCCTGCGCCTGCGCCGCTGGCCGTGGCTCGGCCCGGTGGCGATCCGCGAATACCACGCCGACACCGGCCGCAGCGCGATGCACCTGGTCGACCGCTGGTGCCTGCTCGGCACCGCGGAAGACGAAGCGAGCTTTGGCGAACTCGTCGCCACCCCGCCCGGCCGGGCCTTCGACCTCGACACCTACCGCATCCTGGTGCGCTGGCTGGACACGCCGGAGGGGCGGCGGGCGGTGACGGTGGTGGGCTGACGGGGGCCTCGCTGGCCTTGACGCCTGGATGTTTGCTGGGCGGGGGGGCTCGCAAAACGTTCGGTCAGTCTCGCTCGGATTCGCCCACGGATGTCGGGTTACGCTGCGCTAACCCGACCTACCCTGCTTCCTGAGGCATCGATGGTTCTCGCCGACCCTCCATTGGGTCGCTGAGACCCTCGCTTGGGTATCCCGATACCCTCCGTTGCCTCGCGGCGACCCAAGCTTGCCCCACGGTGGGGCATCGCTGGGTCGCGGATACCCTCCGTTGGGTGTCCCGCCGCCCTTCGTTGGCCAGCGCAGACCCATCACCGGGGCGCCGGGGGGGGCAGCCGTGGGGCGACTGGCCCCGGAGGCGGGGGCTTGCCACCCCCGCGAGGCCGCCGCGGCCTCAGCCCTGCCGCTTCTCCCGCCAGCCTTCCAGCAGCGAATACACCGCCGGCACCACCACCAGGGTCAGCAGGGTCGAGCTGATCATGCCGCCGACCACCGCCACCGCCAGCGGCTGGTTGGTCTCGCTGCCGGCGCCGAAGCCCAGCGCCGCGGGGGCGAGGGCCAGGATCACCGTCATCGAGGTCATCAGCACCGGGCGCATCCGGGTGGGGCAGGCGTTGCGCAGCGCGGCGTCCACCTTCAGGCCCTCGCCGCGGCGCTGGTTGGTGAGGTCGACCAGCAGGATCGAGTTTTTCGCCACCAGGCCGATCAGCAGCACCAGCCCGATCATCGAGTAGATGTTGAGGGTCTGCCCGCTGGCCCACAGGGCCGCCACGCCGCCGACGATGGCCAGCGGTTGGGCCAGCATCACGATGGCGGGCTGCAGGAAGCTGTTGAACTGGCTGGCCAGCACCATGTAGAGCAGGGTGAGGGCGAGCAGGAAGGTGAAGCTCATGTACTTCTGGGTTTTGCCGAACTCCTCGGCCTGGCCGATCATGAGCACCTGGTAGCCGGTGGGCAGCATCTCGGCGGCGGTGGCCTTGACCAGCTCGACGGCCTCGGCCAGCGGCAGGGTGGGGGTGGCGAAGAAGGTGGTGGCGTACTGCAGGTCGAAGCGCCCGACCACCGCCGGGCCCAGGGTTTCGTGGAAGCTGGCCACGCTGTCGAGGCGCACCATCTCGCCGGCCTTGTTGCGCAGGTAGATCTTCGACAGATCCGCCGGCTGGGTGAAGCTGCCCTCCACCGCCTTCACGCGGATGTCGTAGCGCTGGCCGTCGCCGGGCTCGTCGTTGAACTTGGCGATATCGACGCCGCCGGTGAGCATGTTGATGGCGAGGGCCACGTCCTGGGTGGCGAGGCCGGCGTCGGCGATGCGCAGGCGGTCGGGGCTGAAGATGAGCTGGGGCAGGTCGAGCTGCAGGTCGGTGTCGATGCGCCCGAGCGCGGGCAGGGCGGCCAGCTTGCGCTGCAGGGCCTGGGCGTGCTGGCCGAGTTCCTGCAGGTTGGTGCCGGTGAGCACGAACTGCAGCGGCTCGCCGCGGGCGCCCTGGACCATCGGGTAGGGCGCGGCGAACACCCGGGCGCCGGCGATCCGGGTGAACTCCTGGCGCAGCATGGGGATCACGTCCTGCTGCTTGAGTGTGCGCTCGCCCCGCGGCGCCATGCGCACCACCACCGTCCCCTGGTTAACCTGGCCGGCGGCGCCGAGGCCGATCAGCGAGAACTCGGAGCGGATCTCCGGGTGGGTGTCGAGGATGGCCTCGACTTCGCGCAGCTTGGCGTCGGTGTAGTCGATGCTGGAGCCCAGCGGCGTGCGCAGCGACACCAGGAAGCGCCCCTCGTCGGCATCCGGCGCAAAGGCCTTGCCGATGTTGGCAAAGAAGAAGCCGCTGGAGGCCACCACCGCCACGGTGGCCAGCACCACCCACAGGCGGTGGCTGAGGGCGCCGTCGAGCAGGCGCACGTAGAGGGCGTCGAGCCCCGCGAAGAAGCGGTCGAAGGCGCGGTAGATGGGGCCGTGCTGCTTCTCGACCTTGAGGTAGCGCGAGCACAGCATGGGGGTGAGGGTGAGCGAGACGAACAGCGACACCAGCACCCCGAAGGTGACCACCAGCGCGAAGCTGCGGAAGAACTGCCCGATGATCCCCGAGATGAAGGCTACCGGCGCAAAGATGCAGACCAGCGACAGGGTGGCCGCCATCACCGCGAAGACCACCTCGTTGCTGCCGTTGATGGCCGCCGAGACCGGGTCGGGGTCGAGGGTCTCGCGGTGGCGGAAGATGTTCTCGAGCACCACGATGGCGTCGTCCACCACCACCCCGATCAGCAGCAGGAGGCCCAGCATGGTGAGCGAGTTGAGGGTGAAGCCGGCGAAGTAGATCACCGCGATGGCCCCCGCGAGCGACACCGGGATGGCCAGCGAGATGATCAGCGTCGAGCGCACCGAACGCAGGAAGACCCACACCACCAGCGCCGCCAGCAGGGTGCCCTCGATGAGGTGCTCCTTGAGGGAGTCGACGATCTCGATGATGAACACCGCGTCGTTGGACACCACCGACAGGCTCATGCCCGGCGGCAGGGCCGGGCGCAGCTCTTTGTCGACGCGCTCCTGGATACGTTCGGTGATCGCCACGGTGTTGGCGTTGGCGATCTTCACCATGCCCAGGCCGACGGTGGTCTGGCCGTTGAAGCGGGCCAGCTGGCGCTTGTCGGCGAGGCCGTCGTCGATGCGGGCCACGTCGCCCAGATGCACCGGCGCCTTGTCACGCCAGGCCACGATCAGCTCGCGCAGCGCCTCGACCTGGTGGAACTCCAGGTCTAGCTTGACCAGGCTCTCGGTGGTGCTGCCCACCACAAAGCCGCCGGCCAGCTGCACGTGCTCGCGGGCGAAGGCCTCGCTGATGTCCTGGGCGGTGATCTTGTGGGCGGCCATCCGGTCGGGCAGCAGGTCGACCCGGATGGTGCGGTCGCGCCGCCCGCCCAGGCGCACCTCGCCGACACCGTCGATGGTCTCGAGGCGCTTCTTGAGCACGTTGATGGCGTACTGGTTGAGCTGCTGCTGGGTGCGGTCGCCCTGCAGCGCCAGCCACATGATGGGCTGGGCGTTGGTCTCGACCTTGGCCACCACCGGCGGGTCGACATCCTTGGGCAGCCGGCGCAGCACCTGGTTGACCTTGGATTGCACCTCGTTGAAGGCCACGTCCACCTTCTTCTCGAGGGCGAAGGTGATGTTTACCGTCGACACCCCGGGCGACGAGGTGGACTGCACGTGCTCGATGCCCGGCACGCTGTTCACCGCCGATTCGATGACGTTGGTGATGCTGGAGTCGACGATGTCCGGGTTGGCGCCCTTCAGCGTGGTGGTGATCGAGATCACCGGGAATTCGATGAAGGGGTAGCGGTCGAGGCCGACCCGCTGATAGCCGATGATGCCCACCAGCACCAGCACGGCGCTCATCATCCACGCCAGCACGTGGCGTTTGACGGAAAGCTCGGGCAGGGTCATGGCTTGGTGGTGGCCGGGCCGGCGGCGGGGGCAGTCTTGACGGTGACGGCGGCGCCGTCGGAAAGGAAGCCGGCGCCGTCCTCGGCGACGACCTCGCCCGGGGCCAGGCCCTTGACGATCTCGATCTTCCCGCCCTGCTTGACGCCGGGCTCGACGATGCGCTGGCGGGCCTTGCCGTCGGCGACGATGTACACCACCTTGCCGGCCGGGCGCAGCACCACGCTCTGCTCGGGCACCACCACCGCGGCGGGCTTGCGGCCGGTGACGATGGCGCCATTGACGGTGCCGCCGGCACGCAGGCTGCCATCGTTTTCAAGGCGTACCTGCACGTCGATGGCGCGGCTGGTTTCGCTGACGGTGGGCTTCACCTGCTCGACGGTGCCTTCGATCACCCGGCCGGGCGCCTGGGCGCTGGTGAGGCGCACCGGCTGGCCCGGGCGGATGCGCGGCGCGGCGCTCTCGGGGTAGGGCAGGTGGGCCTTGAGGATACGGTTGGAGACCAGCCGGTACAGCGGGTCGCCCACTTTCACGTAATCGCCGGCGGAGACGATCTGGGTTTCGATGACGCCCTCGGTGGGCGCGGTGACCTTGCTGCGGCCCAGGTTGTTGCGGGTGGCGCTGCCCCGGGCGCGGGCGTTGGCGAGCTGGGCGCGGGCCGCGTCGCGCTGGGCGCGGGCGTCGTCGGCGCCGTTCTGGGATATGAAACCCTTGGCGACGAGCTGCTGCTGGCGCTCGGCGAAGCGTTCGGCCTGGGCCACCAGGGATTCCAGCCGGGCGATCTCGGCGGCGTCGGCCTGGCCCTGGGTGTGGAAGTCGGTGGGGTCGATCTCGGCCAGCAGCTGGCCCTTGCGCACCCGATCGCCGCTCTTGGCGTGCACCGCGATCACGCGCCCGGCCACCTCGGCGCCGATCTTCGGGTCGATCAGGGCTTCGAGGCTGCCGAGGCTGTCTTCGGTGACGTCGAGGGCCATGCTCGCCGCCGCGGTGGTGGTGATCAGCGTGGCGGGCGGCCCGGCCGGCTTGGCGGTGGCCGGCTCGGGCTTGCTGCCGCAGGCGCCGAGCCCGACGGCGAGGAACAGGGTGACGCAGGGGGCGAGACGCATGATCGAGGCCTTCGGGCGGGCGGTGCTGGCGTTACGGAAGCGGGCGTTCGCCCTTCAGGAGGTGCTCGAGGGTCTCGCGCTCGCGGATCACATGCACCGTGTCGCCATCCACCAGCACCTCGGCGGCGCGGGGGCGGGTGTTGTAGTTGGAGCTCATCGTCATGCCGTAGGCGCCGGCCGACAGGATCGCCAGCAGGTCGCCCGGGGCGACGGAGAGGTCGCGGTCGTGGCCGAGGAAGTCGCCGCTCTCGCAGATCGGGCCGACCACTTCGTAGCGGGTGGCGGGCAGCTCGCGCGGGGCGACGGCGACGATCTCGTGCCAGGCGTCGTAGAGGGCCGGGCGGGCCAGGTCGTTCATGGCCGCGTCGATGATCGCGAAGTTCTTCTCGACGCCGGGCTTGAGGTATTCGATGCGCGTGAGCAGCAGGCCGGCGTTGCCCACCAGCGAGCGGCCCGGCTCGAAGCACAGGGCCTCGGAGCGGCCCTCGAAGCAGGCGAGGAGCGGCTTGAGGTAGTCGGTGGGGGTGGGCGGCTCTTCGTCGCGGTAACGGATGCCGAGGCCGCCGCCCAGGTCGATGTGGTCGAGGTGGATGCCTTCGCGGGCGAGCTGGTCGACCAGGCCGAGGATCTTGCCGGCGGCTTCGGCCATCGGGGCCGGGTCGAGGAGCTGGGAGCCGATGTGGCAGTCGATGCCCGAGATCTCGATGGCAGGCATCCGCGCGGCCTTGCGGTAGAGATCGAGGGCCTCGGTGAAGGCCACGCCGAACTTGTTGCCGCGCAGGCCGGTGGAGATGTAGGGGTGGGTGTTGGGGTTGACGTCGGGGTTCACGCGGAAGGCGATCGGCGCGCGCTTGCCGAGCTGGGTGGCCACGTCGTTCAGGCGGTCGAGCTCGGCGGCGGATTCGACGTTGAAGCAGCCGATGCCGGTCTCGAGGGCGAAGCGCATCTCGTCGACGCTCTTGCCGACGCCCGAGAAGATCACCTTGCCCGGGTCGCCGCCGGCCGCCAGCACGCGGGCCAGCTCGCCGCCGGAGACGATGTCGAAGCCGGCGCCGAGCTTGGCGAACACCGACAGGATGCCCAGGCTGGAGTTGGCCTTGACCGCGTAGCAGACCAGCGCCTTGCGCATCCCGAGGGCCTTTTGGTAGGCCTGGTAGGCGCCGGTGAGGGCGGCGCGGGAATACACGTAGGTGGGGGTGCCGAAGCGCGCGGCGATGTCGGCGAGGGCGACCCCTTCGAGGGTCAGTCCGGCGGGGCCGGCGGCAAGGGTCGGCACGGGCAGGGCGGTCATCATTGGGCAGAGTCCTGGGGGGCGGGTTTGTTATGATCGGCAGTCGGGGCCCGGGCGGGCGCCGGCGCGCTGTTGGCCGGGCCATCGGCGGGCTTGGCGGCCGGGCGGGCGATGGGCTTGGGAACCTGCGGGAGCTGCAGCGGCCCCTTGATGCCGCAGCCGCCCAGCACGATCAGGCCGCAGGCTGCGGCGGCAGTGGCGATGGTTCGCATGATTTCCGCGCAAAAACGTGAATGTTAACAGATGGAAGGGAATGGGCGATGGATGAAGCAGGGTTCAATGCGCTGGCGGATGCCGAACTTGAGCGCCTCGAGGGCTTGCTTGATGCCTGCGGGGCCGACTTCGATTACGAGGTGAAGCCCGGCGGCGTGCTCGAGCTGGAGTTCGACAATGGCAGCAAGATCATCGTCAATCGCCACACGGCGGCCCGGGAGATCTGGCTGGCGGCGAAATCGGGCGGCTTTCATTTCCGCCCCGCCGACGGCCGCTGGCTGGGCACCCGCGATGGCGAGGATTTCTATGTGGTGCTGTCCCGCTGCATGTCGGAGCAGGCCGGCGAGCCGGTCAGCCTGAAGGGCTGAAGGCTCCGCGCGCCCGGCTGGCCGATGGAGGCGCCGGGCGTGGGGATGCCCTTCAGCCGGTGGATGGCGGCAGCCCCGGTGCCGCTGGGGCCGGCGCCGCAGCGGGCGGCGGCGCGGCGGTCGGGGCTTCGTCGGCGGGGGTGCTCGGGGTGGCTTCGGCGGGAGCGTCCACCGGTACGTCGGGGAGGTTTTCCTTGTAGATCATCTCCTCGGTGGTGGCGCCCGCCGGCTGGACGCGGATCAGGCCCTCCGGTGCCTTCGGGAAGGTTTCGGGCACTCCGTCGAGGGCCTTGCGCATGTAGCTGATCCACATCGGCAGGGCCGCGTGGCCGCCGGTTTCGCCGCTGCCCAGGTTGCGCGGCTTGTCGAAGCCGATCCAGGCCACCGTGACGAGGGTCGGCTGATAACCGCAGAACCAGGCATCGAGGTAGTCGTTGGTGGTGCCAGTCTTGCCGGCCAGGTCGCTACGCTTGAGCACCATCGCCTTGGTGGCGGTGCCGCGGCGGACGACGTCCTTCATGATCGAGTCCATCAGGTAGGCGTTGCGCTCGTCGATCGCCCGCTCGGCGGTCTCGCCGGCCACCGGTGGGTCGACGCGGGCCAGCACGTTGCCGGCATCGTCGCGGATCTCCTGCACCAGGTAGGGTTCGATGCGGTAGCCGCCGTTGGCGAACACCGCGTATCCGCGCATCATCTGCCAGGGGGTCACCGAGCCGGCGCCGAGGGCCATCGTGAGGTAGGCCGGGTGGCGTTCGGCATCGAAGCCGAACTTGGTGACGTAGTCTTGGGCGTAGCGCGGGCCGACCGACTTGAGCAGGCGGATCGAGACCATGTTCTTGGAGCGGGCCAGGGCCGTGCGCAGCGAGATCGGGCCATCGTAGCGGCCGTCGTAGTTCTTGGGCTCCCAGGCCTGGCTGCCGGTCTCGCCCGACGAGAAGGATAGCGGCGAGTCGTCCACCACGCTGTTGGGGCCGTAGCCCTTTTCGAAGGCGGCCGAGTAGATGAAGGGCTTGAAGCTGGAGCCCGGCTGGCGCCACGCCTGGGTGACGTGGTTGAACTTGTTGCGCGAGAAGTCGAAGCCGCCAGCCAGCGCGCGGATCGCGCCGGTGCGCGGGTCGGCGGAGGCGAGGGCGCCCTCGACCTCCGGCAGCTGGGTGATCTCCCAGCGGCCGTTGTCGTTGCGGGTGATGCGCACGATGGCGCCGGCGCGGATGCGTTTGTTGGGCGGGCCCTTGTCGCCCACCATGCGGTCGGCAAAGCGCAGGCCCTCGCCGCTGATGCGGATCGTCTCGCCGTAGCGGTAAACGGTGACCGCGCCCGCGCGGACTTCGGTGACGATCGCGGCCAGCATGTCGTCGTAGTCGGGGGTTTCGGCGAGGATCTCGTCCATTGCCTCACCCTCGGCCTTCATGCGGGCCGGGTCGACGTAGGCCTCGGCGCCGCGGTAGCCGTGGCGACGGTCGTAGTCCA
Source organism: Zoogloea ramigera (assembly GCF_006539865.1). Lineage (GTDB taxonomy): Bacteria > Pseudomonadota > Gammaproteobacteria > Burkholderiales > Rhodocyclaceae > Zoogloea > Zoogloea ramigera. The sequence continues at coordinate 22,751 of NZ_BJNV01000020.1, forward strand.
TGATGCCGCGGCGCAGGGCCCGGTGGGCGGCCTCCTGCTCGGCCCGGGTGATGGTGGTGATGACCTTGATGCCGCGGGTGTAGGCCTCTTCCTGGAACTGTTCGTAGGCGATCTGGCGGGCCATCTCGGCCACGTAATCGGCGCTGCCGCCGAAGTCGGTGCCGCTGGTGACGACCTTCAGCGGTGTGTCGATGGCCTGACGGTGCTCGGCCTCGCTGATGAAGCCGAGCTCGAGCATCCGCCGCAGCACGTATTGCTGGCGCATCGCGGCGCGTTTCGGATTGACGACCGGGTTGTAAGTCGAAGGTGCCTTGGGTAGCCCGGCGAGCATGGCGGCCTCGGGGATGTTGAGGTCGCGGATGGGCTTCCCAAAATAGGTATGCGAGGCCACCGCGAAGCCGTAGGCGCGCCGGCCGAGGAAGATCTGGTTGATGTAGACCTCGAGAATCTGGTCTTTCGTGAGATTTTGCTCAATCTTGAAGGCGAGGAGTATTTCGTAAAGCTTGCGAGAAATGGTCTTCTCTCGGGTGAGGAAAAAGTTGCGTGCCACCTGCATCGTGATCGTCGAGGCGCCCTGGCGTTTTCCGCCGGTCGCGAGGTTGGCGCCGGCGGCCCGCAGGATGCCCAGGAAGTCCACGCCCGAGTGCTGGTAGAAGCGGTCGTCCTCGGCGGCGAGGATCGCCTGCTTGAGGACCGGAGGCACATCCTGGATGCGGATGAAGGCGCGCCGCTCCTCGCCGTATTCGCCGATCAGGGCGCCGTCGGCGGTGTAAACCCGGAGCGGGATCTTGGGGTGGTAGTCGGTCAGGGCTTCGAGCGAGGGCAGGGTCGGCCAGGCGAAGGCGACCGCGAGGGCGACGATCGCGAGGCCGATCGTGATGAGGCCGAGGAGGGCGGCGAAGGGGTAAAGGAGCCAGCGCATGAGGGGAGGGCAGGTGGCAAAAAAGTCTGTGCATTATACGAGGAGCCCCGGTTTGCCGCCCGTAATGCCGCTCCCATGATTTACAGGGCCTTGCTTTACACCTGTCATTGTTGTTGTTAGGATCTCATGTAGATTGTTGTAAGTGCGTCTAACGTAAAGAATTTTCAGGACTTTTTGTGATCGACCTATCCTTTCTCAGCCCCAGGGCACGCCCCTTGATCGGTGTCGACATCTCGTCGTCGTCGATCAAGATGGTCGAGTTGTCCGCCGTTTCCGGAGGGGGGTACCGGGTCGAGCGCTACGCGATCGAGGCGCTGCCCCGCGAGGCGGTGGCAGACGGAAACATCGCCAATCTCGAGGCTGTCTCCGAGGCGATCCGCCGCGCCTGGCGCCGTCTGGGCACCAGCACCAAGTTCGTGGCGCTGGCGCTGCCCGCCTCGGCGGTCATCACCAAGCGGATCATCCTGCCCGCCGGGTTGCGTGACCAGGAGCTCGAGGTTCAGGTCGAATCCGAGGCCAACCAGTACATTCCCTTCGCCCTCGATGAGGTCAACCTCGACTTCCAAGTGATCGGCCCGGCCGCTTCCAGCGCCGAAGAAGACGAGGTGCTGATCGCCGCCTCCCGCAAGGAAAAGGTCGAAGACCGGGTCGCCGCAGCCGAGGCCGCCGGGCTGAAGGCGCTGGTGATGGACGTGGAATCCTACGCCGCCCTGTCGGCCTTCGAGCTCGTCCAGGCCCAGCTGCCCGATCAGGGCGAGGACAAGATCATCGCCCTCGTCGATGCGGGCGCCAACGTCATGAACGTGTCGGTGCTGCGCAACGGCGTTCAGGTCTATGCGCGCGAGCAGGCCTTCGGTGGTTTTCTGCTGACCCAGGACATCATGCGGCACTTCGGCATGTCCCTAGAAGAGGCCGAGGGCGCCAAGCGCAACAGCTCGCTGCCCGAAAACTACGAATCCGATCTGCTGCGCCCCTTCATGGACGCGCTGGCGCTTGAGGTGTCCCGGGCGCTGCAGTTCTTCTTCACCTCCACCCAGTTCAATCAGGTCGACCACATCGTGCTGGCTGGGGGCTGCGCGGTCATCCCGGGTTTGGCCGAGACGGTCGCGGGGCGGACCCAGGTGGACACCCTGATCGCCAACCCCTTCGCGAACATGAGCCTCAGTTCCAAGATTCGCCCTAAAAACCTCACGGCTGACGCTCCGGCGCTGCTGGTGGCTTGCGGGCTGGCCCTGCGGAGGTTCGATTCGTGATCCGCATCAACCTGCTCCCGCACCGGGAAGAAAAACGCAAGTCGCGTCGCCAGCAGTTCATCCTGTTCTCTGCCCTCGCCGCACTGGGCGGGCTGCTGGTGTGGTTCATCGGGCACTCCATCATCGCCGGCTATGTCGATGGCCAGGACGAGAAGAACGCCATGCTCAAGCAGGAGATCGCCCTGCTCGACAAGGAGATCTCCGAAATCAAGGGCCTTCGCGAACAGGCGGAGGCCCTCTTGTCGCGCAAGCAGGTCATCGAGTCCCTGCAGACCAACCGCACCGAGCCGGTGCACGTCTTCAACGAGCTGGCGCGCCAGATCCCCGAGGGGCTCTATTTCAAGAGCCTCAAGCAGACCGGTTCGCGCATCAACATCACCGGCTATGCCCAGTCGAACGCCCGGGTTTCCAACCTGATGCGTAACCTCGACGCCTCACCCCAGCTCCAGAACGCCGAGCTGGTCGAGGTGAAGGCCGCCGTGCTCAACACCCGCCGCGTGAGCGAGTTCAATCTCAACGTCAGCCTCGAGCGCCAGCCGGTCGAGGATGCCGAAAAATTCAAGGGAAAGCCTCCCGTCAGCGCAGGAGGTAAGCCGCAATGAGTTTCAAGGAGTCGCTGGAAAACCTCCGCACCCTGGATCTCCAGAGCCTGCTGCGTGACTTCAGGGGGCTTGATCCGAACGATCCGGGGCAATGGCCGCTCGCGCCACGGGTCGCCACGCTGCTGGCGATCTTCTTTGCCATCGTCGTCGGCGGGTGGTGGTTCGACTGGAGCGATCAGTTGGGGCTGCTGGAGGCCAGGGAGCGCGAAGAGGCAACGCTCAAGGAAGACTGGGTCGGCAAGAAGCGCCAGGCCGTGAATCTGCCCGAGTACCGCCGCCAGCTGAGCGAGATCGACCGCCAGTTCGGCGCGCTGCTCAAGCAGCTGCCCAACCGCTCCGAGATGGAATCGCTGCTGGCCGACATCAACCAGGCGGGCCTCGGGCGTGGCCTGCAGTTCGAGCTGTTCAAGCCCGGCACCGAAGTCATGAAGGATTTCTACGCCGAGCTGCCGATCGCCGTCCGTGTCACGGGCAACTACCACGATCTCGGCGAGTTCGTCGGAGATGTGGCGCAGATGCCCCGTATCGTGACCCTCAACGACATTGCCATCGAAACGCAGAAAGACGGTGCGCTCAAGTTCGATGCGACCGCCATGACCTACCGTTACCTTGACGACGAGGAAGTGGCGCGTCTGCGCAAGGAAAAGGCCAAAGAAAAGGCGGGCAAGTGACCACCATGCGACTGACCCTGTTGCTGCCCCTGGCCGCTGCGCTCCTCGTGTCCGGGTGTGGCGACCAGGAGGACGACCTGCGAGCCTGGATGGCCGAGGCGTCCAAGGATCTCAAACCCAATCTCAAGCCCTTGCCGCCGATCCAGCAGGTCGTGCCGGTGAGCTACCAGGGGAGCGGGATGAGCGATCCCTTCAAGGCTGCCAAGCTCGAGCCCGACAAGAAGTCCGGCATGTTCGTGCCCGATGCCAACCGTCGCCGTGAGCCGCTGGAAGCCTATCCGCTGGAGTCCCTCAAGATGGTGGGGGTCATCATCAAGCAGGGGCAGTCCCACGCCATCATTGCGGCAGACAAGACATTGCACCAGGTCCGGGTTGGTAATTATCTCGGCCAGAACTACGGGCAGATCACGGCGATCTCGGAAACCGAGATCGCCCTCAAGGAGCTCGTGGAAGATCAATCCGGCGAGTGGGCGGAGCGCGTCAGTACGCTGCAATTGCAGGAACAGGCGCCTCAGGAGGCAAAGAAATGAAAATGAGACGTGGCGTCCTGCAGGGCGCATGGGTATTGACGGCAGTCTGTGGGGCCTTGCTGCCCTCCGCGCCGGTTTTGGCGCAGGCTCCCGCTGCCGAGGTCGTGCAGGCCGGCAACCGCATCGAGAAGATCATCGCGGCCGAGCAGGGCGGCAACGTCGTCCTCAAGCTGACGATGGCCAAGCCGCTCGCGGCAGCACCCGGAAGCTTCAGCGTGGCCAGCCCGGCGCGGGTCGCCTTCGACTTCCCCGACACCGGTAACGGCCTGGGGCGCAATAGCCAGCAGTTCAATACCGGCGACCTGCGCAGCGTGAACATCGTCCAGGTGGGCGACCGCACCCGGCTGGTGCTCAACCTGTCCCGCCTGTCGCCCTACGACATCCGCCTCGAAGACCGCGACGTCCTGATCACCCTGTCGGCAGCCCAGATGCGCGAGGCCGGCAACATTGTCTCCCAGTCCACCCAGTTCGCTGCGCCGGCGCCCATGGCCCAGGGAGAACGGCACTCGATCCGTGACATCAACTTCCGCCGCGGCAAGGAAGGCGAGGGCCGGCTGGTCGTCGATCTGTCCGATGCCAGCACCGGCATCGACATCCGCCAGCAGGGCACCAGCCTGATCGTCGACTTCCTCAAGACCGAGGCGCCCGAACAGCTCCGCCGCAAGCTCGATGTGATCGATTTCGGCACCCCGGTTTCCACCGTGCTCACCCAGAGCCAGGGCGGCAACGTGCGCATGACCATCACGCCGCGCGGCCAGTGGGAGCACAACGCCTACCAGAGCGACAACCAGTTTGTTCTCGAGGTGAAGCCCGTCAAGGAAGACCCCAACAAGCTCACCCAGGGCGTGGGCAAGGGCCGCTTCGGCGGCGAGAAGCTGTCGCTCAACTTCCAGAACATCGATGTCCGGTCGGTGCTGCAGGTGATCGCCGACTTCACCAACTTCAACATCATCACCAGCGACTCGGTGCAGGGCAACCTCACCCTGCGCCTCAAGGATGTCCCCTGGGATCAGGCTCTCGACATCATCCTGCAGGCCCGCGGCCTCGACATGCGCAAGAACGGCAACGTCATCTGGATCGCCCCGCGCGACGAGCTGGCCGCCCGCGAGAAGCTCGACCTCGAAGCCAAGGCCCAGATCGGCGAGCTCGAGCCGCTGCGTACCGAGACCTTCCAGATCAACTACCACAAGGCCAAGAGCGTCGCTGAGTTCATCAAGGGCAAGGAACAGACCGTCCTCTCCAAGCGCGGCAACGTGAGCGCCGACGAGCGGAGCAACAAGCTCTTCGTCAATGACGTGCCGTCCCGCCTCGAAGACGTCCGCCGCCTCATCGCCGAGATCGACGTCGAGGTGCGCCAGGTGCTCATCGAAGCCCAGATCGTCGAGGCCACCGACACCTTCGCCCGTAACCTGGGCGTGCGGCTCGGCTTCGGTGGCAAGACCGGTGGCCTGCTTGGCACCACCACCGGTGGCGTGCCGGTGTATCGCAACACCTTCGGCACCGGCAGCCTCAACTCCACCGCCTATCAGGCGGGGCAGATCACCACCGTGCCGACCCTCGACAGCTCCCTCGGTGTCAATCTGCCGGCCTCCAACATCAACACCAAGCAGGTCGGCGCGCTGTCCTTCGCCCTCTGGAACAGCGCCGCCACGCGCTACATCGACCTGGAAGTGTCGGCCCTCGAAGCCGATGGCCGTGGCAAGGTGGTGTCCCGCCCCCGCGTGATGACCGCCGACAAGGCCGAAGCCATCATCGAGCAGGGCTCCGAAATCCCCTACCAGACCCAGACCAGCGCCACCGCGGTGGCCACCGTCAGCTTCAAGAAGGCCAACCTGTCCCTCAAGGTGAAGCCCCAGATCACCCCGGACGGCAAGGTCATGATGGCCCTCGACGTCAACAAGGACCAGCCCCGCTACGACCAGCCGGTCGCCGGCGGCAACGTCCCCATCGACACCAAGCACGTCAAGACCGACGTGGTCGTCGAGAACGGTGGTACCGTCGTGATCGGCGGCATCTACATCCAGGAAGTTGGCAACAACACCACCAAGATCCCCCTGCTGGGCGACATCCCGGTGCTCGGCTACCTGTTCCGCAACAACGAGCGCAAGGACAACAAGACCGAACTGCTCGTCTTCATCACGCCCCGCATCATCAACGATCAGCTTGGGCTGCGTTGAAAACCCAGATCTGAATGGAATAAAAATGCACAGATTCATCGTAGCCGACTGCTCTCGACGGTCGGGTTTGATTTTGTCCATCCTCGCTGCTGCGCTGCTAGCCGGTTGTGGCGGTGGTGGCGGTGGGACTAGCAATGCAACCCCGACCTGCCTGCCCTACACAACCAATCCGACCTGCGCGAGCAATCCGTCGTCAACAATCGTGACCGATCTTTCGCTGACCGTTGATTCGCCGACGCTGCAAACCGATGGTTCTTCGGTGGTCACGATCAAGGCTGCGCTGAAGGACAAATCCAACGGCATCGTTAAGGGTGAGACGGTCAGTTTTTCCGTCGATTCCGGTTCGCTCTCCTCAAGCTCGGTGAAAACAGACGACACGACCGGTGTCGCAACCGTGACCTTCGATTCCAACGACAACAAGGCCAACCGCACCGTCAAGGTGACGGCGAGCTATCAGACCCTGGTGAAGGAAACGACTATTACCGTGCTCGGTTCCCGGCTCGGTTTCGGTGGCGACTCCTCGGGTGTCGTCGGTGAAAACGTCTCGATGACCGTAACCCTGCTTGACGGTGCTGGCAAGGCCATTGCGAATCAGAGCGTTGCGGTTAAGTCTTCGCTTGGTAACCCGGTCCCGGCTACCATCACAACTAATGCCAGCGGTCTGGCAACCCTGACTTTCAAGCCGACGGTCAACGGTACTGACGTGATCTCCGTTGATGCCCAGGGTGCTAGTGCAGTCAAGAGTCTCCCGATCTCGGCGATCAACTTTGCGTTCACGAGTCCCGCAAGCAATGAAACGGTGGCGATCAACACTTGTCGCGAGGTGGAGGTCCAGCTCCAAGGCGGCCTGACCGGCACGTCTGCGACCTTCACTTCCTCGCGAGGGTCTGCCTATGCGACTCAGGCTGGGTGTGAGGCCGACCTGGCGTACAACAGGGCCAATACTGACAAGCGGACGAGCACGTCGGCAGCCGTGGCCTTCAGCGGCATGTCGGCAAAGGCCTACGTAACTTCCCCCAGCGCCGGGGCCGCAACGGTTTCCGCCATCCTGGCCACATCGGGTTCCGGCAGCGGTACGACAGCCAAGCGGGAGATCTCCTTTGTTTCCATCACGCCGACCCAGATTGTGGTTCAGGCTGATCCGACCACCCTGTCGCCCAACAGCACGGGCAACATCTATGCGATCGTACGGGACGACAGCGGTAACCCGGTTGCCGGGGCCAAGGTCATCTTTACGGCCCCCTCCGGCGGTGGGCAGGCAAATCCGTCCATTGCGGATACCGATGCGTCAGGAGTCGCTTCGACCACCTTCAAGGCAGACCCCAACCTGACGGGGAAGGATTCGGTCACTGTCGTGGCAACCGTCCTGGATACTTCCGTGACTAAGCAGACTCAGCTGACCGTTGCGGGGCAGGGAGTCAATATCGTCATCGGCACCGACAATCTCATCGAGAAGTTGACCGCTCCGCCGAAATACAAGTCCGTCTGGGGGGTTTTCGTGACGGACACGGCCGGCAACCCGATTCGCAATCAGGCCGTGACCATCGCGCTGAGGGGGGTCGAATTCCAGAAGGGTTACTTTGCCCAGGGTTCGGGAACCAATTCGGGTAAGTGGGTGAAGTACACCCAGGCCACCTGCCCCGCCGAAGATGCCAACAATGATGGCTTCTTCCAAGACGGGGAAGTGGGGGATGCAGACCTTGACGGTATTCTCGAGCCGAATGGCGCTGCGCTGGTGATGCCGCCCGTCGAGAATGCAACGGCTGCCACCAGTGTCACGGTGACCACTGATAATTCGGGATCTGCCGCGTTCTGGGTCGTCTATCCCCCCGCGTATGCCGCCTGGACCAAGATCGAGTTGAAGGTGACGGCTGCTGTTGCGGGGCAGAACAATACCGCTTCCCGGAGTTACTACCTGCCCTTTGTGGCAAGTGAGGTGAGTGATCTGGCTGTCTCGCCCTCCTTCCAGGATTCGCCTTTCGGCAATGCGCCGAATTGCAATCAGCATTGATTGGATGCTGCTGCATTGACTGGCGGCCCTGCGCGGGCCGCCAGTCCCTTGTAATATTTTGACTTTGCCCATGTCCATTGTCTCCAGCGAAAAAAATCGCTGCATCGTCCTCGTCGGCATGCCCGGTTCGGGCAAGACCACCGTGGGGCGGGATCTCGCCAAGCGGCTCGGCTTGCGTTTCGTCGACACCGATCACGAGATCGAGGCGCGGACGGGGGTCAAGATTCCGATAATCTTCGAGATCGAAGGTGAGGACGGGTTTCGCAAGCGCGAAACCCAGACCCTCGACGATCTGACCCGCGAATCCAACATGGTGCTCGCCACCGGTGGTGGTGCGGTGATCCGCCCCGAGAATCGCGCGCTGCTGCGGGAGCGCGCGGTGGTGGTGTTCCTGAGCGTGCCGCCGCCCATCTTGTGGGAGCGTACCCGCCATGACCGCAGCCGCCCGCTGCTCCAGGTGTCCGACCCCAGGGGCCGCCTCGAGGAACTCCTGAAAGTCCGCGGCCCCTATTACCGCGAAGTCGCCCACATCATCGTCGAAGGCGGGCGTGGAACGCCCCACGCGATGGTCAAGCTGATAGAGAAGGAATTGCAGGCCCTATGCGAACACTGAGCGTCGCGCTGGATGCGCGCAGCTACCCCATCCACATCGGCACCGGGCTGCTGGCCGACCCGGGCCTGATCCTGCCCTACCTCAAGAGCAAGCGGGTCGCCGTGATCACCAACACCGTGGTCGGGCCGCTGTATCTGGCGCCCTTCGTCGCTGCGCTGCGCGAGCGGGGGCTGCGGGTCACCGAGATCGTGCTTCCCGATGGCGAGGCGCACAAAGACTGGCCCACCCTCAACCTCATCTTCGACGGCCTGCTCGGCGACCGTTGCGACCGTAGCACCACCCTCATCGCCCTCGGCGGAGGGGTGGTCGGCGACATGGTCGGCTTTGCCGCGGCCAGCTACCAGCGCGGGGTGCCCTTCATCCAGGTGCCCACCACGCTGCTGTCCCAGGTGGATTCGTCGGTGGGCGGCAAGACGGCGATCAACCACCCGCTCGGCAAGAACATGATCGGCGCCTTCTACCAGCCTCGGCTGGTGCTGGCCGACATCGCCACCCTCGGCACCCTGCCGGACCGCGAGCTGAAGGCAGGCCTCGCCGAGGTCATCAAGTACGGCCTGATCCGTGACCTGCCCTTCCTCGATTGGATCGAGGCCAATCTCGACCGTCTGCTGGCTCGCGATGGCGAGGCCCTCGCCGAGGCCGTCGAGCGCTCCTGTCGCAACAAGGCCGAGGTGGTGGCCGCCGACGAGACCGAGCAGGGTGAGCGCGCCACGCTCAACCTGGGGCACACCTTCGGCCACGCCATCGAGACCGGCCTCGGCTACGGCGAATGGCTGCACGGCGAGGCGGTGGCCGCCGGCGCGGTGATGGCCGCCGAGCTGTCGCGCCGCCTGGGCTGGCTGTCGGATGCCGACGTGGAGCGGGTGCGTCGCATCCACGAGCGCGCCGGCCTGCCGGTGAAGGGGGCTGCCCTCGGCGCCGATCGCTACCTCGAGCTCATGGCCCACGACAAGAAGGTCAGCGACGGCACCCTGCGGCTGGTGCTCCTGAAGGCGATCGGCCGCGCCGTGATCACCTCCGAGGCGAGCACCGCCGACATCCGCGCCGCCATCGAGGCGTGCTGCTGAGCGGCGCCCGCCCATGAACGAGCTCGCGTCCTACGCCGTCAGCGAAGCCAACTCCCGCGGCCGCCAGGTGGCCGAGGCGCCGCCGCTGGCGCGGGGCGAGTTCCAGCGCGACCGCGACCGCATCGTGCATTGCACGGCCTTCCGGCGCCTCGAATACAAGACCCAGGTCTTCGTGAACCACGAGGGCGACCTGTTTCGCACGCGCCTCACCCACAGCATCGAGGTCGCCCAGATCACCCGCTCGATCGCCCGCGCGCTGCAGCTCAACGAAGACCTCGCCGAGGCCGTGGCGCTGTCCCACGATCTTGGTCACACGCCCTTCGGCCACGCCGGTCAGGAGGCGCTCAACGCCTGCATGAAGGACTTCGGCGGCTTCGAGCACAACCTGCAGTCCTTGCGCACGGTGGATCTGCTCGAGGAGAGCTACGCCGAATTCAACGGCCTCAACCTCATGCACGAAACCCGGGAGGGCATCCTCAAGCACTGCTCGCCCAAGCATGCCGCCGAGCTCGGCGACATCGGCCGGCGGTTTCTCGAGGGCCGCCAGCCGTCCCTCGAGGCCCAGCTCGCCAACCTTGCCGACGAGATCGCCTACAACAACCACGACGTGGACGACGGCCTGCGCTCGGGCCTCATCAGCCTCGAGCAGCTCGACGAAGTGCCCATCTTTGCGCGCAACCGGCAGTCGGTCGAAGCGCGCCATCCCGCGCTCACGGGGCGGCGCCTGATCCACGAGACCATCCGCCGCATGATCAACCTGATGGCGGTCGACCTCATCGAGCAGACCCGCGCCAACATTGCCCGGGCCGCGGTGGTCACCCTCGACGACGTGCGCGCCGCGCCGCGGCTGGTGGCCTACAGCGCCGAACTGCTGCCCGAACTGCGCGTGCTGAAGACCTTCCTGCGCGAAAAGCTCTACCACCACTACCAGGTGCTGCGCATGACCGACAAGGCCCGGCGCATCATCCAGGATCTCTTCGGCGCCTTCACAAACGATCCGCGCCTGCTTCCGCCCCAGTACCAGACCATGGCCCGCTCGGACAAGGCCCGGGCCATCGCCGACTACATCGCCGGGATGACCGACAGGTACGCCATGCGCGAGCATCGCCGCCTGTTCGCCGTCGGCGAGATCTACTGACCCCGGCGGACACCGCCGTTCGGCTGCCAGCCCGCGCCGCGCAAGCGGTTCCCCCAGTTGCGGCGCTGCAAAAAAATCTTGAAAAACCTGCGCCTGCGGCGGTATATTCGACCCTCGCCCAATGTGTTTGAACGGTCTCTTCGTCGGGATCGGACGTAGCCGGCTGGCCAAGATGCCGGCTTTTTTGACGGTTCGGGCGGGGCGTCTTCCCGCAGTCTGAAGGTCCGGTGCTACAGGAATGTGAGCGCCGGTGTGTGTTGTGTCGAGGAAAAACAAGATGGATCTTCCCCTGGAGCAGGGTCTTTACGACCCCGCCAACGAACATGACGCCTGTGGTGTCGGCTTCATAGCACATATCAAGGGCAACAAAACCCACGAGATCGTTCTGCAGGGTCTCGAAATCCTGAAAAATCTGGACCACCGGGGTGCCGTGGGTGCCGACCCGCTGCAGGGCGATGGCGCCGGTATCCTGATCCAGATTCCGGACACCCTGTTCCGCGAAGAGATGGCCAAGCAGGGTGTGACGCTGCCGCCCGCCGGCGACTACGGCGTCGGCATGGTCTTCCTGCCCAAGGAGAACGCCTCCCGCCTCGCCTGTCAGGAAGAGATCGAGCGCGCCGTCCGTGCCGAAGGCCAGGTTGTCCTGGGCTGGCGTGACGTGCCCACCGACCCGGCGATGCCCATGTCGCCGACCGTCAAGGCCAAGGAGCCGGTGATCCGCCAGGTCTTCATCGGTCGCGGCCCCGACGTGATGGTCACCGACGCCCTCGAGCGCAAGCTCTACGTGATCCGTCGCCGTGCCGCCAATGCCATCGGCAGCCTCAAGCTGAAGCACTCCAAGGAGTTCTACACGCCGTCGATGTCGGCGCGGACCATCAACTACAAGGGTCTGCTGCTCGCCGATCAGGTCGGCCAGTACTACCTCGACCTGCAGGACGCGCGCTGCGTGTCGGCGCTGTCGCTGGTGCACCAGCGCTTCTCGACCAACACCTTCCCGACCTGGCACCTGGCGCACCCGTTCCGCTACATCGCCCACAACGGCGAGATCAACACCGTCCGCGGCAACTACAACTGGATGCGTGCCCGCGAAAAGGGCACCCACTCCCCGCTGCTCGGCGACGACCTGCAGAAGCTGTGGCCGCTGATCTACCCGGGCCAGTCCGACTCCGCCTCCTTCGACAACGCCCTCGAGCTGCTCGTCATGGGCGGCTACTCGCTGGCCCACGCGATGATGATGATGATTCCCGAAGCCTGGGAATCCCACACGCTGATGGACCCGAAGCGTCGCGCTTTCTACGAATACCACGCCGCCATGATGGAGCCGTGGGACGGCCCCGCCGCGGTGGCCTTCACCGACGGCCGCCAGATCGGCGCCACCCTCGACCGTAACGGCCTGCGCCCGGCCCGCTACCTGGTCACCGATGACGACTACGTCATCATGGCCTCCGAGTCCGGCGTGCTGCCAATCCCCGACGAGAAGATCGTCAAGAAGTGGCGTTTGCAGCCGGGCAAGATGTTCCTGATCGACATGGAGCAGGGCCGCATCATCGACGACAAGGAGCTCAAGGAGTCCCTCGCCGCCGCCAAGCCCTACCAGGAGTGGCTGTCGCGCATCAACATCAAGCTCGACAACTGCGCAGAGGTCGAAGCCGTTGCGCCCGAAGCCGCCGCCTCGCTGCTCGATCGTCAGCAGGCCTTCGGCTACACCCAGGAAGACATCAAGTTCATCCTCGAGCCGATGGCCAAGAGCGGTGAAGAGGCTGCCGGCTCGATGGGTAACGACAGCCCGCTGGCCGTGCTGTCTGCTCGCAACAAGCCGATCTACAACTACTTCCGCCAGCTCTTCGCCCAGGTGACCAACCCGCCGATCGACCCGATCCGCGAACAGCTGGTCATGTCGCTGGTGTCCTTCGTCGGTCCGCGCCCCAACCTGCTCGGCATCAACGAGATCAACCCGCCGTACCGCCTCGAAGTCACCCAGCCGGTCCTCACCTTTGCCGACATGGCCAAGCTGCGCGGCATTGCCGGCTTCACCGGCAACAAGTTCCGCTCGGCCGAACTCGACATCTGCTACCCGCTGGCCTGGGGCAAGGAAGGCGTCGAAGCGCGTCTGGCCTCCCTGTGCGCCGAAGCCGAGAACGCGGTGCTCACCGGCTCCAACATCCTGATCGTCTCCGACCGCAAGGTCGATGCCGGCAACGTGGCCATCCCGGCGCTGCTCGCCACCTCGGCGATCCACCAGCACCTGGTCACCAAGGGTCTGCGCACCCGCACCGGTCTGGTCGTCGAGACCGGCTCCGCCCGCGAGACTCACCACTTCGCCGTGCTGGCCGGCTACGGTGCCGAGGCTGTGCACCCCTACCTGGCCCTCGAGACCCTCGTCGAGCTCGCCAACGGCGACGCCGCCACCGCCGACAAGTACATCAAGCACTTCATCAAGGGCGTCGGCAAGGGCCTCATGAAGGTCATGTCCAAGATGGGCATCTCCACCGTCATGTCCTACACCGGCGCGCAGATCTTCGAGGCCATCGGCCTGCAGAAGAAGCTGGTCGACAAGTACTTCACCGGCACCTCCTCCCAGGTCGAGGGCATCGGCGTGTTCGAGGTGATGGAAGAGGCGATCCGCCTCCACCAGCAGGCTTTCAGCGCCGATCCGGTGCTGGCCAACGCCCTCGATGCCGGCGGCGAGTACGCCTTCCGGATCCGCGGCGAAGAGCACATGTGGACCCCGGAGGCCATCTCCAAGCTGCAGCACTCCACCCGCTCCGGCAAGTACGACACGTACAAGGAATACGCCAAGATCATCAACGATCAGAGCAAGCGCCACATGACCCTGCGCGGCCTGTTCGACATCAAGCCCGTTGGCGCCCCGGTGCCGCTGGACGAAGTCGAATCCGCGAAAGACATCGTCAAGCGCTTCGCCACCGGCGCGATGTCCCTCGGCTCGATCTCCACCGAAGCCCACTCGACCCTCGCCGTCGCGATGAACCGCATCGGCGGCAAGTCGAACACCGGTGAAGGCGGCGAAGACCCGAAGCGCTTCATCCCGATTTCCAAGGATTCCTCCCTGGCCGAGGTCATCGGAGCCAGCCGCGTCGAGCGCGACATCCCGCTGAAGGCCGGCGACAGCCTGCGTTCCTCGATCAAGCAGGTGGCTTCCGGCCGCTTTGGCGTGACCACCGAGTATCTGGTCAATGCCGACCAGATCCAGATCAAGATGGCCCAGGGCGCCAAGCCCGGTGAAGGCGGCCAGCTGCCCGGCCACAAAGTGTCCGAGTACATCGGCTTCCTGCGCCACTCGGTGCCGGGTGTCGGCCTGATTTCGCCGCCGCCGCACCACGACATCTACTCCATCGAAGATCTGGCTCAGCTGATCCACGACCTGAAGAACACCAACCCGGTGGCCGACATCTCGGTCAAGCTGGTGTCCGAAGTAGGCGTCGGCACGGTTGCTGCCGGTGTCGCCAAGGCCAAGGCCGACCACGTGGTCATCGCCGGTCACGACGGCGGCACGGGCGCCTCGCCGCTGTCGTCGGTCAAGCACGCCGGTTCGCCGTGGGAGCTCGGCCTCGCCGAAACCCAGCAGACCCTGGTGCTCAACCGCCTGCGCAGCCGCATCCGCGTGCAGGTCGACGGCCAGATCAAGACCGGTCGCGACGTCGTCATCGGCGCCCTGCTGGGTGCTGATGAATTCGGCTTCGCCACCGCGCCGCTGGTCGTCGAAGGCTGCATCATGATGCGCAAGTGCCACCTCAACACCTGCCCGGTGGGTGTCGCCACGCAAGACCCGACCCTGCGCAAGCGCTTCTCCGGCCAGCCGGAGCACGTGGTCAACTACTTCTTCTTCGTCGCCGAAGAAGTGCGCGAGCTGATGGCCGAGCTCGGCATCCGCAATTTCGAAGACCTCATCGGTCGTGCCGACCTCCTCGACATGAGGGCCGGCATCGAGCACTGGAAGGCCAGCGGCCTCGACTACAGCCGCATCTTCCACCTGCCGAACGTGCCGGCCGACGTGCCGCGCATCCACACCGAAACCCAGGACCACAACCTGGCCAAGGCCCTCGACCACCAGCTCATCGAGCTGGCCAAGCCGGCCCTTGAGCGTGGCGAGAAGGTCTCCTTCGAGGTGCCGGTGCGCAACGTCAACCGCACCGTCGGTGCCATGCTGTCGGGCAAGTTCGCCGCCAAGTACGGCCACGCCGGCCTGCCGGACGACACCGTGCATGTGCGCCTCAACGGCACCGCCGGCCAGAGCTTCGGCGCCTTCCTGAGCCGTGGCCTGACCCTCGAGCTCGTCGGCGAAGGCAACGACTACGTGGGCAAGGGCCTCTCCGGTGGCCGCATCATCGTGCGCCCCGCGGCCGGCTTCAAGTGCGACACGCCGTCCAACATCATCATCGGCAACACCGTGCTCTACGGTGCCACCGAAGGTGAGGCCTACTTCGCCGGTGTCGGCGGTGAGCGCTTCGCGGTGCGGAACTCCGGCGCGACCACCGTCGTCGAAGGCGTGGGTGACCATGGCTGCGAATACATGACTGGTGGCACCGTGGTGGTGCTCGGCATGACCGGCCGCAACTTCGCGGCGGGCATGTCCGGTGGCGTCGCCTACGTGTTCGACGAGGAGGGTACTTTCGAGTCCCGCTGCAACATGGCCCAGGTAGCCCTGGAGCCGGTCGAGGAAGAACTCGCCGCCCGCAAGGGTTCCGAGTCCGGCGACGAGCTTGAGTCCCACGGCCGCGTCGATGTTCGCCACCTCGGCATGGCCGACGAAGCCCTGCTCAAGATGCTGGTCGAGCGTCACGCCACCTACACCGGCAGCGAGCGCGCCAAGGCGATCCTCGCCGACTGGGCCAACGCCCGTGGCAAGTTCGCCAAGGTGATGCCGCACGAATACCGTCGCGCGCTGGCCGAACAGGCCGCGCAACAACAGAAAGAACTGGAGGCCGCGTAACATGGGCAAGCCAACTGGATTCCTCGAGTACGAGCGCCTCTCCGAGGCCTACGCTCCGGTCGAGCAGCGTCTCAAGCATTACAAGGAGTTCGTCGTCACCCTGAGCGACGAAGAAGCCGCCAAGCAAGGGGCGCGCTGCATGGACTGCGGCATCCCCTTCTGCAACAACGGCTGCCCGGTGAACAACATCATTCCCGACTGGAATGACCTGGTTTACCGCGGCAACTGGAAGGAGGCGATCGAGGTCCTGCACTCGACCAACAACTTCCCCGACTTCACCGGCCGCATCTGCCCGGCGCCCTGCGAAGCCGCCTGCACGCTCAACATCAACACCGACGCGGTGGGGATCAAGTCGATCGAGCACGCGATCATCGACAAGGCCTGGGCCAACGGTTGGGTTGTGCCGCAGCCGTCCGCCACCAAGACCGGCAAGAAGGTCGCCATCGTCGGTTCCGGCCCCGCCGGCCTGGCAGCGGCCCAGCAGCTGGCCCGCGTTGGCCACGACGTCACGGTGTTCGAGAAGAGCAGCCGAATCGGCGGTCTGCTCGGCTTCGGCATCCCCGACTTCAAGCTCGACAAGTCGGTCATCGACCGCCGCGTCGAGCAGATGCAGGCCGAGGGCGTCACCTTCCGTACCCAGGTGCTGATCGGCGACAAGAACCTGCCGGCCGGCATCAACAACGACGCCACCGAAACCATCTCGGCCGACCAGCTGAAGGCGGATTTCGATGCGGTGATCCTCGCCGCCGGCTCCGAAGTGCCCCGCGACCTGCCGGTCCCGGGCCGCGAGCTGACGGGCATCCACGCCGCGCTGGAGTTCCTGATCCCGCAGAACAAGGAAGTCCAGCAGGGCATCGCCAACCCGATCAACGTCAAGGGCAAGCACGTCGTCGTGATCGGCGGCGGTGACACCGGCTCCGACTGCGTCGGCACCTCCAACCGCCACGGCGCCGCCTCGGTGACCCAGTTCGAGCTGATGCCGATGCCGCCGGAGCAGGAGAACAAGGCCCTCACGTGGCCGAACTGGCCCTACAAGCTGCGCACCTCCTCGTCCCACGACGAAGGCTGCACCCGCGATTTCGCGGTGGCGACCAAGGGTTTCGTGGGTGATGGCCAGGGCAATGTGAAGGCGCTCAAGGCTGTTCGCCTCGACTGGAAGGATGGCAAGATGGTCGAAGTGGCCGGCTCCGAGTTCGAGCTGCCCTGTGACGCGGCCTTCCTGGCGATGGGCTTCACCAACCCGGTGGGCTCGCTGCTGGAAGCCTTCGGGGTCGACAAGGACGCCCGCAACAACGCCAAGGCCACCACCGACGGCGAGGGCTGCTACCGCACCAACGTCGAAAAGGTGTTTGCCGCCGGCGACGTGCGCCGCGGCCAGTCGCTGGTGGTGTGGGCGATCCGCGAAGGCCGTCAGGCCGCCCGCGAGGTCGACGCCTTCCTGATGGGGTCGTCGCTGCTGCCGCGCTGATCGGTTTTACGCGAGTCAACAAGAACGGCCCGGTGATCCCGGGCCGTTTTTTTTGCGTGCCTTCCGCGGTGGCGTCTTCTGAAGCCGACGCCAGGCCTGTATCGCGGGCGCCTGATCGCACGCCCGCGCCGGGTACTTGTCGCGGCTCAGCCCAGGCCGAGCAGGTTCACCGTGTGGTGGGCGATCATCCATTCCTCGTTGGTCGGCACCACCAGCACCTCGACCTTGCTGTCCTTGGCGTGGATGCGCGTGGCGTGGCGGTCGTTGGCGGCGGGGTAGAGGCGCACGCCGGTCCATTCGAGCCATTCGGCGATGCGGGCGCGGATCGGCGCGGCGTGTTCGCCGATGCCGCCGGTGAACACCAGCGCCTCGAAGCCACCGGCGGCCATCGTCAGCTGGCCGATCATGCAGGCGGCGCGGTAGCAGAAGAGCTCGATGGCCTCCTTGGCGGCGACCTCATCGGATTCGAGCAGCGCGCGCATGTCCTGGCTGATGCCGGAGACACCCAGCAGGCCGGACTGCTTGTACACCAGGTTGCTCAGGGCCTTGGCGTCCATGCCCTTCTGTTCGATCAGGTGCAGCATCACGCCCGGGTCGATGCTGCCGGTGCGGGTGCCCATCATGATGCCGTCGACGGCGGTGAAGCCCATGCTGGTGTCGCGGGACAGGCCGTCACGCAGCGCGCACATGCTGGCGCCGTTGCCCAGGTGGGCCACGACGATGCCGCCGCGGGCCTTTTCGTCGCCCAGCAGCGCCGGCAGCTGGCGCGCCACGAACTCATACGACAGGCCGTGGAAGCCGTAGCGCTTGATGCCCTCGTCGAACAGGGCGCGGGGCAGCGGGAAGCGCGCCGCCACCGGGTGGCGGGTGCGGTGGAACGAGGTGTCGAAGCAGCCCACCTGGCGCACCTCGGGCATCAGCGAGAACAGCGACTTGATCGCCCGCAGGTTGTGCGGCTGGTGCAGGGGCGCCAGCGGGATCAGGGTTTCCAGGGTGCTTACAGCGTCCGGGCTGAGCACCACCGGGCCGCTGTAGTGGTCGCCCCCGTGCACGATGCGGTGGCCGGCGGCGACGATCTCGACGCCCGGGCTGTGGCGGCGGATCCAGTCGAAGACGAACTCGAGGGCGTTGCGGTGCTGGCCGTTCTGGTCGGTGCCGTCGGGCACGGCCAGGTTTTCGGTGAAACGCTCGCCGGTGTGGGTGTCCTTGGCGTGCATCAGCGGCTCGGCGCCGATGCCCTCGACCTGGCCGGAGAGCTGCGGCAGGTCGGCGAGCCGCGGCGTCATCGGGAAGAGGGCGAACTTGAGGCTGGACGAGCCGGCGTTGAGGATGAGGATGGCTTTCACAGGCGGACTCCCTGGCGACGTTTGTGGGCCATCAGCTGCGCGATGGCGCAGGAGGCGGTGCGGGTTTCGGCGGTATCGGCGCGGCTGGTGAGCACGATGGGCACGCGGGCGCCGAGCACCACGCCGGCCATCAGCGCATCGGCCAGGTATTCGAGCTGCTTGGCCACCATGTTGCCGGATTCGAGGTCGGGCACGACCAGGATGTCGGCCTGGCCGGCCACCGCCGAGCGGATGCCCTTGGTCTTGGCGGCGACGAGGGAGATGGCGTTGTCGAAGGCCAGCGGGCCGTCGAGCAGGCCGCCCTTGATCTGGCCGCGGTCGGCCATCTTGCACAGGGCCGCGGCATCGAGGGTGGAGCGGATCTTGACGTTGACGGTCTCGACCGCCGACAGGATCGCCACCTTGGGCTCGGGCACGCCCATCATGATCGCCAGCTCGATGGCGTTCTGGATGATGTGCACCTTGTCTTCGAGGGTGGGCTCGATGTTGATCGCCGCGTCGGTGATGAGGAGCGGGTGCGGGTAGGTGGGCACGTCGGCCATGAACACGTGGGACAGGCGGCGCGCGGTGCGCAGGCCGGTCTCGCGGGCGACCACCTCGCTCATCAGCTCGTCGGTGTGCAGCGAGCCCTTCATGAGCGCCTCGACTTCGCCGCTGCGTGCCAGCTTGACGGCGGTGGCCGCCGAGGCGTGGCTGTGGGGCACGTCGATGATGCGCACGCCGCGCAGATCAAGGTGCTCGCGCTCGGCCACCTCGCGGATCTTGGCCTCGGGGCCAACCAGCACCGGGATCACCAGGCCGGCGTCGCGGGCCTGCAGCGGGCCGCGCAGGGATTCGGTGTCGCAGGGGTGGGCCACCGCGATGGGGATCGGCTCCATGCCCTTGGTCATCTCGAGCACATGCAGGTAGCGCTGCTGGCGGTCGGAGATGGTGATGCCGGGCAGGGCGATGCGCGGGCGCTTGATCTTCTCGGTGGGCGCCATCACCTCGGCGGTGCCGTCGATGACCTTCAGGCCGTCCTGGTTGACGCACAGGCATTCGAGCAGCAGGTGGTGGTTGTGCTCGAAGCGATGGGTGCAGGTGATGGTGACCGTGAGGGTGTCGCCGATGGTGATCGGGCGCCAGAACTTGAGGGTCTGGCCCACATACACGGTGCCCGGGCCGGGGAATTCGGTGCCGAGGATGGACGAGATCAGCACGCTGCCCCACATCGAGTGGCCGACCACCTCGCGGAACTGGCTCGAGCGGGCGAACTCCGGGTCGACGTGGGTGGGGTTGACGTCGCCCGACATCACCGCGAACAGGTGGATGTCTTCGGGGCGGAGGGTGCGGACCAGATGCGCGGCGTCGCCGATGGCGATCTCGTCGAATGTCCGGTTCTGGATGAAATCGTGTGCTTCGATGGTCATGGGGATCTTTCTGGTTTCTGCAATGCAGCAATCGAATTCTACGGAAAACCGTGTGACGAACTTTAGTGTTAGATCAAAAACCCTGTTGCGTCGCATCATCCGGCGTGCAAGGCTGGCACCAAACCGAGAATTCTGACGCTAAGAGCGTAAATTTACCCGTGCTATCATCGGCGCGAAGCCGATTTCAATTCAAACCGCATCAAGGGAAGTCCATGGAAGTCATCGTTCTCGCCGCCGGGCAGGGCAAGCGTATGCGTTCGGTGTTGCCGAAGGTCCTGCAGCCGCTGGCCGCCAAGCCCATGCTGGGCCATGTGCTGGATACCGCCCGCGCCCTCGAGGCGCGCCGCATCGTCGTGGTGTACGGCCACGGTGGCGAAGTCGTGCGCGAAGCCCTCGATGCGCCCGACCTGGCCTGGGCCCGCCAGGACCCGCCCCAGGGCACCGGCCACGCCGTGCAGCAGGCCATGCCCCTCGTCGAGGACGGCGACACCGCCCTCATCCTTTACGGCGACGTGCCCCTCATCGGCGTGCCCACCCTGCAGCGCCTGATGGCCGCCGCCGGCGACCGCCAGATGGCGCTGCTCACCGTGCACATGGCCGACCCCACCGGCTACGGCCGCATCCTGCGCGACGCTGCCGGCCAGGTCACCCGCATCGTCGAAGAGAAAGACGCCACCCCCGACGAGCGCCGCGTCACAGAAGTTAACACCGGCATCCTCGCCGCCCCCGTCGAGCGCCTGCGCCACTGGCTCGCCAACCTTAAAAACGACAACGCCCAGGGCGAGTACTACCTCACCGACATCATCGCGATGGCGGTGGCCGAGGGCATCCAGGTGATCACCACCCAGCCCGACGCTTTCGAGGAGACTCTCGGCGTCAACAATAAAACCCAGCTTGCCGAACTCGAGCGCATCCACCAGCGCAACATCGCCCGCGGCCTCACCGACGCCGGCGTCACCGTGATCGACCCGGCCCGCCTCGACGTGCGCGGCCAGCTCATCTGCGGCCGCGACGTGGAGATCGACATCAACTGCGTCTTCGAAGGCCGCGTCGAGCTCGGCGACGGCGTGCGCATCGGCCCCAACTGCGTGATCCGCAACGCCACCCTCGGCGCCGGCACCAAGGTTGCCGCCTTCTCGCAGATCGAAGACACCGTGATGGGCGAAGCCTGCGTGATCGGCCCCTACGCCCGCACCCGCCCGGGCACCGTGCTCGGCGCCGACGTGCACCTGGGCAACTTCGTCGAGGTCAAGAACAGCAACATCGCCGACCACTCCAAGGCCAACCACCTGGCCTACGTGGGCGACGCCGACATCGGCAAGCGCGTCAACGTGGGCGCCGGCACCATCACCTGCAACTACGATGGCGCCAACAAGTTCCGCACCATCATCGAGGACGACGTCTTCATCGGCTCCGACACCCAGCTCGTCGCGCCGGTGCGCGTCGGCCGCGGCGCCACCCTCGGCGCCGGCACCACCCTCTCCAAGGACGCGCCGCCCGAGCAGCTCACCGTCTCCCGCGCCAAGCAGGTGTCGGTAGAGGGCTGGAAGCGCCCGGTCAAAGCCAAGAAAGCCTGATCCAACCCATTTCATCTTCAATCCGGCCCCAGGGCCGGATTTCCTTAAAGAGGCTCCCCCTATGTGTGGCATCGTCACCGCCATTGCCCGTCGCAACATCGTCCCCGTGCTGCTCGAAGGCCTGCGCAAGCTTGAATACCGCGGCTACGACTCCGCCGGCCTGGCCGTCCTGAAGACCGAAGGCACGCCCGAACTCACTCGCCTGCGCGCCGTCGGCCGCGTGGCCGAACTGGCCGCCCAGGCCGACGCCACCCAGCTGTCCGCCAACATCGGCATCGCCCACACCCGCTGGGCCACCCACGGCGTGCCCTCCGAGCGCAACGCCCACCCGCACATCTCCGGCGGCCTCGCGGTGGTGCACAACGGCATCATCGAGAACTTCGAAGAGCTCCGCAGCAAGCTGCAGGCCAAGGGCTACGCCTTCACGTCCGAGACCGACACCGAGGCCATCGCCCACCTGCTGCACGACAAGCTCAAGACCATCCCCGACCTCTTCGACGCGGTGCGTGCCACCATCGCCGAGCTCGTCGGCGCCTACGCCATCGGCGTGCTCACCGAGGCCGACCCCAGCCGCGCCATCGTCGCCCGCAAGGGCTCGCCGCTGCTGCTGGGCATCGGCGAAGACGGCCACTACGCCGCCTCCGACACCGCCGCGCTGCTGCAGGTCACCCGCAAGGTGGTGTACCTCGAAGACGGCGACGTGGCCGAGCTCACCCTTGACAGCTACCGCGTCACCCTTCAAGACGGCACCCCGGTCGAGCGCCCGGTGAACATCTCCAGCCTGTCCGCCGACGCGGTCGAGCTGGGCAAGTACCGCCACTACATGCAGAAGGAGATCTTCGAGCAGCCCCAGGCCCTGGCCAACACCCTCGAGATCATCGCCGGCGGCGGCGGCATCAGCCCGCAGATCTTTGGCGCCGAGGCCGTCGACGTGCTCAAGGCCACCCGCCGCGTGCTGATCCTCGCCTGCGGCACCAGCTACCACTCCGGCTTCACCGCCCGCTACTGGCTCGAATCGGTCGCCAAGATCCCGTGTACCGTCGAGATCGCCTCCGAATACCGCTACCGTGAATCGGTGCCCGACGCCGACACCCTGGTCGTCGTCATCTCCCAGTCGGGCGAAACTGCCGACACCCTGGCCGCCCTCAAGCACGCCAAGAGCCTGGGCATGACCAAGACCCTGGCCATCTGCAACGTGCCCGAGTCCGCCATCGTCCGCGAATCGGCCCTGCGCCTGATCACCCGCGCCGGCCCCGAGATCGGCGTCGCCTCCACCAAGGCCTTCACCACCCAGCTCGCCGCTCTGGCGCTGCTGACGCTGGCCCTGTCCAAGATCAACGGCCACCTCAGCGCCGAGCAGGAAGCCGGCTACCTCAACCAGCTGCGTCACCTGCCGGTGGCCGTCGCCAAGGTGCTCGAGCTCGAACCCGAGATCGAAAAGTGGGCCCAGCGTTTCGCCGGCAAGCACCACGCGCTCTTCCTGGGCCGTGGCAGCCACTGGCCCATCGCCATGGAAGGCGCCCTCAAGCTCAAGGAAATCTCCTACATCCACGCCGAAAGCTACGCCGCCGGCGAGCTCAAGCACGGCCCGCTGGCCCTGGTCGACAAGGACATGCCCGTCATCGCCGTGGCCCCGGCCGACGAGCTCCTCGAAAAGCTCAAGAGCAACCTCCAGGAAGTCCGCGCCCGCGGCGGCGAGCTCTACGTGTTCGCCGACGCCGGCTCCGAGATCCCGGAATCCGAAGGGGTGCACATCCTCCACATGCCCGAGCACTACGGCATGCTGTCCCCCATCCTCCACGTCATCCCGCTGCAGCTCCTCAGCTACCACGCCGCGCTCGTCAAGGGCACCGACGTGGACAAGCCGCGCAACCTCGCCAAGTCGGTGACGGTGGAGTGATTTTTTGGGAGCTTCAGCGGGGCTTTATGACTTTCTGAGTTGGAGATCCTGCGCCCTTTGATGTGATAACGCCCGGCTTGCCGGGCGTTGTTGCGTGTGAAGGCGGGGATGTGGAGTGTGGGGTGGTTTTCGGCCATTGCTGACGTTCAGCGTCGTCTGCTTGAACGTCTCAAGTACTACGCAAAGCTGACTGCACAGCCTCCGCAAAACCCGGGGCGATTCATCCACCACCAACCGGCCTACCCGCCATGAATCCTGGCGCAAGTGTGGTTCGCCGACTCTTTGGATAAGAGTCATACTGCAGACTGAATAGGCCAACTAGTCGAATAGTCATCCCGCGACGCGCCTGGGCCAGCACATCACAATAAGGAAGGGAGAAACGGCCCATGCAGCCGAACAAAACTTCACCGCTGACGCTTTTCAGTCAGTCCTTGCAGTATCTGGTGCCCATCTTTCAGCGTGGTTACGTCTGGACCGTTGAGCGTCAGATTCAGCCGCTGTGGGCCGACATCGTCGACCGGGCCCGTGAGCTGGAACGCTACATGGCTATTCGGCAAACCGCAGAGGCTCAAGGAGCCCCTCACTTGGCGCGAAAGCCTCGACAGCATTTTCTCGGAACAGTCATCGTCACCGAGCACCGGGATGGCACGATTGGCGAACCGAGAACTACCGAGGTAATCGATGGCCAGCAACGCATGACCACCACGCAAGTGCTGGCGCTGGCATTCCGCGATGTCGTGGCTGACCTTGATGATGAGTTCCTGCGTCAGTGCATGGACACCTACACTTGCAACGCAGGCACCTACCGCATGCCTCATGCGCGCTACAAGGTATGGCCCACCAATGCCGGGCACCAGGAAATGACTGATTTGGTTGAGTGTCGGTCGCTCAAGAAGGTCTGCGAGCGCTACCCGGTAGCGACGATCGGCGGAGGCAAGAGCCGCAAGCGCGTGCCCAGGCCTCTAATGGTGGAAGCCTATCTGTACTTCTACGGTGTCATCGGCCTTTTTTTGCGCAGTGTGGATTTCGACGAAGTGGTGCCACCCAAACCCGGCAGCCTGGAAGAGCTGACCGACGAGGTGTTGATGGACCAGGGCCACGACGTAGACCGCTCCCTCGGTGCCCATTGGATTCGTGAAATTCGGCACGAGTCCGACCCCAAGCTGCCGCGGAGCGAGCGGCCCATCCAACCTGAGCGCATTCAACTGCTGATTTCCACGCTGACAGAGTACGTGCAGTTGATTGAACTGCGTCTCGGTGCGGACGACGATGCGCAGGTGATCTTCGAATCGTTGAACGACCGAGGCGAACGGTTGACGCCAGCCGACCTGGTGCGGAACTTCGTGTTCCTGGAGGCCACTCGCAATAACACGTCTGCGGCCGCCTTGTACGACCAGCATTGGCGCGACTTCGATGAGGCTCCGGCCGAGAAGGGGGCGGTCAGCAAGAGCAAGCTGTTCTGGAAAGTGGACGAGCGACAGGGGCGCCTGACGAACACGCGGTTGGACACCATGCTGTACCACTACGTGTCGATGCGTACGATGAACGACGTGAAGCTCGACCACGTCTTCGAGGAGTTCAAGCAGTGGTGGTTGGCCGGAAGGAAGGACGTAGACCAGGAGCTTGTACGCCTGAAACAGGCTGCCGCCGTGTTCCGGGCGATGGTGTATCCGGACCGCACCACGCGCTTGGGCCGTTTTGCCCACAACCTACGGGTGTTGGACAGCACTACCGTCACGCCAGTGGTGCTGTTCTTGGCCGAGCGCCTGGGGTGCGACAGTGATGCCTTCCTGTCGTGCCTGACCGTGATCGAGTCCTACCTCGTGCGGCGTGCCGTGTGCGGCCGATCGACCAAGGCTTACAACCGAGTCTTCCCTGGGCTGCTGAAGCGTTTGAGCGAGGCGAATGCGCCAACGTCTGAACTGCTTGCCGCGCATCTTCAAGGTTTGTCAGGCGGTGAGACCCAAGATTGGCCTGACGATGCGATCTTCCAAAAGGCGTGGCTGGAGTTCAATACCTACAAGGTGCTGCGTACTGCCAAGACGAAAATGCTGCTTGAGGCCTTGGAACTGGGCAGTCGCAACGAAGTGCACCATGAGTCGACGCAATTGCCGTCCGCCGCGCTTCATGTCGAGCATGTACTCCCTGTGGCTTGGGAAATCCATTGGCCTTCGCCAGGGGACGAGAATGCGGTGCTGCTGCGCAACCATCTGCTGCACAACATCGGCAATCTCACGCTGCTAACAGCGAAGCTGAATCCCTCTCTGAGCAACTCGGGCTTTGGCGTGAAGCGCCCTGAGATTACGAAGAGCCTGCTTGCGCTGAACGCCCACTTTCAAGGCACGATCTTTACCATCGCAGAGCCTGTGTGGGACGAAACGCGCATCCGCGAACGGGCTCAAGCACTATTTGCAGTCGCGGTCCGCATCTGGCCCTTCAGCGTATCGATTTCAGCGAGGCATTGATTGGGGAGAAACAGCGGATTCATCAACAGGCTTGGCGCGTCTTGAATCGCCCCGGCTTTCATAGTCGCATCCAAGGTCCGCATTTCTCTCTTGAACGGCCGGTATCACGAAGTCCATCGGGCGTCGGCCGACGACCAGTCAGACGCCTGCGTTGTCTCCAGCACCCTCCCAGGATTGGTTTGAACCGTTCGAGTTTCACGCGCCTCCGTGCCTGACCGAGGCTGCAAGGCCCGGCGCCCGGTTTTTGCCGGGAACACCGTCAGCTACACACCCCCCCCGCCGATCCATTTCCGCGCCGAACCATCTCTGCAACGACGACGCGTTCCAGACAGCCCGAATCAAGGCTGCCGCTCCGCCCGTCGCCCTCGACAACAAGCCGCGCTGCAGGCTTGCCCCGCTGGCGACGCCTGAGACCCGGCATCGAACGCTACCCCGCGCCCCGCAGGGCGAGCCAGTGCAGCAAAAAACGCGCTTTCACACCAAAAAACGACGTTGCCGGGCCTTGCAACGTCGTTTTTTCATTGAACAACGTCGTTGCACGACGTAAAACAACGATGTCGGGCCTGACAACTCAATTGTTTGACCGAACAACAACGATGTTTAGCCTGACAACGTTGTTTCACGCCGAAAAACATCAATGTTTGTGCTGACAACGACGTTGTCGGGCCCAACAATGACGACGTCGGGGCCGACAGCTCGATTTCACGGCGAAAAACTGGCTTGTCTGGCCGAACCGCCCGGTTTGCAGGCACTGAAGCAAGGCTCTCCGCCTTGAGGCAAGCACGGTGTCCGTGTCGGTGATGCCTTCGCCGGGATCGGCAAGGTGTTCGAGGGGGTGCCCTGAACGCCCGGGCGGGCACAGATCGGCGTGTCGGCAGGTTTGTGGGCTTCAGCCGAGCCCGCGCCTTCAAGCAGGCCATGGCCCGGGCGCTGCTGACCGGCCGTGGCGCCCCGGTTGGCCTAGCCTGCGGCGGGTGCTCCCCGCCCTGCAGGCGAAGCCAGCTTTATTGACTTTTATCAGATTCGCGATAAATTATCCCTGCAAAGATAATTTCGGATAATCGCCATGATCGCCTTCCCCCGCAGCACCCTGGCGCAGGGTCTGGTGGCCGCCCTGCAAGGCAAGGCCCTGCTGGGCGATGCCCACAACGGCCTGTTCCTGGCCGCGCCACGCCGCACCGGCAAGTCCACGTTCCTGCAGGGGGACCTGCGGCCGGCCTTGCAGGCCGTCGGCGTGGTGGTGGTCTATGTGGACCTGTGGGCCGACGCCCGGCGCGACCCGGGCGGGCTGATCGCCGAAGCCATCGCCCGGGCGCTGGCGCCCCAGCTGGGCCTGGTGGCGCGCACGGCCCGCAAGGCCGGCCTGGACAAGGTCAAGGTGGGTGGCCTGGAGGTGGACACCAGCAAGATCGGCAAGGTCGATGGCCTCACCCTCACCGACGCCCTGCGCCTGCTGCATGAGAGTGCGGGCAAGCCGGTGGCGCTGATCATCGACGAGGCCCAGCACGCCCTCACCAGCGAAGCCGGCGAGGCGGCCATGACGGCCCTGAAGTCGGCCCGCGACCAGCTCAACCAGCCCGGGGTGGTGAACCTGATGCTGGTGATGTCGGGCTCCGACCGCGACAAGCTGCTGCGCCTGGTCAATACCGTCGGCGCTCCGTTCTACGGTTCGCAGATCCAGCGCATGCCGCCCCTGGGGCCTGACTTCATCGCCCACATCGCTGCCCTGATCGAAGCGCAGCGGCCTGAACTCCGGCCGGTGGATCAGGCTCTGCTGCAGCAGGCCTTCGAGGTGTTCGGCCATCGGCCCCAGTTCTTCATGGCGGCGCTGGGCCAGGTGCTCAGCCCCCTGGCCGCCCTGAGCGGGCGCTTCGAGGTGGCCCTGCTGGAGGCCGCGCAGCAACAGCAGGCCCAGGACGAGGCCCAGATGGAGTCGGAATACCTGGGGCTCAAGCCCACCGAGCAGGCCGTGCTGTGGCGGATGCTGGAGCAAGGCCAGCGCTACCGCCCCTACGACGCCGAGGCGCTGCGCTTCTACCGCGACAAAACGGGCCACCCGGTCAGCGCAGCCCAGGCCCAGCGGGCGCTGGAGGCCCTGCGCCAGCGCACGCCGGCGCTGGTGTGGAAGTCGGCCCGGGGCGAATACGCGCTGGAAGACGCGGCCATGCACCGCTGGTTCGAGACACGCAAGGAGGCCGGCCAATGGCCCCCCGCTGCGCCCCAAGGGCTGCTGCCCTTGGACGACGACTAAAGCCGGCTCCCATGCGGGCATGAGCGAGCGCATCGATAAGCCAGAACGGGCCACCCAGAACCGGGTGGTCGAACTGTTCACCCGGCAGCTGGGTTACCGCTACCTGGGCGACTGGTCGGGCCGCGAGGGCACGCACTGCATCGACGAGGGTTTGCTGACAGCCTTTCTGGCCCGCAGTGGCTACAGCTCGGCCCACATCAGCGCCACGCTGCACAGGCTGCGCACCGAAGCCTTGCGGCACGGGCGCACGCTGTACGCCGCCAACCAGGCGGTGTACCCGCTGCTGCGCTACGGTGTTCCGGTGAAGGTGGCGGCCGGCCAGGTGAAGAGGTTCTGGATGGCTGGTGCCGGCAGCAGCTGCGGGACGCGCTGCCAGCGCTACTGGACAAGTGGGAGCCCTTGCTGAAGGTGAAGGCCAGGCGGGTGTTCGTACAGCGCATGAAGACCAGATGGGGCCGCTGCACGCCCGCATCCGCTTGCATCCGGCTCAACACCGACCTGGCCAAGAAACCACCGGAGTGTCTGGAATACATCGTGGTGCATGAGCGGGGGCACCTGCTGGAGCCCACGCACAATGAGCGTTTTGCAGCGCTACTGGACCTGCACTTGCCGCGTTGGCAGCACTTGAGGAAGCAGCTCAACCGCCTGCCGGTGCGGCATGAGGGGTGGGAATTCTGACGCAGGAGCGCCTGGGTTCGAGGGGGCGCCCGCCCACCTGCCGGCCTCAGCCCCCGGCGGCCTTGAAGCCCGGGTGGCGGAAGTATTTGGCGTAGGACTTGAGGGCCTGGACGACGCGCACCGCGCCGTCGTGCCGCGGGGCGGCGGCCTTGCCTTCCATGGCCTCGGCGCCGGCCAGCAGCTCGGCGATGACCAGATGGAGCTGGGCGTCGGCTTCGGGGGCCAGCTTGCAGCGCTCGACGGCGTAGGCCACGTTGCGGTTGACGGCGGCGGCCAGGGCGTCGTAATCGGCCTCGCCGAAGCGGCTGTGGTGGATGGCGGGGAGCGCCTTGGCCATGGCCCGGTTGATGCCGTCCATCGACTGGCGCAGCGGGGTGTCGGTGGCCCATTGCCTGCCGGCGTTGAGGCGCAGCGTGGGCTCGCTGGCGTGGCTGTCGCCGTGGTGATGGTGGGCGTCGGCGGCCAGCGCGGGGAGGCTGGCCGAGGCGCCGGCGATCAGGGTGACGGCGGCGAGGGCGAGCAGGCGTGGGGTTTTCATCGGGGGGGCTCCGGGTCGGCTGTTAATACCTGACGACTATAGTCGGGTATGGGCCGGCCGGCTTTAACCGGCATCAAGCCGGGCGCCGGGCCCGCCGCCGGCCTACCACATCAGGTCGTCGGGCACCTGGAAGGCGGCATAGGGGTCGTCCGCCTCGACCTCGGTGCTGGCTTTCTTGATCTGCACCACCAGCGACGGGTCGCGCTCGGCGATCTTGTCGGCGATCACCTTGGGCAGCAGCTCGGTGGCCTCGCCCAGGCAGACGATCACCAGGTGGCCGGCGATCAGGTGCTCGCGCACCTTGGGCGACACGTGCACGCGCTTGATCTTGTTGTCGTGGGTGAAGTTGTAGGCGACGTCGCCCTTACCCTTGCTCTGGCGGTTCTGCTGAACCATTTGCACGATCTGCGCCATGATCGCCTTCTGGGTGGCCGCGGCGTCGCGCTGGGCGTTGAGCTCGCGGGCCCGCTCGGCGTTCTTGCGTTGGATCTCGAGGGCCGCCAGGCGCGCCTCGTCGACGCTCTGGGTGCCGGCCCGGCGCTCGTCCTTCTTTTGCTTGGCTTTTTCCTGGTGGACCTGCTTGGCCTTGCCCTTGTTGACCAGGCCGGCTTTCAAAAACTGTTCCTGCAAGGAGGCCATGTCTGCCGCTCCGTAAATGGGTTCATCCGGCCGGGCTGAGGCGCCGGCCTGGGGGAGAGGCGGGAGGATAGCAAAGATGGCGGGGGAGCGGCTTCGGCGGGTGCGGCGTCAGCCGTCCGGTCCGGCCTTGGTGGAGCGGATCAGGCCGATCAGGTCGTGGGGCTGGCCGCGCATGAGCTTGAGCAGCTCATCCCGGGCGCGGGCGAATTCGACGCCGTCGGCCACCAGCTTGTCGAGCATCTCGCCAAAGCGCTGGCGCCGCCGCAGGCCCCCGGGCGACTGGTCGCGGCGGTCGGAGAAGGTTTCGAGCAGGGTCGAGCCGCAGGCGCAGTTGCGAAACACCTCGACGATCGCGGCGCCGTCCTCGTCGATGCCCTCCTTCAGCCCGGTGTGGTCGGGCCGCACCTGCCGGGTGGCGGCCAGAAACTCGGCGGCGTCCTCGTATCGGTGCCCGCAGTTGCGGCATACCTTGGGGAAGGTCGCCTCTTCGAGGGCCCGCAGGCTGCGGAACAGGTCTTGGTGGGAGTAGCGGAGGCTCATGGGGCCGGGATGGAGGCAAAGAAGCTTTAACGGCCACGGATGCATTCATTTTAGTGCGGGCGGCGGTGCGACAATCGGTCGCAGGCTGCGGCCCCGGGAATGCACCGGCCCTTTTCCGTCGAGCAGCTATAATTGTAAGTAACTTATTACATACAAACGGCCATGCCTTCCAATCCCCGCCAATCAACCGGGTCGCGTCAGGCCGAGATCATCGCGACGATGCTTGCGCTGGCGGCCGCCAGAAATCCTGCCGACATCACGACGACCGACATCGCCAAAGCGATGGGCGTTACGCAGGGCGCGCTGTTCCGGCATTTTTCAAGCAAGGAGGCGATCCGGCTGGCGGTGGCCGAGTGGATCGAGGCGCACTTGATGGCCAGGCTGGGCGAGGCGCGGCAGGCGGCTCCCGATGCGCTGCAGGGGCTGGAGGCGATGTTCCTGGCCCATGTGCAATTCATCCGGGAGCTTCCCGGCGTCCCGCGCTTTGTGTTTGCCGAGCTTCAGCAGCCGGGTGATTCGCCAGTGCGCCAATGCGTTCAGAAGATCATGCAGCGCCACCGCCAGACCGTGGCTGAAGCGCTGGAGAGCGCCAAGGCCGTGCAGCTGATCCGGCTCGACCTGGATTGCCACGCCGCGGCGGCCCTGTTTCTGGGTGCCATCCAGGGGCTGGTCATCCAGACCATGCTGGGCGAGGTGCCGGCGGAGATCGATGAGCGGGCCCGCGGGGTGTTGCGCCTGTACCTCTGCGGCCTGGGAGCCAGGCCATGAAGCCTGGCAGCTTGTTCAGCCGCAAGGCCGGTCTTGGGCTCCTGGCGGCTGTCCTCATCGTCGGCTTTGGCTGGGTGGTCGCGCGCTCGGGCCCGCTGTCGCCCATACGTGTGACGAGCCTGCGTGTCGAGGCGGGCGCCTTGTCGCCGGCTATCTTCGGCATCGGCACCGTCGAGGCGCGGCGCAGCTATCTCATCGGGCCCACCGCCGCCGGGCGCGTGCGGGCCGTCCATGCCGACGTCGGCGAGCGGGTGAGGGCGGGGCAGGTGCTGGCCGAGATCGACCCGGTGGACCTGGACGAGCGCCTGCGTTCCAGCGAGGCGGCGCACACCCGGGCGACCAGCGCCGTCGCCGCGGCCGAGGCCCTGCGCAAGGATGCGCTGGCCAGACGCCAGCTGGCCGAGCTGAATGCCCGGCGCTACCGGGATCTGGGCGGCAGGAGCTTTGTGAGCACCAGCGCGGTGGAGGGCAAGCAGCAGGAGCTGGATTCCGCCGCCGCGACGCTGGAGGCCAGCGAGGCCAACCTGCAGGGCGCCCGGCAGGAGCTGCGCCGCCTGCAGGCCGACCAGGACGGCCTCTTGCAGCAAAAGCGCAACCTGCACTTGCTGGCCCCGCGGGACGGCCTGGTGATCAGCCGGGACGCCGAGCCGGGCTCCACGGTCGTCGCCGGCCAGGCAGTGCTCCGGGTGGTGGAGCCGGAGAGCCTGTGGGTGAAGGCGCGGCTGGACCAGGGGCGGTCGCGCGGGCTGGCGGTCGGGCAGGCGGCGGAGATCGTCCTGCGCAGCCATGCCTCGACGCCGCTGGCGGGCAAGGTGGCTCGCATCGAGCCACTGAGCGACAGCGTCACGGAGGAGCGCATCGCCATGGTGAGCTTCGAGCGGATTCCCGACGGGCTCGGAGTGGGTGAGATGACCGAGGTCACCATCAACACCGGTTCGGCTCAGCCCGGGCTGGTTGTGCCGAATGCGGCCATCAAGCCGATGGCCCAGGGGGCCGGGGTATGGAAGCTCACCGAGGGCAAACCGCGTCTCACCCCGGTAAAGTTGGGCAACACCAGCCTCGACGGCGCCGTGCTGGTGGTGGCCGGCCTGGCGGCGGGCGACGAGGTCGTTGTGCATAGCGAACGTGAGCTCGCTGAGGGTGCGCAGGTGAAGGTCGTCAGCCAGCTCGTGGGGGCGCCGCGGTGATCAGCCTGGCGGGGCGCGACATCCTGCACTCCTGGCCCAGGTTCGTGCTGACCGGGGTCGGCCTCGGCCTGCTGATCGGCGTCACCTTGACGATGGCCGGCGTGTACCGCGGGATGGTCGACGACGCCCGGGCGCTGCTCAACAACAGCGGGGCCGATATCTGGGTCGTGCAGCAGGACACCCAGGGGCCCTACGCCGAGTCGTCGAGCATCCACGATGACGCCTATCGCAGCTTGCGCGTGCTGCCAGGGGTGGCGCGGGCGGCTAGCGTCACCTACCTGACGATGCAGGTCCGGCGCGGCGACATCGACGTGCGTGCGATGGTGGTGGGCTTCGAGCCGGGGCAGCCGGGCGAACCGGGCTATCTGGTGGCCGGCCGGCAGATCACCCGCAGCCACTACGAAGCGGTGGCTGATGTGAAGACCGGGTTTCAGCTGGGCGATACCTTGCGCATCCGCCGTCACGACTATCGGGTGGTCGGCCTGACGCGGCGGATGGTCTCGTCGGGCGGCGACCCGATGGTCTTCATCCCGCTCAAGGACGCCCAGGAGGCGCAGTTTCTGAAGGACAACGACGCCATCCTGGGCGAGCGGGCCCGCACCGCGGCCAACCCGGCGCTCAACCGCCCCGGCGTGCCGGGCTTGCTCGAGGCGCTGCAGGCGTCGCAGACCGCCAACCGCAACGTCAATGCGGTGCTCGTCCAGGTGGCCCCGGGGGCCGATACGGCCAGCGTGGCGGGCGAGATCCGGCGCTGGAAGCACCTGCAGGCCTACACCCGGCCCCAGATGGAGGAGATCCTGGTGTCCAAGCTGATCGCCACCTCGGCAAGGCAGATCGGCATGTTCCTGGTCATCCTGGCCATCGTGAGTGCCGCCATCGTGGCCTTCATCATCTACACGATGACGCTGGGCAAGATCCGCGAGATTGCCGTGCTCAAGCTGATCGGCACGCGCAACCGCACGATCGCCGGGATGATCCTGCAGCAGGCGATGGGGCTCGGCCTCATCGGCTTCATGGTCGGCAAGACGGCGGCAACCGTCTGGGCGCCGTTCTTTCCAAAATATGTCCTGCTCGAACCTGGCGACGCCGCGCGCGGCCTGCTTGTGGTCATGGTGATCTGCGCCCTGGCCAGCACGCTTGCGATCCGGGTCGCCTTGCGGGTCGACCCGGCGACGGCCATCGGAGGTTGAATTGGAAGGCTTCGGGATTCACATCGCGGGTCTCCGCAAGCGCTACGGCGAAGGGGAGGCCGTGGTCAATGCCCTCAAGGACGTCACCATGACCGTCGCCCCCGGCGAGGTGGTCGGCCTGATCGGCCCGTCGGGCTCCGGCAAGAGCACCCTGCTCAAATGCCTCGGGGCCGTCATCGAGCCGACCGCCGGCCGGATGACGCTGGGCGACGAGGTGATCTTCGACGACGGCTGGAAGATCCCCGACCTCCGGGCGCTGCGCCGCGACCGGATCGGCTTCATCTTCCAGGCGCCCTACCTGATTCCCTTTCTGGACGTCACCGACAACGTCGCTCTGTTGCCGATGCTGGCGGGCCAGCCGAACGACGTGGCGCGCAGACGGGCGAGGGCATTGCTGGACGCGCTGGATGTCGGCCACCGGGCTAAAGCGCAGCCGTCCCAGCTCTCCGGTGGCGAGCAGCAGCGCGTCGCGATCGCCCGCGCCCTCGCCAATCAGCCGCCCGTGATCCTGGCGGACGAGCCGACGGCGCCGCTGGACAGCGAGCGGGCGCTCGGGGTCGTGCGCATCCTCAACGAAATGGCCGGGCAGTTTCGGACCGCGATCATCGTCGTCACCCACGATGAAAAGATCATTCCCACCTTCAAGCGCATTTACCAGATCCGGGATGGCAAGACCTTTGAAGAGAAGGGCCAGGGAGCCGGCTGAGGCGCCGTAGGGCGATGGGGGCATTCGCCATGCAAGCAGAAGGAGCTCCGATGAAGAGCCGGACTGCGAGAACTCGGGTGTTATCGATTTCCGCCGCATTCGCGCTGACGGCGTGTGGTGGGGGCAGTGGTGGGGCGGCTTCCGTCGATGCCACCCAGCCGGTGGAGGTTGTCGTCGACGGCGTCGCCCAGATCAGCGCGGCGCGGCTCGGCGGCGTGCTGGGAGCCGTGCCCGTGGAGCCCTTGAGCACGGCGGAGCAGACGTCGCTGATGTTCATGCGGGAAGAGGAGAGGCTGGCCCCGGCCAAATATGCGGCCATCGTTGGCGGCTAGGCCGGGCGCGGCGCGTTTGCCCCGCGGGAGCGCCGCACTTCACCAGCTGCGCACGCGGCCGGTGTCGAGGTGCACGAACTGTTCCTTCGGGTAGTAGCCCACGCCGCCGGCCTGCAGGGCGAGGGCGGCGTCGCGCAGGCTGGCGAGGGGCACGCCGGGCAGGCGGATGTCGATGGCCTTGCCGTCCATGTGCAGGCTGCGCCGGGCAACGCCGCCGCCACGGGTATTGCGCAGCGTGGTGTTGGTGGCCGGGCAGCGGTAGCCGGAGATCACCTCGAAGGCGCCGCCTTCGCCAAGGCTGAGCTGGAGCTGGTGGAGCAGGTCGAAGAGCTGCGGGTCGATGCTGCCGACCTCGCCCGAGTAGTGGTCGCGCAGCAGCAGGTTGAAGGCGGCCAGGCTGTCGGGCAGGTAGTGGGCGTCGATGGCGTAGGTGAGGGCGAGCTGCTCGCCGGTGTGGGTGTGGCTGAAGGCCAGGCTACGGGTTTCGGGCTGGTTGGCCAGGGCCGGCAGCGCGGCGCCGGCCAGCAGCAGGCCGCTGGTGTGGCGCAGGAAGCGGCGGCGGGGCGGGCGGGGGTGGGCTGGCGTCATGGTCGGCGGTGGGGCGTCGGGGCGATTGTCAGGGTAGAGCCGGGTGGCGGTGATGGAGTTCCCCGGGGTGTCGGCACGCAGCTGCCGGCGATCCGTGAATCCGCTCGGCAGGCTCGCTCATTTTTACGCGCGAAGCCCCATCGTGGCGTTAGTAGCGGCGAGCGTTAGCCACCTGCCTTGCCGCGGGCCGGCTTGCGCTTCTTGTCCCGCTCACCAAGGACGATGTTTTTGGGGGCCGGTTTGGCGCCGCCGTCGGCCTGCTCCAGCCACAGCAGGGCGTCGGCGTAGTCCATGAAGTGCTTGAGGTAGGCTGGCGAGATGTCGCGCATCAGGCGCAGGGCGCGCAGCACCAGAAAGTGCGAGTTGAGCGGGCCGGCGTTCTCCGGCTCGTCGGCGAGGGCCTGGTGGAACTGCTGGTCGACGCGCAGCTTCGACCAGGTGTCGCGGAAGCAGCTGAGGGCCTTGAGCTCGGCGGGCGCGGCGGGGTGGGTGGCGTCGGGCTCGGGGGCGGCGAAGACGCTGCGGTTCTGCCCGGCGATGTGGGCGAGGAGCTCGGCCAGCGGGCTGGCGGCGGCGGGGGCATCGCCGGGTGCGTCGGCGCGGCCCGGCACGCCTTCGCAGCGCGCGGCGTAGTCGTCGATGGCCCGGGCGAGGCGGCCTTCCAGCAGTGCCCGTGCCGTGCCGCGGGTGGCGGCGGTGCGGCGGGCGAGGGCTTCGATGAAATGGAAGCGCACCGGGTCGCGCAGCCCGGCGCCCTGGGCGCGGAGGGCGGCGATGGCCCGCGCCGCGGGGCTGTCATCGAGGCTGTCACCGGGGCTGTCGATGGCGCCCGGCCCGGCCGGCGGCGGCATGGCGCTCATTGGTTGGTGGCAGCCTTGGCCGACTTGGGCACCGGCGCCATCTCGACGCGGCGGTTCCTGGCGCGGCCGTCTGCGTCGGCGTTGGAGGCCACCGGCTGTTCGTGGCCGAAGGCGGCGGCGAACACCGACGACGAGGGCAGGCCCTCCTCGATCAGCGCGCGGGTGACGGTGAGGGCGCGCTGGGCCGACAGCTCCCAGTTGTCGGCGAACTGGCGGTTGCTGTCGCGCACCGGCTTGTCGTCGGTGAAGCCGCTGACCATCAGCATCTCGTCGCGGCCGGCCAGGTAGGCGGCCAGCGGCGCGGCGAGGCTCTTCAGCACCTGGCGGCCTTCGGGCTGCAGTTGGTCGGAGTTGAGGGCGAACAGCACGCTGCCGCTGATGCCGATGCGCCCGTTGGCGAGCGTCACGCGGCCGCTGGCGAGGGGCACGGCGAGGGCTTTCTCGAGGGCCTCGCGGCGCTGCTCCTCGATCTGGCGTTTCTGCACCTCGGCTTCGAGGCTGCTCACCAGCTCAAGCTGCACGCCGAGCACGCCCACCAGGATCAGCACGAAGGCCCCCAGCAGGCCCGACATGAGGTCGCCAAAAACGGCCCAGACGGTGGAGTGTTCGAGGCCGGCGTCGATGTCGTCCATGGATCAGGCCTCGCTGGGTTGGGCCGCCTGGCGGGCCGGGAGCTGCTGCAGGTCGTCGACGATCTGCCGCTGCGACATGATGGAGAGGTCGATGATCTCCCGTGCCTGGGCCACGTAGTAGGCGAGCTGCTCGTCGCTGCGGCTCATCGACTGGGCGAGGGCGGCCTCGATGCGGCTGAGGGCGTCGGTGAGCTGCTGGTTGGATTCGCCGAAGCGCTCGACGGCAAAGCCGAAGGCCTCGCTGAGGCTGGCGACTTCGACCGCGCCGCCGGCGATCTGGGCGGCGGCCTCGGCGAGGCGGGTGGATTCGCTCTCGGTGCGCGCCTCGAACTGCTTGCCGACCCGCTCGAGCAGGCTGGCCGACGACGTGACCAGGGCGTCGATGGCGCTCTTCTGCTCGGTGGAGGCGTGGTTGATGCCGTCGAGCAGGCTGGCCAGGGTTTCCATGATGCGGCTGCGTTCTTCGAGCAGGCTGTTGTCGCGGGCGATGCTGGCGGACAGCTCGTGGCGCAGCTGGCCGATGACCTCGGCGGCGGCGCGGGGGGCCTCGGCGGCGGTGAGCATCAGGCGCTCGACCTCGGCGATGGTGTGGCGGGCCTCGGCCTGGGTGCTGGCGCTGAGGCTGCGGGCGGTTTCGTCGAGGGTCCGGCAGATCTCGGCCTGGCGGGCCTCGGCCGCGTTGCCGGCGTCCAGCCAATGCTGCTGCAGCGAGGCGGCCAGGGCCTCCAGCGCCTCGCCCATGCCGGTGAGGCGCTGGGCGTCGCGGGCAGCCAGCTCGGCCTGCAGCGCGGCGTGGGCGCCGTGCAGCGCGTCGAGCTGGGCCGCGGCGCCCCGGTCGAACTTGTCGACGAAGGCGGCGAGGGATTCGCGGGTGTCGCGGGCGAGGGCGTCGCTGGTCTGCTCGTGGCGGGCGAGGGCGGCGGTCCACGTGTCGGCGACGGTGGTGACGGTGGTGCCGAAGCGTTCGGCGAGGCTGTCGAGCTGGGCTTCGACCTTGTCGGCGAGCTGGCTGTGGCTGGCTTGCGTTGCCTGGGTGAGGCCGGCGAGGGTGCCGGCCAGCTCGGTCTGCAGCCGGGCGTGGGTGTGTTCCACGCTGGCCAGCAGGCTGGCGGAGCGGGCTTCGAAGGTGTCGGTGAAGCGCCCGAGGGTGGCGTCGAGGCCGGTCTGCAGGGCGTCGCTGGTGTGTTCGTGGCGGGCGAGGGCGGCGGTCCAGGTGTCGGCGACGGTGTTTACGGTGCTGTCGAAGCGCCCAGCGAGGCCGTCGAGCTGGGCCTTGACGGTGTCGGTGAGGGTTTCGCGCAGGCTGCTGGTTTCGCGGGCGATGCCGCCCATGGTGGCTTCGACCACCGGCTGGATCGCCTCGCCGGCGAGGCGCGCGCTGTGGCTGAGGCTGTCGCGCAGGGACTGGTCCACCGAGGTGGCGAGCTCGGTGTACAGGCCCTTGGCTTCCCGGTAATGGCTTTCCTGGCCGGCGAGCAGGCGTTCGCCCAACTGCTGGTTGTGGCGTTCGAGCTGGGCCATCATGGTTTGCAGGGTGTTCACCACTTCGGGCAGCGCCTGGGCCTGGGCCTGGATGGCCTTGAAGGCTTCCTGGCGCTGGTGGCCCAGGGAGAAGCCCCGCAGCGCGCCGGCGATGCGGGTGTCGAGCTGCTGCCCGGTGAGCAGGCGCTGGCGGCGGCACAGGGTGGACACCAGGCCCAGCATCGCCGAGGCGGCCACACCAGCCACCGAGGTGCCGAAGGCCACGCCCAGGCCCTTGACCGGCGCGGCCAGCGCGGCGCGGATGGTGTGCAGGTCGGTGGTGCTTTCAAGCGCCAGCACCGCGCCGTTGAGGGTGACGACCATGCCCAGGAAGGTGCCGAGCATGCCCAGCAGCACCAGCAGGCCCACCAGGTAGGGCGCCATGGTGGGGCCGGGCAGGCCGCTGCGTTCGCCTTCGATGCGCAGGCGCACGGCGTTGTGCAGCGAGGGATGGACCTTGCCGAGCCAGTCGCCGAGGCTGGCGAGCTCGTCGGGGATGGCTTCCAGTGCCCGCGCCAGCGAGGCGGTGGCCTGCTGGAAACGCAGCAGTTCGAGCCCGCCCGCAAGGTAAACCACGCCGATCAGCGCGGTCATCGTGAGGGCCAGCGGGCTGTGGCCGATGTAGCCGGCGCCCACCCAGCCCACGGCCAGCAGGCCCAGCAGGAAGGCGGTCAAAGTAAGCGTTCGGTTCATGGTTGTCTCGTTACCTCGTTGAGTGCGTCCATCAGGCCGGCCACTGGCTGCAGGCGCAGCTCGAGTTCGGCCAGCAGCACCGCCCGCATGTCCTGGCAGAAGGTGTGGAGCCAGGCCCCCGGCTGCAGCCACCGGGCCGGGTCGTCGGGGGTGGGCAGGGCGCTGCGGTGTGCTTGGTGGAGTTGTTCGAAATGCCGGCCCAGCAGCTGGGGCACGGTGGCGAGCAGGCTGCGCTCCCGGGGGGCCAGGGCCTGGTCAAGCACCCCGTCGAGGGCGGCCAGCTGGCGGAGCGCCGGGGCGCGTTGGGCCAGCCCGGCTCGCACGCTGGCGCGCAGCGGGGCGATGGCGGCGCCCATGTCCCGCTGGTGGGCCAGATAATAGCGGTGGTAGGGCAGGTAGTCGGCCGCGCCCGGGGTGCTGGCATGCCAGGCCGGCGCCGGCAGCCGGATGCGTGCCTTGCCGGGGGTGAGCACGCCGTCGGTGTTGATCGAGTCGAGCAGGGCGCCGCGCACGCGGGCGAACTCGTCCCGCAGCGCCGGGTGCTCCGCGGTGGCGGGGCCGCCCGCGGCGTCGGTTGAACCGTTGAGGGCCGAGAAAAGCGCGATCGCGTCGGCAAAGTCCAGCCATTGGCCGAGCCGGTCGGCGAACGACTGCCGGGGCGGGGCGGCGTCGGTGCTGACCAGATCGGAGAGGGCGCGGATGAGCCTGGAGCTATCGAAACTTGTACGCGGGGAACCTCGCGCCATAAAAACAACCGTTCAACAGCAAAAACGGCGCTAAGGCTACTACAAACCGGCAGGCAGGTCAGCGATGCCGATAGTCGTCCCGGCGCCGTCGGCCGCTCGTCTTACTGTGCCGTGGGTGTGCCGGCGGCGAGGACCCGGGCGAGGATGCGCGTGCGCCGGCGCATGTCGGGGCCGGCGAGCTCGCCGAGGGTCTGCGTGTCGGAGCTCGGCTGCAGGCCTTCGGCGGCGAGCTTGGCGCGCAGCGCTTCCGGCGTCTGCCGGGCGACGAGGGCGAGGGTGGACAGCGGCGCGTCGGAGAGCGCGCGCACCGAAGCCATGAAGGGCGGCTCGCCCTTGGCGGCGGGCGCGATGAAGCTGAGGGCCAGCACCAGCGCAAACGCGCCCATCACCGCCAGCCCACCGCGGGACGCGAAGTGGCGCTTGAAGCCACCGAGGTTGGCGAGCACGTGGAGCACGACACCGCCGAGCAGCAGCCAGCTGAGCCATTCGTGGGCGGCCTTGTTGAGGCCGCTATCCACGTGGAAGAAGATCAGGACGCCGGTGACGGCCGACAGCAGGAAGGCGCCCGCCGCGATCGGCGTGGCCCAGCTTCGTTGTACGTTCATGGTGAAACCCTCTGGAAGACCTGGGCCAATGGTCTTCCAGGGGCGTGTAAGCCGGCGTCAGCGCGGGGCAAAAGTGTGTAAAGCGTCTGCTGCCGATGGCGGGCTTACCTGGCCTGGATCCGGTTCAGGTAGTCGATGAGGGACAGGATGCGGGCCCGCGCATACATCTCCATGTTGTAGGGCATGTCGACGTAGTGTTCGCCGGCGCGGACGGTTTCGGCGCTGTAGGCCTTGCCCCAGATCGGCATGTCGCGGCTGCCGTGGCCCTTGACCGCCTGCCGGCCGTCAATCACCGCATAGACGTGTTCGAAGGGGAACACCCCGCCGTTGTTGCGGGACAGGGTGGTGAGGTCGGTGGGCGCCGTCCGCAGGATGTCTATCATGCCGCCGTCGCCCTTTCCGCTCTGGCCGTGGCAGACGGCGCAGCGGTCCATGTATTCCCGCTTGCCGCTGTCGTAGCGTTCGGCGGCCTGGGCGCCGACGCAAAAGGCCAGCGTCGATAGCGCGAGCACCTGCAGTGAGCTCGAGATCTTAATGATGCTTTCCCCTCCTTGTGTGGTGAATCCTGGGTGAAACCTTTTTATATTCACATCAGGGCGGCAGATTGGCCTGCTCTGGTTTCATCATAGGCGGGAATCTCCGGCGGGCAAGCACGGCCGACGGTGCTTTGAGAAAACGCAAAAAGCCCCGCCGGGCCGAACGTCGGCCGGGCGGGGCGGGGGCTTTTCGAGGCGCTTGCTCAGGCCCGGATCAGGTGATCGAAGGCGCTCAGCGAGGCGGTGGCGCCGGCGCCCATCGCGATGATGATCTGCTTGTACGGCACCGTGGTGCAGTCACCGGCGGCGAACACGCCGGGGATGGAGGTCTGGCCCTTGGCGTCGATGATGACCTCGCCGTGCCTGGACAGCTCGACCGTGCCCTTCAGCCAGTCGGTGTTGGGCAGGAGGCCGATCTGCACGAAGATGCCTTCGAGTTCGACCACCTGCTCGGCGCCGCCCACCCGGTCCTTGTAGCGGATGCCGGTCACCTTCTGGCCGTCACCGATCACCTCGGTGGTCTGGGCCGACTTGATCACCGTGACGTTGGGCAGGCTGTGGAGCTTCTTCTGCAGCACCGCGTCGGCGC
This sequence comes from Zoogloea ramigera, assembly GCF_006539865.1. Classification (GTDB taxonomy): domain Bacteria; phylum Pseudomonadota; class Gammaproteobacteria; order Burkholderiales; family Rhodocyclaceae; genus Zoogloea; species Zoogloea ramigera. The sequence goes on from NZ_BJNV01000020.1 coordinate 64,450, forward strand.
GCAGGGTGTCGGCAAACTCCAGCAAGGTGACGTGGCTGACGATGCCGGCCAGGTCGATGGCCGCCTCGACGCCCGAGTTGCCGCCGCCGATCACCGCCACGCGCTTGCCCTTGAAGAGCGGGCCGTCGCAGTGGGGGCAGAAGCACACGCCCTTGGCCTTGTACTCGGCCTCGCCGGGCACGTTCATCTCGCGCCAGCGGGCGCCGGTGGACAGGATCACCGTCTTGCTCTTCAGCGTCGCGCCGTTCTCGAGCTGTACCTCGATCAGCTCGCCCGGCACCAGCTTGGTGGCGCGCTGCAGGTTCATCACATCGACCGCGTATTCCTTGACGTGCTGCTCGAGTGCCGCGACCAGCTTGGGCCCCTCGGTGTGCTGTACCGAGATGAAGTTCTCGATGCCCAGGGTGTCCATCACCTGGCCGCCGAAGCGCTCGGCCAGCACGCCGGTGCGGATGCCCTTGCGCGCCGCATAGACCGCCGCCGCCGCGCCGGCCGGGCCGCCGCCGACCACCAGCACGTCGAAGGCGTCCTTGTTGCCGATTTCCTCGGCGGCGCGGGCCACGGCGCCGGTGTCGAGCTTGGCGATGATCTCCTCGATCGTCATGCGGCCTTGGCCGAAGGATTCGCCGTTGAGGAAGACGGTGGGCACCGCCATGATCTTGCGTTCATCGACGAGGCCCTGGAACAGCGCGCCGTCGATCATCGTGCTGGTGACGCCGGGGTTGAGCACCGCCATCAGGTTGAGCGCTTGCACCACGTCCGGGCAGTTGTGGCACGACAGCGAGATGAAGGTCTCGAACTCGAACTTGCCCGGCAGCGCCTTGATCTGCTCGATCACCGCGGCATCCACCTTGGGCGGGTGGCCGCCGGTCTGCAGCAGCGCCAGCACCAGCGAGGTGAACTCGTGGCCCATCGGGATGCCGGCGAAGTGGATGCGCGGCGCTTCGCCCGGCTCGGCGACACCGAAGGACGGGCGCAGTGTGTGCTGGCCGTTGGTGCGCAGGGCGACCTTGTCGGAGAGCTCGGCGATGTCGGTGAGCAGGCCGCGGAGCTCCTGGGCCTTGGCGCTGTCGTCCAGGGAGGCGACGAGTTCGATGGGGCGTTGCAGGCGTTCGAGGTAGGCCTTGAGTTGGGCCTTGATGGTGGCGTCGAGCATGGTGTTCTCCCTTTCAGAAAGTGGGTGGATCCCGTCGCGAAGCGCTCGGTGGCCGAGCGCTTGACGCTGGAATCCTCGCCGGGCGGTGCCAGCGGGGGTTCTACGCTAAGTTTAGATCTTGCCGACCAGGTCGAGGGACGGGGCGAGGGTGGCTTCGCCTTCCTTCCACTTGGCGGGGCACACTTCGCCCGGGTGGCTCGCCACGTACTGGGCGGCCTTCACCTTGCGCAGCAGCTCGCTGGCATCACGGCCGATGCCCAGGTCGTGGATCTCGGCGACCTTGATCTCGCCTTCCGGGTTGACCACGAAGGTGCCACGCAGTGCCAGGCCTTCTTCTTCGATCATCACGTCGAAGCCGCGGGTGATCGCGCCGGTGGGGTCGCCGATCATCGGGTAGGTGATCTTCTTGATGGTGTCGGAGGCGTCGGCCCAGGCCTTGTGGACGAAGTGGGTGTCGGTGGACACCGAATACACCTCGACGCCGAGCTTCTGGAACTCGGGGTACAGGTCGGCCATGTCGCCGAGTTCGGTCGGGCAGACAAAGGTGAAGTCGGCCGGGTAGAAGAAGAAGATCGACCACTTGCCCTGCAGGTCGGCATCCGAGACCGGCACGAACTTGCCATTGTGGTAGGCCTGGGCCTGGAAGGGTTTCACTTTGCTGTTGATGATCGCCATGTCGTGTGCTCCTGGGTGAGATGTGAAAGACAACGGAACGAATATTAGAAAACTGAGAGTGATTGGTCTAATTGATTGATGGAATGGATGCGATTCTTTTTTCCTATCGCCCCCCGGGCGTCTTGCTTCGGGCGTCAAGAGGTGGGAGCCTTGACGTTTTGGACTACCAGGAGAACTTCCATGAACGGAGATCCGGGCATCATTGCCATCCTCGACGCGCTGCTGGCGGGCGAGCTCACGGCCGTCGATCAATACCTGATCCACGGCGAGACGTATTCCGACATGGGCTACGGCCGGCTGGCCGAAAAGGCCCTCCACGAGTCCGAGCACGAGCGCCAGCACGCCCGCGCGCTGATCCAGCGCATCCAGTTCCTCGGTGGCGTGGCCCATGTGGACAAGCGCCAGCCGATGAGCGTCGGCCAGACGGTGCCCGACATGCTGAAGGCCGACCTGGCGCTGGAGTACCACGTGGTCGGCGAACTCAAGAAGGCCATCGCGGCCTGCGAGCTGGCCCGCGACTACGTGAGCCGCGACATGCTGCTGGTCCAGCTCGAGGACACCGAGATGGACCACGCCTACTACCTCGAGAAGCAGCTGCGCCTGATCGACGCGGTCGGCCTGCCCAACTACCTGCAGAGCCAGATGGGGCCCGCCCCGTCCGAGCCGGTCTGAGGAGGCGCCACCATGAAAGGCACCAAAACCATCATCGGCATGCTCAACAAGGTGCTGACCAACGAGCTGACCTCGATCAACCAGTATTTCCTGCATGCCCGCATGTTCGGCAACTGGGGCTTCGAGCGGCTCAACGAGTACAACTACAAGCAGTCGATCCGGGTGATGAAGGAGGCCGACACGCTGATCGGCCGCGTCCTCTTCCTCGAGGGCCTGCCCAACCTGCAGAACCTGGGCAAGCTCTTGATCGGCGAGAACGTGGGCGAGTGCCTCGCCAATGACCTCCGCTACGAGCGCGAGATCCAGCGCCCGCTGCTGGTCGAGGCCGTCGCGCTGGCCGAGGCCGAGGCCGACTACGTGAGCCGCGATCTGCTCCAGGAGTTGTTGGAGGCCTGCGAGGAGGCCATCGACTGGCTGGAAACCCAGCTCGGCCTGATCAACGCCGTCACGCTGCCCAACTACCTGCAGTCGCAGATCGACAACTGAGCGCCCCAGGGCCGGGCTCCGCCCAGCCCG
>NZ_BJNV01000021.1 GCF_006539865.1 Zoogloea ramigera
TTAACTCCGATTGTTCTCTTGAGAAACAGGCCAATGTTTCTCCGCCCCCGCCGAGGCCTGCATGGCCTTGGAATGCTCTCAAGGAAACGCAGGGCCGCCTCAAGTTCACGGGGGCGGGCTGGGCGGAGCCCGGCCCTGGGGGCGCTCAAAAGCGAAATCGCTGGGTGCAATCCCGTCTTTCCGCATAAATGCACGCCGTGGCGATAAGGCGGGCCCCGCGCCCCGGCTTTTGCTATCGTGCGTCCGGTCTCGACCCTCCCTGGGCCTGCAAGGCCTGCTGCCATGAACCACCGCGAGCGTTTTCTCGAGTTGCAGTCCGCCCTCAAGGCTCATGAAGCCCTGTGGCGACCGTCGCCTTTCTATATGCGCCGGCCCCCGTGGTGCGAGGCCTGGCCGGCCCTTGCGGCGGCGGCGCTGGCGCTGGACGATGTGGCACTGGAGCATCTCGTCGCCGACCCGGACGCCTGCCGGGCCTGGCTGGCGCCGCGGCTGCCGGTGGCCGCCCGGCTGGGCGAATTGTGCGACCTCGCGCCGCTGCCCCAGCGGGCGCTGCCGCCCTCCGGACGGCATTTCGACTGGCACATCCCCGGCCGCAAGCGGGAGCAGATCGAGGCCTTCGCGGCCCACAGCCCGGCCCTGTGGGTGCCGCTGCTGGAGTGGTGTGCCGGCAAGGGGCACCTGGGGCGACGGCTGGCGGTGAGCGACGGGCTGCCGGTGAGCTCGCTCGAGATCGACCCGGCCCTCTGCGCGGACGCCGAGCACCTCGCCGCCCGCGCCGGCGTGGCCCAGACCGTGCTGTGCGCCGACGCCCTGGCGCCCGACTCCCGCCACCACGTGCGTGGGCAGGCGGTGCTGGCGCTGCATGCCTGTGGCGAGCTGCACCGCTCGCTGGTGCGGTCGGCGGCCAGCGACGGGGCGAGCGGCTACCGGATCGCCCCCTGTTGTTATTACCGGGGCGCCCAGGATGGCTACCGCCCCTTGAGCCGCGACGCCGACCTGCAGCTGGATGGCGGCGCGCTGCGCCTGGCGGTGACCGAGACCGTCACCGCGCCGCGGCGCATCCAGCACAAGCTGGCCCGGGACCAGGCCTGGAAGCTGGGCTTCGTCGCGCTGCGCAACGCGCTCCAGGGCGAGGCGATCCGCCCCTTCAAGCCGGTGCCCACGGCCTGGCAGGGCGGCAGCTTCGCCGACTACTGCCGCCTGCTGGCCGGGCGTGAAGGCCTGGCGCTGCCGGACGAGGTGGACTGGGCCCGCTGGGAGGCGGCCGGCGAGCAGCGCCGCGGCGAGGTGCGGCGCCTGGAGCTGGTGCGCCACGGCTTCCGCCGGGCGCTGGAGGTGTGGCTGGTGATGGACCTGGCGCTGGGCCTCGAGGAGGCAGGCTTCGAGGTGGAGGTGGGCACCTTCTGCGACCGCGCCCTGACGCCCCGAAACCTGATGGTGCTGGCCGAACGACGGAGCGGATAGTGGCGGGTGGCCGGGAATTTAACAATTCTGCGGCCCACCCCCTCAAGCGCATCCGGGTTAACCGGTATACTTGCGCGACTTAATTTCAACCTTGACCCGTAAAGGATTTTTCGATGCAAGAAGACGACGACAACCAGAACCTCGTGCTGGGTATCCTGTTCGGCATCATCGCGCTGGTGGTTGGCCTGGTGATCGGCTTGAGTGTCTATGTGACCGGCCAGAACCGCGCTCCCGCCCCGGTGGCTGCCGTGGTGGCTGAAGAACCCGAGATCGCCGAAGTGGGCGAGCCGCTGGTCAAGTTCTACTTCGAATCCGGCAAGGCGGAGCTGCCCGCCGGCGCGCCCGACGAACTCGCCAAGGTCATCGCCAAGCTGAACGAAGACCCGTCCAAGCTGGTGCTGCTGTCCGGCTACCACGACGAAACCGGCGGTGCCGCGGTGAACGCCGAAGTGGCCAAGGACCGCGCCGTGGCGGTCAAGGACGCGCTCGTCGCCGCCGGCCTGGCTGCCGACAAGGTGAAGATGCGCAAGCCGGCCGTGACCCTCGGTGGTGCCGATCCCGCCGAAGCCCGCCGCGTGGAGGTTCGCGTCCAGTAAGGATGTCGAGCCCGCTGCAGGTTCATGAAAGCCGGGCTTGCCCGGCTTTTTTACGTGTATTCCGCCGGGCAGCGTCGTGTCGCGGGGCCGTCGCTGCGCCTGGAATGCGGAAACCGCCAGGTGCGGCGGAGGTGGCCATTGGAGCATGGCCGTTATGGTGCGGGGCCACCGGCGATGCCGTCGGGCCGGTGTTTTTGTTGCGCGGTGTTACGTCCACGGCCGCCACGCCCCAATCCGGGCCGCGGGCGGAACGCCGTCACGGCGGGGCGGCCGCGATTACGTCATCATTCGGCCCTGATCCTTTCACTTTCCGTCCCCGATGAGCCTTCCCCGTGCCCCCCGCCTCCTTGCCGCGCTTCTGCTGGCCGTTTCTGCCCTGGGTGTGCAAGCGGCCGGCGCAGAGCCCGAGGCGCCCGCGTGGAGCGAGGAGCCGCCGGCCATCGCCCGCCTGCTGGAGAGCGGCTATCGGGCCGAGCTCAAGCGTCAGCCCGGGGTGGCGGCGGCCGAGTATTGCGCGGCGGCGCGGGACGGCAGCGTGGAAGGCCAGTATCGCCTGGGCCGCCTGTACCTGATGGGGCAGGGCGTGGCGCGGGACAACCAGGTGGCGCTCACGCTGCTGTCGATCGCGGCCCAGCGCGGCCACGAGAAGGCGGCCAGCCTGGTGGGCGGGCTGGGCGTGGGCGAGCGACTGCCCGATTGCCTGCTCACCGGCGCGGCGCCGGTGGTGGCTGCTGATGTGAACGAGGTGGTGCCCCACGAGGTGGTCGAGCGTTTCGTGAAGGCCTTGCCGACCGACAAGCGCCGCCACGCCATGCTGGTGCAGAAGCTGGCGCCGCGTTTCAAGGTGGACCCGCGCCTTGCGCTGGCGATCGTGCGTACAGAATCCAACTTCGACGCGGCGGCCCGCTCGCCGAAGAACGCCCTCGGGCTGATGCAATTGATCCCCGACACCGCCGAGCGTTTCGGCGTGCGCGACGCCCTCGACCCCGAGCAGAACGTGCGCGGCGGCCTGGCCTACCTGCGCTGGCTGCTCAGCCAGTTCAAGGGCGACGTGGCGCTGGCGGCGGCGGCCTACAACGCGGGCGAGGGCAACGTGCTGCGCTACAAGGGCGTGCCGCCCTTTGCCGAAACCCAGGAATACGTGCGCCGCATCCTGACCTTCTACCGCGCGCCGCGCCACGCGGAGACGCTGAAGGGCTGAGTGCCCTGCCGGCCGCGGCGGGCCGGCTTGCGGGCGAAAGCGTCAGGCCTGCAGCTCGGCGTGCAGGGCGACGAATTCCTGGGTGAGCTTGTGCTTCGGGTCGAGGTGGATCATCGGCTTGGCCTGCTCGTGGCTCTCGCGGATGCGGATCGAGCTGGAAAGATAGGTCTTGAAGAGCGGCAGGCCTTCGGCGATGAGCTCCTGGACCAGCTTCTGGGGCAGGCTGGCGCGGGGCTGGAACTGGTTCACCACGATGCCCTCGACCTGTAGGTCGCGGTTGTGGTCGGCCTTGATCTCCTGGACGTTGTCGAGCAGCGCGTAAAGCGCCCGGCGCGAGAAGTCGTCGCAGTCGAAGGGGATCAGGCAGCGCTGGGTGGCGATCAGTGCCGAGCGGGTGTAGAAGTTGAGCGCCGGCGGGGTGTCGATGAAGACCGCGTCGAAGTCGTCGGCGATCTCGTCGAGGGCCTCGCGCAACTTGAAGATCTTGTAACGGGACTCGAGCTTGCTTTGCAGGTCGCCCAGATCGGGGTGGGACGGCATGATGGCCAGCCCGGAATAAGGCGTGGCGTGGATGAAGTCGGCGGTTTTTTTGGGGTTGAACTTGAAGTTCAGGCTCTGCTCGAAGAGGCCGGCCACGGTGTTCTCGGCGTCGTCGGCGGAATCGCCCAGCAGGTAGTGGGTCGAGTTGCCCTGGGGGTCGAGGTCGACCACCAGGGTGCGCAGGCCGTTGTGGGCGCTGATCGCAGCCAGGTTGCAGGTGATGGTGGATTTGCCCACGCCGCCCTTCTGGTTGAACACCACGCGTCGCATCTTCTCTCCCCTTTGTGCGGAATATTTTGGAATGCGCGCGATTGTGCCACGCAATCGGGGTCTCTCCGTATTTACCGAGGGTGCGAAATCACGGCTCCTCGGGTAAACTCTTATTGATTGAGAACAGGCAGTGTACGCCGCTGTACCGATGGCGCGTTCTTGTCCTCATGCGGCAGGCGGGCTGCCAACTGCAAGCGTTGGTGCGCCGGGCTCCGCATGAGCGACTGCCCGTTTCCGGGCAACACCAGGGTTCAAGACTTCCGGCCACGATCATCCATCTAGCGGATGAGGGCCGTTTTTCCGCTGTCGACGCTGCGTTTGTGCCGCAACGCCGTCAGAACAATAACTAGCGAGAAGAAGAGAGATACATGGACAAGGATTTCATCGCCGCCGCCCTCGAATACCACCGCAGCCCGACCCGCGGCAAGATCTCGGTGGTGCCCACCAAGGGCCTGACCAACCAGCGTGACCTGGCGCTGGCCTATTCGCCGGGCGTGGCGGCTGCCTGCGATGCGATCGTTGCCGACCCGGCCGATGCGCAGGAATACACCTCCCGCGGCAATCTGGTGGCGGTGGTCACCAACGGCACCGCGGTGCTGGGCCTGGGCAACATCGGCCCGCTGGCCGCCAAGCCGGTTATGGAAGGCAAGGGTTGCCTGTTCAAGAAGTTCGCCAATATCGACGTGTTCGACATCGAACTGGCCGAGAACGACCCGGACAAGCTCATCGACATCATCGCCGCCCTCGAGCCCACGCTCGGCGGCATCAACCTCGAAGACATCAAGGCGCCCGAGTGCTTCTACATCGAGAAGAAGCTGCGTGAGCGCATGAACATTCCGGTCTTCCACGACGACCAGCACGGCACCGCGATCATCTCGGCGGCGGCGATGCTCAACGGCCTCAAGGTGGTGGGCAAGAAGATCGAGGACGTCAAGGTGGTGTGCTCCGGCGCCGGCGCCGCGGCGATCGCCTGCCTCGAGCTGTGGTGCGGCCTCGGCATCCGCCGCGAGAACGTTTACGTGTGCGACTCCAAGGGCGTGATCTACGTGGGCCGCGACGAGAACATGGAGCCCACCAAGGCCCGCTACGCCCAGAATACCGAGTTCCGCACCCTCGCCGACGCGATGGTCGGTGCTGACGTCTTCCTCGGCCTGTCCACCTCCGGCGTGCTCAAGCAGGACATGGTCAAGAGCATGGCCGACAAGCCGCTGATCTTCGCGCTGGCCAACCCGACGCCCGAGATCATGCCCGAGCTGGCCAAGGAAGTGCGCCCCGACGCGATCATCGCCACCGGCCGTTCGGACTATCCGAACCAGGTGAACAACGTGCTGTGCTTCCCCTTCATCTTCCGGGGCGCCCTCGACGTGGCGGCCACCAAGATCACCGAGGAGATGAAGCTCGCCTGCGTGAAGGCGATCGCCGAGCTGGCCGAGGCCGAGTCGTCCGACGTGGTGGCCCAGGCCTACCGTGACGCCGACCTCAACTTCGGCCCCAACTACCTGATTCCGAAGCCCTTCGACCCGCGCCTGATCGTCAAGATCGCCCCGGCCGTGGCCCAGGCCGCCATCGACTCGGGCGTCGCCACGCGCGAGATCGACATGGAGGCTTACATCCAGAGCCTCAACGAGTTCGTGTATCAGTCCGGCATCGTCATGAAGCCGGTGTTCACCCGCGCCAAGAGCGTGTCCCTCGAGAACAAGCGCGTGCTCTACTCGGAAGGCGAGAGCGAGCGCGTGCTGCGCGCCGTGCGGGCGGTTGTTGACGAAAACCTGGCGCGCCCGATCCTCATCGGCCGCCCGTCGGTGATCGACATGCGCATCGAGAAGCTCGGCCTCAACCTCAAGTCCGGCCGTGATTTCGATGTGGTCAACATCGAGTCCGACAGCCGCTATCGCGAGCTGTGGCAAGAGTACTACCGCCTGATGGGCCGCGACGGCGTCACGCCGGATTCCGCCCGCGAGGCCCTGCGCGCCGACTCCACCCTGATCGGCTGCATGCTGCTGCGCCGCGGCGACGCCGACGCCCTGATCTGCGGCACCACCGGCTCCTACGACCAGCACTTCCGCCACGTCGAGAACCTCATCGGCCAGAAGCGCGGCGCCAGCCTGTTCGCCTCCATGAACATCCTGCTGCTGCCCAAGCGCGTGCTGGCGATCGCCGACACCTACGTGAACGAGATGCCCAACGCCGAGGAAACCGCCGAGATCGCCCTGATGGCGGCCGACGAGATGCGCCGTTTCGGCATCGAGCCGAAGGTGGCCCTGCTGTCCCACTCCAACTTCGGCAGCGCCCGCAGCTCCTCGTCCCAGAAGATGCGCGCGGCCCGCGACATCCTGCGCCTCAAGGCCCCCGACCTGCAGTGCGACGGCGAGATGCACGGTGACTCGGCCCTGTCGCCGGAGATCCGCGATCGCCTGCACCCGGACTCGACCCTCCACGGCGAGGCCAACCTGCTGGTGATGCCCAACCTGGACGCCGCCAACATCGCCTTCAACCTGCTCAAGGTGGCCAACGGCGACGGCGTGGCGGTCGGCCCGATCCTGCTGGGCAGCGCCCGGGCGGTGCACATCCTCACCCCGTCGGCGTCGGTGCGCCGGCTGGTGAACATGACCGCGCTGGCGGTGGTGGATGCCCGCGAGCAGCGCGAGGAATCGCCGGTCTAACGCTGTCCGGCACGCCGCCCCGCAACCCGGGGCGGCGGTCATGCGTCTGCCTCACTTCGTCCGGTACAATCTGTGTCATACAGATCTGCCTGAGGTGACGCATGCCCCGTCTCATCCGCTTTGACCGCATCGGCGGCCCCGACGTCCTGCAATGGGTCGAGGCCAGCCTGCCTGCGCCGGCTACCGGCGAGGTGCAGGTCCGCCACCTGGCGGTCGGCGTCAATTTCATCGACACCTATCATCGCTCCGGGCTCTACCCGGTGCCGCTGCCGTCCGGCCTCGGCCAAGAGGCTGCCGGCGTCGTGGAGGCGGTGGGCGAGGGCGTCACCGAATTCGCCCCGGGCGACCGGGTCGCCTACGCGGGCGGGCCGCTGGGGGCTTACTCCGAAGCGCGCAACATTGCCGCCTGTGAGCTGGTGAAGCTGCCCGACGCGCTGTCCTTCGAGCAGGGCGCAGCGGTCATGATGCAGGGCCTCACCGCCCAGTACCTGCTGCGGCGCACCTATCGCGTGCAGCCGGGCGACACCATCCTCATCCATGCCGCGGCCGGCGGCGTCGGGCTGATCGTCTGCCAGTGGGCAAAGGCCCTCGGCGCCACCGTGATCGGCACCGTGAGCTCCGACGAGAAGGCCGAACTCGCCCGCAGCCACGGCTGCGACCACCCCATCGTGACGAGCCGCGAGAAGGTCTCGGTGCGGGTGCGCGAGATCACCGCCGGTGAGGGTGTGCCGGTGGTCTACGACTCGATCGGCAAGGATACCTTCATGGACTCCCTGGCCTGCCTGCGCCCCCTCGGCATGATGGTCAGTTTCGGCAACGCCTCGGGGCCGGTGCCGGCCTTCGAGCCGGCCCTGCTGGCGAAGATGGGCTCCCTGTTCCTCACCCGGCCGACCCTGTTCCACTACACCGCCCGCCGGGCCGACCTGCTGGCGATGGCCGACGAGCTCTTTGCCATGGTCGCCGCGGGGCAGGTGCGCATCTCGGTCAACCAGCGTTATCCCCTCAAGGATGCCGCGCTGGCCCACGCGGCGCTCGAGGCGCGGCGTACCACCGGCTCCACCGTATTGATTCCGTGAACATGAAAAGCCTGATTTCCCGCGGCGGCCTGCTGGCGGCCCTTCTTGTCCTGTCCCTCGGTCTGTCGCCCCGGCCGGGCCTCGCCCAGTCGCCCGCGGCACCCGTCCTGACGCCGATCCAGGTGGCCTACCTGCAGGCCGAAACCCGCCGCATCGAGGAGGCTTTTGTGCAGAAGGTGATGCTCATCAGCGGGGCGAGCCGCGAGCAGGTGCTTCGGGCGATCCCCGCCAAGGGCCGCCTGACCGACCGCCTGCCGCGCATCTACAACGCCCTCGAGCGCGACCTGAAGGCGCCGCTCACCGATGAGCAGCAGGGCCGCATCTACGCTGCCGAAGGCGAGCGCAAGCAGGCCCTGAAGGATCTGCCGGCCCAGGCCGCCGCCAGGTAAGCACGCGCCCCCGGCTTTGGGGGCGCGGCGCTGTGCCGGTTTTCAGAAGAGTTCGATGTCGCCGGAGGGCTGCTCGCGCACCGAGATCATGCCTTCGGCCAGCAGGGCCTCGTAGTTGGCGAGCTGGTTGCGGCCGTTTTCCTTGGCCACATACAGCGCGTCGTCGGCCCGCCCGACGATCTCGGGGATGGTGTCCTCGGGCTTGATCATGGTGTAGCCGATGCTGGCGGTCACCCGGCCGATCTGCGGAAAGTTGTAGTCTTCGACGGCCCGGCGAAAGCGCTCGAGGGCGCGGTGCACCTCGGCCTCGGTCGCCGCCCGCAGCACCACCACGAACTCTTCTCCGCCGAAGCGGAACAGCTTGTCCTGCTGCCGGAAGCTCTGGCGCATGATGCGGGCGAGCAGCAGCAGCACCTCGTCGCCGTACAGGTGGCCGAACTGGTCATTGACCCGCTTGAAGTGATCCACGTCCACCACCGCCAGCCAGTGCTGGTGGCTGTCCTCGGGGCGTCGACGGCGCTTGTCGTCGTCGGTGGGGCGGGCGATGTTGCCGAGAATCTTGCCGATGTTCTCGTCGAAGGTCTTGCGGTTGCGCAGCCCCGTAAGGGTGTCGCGCTCGCTGTAGTCGAGCAGGTTGAGGTAGTTGCGGTAGAGCCCCAGAAAGCCTTCGGCGGTGCCCAGGTCGTCATCGTCGAGGGGCGCGGCGCAGATGACCTCGAGCACCCCCAGCACGCCCCGTTCGACGCGGATCGGGAAGCAATGCACGAACACTCCGCCCGCCTCATCGTGGCGCCGGACGATCTGGGCCGCTTCGACGCAGGCCTGCATCTCGGGCCGTGTGCTGACCGGCACCGGGTCGCTGCCCGGCTCGAACTCGGAGTTGAAACGCAGGCCATCCTGGCCGACGTGGGTGACCCGCTCGAGAAAATGGCCGCTCTCTTCGGACTGCACCTTGTAGAGGTTGACCTCCTTCGCCTTCACCAGCTCGAAGAGGGCCGATGCAACGCCGGCCTCGAGCAGGCTGCGGTCCCGGTGCTGGGTGATCGATTCGACGTGCTTGAGGACGTGGATCATGGTGCCCTGGGGTGTGCGAGATAACCTTTTATTATATTGCCTCAAATCGGGTGGCTTGCGCCTTGTTGTGATGCTTGCGGCCATCCGTCACGAAACACCGGCCGGGCCGGCGGGGCGAGGCCGGCAGGTCGGGGGCGGCGAGGGGGAGGCCGTGGGTATAATCGGGATCGATCTGTCACCAGCCTGGCGCTCTCCTTGAACTACGACACTTTCATCAACGTGCTGTTTTCCCGGGTCGAGGGGGCGGTGGTCACACGCGCCCTGGTGGTCGCCAATGCGTTGATCTTCGCGCTGCTCGCCCTCCTGTGCATGAACCCGATGCAGATCCCCTCCGATCTGCTGATCCGGATGGGCGGAAACTTCGCACCGCTGGTCCAGAAGGACGAGCCGTGGCGCCTCTTCACGGCGCTCTTCCTGCACGGCGGGCTGCTCCACGTGGGCCTCAACATGTGGGCCCTGCACCAGGCCGGGCAGGTGGTCGAGCGCTTGTATGGCCGTGCCGGTTTCGCAGTGCTCTACCTGGTGGCCGGGCTGCTGGGCAACCTGGCCAGCCTGTGGTGGAAGCCGGGGCCGGTGAGCGTGGGCGCCTCGGGGGCGATCTTCGGCGTCTATGGCGCGCTGCTGGCCTATCTGGTGCTCCAGCGCGGCTCGGTGCCCAACGAGATCTTCCGCGAGATGCGCGCGGGGACGCTGGGCTTCATCGGTTATTCGCTGTTTGCAGGCTTCTCCATCCCCGGTATCGACAACGCCGCCCACCTGGGCGGGCTGCTCGGTGGGCTGGTGATGGGCGCGGCGCTGGCCCAGCCGGTGGTGGCGCCCGAGCCGGTGAGCTGGCGCTCGCCCCGGGCGCTGGGCGGGGTCGCCCTCAGCATCGCGCTCGGGGCCGGGTTGTGGTGGTCGGCGCCCCAGAGCGTGCGCCGCTTCGAGGTGGACAGCGCCTACACCCAGGCCCTGCAGCGCTTCTCGGTGGACGAGCAGGAGCTGCTGCGGGAGCAGGCCGCGCTCCTCGAGGCGCTGCGCCAGAAACGCCTGAGCGACAGCGCCGCCCTCGACAAGCTCGAGCACGACCTCATCCCCCGCTGGGAGCGCGCCATCACCCAGCTCGGCTGGCGCCAGGTCCCGGCCGGCCAGGAGATGCAGCGCGACGAGCTGGTGCATTACGCCCAGACCCGCCGCGACGCGCTCCAGGCCATGGTGCAGGGCTTCGAGACCCGGCAGCCGTTGTGGTTCGAGCGCTCCCGCAGCCTGCAGCTGCAGGCCGACAACATCCTCCTGCAGATGCGCCTGCGCCGGTCGCTGGAGGCCGCCGGGCGCTAGCGCCGCAGCGAGAAATTGCACCCTGGGGGTGATGGGGCCGCGGGTGGCGGGTAAAATCCGCGGATGCCTGAATCCCACGCCCCCCGTTTCGTCCATCTGCGCGTTCACACCGAATACTCGATCTCCGACGGGATCGTGCAGGTGGATGCCGCCATCGCCCGCGCTGCCGCCGACGGCATGCCGGCCCTCGGCATCTCCGATCTGGCCAACCTGTTCGGGATGGTCAAGTTCTACAAGGGCGCCCGTGGCAAGGGCATCAAGCCCGTCATCGGCGCCGACTGCTGGATCACCGCCGAGCCCGACCGGGACAAGCCCTACCGGGTGCTGCTGATCTGCAAGAACCGCCAGGGCTACGGCCAGCTGTGCGAACTGCTGACCCGCGCCTACATGGAGAACAAGTACCGCGGCCGGGCCGAGATCCGCCGCGACTGGCTGACCGCCGAGTCCGCCTCCGACCTGCTGTGCATCTCCGGCGCCCGTGACGGCGACGTGGGCCATGCGCTGGCCGCCGGTAACACCCGCCTCGCCGAACAGCTCGCGGCCGACTGGTCGCGGCGTTTTCCTGGCGGCTTCTACATCGAGCTCCAGCGCGCCGGCCACCCGGGCACCGAGACCTACATCCGCGAGGCCGTGGCGATCGCCGCCAAGCTCGAGCTGCCGGTGGTGGCGACCCACCCGATCCAGTTCACCCGCCCCGAAGACTTCAAGGCCCACGAGGCCCGGGTGTGCATCGCCGAGGGCTACGTGCTGTCCGACAAGCGCCGGCCGAAAGACTTCACCGAGCAGCAGTACTTCAAGACCCAGGACGAGATGGCGGCGCTCTTCGCCGACCTGCCCGAGGCCCTCGAGAACAGCGTCGAGATCGCCCGCCGCTGCTCGCTCACGGTGCAGCTGGGCAAGAACTTCCTGCCGCTCTTCCCGACGCCCGAGGGCATGAGCCTCGACGACTTCCTGATCCAGGAAGCCAAGGCCGGCCTCGAGGAGCGCCTCGTCCAGCTCTACCCGCAGCCCGAGGAGCGCGAGCAGCAGCGCCAGCGCTACGAAGACCGGCTCAAGTTCGAGACCGACACCATCATCCAGATGGGCTTCCCGGGCTACTTCCTGATCGTTGCCGACTTCATCCAGTGGGGCAAGGCCAACGGCGTGCCGGTGGGCCCGGGGCGGGGCTCGGGTGCCGGCTCGCTGGTGGCCTATTCGCTCAAGATCACCGACATCGACCCGCTCGCCTACGCGCTGCTGTTCGAGCGCTTCCTCAACCCCGAGCGGGTGTCGATGCCCGACTTCGACATCGACTTCTGCCAGGACAACCGCTACCGCGTGATCGAATACGTGCGCGAGCGCTACGGCAAGGACGCCGTCAGCCAGATCGCCACCTTCGGCACCATGGCCTCGAAGGCCGTGGTGCGCGACGTCGGCCGCGTGCTCGACCTGCCCTACGGCCTGTGCGACCGCCTCTCCAAGCTGATCCCGGTGGTGCAGAACAAGCCCCTGTCGCTCTCCGACGCCCGCGCCCAGGAGCCGCAGATCAACGAGCTGATGAACGACTCCAGCGACGGCGAGTCGATCCAGGAGCTGTGGAGCCTCGCCGAGCCCCTCGAGGGCCTCACCCGCGGCGTCGGCATGCACGCCGGCGGGGTGCTGATCGCGCCGGGCAAGCTCACCGACTTCTGCCCGCTCTACATCGCCGACGGCGAGGACGCCACCCCGGTGTCCCAGTTCGACAAGGACGACGTGGAGGCGGTGGGCCTCGTCAAGTTCGACTTCCTGGGCCTCCGGAACCTCACCATCATCGAGCTCGCCCTCGAATACGTGAAGCAGCTGACAGGCAGCCGGCCCGATCTGATGAGCCTCGGCTTCGAAGACCAGGCCGCCTACCAGATCCTCCGCGAAGCCAACACCACCGCGATCTTCCAGGTGGAATCGGACGGCATGAAGAAGCTCCTTAAAAAGCTCGCCCCCGACCGTTTCGAGGACATCATCGCCGTGCTGGCGCTCTACCGCCCGGGGCCGCTCGGCTCGGGCATGGTGGACGACTTCATCCTGCGTAAAAAGGGCCAGCAGGCCATCGACTACTTCCACCCCGACCTCACCGCCTGCCTGTCGCCCACCTACGGGGTGATCGTGTACCAGGAACAGGTGATGCAGATCTCCCAGATCATCGGGGGCTATACCCTGGGCGGCGCCGACATGCTGCGCCGGGCGATGGGCAAGAAGAAGGCCGACGAGATGGCCAAGCACCGCGAGACCATCGCCGCCGGTGCCAAGGCCAAGGGCTACGACCCGGCGCTGGCCGAGCAGCTCTTCGACCTGATGACCAAGTTTGCCGAGTACGGCTTCAACAAGTCGCACACGGCCGCCTACGCGGTGGTCACCTACCACACTGCCTGGCTCAAGGCCTACCACTGCTCGGCCTTCATGGCGGCCACCATGTCGGCCGACCTGGACAACACCGACACCATCAAGATCTTCTACGAAGACACGGTGGCCAACGGCATCAAGGTGCTGCCGCCGGACGTGAACGCCTCCGACTACCGCTTCGTGCCCACCGATTCCAAGACCATCCGCTACGGCCTCGGCGCCGTGAAGGGCGTCGGCGAGCCGGCGGTGCGGGCGATCCTGGCCGCGCGCGACAAGGGCGGGCCCTTCAAGGACCTCTTCGACTTCGCCTGCCGCGTCGACAAGCGCCTCGCCAACCGCCGCGTCATTGAAGCCCTGGTGCGGGCCGGCGCCTTCGACACCATCGCTCCCAGCCAGCCGGCCGAGCGTCACACCCTGCTCGCCAGTGTCGGCCTGGCCATCGAGGCCGCCGACCAGATCGCCGCCAACGCCCTGCAGGGCGGCCTCTTCGACATTCCCGGCGAAGCCGCGCCGCCGATGGCCGACTACGTCAAGGTGCGCCCGTGGGGCGAGCGCGACAAGCTGCGTGAGGAGAAGCTCGCCATCGGCTTCTTTCTATCCGGCCACCCCTTCAACGCCTTCCGGGACGAGGTGCGGCGCTTCGTGCGGCGCCCCCTGTCCCAGCTCGAGCCGAGCAAGGAGCTCATCACCCTCGCCGGGGTCGTGATGGAGGTGCGCGCCAAGATGACCGCCCGCGGCAAGATCGCCTTCGTGCTCCTCGACGACGGCACCACGCCGCGGGAGGTGTCGGTGTTCTCCGAGGTCTTCGACAACAACCGCCAGCGCATCGTCATCGATGAGGTGCTGATCGTCGAGGTGAAGGTGAGCAACGACGACTTCTCGGGCGGCCTGCGCATCGTCGCCGACAAGCTGATGACCCTCGGCGAAGCCCGCGGCCGCTTCGCCCGGGCGCTGCAGCTGCGGCTCAACGGCGAGGTGGGCGAGGCCGGCGGCCCGGTGGCGGCCGTCGATCGCCTGCAGGCCGCCCTCGAACCCTTCCGCGAGGGCGACTGCCAGCTCCGCGTGCGCTACCGCAACGCCCAGGCCGAGGGCGACCTGCCCCTCGGCCCCAACTGGCGCGTACGCCCCGACGACAGCCTGCTCGACAGCCTGCGCGAATGGCTGCCGCCGGGGGCGGTGGAGGTGATCTATCCGTAGGGTGGGGTGTGGGTAGTGGGGAGTGGGGGCGGGTTCCCACTGACACTCCCCCGGTTTGCTGGCTCAGCCTCACTCAAACCTGACTCAGCCTCACTCAAACCTGACTCGTCCTCGCTCAGACCTGACCCAGCCTCGCTCAAACCTGACTCGTCCTCGCTCAGACCTGACCCAGCCTCACTCAAACCTGACTCGTCCTCGCTCAGACCTGACCCAGCCTCACTCAGACCTGACTCGTCCTCACTCAGACCTGACCCAGCCTCACTCAGACCTGACTCGTCCTCGCTCAAACCTAGCCCAGCCTCGCTCAGACCTGACTCGTCCTCGCTCAAACCTAGCCCATCCTCACTCCGACCCGACTCCCCCAACGCCCCTCCGCAGCCTGCCTCCGGGTGACGCCCGTCGAGCCCGCTCCACCCAATCCCCATTACCCATTTCCCACTCCCCACCCACCCCATGTCCGATTTCTTCTTAGACGCCGCCCTGCTCGACGAACTCAGCGCCCGCGCGCGCGACGTGCCCCGCCTGCGGGCCCATCACAACCTGCATGACAGCCCGGAGGCGCCGGCGCATCGGATGCTGGTGGCGATGGAGCCCGGCTCTTACGTGCGGCCCCATCGTCACCTCGACCCCAACAAGGCCGAGACCATCATCGTGCTGCGCGGGCGGCTCGGGGTGCTGGTGTTCGATGACGAGGGGCGGCTGCAGGCGGCCCGCGAGATGGCGCCGGGCGGGGCGGTGATCGGCTACAACATTCCGCCCGGGGTCTTCCACAGCATCGTGTGCCTGGCGGCCGGGACGCTGTTCATCGAGGCCAAGGCCGGCCCCTACGCGGTGCCGCTGGATGCCGAGTGGGGCACCTGGGCCCCGGCCGAGGGCGAACCCGGGGTGGCCGAGGCGCTGGCCGCGATGGGGGCGGCCTTCAGCGGTTGAGGGGCAGGCCGCGCTGCAGCAGGGCCGGGATGGCGTCGGCCGGCACGGGGCGGCTGAACAGGTAGCCCTGGGCGGCGGTGCAGCCTTCGCGGCGCAGGAAGTCCATCTGCTCGAGGGTCTCGGTGCCCTCGGCGATGACTTCGAGGCGCAGGTTGTGGCCGAGCTGGATGATGGTGCGGATGATCACCGCGTCGTCCGGGTTCTGGGCCAGGTCGCGCACGAAGCTCTGGTCGATCTTGAGCCGGTCGACCGGGAAGCGCTTGAGGTAGGCGAGGCTGGAGTAGCCGGTGCCGAAGTCGTCGATCGACAGGCGCACGCCCAGCGCCTTCAGGCGGCCGAGGGTGAGGATCACGTCGGGGCCGGATTCCATCAGCAGCGACTCGGTGAGCTCGAGCTCCAGCCAGCGGCCGTCCAGGCCGCTCTCGTCGAGGGCCGCGGCGACCCCCGCGACGATGTCGCTGCGGCGAAACTGCAGCGCCGACAGATTGACCCCCACCGGCACCGGGTCGAGGCCCGCGTCCTGCCACTGGCGGGCCTGGCGGCAGGCCTCCCGCAGCACCCAGTCGCCGATCGGGATGATCAGCCCGCACTCCTCGGCGAGCGGGATGAAGCGGGACGGCGGCACGTTGCCGAGGGGCTCGCTGGCCCAGCGCAGCAGCGCCTCGAGGCCGATGATGCGGCCGCTGGCCAGATCCACCTGGGCCTGGTAGGCGAGCCGCAGCTCCTGGCGGCCGATGGCCTGGCGCAGGCCGTTCTCGAGCTGCAGGCGCTCGAGGGTGTTCACGTTCATGCGCTCGTCGAAGAAGCGGTAGGTGTTACGGCCGCTCTCCTTGGCGTGGTACATGGCCGTGTCGGCGTTCTTCATGAGCGTCTCGGGGTCATGGCCGTCCTCCGGGAAGAGGGCGATGCCGATCGAGAACGAGGTGCGCAGCTGCTGGCCGTCCACGTCGAAGGCCGCATCCAGCTGGTCGAGGATCTTGGCGGCGACCCGCCCGGCCTCGTCGGGTGAATCGACGCCGGTGAGCACGATGATGAATTCGTCGCCCCCCTGCCGGCTCACCGTGTCGGTCTCGCGGACGCATTGGCGGAGCCGCCCGGCCACCCCCTGCAGCAGCTTGTCGCCGGTGAGGTGGCCGAGGGAGTCGTTGATGGTCTTGAAGCGGTCGAGGTCGAGGAACATCAGCGCGATGCGCTTGCCCTGGCGGGTGGCGTGGGCCAGGGCCTGGTCGAGACGGTCCTGCAGCAGGGCCCGGTTGGGCAGGCCGGTGAGGGCGTCGTGCTGGGCCAGGTAGGCGATGCGGGCCTCCGAGGCCTTGCGCTCGGTGATGTCGGAAAACACCGCCACGTAGTGGGTGATGCGGCCGTTGCTGTCGCGCACCGTGCTGATCGACAGGGAGGCCGGGTAGAGGCTGCCGTCCTTGCGGCGGTCCTGGATCTCGCCCTTCCAGACGCCGAGGATGCGCAGGTCGCGCCACATGGCTTCGTAGAACTCGCGGCCGTGGGTGCCCGAGCCGAGCAGGCGCGGCGTCTTGCCGATGACGTCCTCGGCCGCATAGCCGGTGACCTCGGTGAAGGCCTGGTTGACCGACAGGATGCGCTCTTCGGCGTCGGTGACGATGATCGCCTCGACGCTGTTGCGGAACACCGTGAGGGCGAGCCGCCGCTGCTCTTCGTGCTCCCGCCCGAGGGTGATGTCGGCGAGGGTGCTGACCACGCCGCGGAGCTCGCCGCTCTCGTCGTCGAAGAAGGGCTTGGCGTTGATCCACAGCCAGCGCCGGCTGCCGTCCGGGCGCTCGATGCCGAGGGTGCCGGTTTTGGGTTTGCCGCTGGCCAGCGCGCGCAGGGACGGAATGTGACGGGGCGGGAAGATGTCGCCGTTTTCATCGAAATAGCGCAGGCGGCCGTCCTCGGTCTGCCAGTCGGCCATCTCCTGGGGGCTGAGGCCGAGCAGCTCGGCGGCGGCGGCGTTGTAGCTCTGCACCCGGCCCGTGGCGTCGCGCAGGATCACGCCTTCGCCCATCGCCGACAGCAGGGTGCGCATGTGCTGCTCGCGGTCGCGCAGCTCGGCCTCGGTGTTGCGGCGGTCGGTGATGTCGAGGCAGGAGCCGATGTAGCCGGCGAACTCGCCGTTGCGGGCGTAGATCGGGCGGCCGGCGTCGATGATCCAGCGGTACTCGCCGTCGTGGCGGCGCAGCCGGTATTCCATCTCGAAGGGGGTGCGCACCGCGAAGTGCTCGAGGTAGGTGCGCACGCAGCGGTCGAAGTCTTCGCTGTGAACGCCCCGCGTCCAGCCGTTACCCACCTCCTCGGCGAGGCTGCGGCCGGTGAAGTCGAGCCAGGTCTGGTTGAAGTAGTTGCAGTGGGTGTCGGTGCCGGCACGCCAGATGAGCGTGGGAAAGTGCTCGAACAGGGACATCGGAAAGTCCCACGGGTCGTCACCGGCAGAGGGGAAAGGAGCGTCCATGTTCGCAGGTGGGGCGCGAGGCGGTTGGGCAGGTGGCAGATGTTGAGTGATAACGGCGATTATCTGCCCGTCTTGCGTGCAATGTGGGCCGGCGGTGCGTGTTGAACCTAGAAACGGCAGTTGACCGCTTTCCGCTGCCTCGAGAACCGCATGGATGCCTTCCAGGTTAAAGGGTCTCCTCGCGGCGGAAACCCGCCTCGACGGGGGCTGGGGCGGCCTCCCAGCTCACCTCGCCGACCCGGGCGGCCGGTGGCCCACGGCGCGCCCAGGCGATGAGTTCGTCGAGGGCCGGTGCGGGGCCGGCGACGAGGGCCTCGACGCTGCCGTCGCTGCGGTTGCGCACCCAGCCGGAGAGCCCGAGGCGGGTGGCTTCAAGGTGAAGGGCGT
This sequence comes from Zoogloea ramigera, assembly GCF_006539865.1. Taxonomy (GTDB): domain Bacteria; phylum Pseudomonadota; class Gammaproteobacteria; order Burkholderiales; family Rhodocyclaceae; genus Zoogloea; species Zoogloea ramigera. Next base: position 17,927 of record NZ_BJNV01000021.1, read on the forward strand.
TGCGGTAGCCGACTCCCTGCACCAGGCCGCGGATGCGCAGCAGGCGGGCGGACGCTTCAGAGGGTGTCTTCATCCATGAACCTCGGCAGGAGCTGGCGGGCCCGGGCGAGGGCGCTGTAGAGGTCGCTGCACAGGTTGTTGGGGCCGACCTCGTCGCCGAAGCCCGAGCGCCGGATGAGGGATTCGGGCTGGGTGTTGAGGTTGCACAGGATCAGCGCGCAGCCGCGTTTGTGGAGGTTCTTGCACAGGCTCTCGAGGCCTTCCATGCCGGTGGTGTCCATGCTCACCAGGTGCTGCATCTCGAGGATGACCACCTCGGGGTGGTTCTCGGCGGGGTCGAGCAGGGCCTCGAGCTTGTGGATGGCGCCGAAGAACAGCGAGCCGTACACGGAATAGGCCACCACCCGCGGGGCGCCGTCGGGGTAGAGGAAGCCGGGCATCATCGACAGCTCGGCGAGGGGCAGGCGCTCGACGCGGGTGAGGTCGGACATCCGGTAGATGAAGAACAGGCTCGCCAGCACCATGCCGAGCTCGACGGCGAGGGTGAGGTCGAACAGCACGGTGACGAAGAAGGTGGTCAGCAGGGTCGTGCGGTAGGGCAGCGAGAAGCGGCTGAGGCCCTTGAACTCGTGCCATTCGCCCATGTTGATCGACACCACCACGACGATCGCCGACAGGGTGGCGAGGGGGATGTGGCGGGCGAAGGGGGCGAACACCAGCACGATGGCGAGGAGCACGAACGCGTGGGCGATGCCGGCCACCGGCGTGCGGCCGCCGGTGCGCACGTTGGTGGCGGTGCGGGCGATGGCGCCGGTGGCCGCAAAGCCGCCGAAGAGCGGCGCCACCAGGTTGGCGAGGCCCTGGGCGATGAGCTCCTGGTTGGGGTCGTGGCGGTCGTCGATGGCCGAATCGGCGACCCGCGCCGACAGCAGCGATTCGATGGCGCCCAGGAGCGCGATGGTGAGCGCCGGGGAGATCAGCTTGCCCAGCGTGGCGAGGGAGAGCTCGGGCAGCCCGATGGCGGGCAGCTCCTGGGGGATGCCGTTGAAGCGGCTGCCGATGGTCTCGACCGGCAGCTGCAGGATGGCGTTGGCCGCGGTGGCCAGCACCAGCACACCCAGCGGCCCCGGCAGCCGGCCGACCGCCGGGTAGCGCCGCGCCAGGCGGTTCCACGACAGCAGCACCAGCAGCGAGGCCACCGACAGGGCGACGGTGGGGATGTCGAGGGTGTCCAGGTGGGTGACCAGGGCCTTGACCTTGCCGAAGAACTCGCCGGGCATGTGCTCGATCTGGAGGCCGAGGAAATCCTTGATCTGGGCGAGAAAGATCACCACCGCGATGCCGTTGGTGAAGCCGATCACCACCGTCTTGGGGATGAAGCGGATCAGGTTGCCGATGCGGAAGACGCCCATCGCCACCAGCATGGCGCCGGCCAGCATGGTGGCCACCAGCAGGTTCTGCACGCCGTAGTCGACGACGATGGCGTAGATGATGGGGATGAAGGCGCCGGTGGGGCCGCCGATCTGCACCCGCGAGCCGCCGAGGGCCGAGATGATGAAGCCGGCCACGATGGCCGTCCAGATGCCGGCGGTGGGCGACATGCCGGAGGCAATCGCGAAGGCCATCGCCAGCGGCAGCGCCAGTACGCCGACCGTCAGGCCGGCGGAGACGTCATGGCTGAGCTGCCCCTTGCCGTAGCCGGGCAGGGTGTCGAGGAGCTTGGGGTGGAACGAGAATTTCATGGTGCCTCCGCAGTCGAGGGGGAATGGGCGCGGCGCCGTGGGGCGCCAGGTGCGGAGGGCTTTGGCCGGGGCCGGTGCGGTGCTGGATGATCCAGCGTTTGCTCGGGGTCAGCGGCACGGCCGGCGTGATCTACGAGAAGCGGCCGTCGTTGGCGGCGGATTTGCCGCGGGAGGCGGCATGCATGACCTCGACCAGCATCTTCACGGCCGCGATGAAGACGGTGACGATGCCACCACCGATGCAGATCCAGGCCTGCAGCGTGTTGGCCGGAAAGCCGGGCAGGATGGAGGCACGGTCTTCCATGAGGTAGGCCGCGCCCACCGCGAGCACCAGCACGCCGATGATGTCGAGCAGCGCCCAGCCCCAGAAGGCCGGGGTGAGGCGGGGAAGGGGAGATTGCCGGTTTTGCATGTCGGGACTCAGTCTAGGGGGCGGCGCTGACGCTGGGCTTACGTAGCCCGGCGTGTGGCGCCGCCCGGGCCGTCACTTGACCCGCATGCCGGGCTGGGCGCCGGCGTCGGGGCTGAGGATGAAGAGGCCGGGGTTGCCCTCGCCGGAGGCGGCCAGCACCATGCCCTCGGACATGCCGAACTTCATCTTGCGCGGCGCCAGGTTGGCGACCATCACGGTGAGGCGGCCGACCAGGGTGGCCGGGTCGTAGGCGCTCTTGATGCCGGCGAACACCTGGCGCGGCTGCGGCTCGCCGATGTCGAGCATCAGCTTGATGAGCTTGGCTGCGCCCTCGACGTGCTCGGCCGAGACGATGCGGGCGATGCGGAGGTCGACCTTGGTGAAGTCGTCGATCGAGATGAAGGGCTCGAACTCGCTGGCCTGGGCGGTTTCGGTGGCGGCGGCGTGGGCCTGGTGCTGGGCGTGGCGCTGCTCGGAGTGGGCCTCCTTGGCGGCAGCCTTGGCCGGCTTGGCGTCGGCGGCCGGGGCGAGGGAGTCGCGGTTGGCCTCGAGGAGGGCGTCGACCTGCTTGCGCTCGATGCGGGTCATGAGGTGGGTGTAGGGCTTGATGGCGTGGCCGGCGGGGAGCGGCGCGAGGGCGTCGGCCCAGGTGATCGGGGTGATCGCCAGGAAGTCCTCGACCTGGGCGGCGAGGGCCGGCAGCACGGGCTTGAGGAGGCCGGTGAGGGCCTTGAAGATGTTGATTGCGGTGGAGCACACGACGTGCAGGCGGGCGTCCTGGCCCTCGAGCTTGGCGAGCTCCCAGGGCTTGTTGTCGTTGACGTAGCCGTTGGCCTGGTCGGCGAACTCCATGATCTTGCGCAGGGCGCGGCTGAAGTCGCGGGCCTCGAAGGCGGCGGCGACCTCGTCGGCCTTCCAGTCGAGGCCGATGGCCGGGTCGTGGGCGGCGAGCTGGCCGCCAAAGCGCTTGGCGATGAAGCCCGCGCAGCGGCTGGCGATATTGACGAACTTGCCGACCAGATCGGAATTGACCTTGGCGATCATGTCGTCGAGGTTGAGGTCGACGTCTTCCATGGTGCCGTTGGACTTGCCGGCGAAGTAGTAGCGCAGCCACTCGGGGTTGAGCTTTTGATCGAGGTAGCTGCGGGCGGTGATGAAGGTGCCGCGGCTCTTGCTCATCTTGGCGCCGTCGACGGTGAGAAAGCCATTCACGCTCAGCTGGGTCGGCGCGCGGTAGCCGGCGAAGTGCAGCATCGCGGGCCAGAACAGGGCGTGGAAATACAGGATGTCCTTGCCGATGAAGTGGATCAGCTCGGTGCCGGCCGCCGCGGCCGGGCCGGCTTCGGTGAATTCGGCGACGTTAATGTCGCCGCGCTTGTCGGCGAGGTTCTTGAAGCTGGCGAAGTAGCCGATCGGGGCGTCGAGCCACACATAGAAGTACTTGCCCGGCGCGCCGGGGATCTCGAAGCCGAAGTAGGGCGCGTCGCGGGAGATGTCCCAGTCGGAGAGCTTGTTCTCGCCGGCCTCGCCGAGCCACTCCTTCATCTTGTTGGCGGCCTCCTGCTGCAGGCGGCGGCTGCCGTCGGGGGTGCTGCCCTGGGTCCAGCCGCGCAGGAACTCGACGGCCTGCGGGTCGGACAGGCGGAAGAAGTAGTGCTCTGAGGTGCGCAGCACCGGCTTGGCGCCGGAGACGGCCGAGTAGGGGTTCTTGAGCTCGGTGGGGGCGTAGGCGGCGCCGCAGGCCTCGCAGTTGTCGCCGTACTGGTCCGCCGCGCCGCACTTGGGGCACTCGCCCTTGATGAAGCGGTCGGGCAGGAACATCTCCTTGACCGGGTCGTAGAACTGCTCGATGGAGCGGGTGTCGATGAGCTTGGCGCCGTCGCGCAGCCGGGTGTAGATGTCTTCGGCGTACCAGCGGTTCTCGGGGCTGTGGGTCGAGTGGTAGTTGTCGAAGGCCACGCCGAAGTCGCGGAAGTCGCGGCTGTGCTCGCCGTGCACGCGGTCGATGAGCTGCTCGGGGGTCAGGCCCTCTTTTTCGGCGCGCAGCATGACCGGCGTGCCGTGGGTGTCGTCGGCGCAGACGTAATGCACCTGGTTGCCGCGCATGCGCTGGTAACGCACCCAGATGTCGGCCTGGATGTAGCCCACCAGGTGGCCGAGGTGGATGTCGCCGTTGGCGTAGGGCAGGGCATTGGTGACGAGGATCTTGCGCACGGAAGTCATGGGTGGGGCCTGATGCGTGATTGTTCTAAGCCCCGCATTCTAGCAAAGCGCGGGCCGGCCCAAGGGTTGCGGTGCGGGCTGCGGTGCGCGCCGGGGCGCTGCGGGGCTCTCCGTACCGGGCCGAGGCGTGGTGCCCGGCGTGGCATTCGGCCCGGTGCTTAACGTCGGGCCGGCTTTTGGTTAAACTGTACCAAATTACTCGGGTTTTACCGCTCCCGTCCGACCCATGTTCTCCTTCTTTCGCCGCAAACCGGCCACCGACACCATGAGCCTCAGCGAACAAAGCGTCCTCGACAGCATCAAGCAGTTTGCCGACCCCAACACCGGCAAGGATTACGTTGCGTCCCGCGCGGTGAAGAACCTGCGCGTGAGCGGCGCCGACGTGTCCTTCGACATCGAGCTGGGCTACCCGGCAAAAACGCAGATCGACGCCATCCGTGCCGCGCTGATCGCCCAGGTGAAGGCGGTGCCGGGCGTCGGCAACGTGAGCGCCAATGTGCACGTCAAGATCGTCCCCCACGCCGTGCAGCAGGGCGTGAAGCTGCTGCCGGGGGTGAAGAACATCATCGCGGTGGCCTCGGGCAAGGGCGGCGTGGGCAAGAGCACCACGGCGGTCAACCTGGCGCTGGCGCTGGTGGCCGAAGGGGCCAGGGTGGGCATGCTGGACGCCGACATCTACGGCCCGTCCCAGCCGCAGATGCTGGGCATCGGCGGCGAGCGCCCCGAGAGCCACGACGGCAAGACCATGGAGCCGCTCGAGGCCCACGGCCTGCAGGTGATGTCGATCGGCTTTCTGGTGGATGTGGAGACGCCGATGGTGTGGCGCGGCCCGATGGCCACCCAGGCCCTCAACCAGCTGCTCAAGGACACCCACTGGCAGGATCTGGATTACCTGATCATCGACATGCCGCCGGGCACCGGCGACATCCAGCTGACGCTGTCGCAGACCGTTCCGGTGACCGGTGCGGTGATTGTCACGACGCCCCAGGATATCGCCTTGCTCGACGCCCGCAAGGGCCTCAAGATGTTCGAGAAGGTCGGCGTGCCGATCATCGGCATCGTCGAGAACATGAGCATCCACATCTGCTCGAAGTGCGGCCATGAGGAGCACATCTTCGGCGCCGGTGGTGGCGAGGCCATGTGCAAGGACTACGGCGTGCCCTTCCTGGGGGCGCTGCCGCTCGACATCCAGATCCGCAAGGAAGTCGACAGCGGCGTGCCCACCGTGGTCGCCGACCCGGACGGCCGTGTCGCCGAGCTCTACAAGGGCATCGCCCGCCGGGTGGCGATCACCGTGGCCGAGCGGGCCAAGGACATGAGCCACAAATTCCCCAACATCGTGGTACAGAACACATGAAGCGTTTCATCAAGCTGGCCGGCGCAGGCGTGCTCGCGCTTGCAACCCTGGGCCTGTCCGGCTGCATCGTCGGCACGGTGGTCGGCACCGCCGTCGACGTGGGCGTCGAGGTCGTCAAGGTGCCGTTCAAGGTCGGCAAGGGCATCTACGACGTGGTGAAGGACGACGAGCCCGCACCCAAGAAGGACTGATCATCGCCTGCTCGGGCCAGCCCCGGGCGATGGCGTTGCGGATTGCCCGGAAATTTCCGCCGGGCTGCATGTAGAATGCGCGTTTTTGAGCAAGGGCTGCCAGCGTGAGCATCAAGTCGGACAAGTGGATTCGCCGCATGGCGGAGGGCGATGCACAGATGATCGAGCCCTTTGCCCCGGAGCTGGTGCGCCAGAACGAGGGCGGCAAGATCGTCTCCTACGGCACCTCGAGCTACGGCTACGACGTGCGCGTCGCCAACGAATTCAAGATCTTCACGAACATCAACTCCACCATCGTCGACCCGAAGAACTTCGACGAGCGGAACTTCGTGGATTTCACCGGCGACGTGTGCATCATCCCGCCGAACTCCTTCGCGCTGGCCCGCACGGTGGAATACTTCCGCATCCCGCGCAGCGTGCTCACGGTGTGCCTGGGCAAGTCCACCTATGCCCGCTGCGGCATCATCGTCAATGTGACGCCCCTCGAGCCCGAGTGGGAGGGCCATGTGACGCTGGAGTTTTCCAACACCACGCCGCTGCCCGCCAAGATCTACGCCAACGAGGGCGTGGCCCAGATGCTGTTCTTCGAGTCCGACGAGGTGTGCGCCACGTCGTACAAAGACCGGGGCGGCAAGTATCTGGGGCAGACCGGCGTCACGCTGCCGAAAATCTGAAATACTTGTAGGCTAGAGTTTTGAACATCGGGCGGACCACGCGTAGCCACGCGGGTCCGCCCAAAGCTTTTTGTTGATCCCGCCCGCCCCAGCGTGGGCATCGAGGAGTCGAGCATGCGCTTCAATTTTCCGGTCATCGTCATCGACGAGGATTACCGTTCGGAAAACACCTCTGGCCTGGGCATCCGCGCCCTGGCGGAAGCCATCGAGAAGGAAGGCCTGCAGGTTCTGGGCGTGACCAGCTACGGTGACATGGCGTCCTTCGCCCAGCAGCAGAGCCGCGGCTCGGCCTTCATCCTGTCCATCGACGACGAGGAGTTCTCGTCGCCCGAGGCCGCCGCCAAGGCCATCGCCGACCTGCGCGCCTTCGTCAGCGAGATCCGGATGCGCAACGCCGACATCCCCATCTTCCTGCACGGCGAGACCCGCACCTCCCGCCACATCCCCAACGATGTGCTGCGCGAGCTGCATGGCTTCATCCACATGTACGAGGACACGCCGGAGTTCATCGCCCGCAACGTGGTGCGCGAGGCCAAGGCCTACCTCGAGTCCCTGCCGCCGCCGTTCTTCCAGGCCCTGGTCCATTACGCGTCCGACGGCTCGTATTCGTGGCACTGCCCCGGCCACTCCGGCGGCGTCGCCTTCCTGAAGAGCCCGGTGGGGCAGATGTTCCACCAGTTCTTCGGCGAGAACATGCTCCGCGCCGACGTCTGCAATGCTGTCGAAGAGCTCGGCCAGCTGCTCGACCACACCGGCCCGGTGGCGGCCTCCGAGCGCAATGCGGCGCGCATCTTCAACTGCGACCACCTGTACTTCGTCACCAACGGCACGTCCACCTCCAACAAGATCGTCTGGCACTCCACCGTGGCGCCGGGCGACGTGGTGGTGGTCGACCGCAACTGCCACAAGTCGGTGCTCCACGCGATCATGATGACCGGCGCGATCCCGGTCTTCCTGATGCCGACCCGCAACAACTTCGGCATCATCGGCCCGATCCCGCGCAGCGAGTTCGACTGGGAGAGCATTCAGAAGAAGATCGCCGCCAACCCCTTCATCGCCGATAAAACGGTCAAGCCGCGGGTGCTCACCATCACCCAGTCCACCTACGACGGCGTGCTCTACAACGTGGAGGCCATCAAGGACGAACTCGACGGCAAGATCGACACGCTGCACTTCGACGAGGCCTGGCTGCCCCACGCGGCCTTCCACGATTTCTACGGCGATTACCACGCCATCGGCGCCGATCGGCCCCGCTGCCGCGAGTCGATGATCTTTTCGACCCAGTCCACCCACAAGCTGCTGGCCGGCCTGTCCCAGGCCTCGCAGATCCTGGTGCAGGACGCCCAGAACCAGCACCTCGACCGCGACGTGTTCAACGAGGCCTACCTCATGCACACCTCCACCAGCCCGCAGTACGCGATCATCGCGTCCTGCGACGTGGCGGCGGCGATGATGGAAGAGCCCGGCGGCACCGCGCTGGTCGAAGAATCCATCGCCGAAGCCCTCGACTTCCGCCGCGCCATGCGCAAGGTGGACGAGGAGTGGGGCGCCGACTGGTGGTTCAAGGTGTGGGGGCCGGACGACTTGTCTGAGGAAGGCATCGAGGAGCGCGAGGCCTGGATGCTCAAGCCCGGCGAGCGCTGGCACGGCTTCGGCGATCTGGCCGAAGGCTTCAACATGCTCGACCCGATCAAGGCCACCATCATCACCCCGGGCCTCGACGTGGACGGCGAGTTTGCCGAGCGCGGCATCCCGGCGGCCATCGTCACCAAGTACCTTGCCGAACACGGCGTTATCGTCGAAAAGTGCGGCCTCTACAGCTTCTTCATCATGTTCACCATCGGCATCACAAAGGGCCGCTGGAACAGCATGGTGACCGAGCTGCAGCAGTTCAAGGACGACTACGACAAGAACCAGCCGCTCTGGAAGGTGCTGCCCGAGTTCGTCCAGAAGAACCCGCGCTACGAGCGCGTCGGCCTGCGCGACCTGTGCCGCGACATCCACGCGGTGTATCGCGCCAGCGACGTGGCCCGCCTCACCACCGAAATGTACCTCTCGGACATGGTGCCGGCCATGAAACCCGCCGACGCCTTCGCCCGCATGGCCCACCGCGAGATCGAGCGCGTGCCCATCGACGACCTGGAAGGCCGCGTCACCAGCGTGCTGCTCACCCCCTACCCGCCGGGCATTCCGCTGCTGATCCCGGGTGAGCGCTTCAACCGCACGGTGGTGCGCTACCTGCAGTTCGCCCGCGAGTTCAACGAGCGCTTCCCGGGCTTCGAGACCGACGTGCATGGCCTCGTGAAGGAGGTGAAGGACGGGCGCATCCACTACTTTGTGGATTGTGTGAGGGGCTGAGCGCCCTGTCTGCCCCAATAAAAACGCCGCGGAGTCCGCGGCGTTTTTTCATTTCGGGTCTGAAGGCGCGGCGCGCTTGGCCGGGCAGAGGAGGCGATTTACACTTCGGCACACCTGTCCAGCATTTCTGGCAGCTTCCGCCTTGCCGTAGCTCATGAGCCTTAACAATGTCCGTTGAACCAGAACACTCCTCGGCTCAGCCCGCCTCCTCGCTCGAACCTCCTTCGCGAAAGTGGGTATGGTGCAGCAGCGACGAATCCATTGCGCGGGGCCAGATTTCGGTGCTCGCCGTGCTGGAGGTCCCGTGCGCAGTGGCTTTGTTCTGGTGGATCACCACGATCTCGCCGTGGCCTTGGTTCACGGTTGTTGGTTTGATGGCCGCGCCCATGCTGTTACTGCGCTCGCCGGCCTCGATTGCGGCGGGGAAGGCGAGCTTCCAAGCCTATTCGAATAGTGGGAACTTGCTCGCCCGGACGCAACTTGTTGTCATTGCGGGTTTTGCCGCGATGGCGAGTGGGTCAATCTGTTTCACGTGGGCGCCAGATTTTCTGACGGGGCTCGGAGGTTGGTCATCATTCCTCGGATGCGTGGTGGTTGGGGTTCTTGCGGTTGTTGTTGTACGCGCGATTGTGATCGCTGGGTTAGGTTTGGTTCTAGGAACCAAGTTGGCAAGGTTCAATGTGGCTGAAGTCGAGATTGCCGTGAAAATAGCAGCGGCGGTAGCTGTCACGATTGCAGTCGTTGACTTTGATATGGTCAGGGGCGCGGCTACCGTTGCAGGCGCGATCGTGGGCAATAGTGCGCTTGTGCATGCGAAGGAGGTGCAGGCTTTGTTATTTGCCTTGCTGCCATTGGTGGGCATGGTCTCGCGAATCACTCTTATGCGCTTTTGTGCAACCCTGCATCATTTCAGTGAAGGATTGGATGAATATGCGAAAAATTGGTGGGAAACCGTGCTCACCATTGACCTGCTGCATCCGCCTGTGTTGCTGCCTGGGGCTGGTCCGGTCTTCGGGGGCCTTCCTGTTGCCCAGCTCTGGCGTATGTCCTTACCTAGCGGTTCGGTCGTTGAGAGAGTGTTGAACGCAGTCATCAAAGTCGGCTTGATATTTCTGATTTATGTCCCGGCTCTGCTCTACCGCTGGAACATCAAGGCCAGTTCCTGGCTGTGGGGGCCGGTGGCGTTCGTTCTGAGGCCGGTGGTGTGGGTGAATGACGAGGCGATGCGGAGCAAGACTGCGTTCTGGACCACCTGGGTGCTGCAGTCTGCGATGGGAAGCGGTGCTGTGGCGCTGGCGGCTTGGCTGTCGATGGGCTTTCTGCAGGCCGATCTGGCCGGCGAATTACCGCGCTGGCTGCAAACCGCGCGGGCCCGCTGGCCGGCGCCTGACCTTGGGTTGCGCTACTTCCTGCTGTGGTGTGTCGTGCTGTTGATGGCGGCGTTGCTGTTTGCCGCCTACCGGATGCGCGCAGCCCATGCAAAGGCCCTTGAAGGGGCCGGCGATTTCCACAAGGGTTACGATCCAGAACTGAAAGCCGAGTTCACCCGTCTCGCTCAACCGGTACGGCGTCTTCTGCGCTGGAATCTGGCAATGATTGCGCTGGCGATCTGGATATTCGCGCTGTGGTGGTCGCTGGAGCGCTGGCCGGCGGAGTTGAACGGCGTGTTGTGGGGGTGGCTGAAGCCCTTGCTTTAGCCGCGAGATCCAGCCCCTGTTGCCGGCCCTAGCCTTGTCGCTCGTAGGTGACGAACGCAAACGGCAGGCCGGATTCCGCCACGCGGGGCTCGCGGGCGGTTTCGTGCCAGAGGCTGCGGTCGAAGTCGGGGAAGAAGGCGTCGCCTTCGTAAGGCTGGTCGATCTCGGTGAGGACCAGGCGGTCGGCCAGCGGCAGGGCCTGGCGGTAGAGCTCGGCGCCGCCGATCACGAAGGCGGTCTCGGCGTCGCCCGCAGCCGCCACGGCGGCCTCCAGGCTGGCGACCACGCTGGCGCCGCGGGCCTCGAAGGCGGGGTTGCGGCTCACCACGATGTTCACCCGGCCCGGCAGCGGGCGGAAGGCGGCGGGGAGCGATTCCCAGGTCTTGCGGCCCATGATCACCGGCTTGCCGCGGGTGGTCTCGCGGAAGAACTTCATGTCTTCGGGCAGGTGCCAGGGCAGGCGGTTTTCGACGCCGATCACGCCGCCGCGGGCGCAGGCGGCGATCAGCGCCAGGATGGGCTTGCTCATACCGCCACCGGGGCCTTGATGTGCGGGTGCGGGTCGTAGCCCTCGAGGGTGAAGTCCTCGATCTTGAACGCGAAGATGTCCTTCACCTCCGGGTTGATCCGTAGCTGCGGCAGGGCCCGCGGTTCGCGTGAGAGCTGCAGCTGGGCCTGTTCGAGGTGGTTTGCATACAGGTGGCAGTCGCCGCCGGTCCACACGAAATCACCCGGCTCGTAGCCGCACACCTGGGCCACCATCAGGGTGAGCAGCGCGTAGCTGGCGATGTTGAAGGGCACGCCCAGGAAGATGTCGGCGCTGCGCTGGTAGAGCTGGCAACTCAGCTTGCCGCCGGCCACGTAGAACTGGAACAGCGCGTGGCAGGGCGGCAGGGCCATGCGGTCGACCTCGGACGGGTTCCAGGCCGACACGATGTGGCGGCGGGAGTCCGGGTTGTTCTTGAGGGCCGCGATGAGCTGGCTGATCTGGTCGATGCTGCGCCCGTCAGGGGCTTCCCAGCTGCGCCACTGCTTGCCGTAGACCGGGCCGAGCTCGCCGTTTTCGTCGGCCCATTCGTCCCAGATCGAAACGCCGTTGTCTTTCAGGTATTTAATATTCGTGTCGCCGCGCAGAAACCACAACAGCTCGTGGATGATGGAGCGGGTGTGGAGCTTTTTTGTGGTGAGCAGCGGGAAGCCTTCGGCCAGATCGAAGCGCATCTGCCAGCCGAAGACGGAGAGGGTGCCGGTGCCGGTGCGGTCGCTCTTGCTGTGGCCGCGTTCGGCCACGTGGCGCATGAGTTCGAGGTACTGTCGCATGGCGGGCCCGGGGCTTTAAAAAGGAGCCCGATTTTAACCGATCCGGGCCCGAGCGAAGCCGCGAATCCTGCCTCCCAGGGCGCCCCGTGTGCCCGCACGCCTGGGGGCCAAAGGCCTCGAAAGGCCTTTGTGCTAACATCGAAGGCTTAACGATATTTTGCAACAATTTGAAAGGCGCGAGTGTTTATGGCAGCAGGCACGGTGGTCGAGAAGGCGCATCCGCTTCTCCAAGCTGAGGCCCTCGGCCGCACGCTCGCGGACATCGGCAGCAACGGCGCACCGGCGGCCCTGGTCCAGGTGATCCGCTGGCTCGACTCCTTTCAGTTCGAAGAGGTGCCCTTCGCCGATCTGGCCCGCCTGGTCGTCGCCCTCGACGAGGCGGCCCAGCCCCAGCTGCGCTACGCCTCCGAGCTCTACCTGTCCAACGCCTATGGCTCGCGCAGCGCGCGCTACAAGGCGATTGGGCGCGACTACTACGCCAGCCTGGGCCGCGCCTACGACCTCGTGATGGCCGGCCTGGCCACCGATTTCTCCCTCGAGCCCGGCAATCGCCTGCGCCTCGAGATGCTGCTCCGCATGGTGCGCGCCGCGGCCGGCGAGATGAAGTGGGTGGCCTTCGACTACCACGAGCTCACCGAAGCCGTCTGGCGCCGGGCCGGCGCCGCCTATCGGGCGGCCCACGCGGCGGGCGGGCTCAACGTGCCGGTCACGGTACGCGAGGGGCGCGAGACCCGTTCGACGATCTCCCGCGAGTTCACCCGGCTGGTGGCCCTGCAATGCGCCAGCCTCGACCAGCTGCCGCCCGACCGCATCGAGGCGACCGACAAGCTGGTGCGCTACCTGCAAACATCCCTCGACCTCTCCATCGAGCCGGCGGATGGCAGCCTGTTCTCGATCGATCTCGCCAAGCTCGCCGCGCCGCGCCGCGTGCTCGGGGCGGCCGAGCCCCAGCCGGGTTCGCTGCGCTACTTCCGCGCTGCCGACGCGGTGCCGATGCTCGACGAGCTGCGCCGGATGCTCGCCGAGGGTGCCCTCGACCCGGCCTTTGCCGGCGTCGGCGCGGGTGCTGTGGCGTCGGCGATCCGCCATCTGTCGCGCCAGTGGGGGCCGGTGCCGCCGATGCGGCAGTACCGCCGCCACCCGGTGCAGGGCTCCATCGCGCTGGCGACGGGGCTGGGCTTCATCCGCTCGCTGATCTCCGGCGAGGCGCTGATGCGTCCGGCCGCCGCCTGGTCGCTCACCGACGCCAGCCGCAACGGCTTCGCCGTCTCGTCGCCCAACGTGGATGGCGAGGTGTGCCGGGTCGGGGCGATGGTGGCGGCCAACCTGGGCGACGGCGGGCGCTGGGTGCTGGCCGTGGTGCGCCGGGTCCGCCTGGGCGAGCGGGGCGCCGCGATGGGCCTGCAGACGATCTCGAGCGACCCGCAGCTGCTGGTGTTCGACGACGGCAGCCGCAGCTGGAACGGCATCCTGTGCGACGTGCCGGTGGCCGGCCGGGGTGTGCGCATCGCCTGCGAGCCGGGCGTACTGCGCACCGGCATCCACGTGTTCGCCAAGGTGGCAGGGCGCCTCCTCAAGCTCACGCCGGCGGGCATTCTGCAAAACGGGCCCGGCTACCAGATCGTCGGGTGCAATGTGGTTTGAGGGCACGATAAATGCCCGCTATGGGCTTCATATCGAACCAATGTTTGACGCGCAGATTTCCAGCTGCTAACTTTGCGCTCATGAACGCCGCGCAACAGACCACTCGCTTCTCTCCTCTGGCCCTCCCCGGGCTGGGTCTGCTGCTGCCCTGACGGGCACACATCTATCTCCCCTCCCTGTTGGTTTTTTCCAGTGTCGCCCGATGTGGGCGGAATGCGCCCCCGTACGCACAGCCTTTGGAGCCCTTGCCATGACCTCGTCGAATCTTGCCCTGCTGTCCCTGCGACTGCGCCCCGGTTGCCAGGCCTCGAACCCGCGGCAGTCTGGCAGCCCCGTGTCCGCATCCCATCATTCGCAGCGCATCCGACGACAGACAAGGACAAGATCATCATGTTGAAGAACCCGAACACCAAGTATTCCGCCTTTCCCCCGGTCGCCCTCGCCGACCGCCAGTGGCCCAGCCGCCAGATCACCCATCCGCCCATCTGGATGAGCACCGATCTCCGCGACGGCAACCAGGCCCTCTTCGAACCCATGAACGCCGCCCGCAAGTTGCAGATGTTCCGCAAGCTCGTGGCGATCGGCTTCAAGGAGATCGAAGTCGCTTTCCCCTCCGCCTCCCAGACCGATTTCGACTTCGTCCGCCAGCTCATCGAGAACGGCGAGATCCCCGACGACGTGACCATCGAGGTCTTGAGCCAGGCCCGCGAGCACCTTATCCGCCGCACCATGGAATCGGTGCGCGGCGCGCGGCGTGTCATCGTGCACATCTACAACGCTACCTCGCCGGTCTTCCGCGAGACCGTGTTCGGGATGAGCAGGGACGAAGTCCGCCAGCTTGCCGTCGACAGCGTGATGCTCGTCAAGCAGCTCGCCGCCGAGCAGCCGGGCACCGAGTTCGTGCTCCAGTACAGCCCCGAAACCTTCACCGCCACCGAGCTCGATTTTGCCCGCGAGGTGTGCGATGCGGTGGTCGCCGCCTGGGACCCGCAGCCGGGCGAGAAGGTGATCCTCAACCTCCCGGCCACCGTCGAGGTGGCGATGCCCAACGTGTACGCCGACCAGGTCGAGTGGATGCACCGCCACCTCGCCCGCCGAGAGCAGATCGTCCTCAGCGTGCATCCCCACAACGACCGGGGCACCGCCGTGGCCGCGGCCGAGCTCGCGATGCTCGCCGGCGCCGACCGGGTCGAGGGCTGCCTCTTCGGCAACGGCGAGCGCACCGGCAATGTGGATGTGGTGACCCTCGCCCTCAACATGTACACCCAGGGTATCCACCCGGGCCTCGATTTTTCGGACATCAACTCCGTGGCCCGGATCAGCGAGGAATGCACCCAGTTGCCGGTGCATCCCCGCCACCCCTACGTGGGCGATCTCGTGTTCACGGCCTTCTCGGGTTCCCACCAGGACGCGATCAAGAAGGGCTTCGAGCGCCAGCGTCCGGATGCCCCGTGGGCCGTGCCCTACATGCCCGTCGACCCGGCCGACCTCGGCCGCAGCTACGATTCGGTGATCCGTGTGAACAGCCAGTCGGGCAAGGGCGGTGTCGCGCACTTGCTCCAGGCCCACTACGGGCTCGTGATGCCGCGGCGGATGCAGGTGGAGTTCAGTGCCGCGGTGCAGCGCCTCACCGACCGCAGCGGCCAGGAGGTGGATGCCCACCAGTTGTGGACACTCTTCGGTGAGGAGTATTTCGAGGCCGATGCGCCGGTGCGCTACGTGGCCCACCACCTCTTCGAGGCGGGCAGCCGGCAGGGCATCCGCATCGAGGCGGAGGTGGGCGGCCAGCCGGTGGTATTTACCGGCGAGGGCAATGGCCCGGTCGAGGCTGCGGTGGCGGCCCTCGGCGTGCCGATTCGGGTGCAGGGCTTCGAGGAGCGCTCGATGGGCGAGGGGGCCGACGCGGCGGCGGTGGCCATCGTCGAGGTGGCGATGGACGGGGTGGCCGGCAGCTGCTTCGGTGCCGGCATGCATCGCAACACGGTGACGGCCTCGGTGCGGGCCATCGTCAGTGCGGCCAACCGCATCCGGGTGCGGCGGGGCGACACCGCGGCGGCCACCGAGGCCGCCGACTGTGCCACCTGAACGCGGTAAAGGCTAGCGAAAAATGGGCCGGGTCATCCCCGGCCCATTTTGTTTAAACCGCCGCCAGCGCCTGGTCGATGTCGGCCAGGATGTCGTCGATGTGCTCGATGCCGATCGACAGGCGCACCATGTCGGCCGCCACGCCGGCCTTGGCGAGTTCGTCGGCGGACAGCTGGCGGTGGGTCGTGGAGGCCGGGTGGCAGGCCAGGCTCTTGCAATCGCCGATGTTCACCAGCCGGGTGACCAGCTTGAGGGCGTCCTGGAAGCGGGCGCCGGCGGACTTGCCGTCACCGTCGGCGCTCTTGACGCCGAAGTTGATGATGCCCGACGCGCGGCCGCCCATGTACTTCTGCACCAGGGCGTGGTCCGGGTGGTCGGCGAGGCCGGCGTAATTGACCCACGCGGCCTTCGGGTGGCTCTGCAGGAAGGCCGCCACCTTGGTGGTGTTCTCGCAGATGCGGTCCATGCGCAGGGCCAGCGTCTCGATGCCCTGCAGGATCATGAAGGCGTTGAACGGGCTGATCGCTGCGCCCATGCCCCGCAGCGGCACCACCCGGGCGCGACCGATGTAGGCGGCCGGGCCGAGGGCCTCGGTGTACACCACGCCGTGGTAGGACACGTCGGGCTCGTTGAGCCGCGGGAAGCGCGCCTTATGCTCGGCCCACGGGAACTTGCCGCTGTCGACGATGATGCCGCCCAGCGTGGTGCCGTGGCCGCCCAGGTATTTGGTGAGCGAATGCACCACGATGTCGGCGCCGTGCTCGATGGGCCGGCACAGGTAGGGCGAGGGCACGGTGTTGTCCACGATCAGCGGGACACCATGGGCGTGGGCGATGGCGGCCAGGGCCTCGAAGTCGGTGATGTTGCCCAGCGGGTTGCCCACCGATTCGCAGTAGATGGCCTTGGTGCGGGCGTCGATCAGCGGCGCAAACGAGGCCGGGTCGCG
Organism: Zoogloea ramigera; assembly: GCF_006539865.1. Lineage (GTDB taxonomy): Bacteria > Pseudomonadota > Gammaproteobacteria > Burkholderiales > Rhodocyclaceae > Zoogloea > Zoogloea ramigera. The sequence continues at coordinate 34,576 of NZ_BJNV01000021.1, forward strand.
GTAGTCCGCAAAGCGCACCTGGATGCCGAGCTGGGGCAGGGTGTGGGCGAACAGGTTGTAGGTGCCGCCGTAGAGCGTGGAGGCCGAGATGATGTTGTCGCCGGCTTCGGCGATGGTCTGGATCGCGTAGGTGATGGCCGACATCCCGGAGGCCACCGCCAGCCCGGCGATGCCGCCTTCCATGGCCGCCACGCGGGCTTCGAGCACGGCCTGGGTCGGGTTCATGATGCGGGTATAGATGTTGCCCGCCACCTTCAGATCGAACAGGTCGGCCCCGTGCTGGGTGTCGTCGAAGGCGTAGGAGGTGGTCTGGTAGATGGGAACCGCCACGGCCTTGGTGGTCGGGTCCGGGCTGTAGCCGCCATGAACGGCCAGGGTTTCGAGTTTCATCGTCTTTCTCCGGGTTGAAATGGCGGGACGGTGGAATAAAGCCCTGCTTTTTCAGGGTTTTCCCGGGGGGACCTCCGGGAATTGCCAGCTCCCCGTCCTTTTGTCGCCTGGGGATAATACGCAAAGTGACGCGTGGACAGTCCTGATCTTTGGCAAGCCCGGAAACAAAACAATACCGGGCGGGGCCTACGGGCGCGCAGCGACACACCTGAGCGCCTCCAGGGCCGGGTTCCGCCCAGCCCGCCCCCCGTGGGGGGCAAGGAAACTTTGGGTGGCCCGGTGTTTCCTTGAGAGGCAAGGAGGAGGAAATGGAAATCAAAGCACGCCGGTCCACCTGGCTCGAGCTTGCCGTGGCGCCCCTGTGGCGGCTCGGTCAGGCGCGGGTCCGGGTGCATGCGCTGGGAGGCGGCCACGCGGGCTGCCTGGCGATCACCTTGGACGAGCGCTGGCTGTGTGCCAACGACGGCCGCCTGACCGTTTTCAAGTGCCGGGACGCATTGATGCGCTTTCTCGGGCTGTTGCGCATCGATCACATGGAAGACGGCGAGGCCTGCGAGTCACCCACGCCCTGCGGCCGGCAGGACGTGCAGTGCATGCGCCTCGGCCGTCGCGGCCTGTGCGTCTGCGCCGACGGTCGGCCCCGCGGCGGGCTGTCTGGCGGGCAGTCTCAAACCATCTGGCCGAGGGTTTCGCTCAGCAGCGACGCCATGCGCTGATCGAAGGCGGCGAGCACGATCTCGTCGATCGTGCCCGGCCCTGCCAGGGCGGCACGGCAGCTTTCCACCGCGATGCGCGCGGCGGCTTCGGGCGGAAAACCATACACGCCGCAGCTGATGGCCGGGAACGCGATCGACCGCAGCGCGTGGGCCGCGGCCAGGGCCAGGCTGTTGCGATAGCAGTCGGTCAGCGCGGCGGCTTCTCCGCACTCGCCTCCGCGCCACACCGGCCCGACGGTGTGGATCACATGGCGCGCCGGCAGCCGGAAGCCCGGCGTGATCTTTGCCGCGCCCGTCGGGCAGCCCCCCAGGCCGGCGCAGAAGGCGGTGAGCTCCGGCCCTGCCGCCCGGTGGATGGCCCCATCCACCCCACCGCCGCCCAGCAGGCTCGAATTGGCTGCATTGACGATCGCGTCCACGGCGAGGGTGGTGATGTCGCCTTGCCAGACGCGGATTCCTTTTACCTCGTTCATGTTTCCCTCTCCCTGGTTGCAGCCGCAATTCTGCACCGACGCCGCGTCGGCATGAAGCCGCGCCCATGCCGCGGGTAGGCACCCGTCCTGAGTCATGCTATATTTTCGGTAATACGGTATTACGCAATAGGTGCGGCATGGGGAAACCCGGGGTGATCACCGTCCTCTCCCAGAAGGGCGGGGCAGGCAAGTCCACACTCACGATGCAGCTGGCGGGTGGCCTCGCCCGCGCGGGTCGGCGGGTGGCCATCATCGACCTCGACCCGCAGGAGACATCCCTGCGCTGGGCGCAGTCGGCCGACCCGGCCACGCCCTTCCCGGCCCACGTCGTGCGTCTGGAGGGCGAGCCTGCCGGTCTGCATCAGCAGATCAAGGCCGCCCGCAAGGGCGTCGACCATGTGCTGCTGGATTGCCCGCCCTCCATCGAGCACGCCGCCACGCTCGCCGCCCTCGACGAGGCCGACCTGGCCCTGGTGCCGGTGGTGCCGAGCCCGGCCGACCTGTGGTCCACCAAGGGCGTCGAGCGGCTGATCCTGCAGGTTCAGGCGGGCCGCAAGGGTTCCGCCCGGCCTCTCAAGGCGGCGCTGGTGCCCAACCGCGTGCTGCGCACCAACCTCGCCTGGGACGTGCTCGAGGTGATGCGTGATTTCTCGTTGCCGGTGCTGGGCGCCGGCTTATCCCAGCGCAACGCCTTCGCGCAGAGCGCGGTCATCGGCGGCTCGGTCTATCAGTTGGGCCGGGCCGCTGCCGAGGCTGCGCGGGAGGTGGACAAGCTTGTTACCGAAGTATTGAAACTGACAGGAGAGAAGATATGAACACCAAGACCAAAGCGGCCCTCCGCTCCAGCCTGGAGCAGGAGAGCAAGGCCCTCGAGGCGCGTCTGCCCGAAGCGGTGGCCGAAGCCCCCGTCAGCGTCGCCGCCGTCGAGGCGGCCCCCGCTGCGCTGGCTGTGCCCGAAGCCGTGCCCGCGCCGGTCGAAGTGGCGCCCGTCGCGGCGCCGGCCAAGGTCGAGCCGGAGCCTGTGGCGGCGCCGGTCGTCGCGGAAGCTGTCGCGCCGGCCGTCGTGCCTGAGAGCGCCAAGCCCGCCGCTGCCTCCAAGAAAGCCGCCGCTCCCAGGAAACCAGCGGCTCCGCGCGCCACCAAGGCCGCTGTGGCGGCGGTAAAGCCCGTCAAGGCCGCCCCCGTTGCGGCAAAGGCCGCGGTGGCCAAGCCGGCAGCCCCGGTCGCCGCACCGGCGGCGCAGGCCGCCGACAAGAAGGCCAAGCCCGCCAAGCCGGTGAAGGCTGTGAAGGTGGAGAAGGCCGTCAAGCCCGCGAAGGTCGAGAAGATCGCCAAGGCTGCAAAGCCGGCCAAGGCGGAAAAGCCCGTCAAGCTGCCCCGCGAGAAGGTCGTGCGCGATTCGTTTTCGATGCCCAAGAGCGAACACGCTCAGCTCAAGGTGCTGCGCGAGACCCTGGCCAAGGGCGGACGCATCTGCACCAAGTCCGAGCTGCTGCGCGCCGGCATCCAGCTGCTGCTGAAGGTGCCCGCCGCCGACGCGAAGGCGCTGGTGGAAGCTCTGCCGGTGGTGCCTAAGGGCAAGAGCGCCAAGTAAGCGCTGGCCGGCAGCCGCCGGCGGGGGCTGCCGGTGATCGAGGCGTTGTCCGGCAGCTAGCCTGCGCCGCCGGCCACCCGGACGCGGACGAGCCCGCGCAGCCCGTTGCCGACAAACACCGCCTCCGCTTCCTGCAGGTCGTCGAGGCCGAGGCGGGCTTCCACAGCCCGGCCTTCCCGCAGCAGGCGGCGGCGCAGCACGCCGTTCAGCAGCCCCGCCGCTAGCGGCGGCGTCATCAGCACGCCGCCCCGCTCGACGAAGACATTCGTGCGGGCGCCTTCCGTAAGCTCTCCCTTTTCGTTCAGGAACACCGCGTCGAAATGCCCGGCGGCCATCACCCGGGCGAGCTCCGAATCGTAGAGCGCGCGGGCGGTGGTCTTGTGGCGCAGCAGCATGTCGCGGCTGTCCACGCGGCAGGGGGACACCACGATGGTGGGCGAATCTCCCGGCGCTCCGGCCGCGAGGCTGGCATTCTCGAAGCTGAAATCGCCCGACTGGCCGAGGGTCACCCGCACGCGGCGGGCGTCGGCGGCGTGGATCTGCGCCAGCCCGGCGCGGAAGGCCGCTTCGTCGAACGGAAAATCGAAGGCCGCTGCCGAGGCGGCGAGGCGCTCCAGGTGCTCGGTGAGAAAAGGGTAGCCCGCGCCCGGCTCGAGGCGCAGGGTCTCGATCAGGCGCAGGCCCTTGGGCAGGGCGGTCAGGAAGCGCGACTTGAGGTGGCATTCAGCCCACTCGGCGCCCGCCCGGGAGTCGATCACGATGCCGCTGCCCACGTCGAGCCGGGCCTTGCCGGCGGCGTCGATGAACAGGCTGCGGATCGGCACGCTGAAGCGGAAGTCGCCCCCGGGCCGGATCCAGCCGAGGGCGCCGCAGTACAAGCCGCGGGGGCGCTCCTCGAGCTCGCGGATGATCTCCATCGCGCGGATCTTGGGCGCGCCGGTGATCGAGCCGCAGGGAAACAGCGCCCTGAAGATCTCGGGCAGGCTGGCGTCCACCGGCTCGGCGACGACCCGGGAGGTCATCTGCCAGACGGTGGGGTAGGCCTCGATGCGGCACAGGTCTTCGACGCGCACGCCGCCCGGCGGAGCGAGGCGGCCCATGTCGTTGCGGATGAGGTCGACGATCATCACGTTCTCGGCCCGGTCCTTCTCGGAGGCGGCGAGGGCGGCCGGGTCGGTGTGGCGCGGGGCGGTGCCCTTCATCGGCCGGCTCGCCAGGCGCTGCCCCTGGCGCTCGAGGAAGAGCTCGGGGGAGCGCGACAGGATGGCGCCGCCGGCATGGGCGATGAAGGCGCCGTAGCGCACCGGCTGCGCGGCCCGCAGGGCCTGGTAGAGCCGGGCCGGGTTGCCGAAGGCTTCGCCATCGAGGGGGAAGGTGAGGTTCACCTGGTAGCAGTCGCCCGCCGAGATGTAGCGGCGGATGCGCTCGACTTGCGCCAGGTAGTTGGCCTCGCTGATCGCCGGCTGCATCCGGCCGGTGCCGCCCACGTCGCTGCCGGCCCGGGCGGCGAGCCAGGCTTCGCAGGCGTCGTCGTCGAGCCATTCGCCGTGTTCGAAGACCCAGCCGGTGACGAGCGGGCCGTGCTCCGGCGGGAGCAGGGGCTGCAGGCGGGGTTCGATCGCGTAGCCGAGCTCGTAATGGGCGGCGAGGGCGACCCATGCGCCGCCTCGGGCGGCGTCTTCGAGCGTTTGCAGGCAGGCTGCCCAGCGGGATGGATCGGTGCAGCGGACTTCTTCGCGCAGCTGCGTCAGCAGCCACGCGCCGGCGGGTGAGCTGTCGTCGCGGCTGTCGAACAGGGCGAAGGCGGGGGAAGTGGCGGAGGTGGAGGGCTTGGCTGGCACGCGGCGCAGTTTACCCGCTCGCGCCGCGGCCGCGTAGCGCTTGCAGTGTGAAGCCAGCCCGTGGCGACGGTCCGAAGGCCGTGCCGGCGGAGCGTGAGGAAGGGTGGAAGTTGCGGGACCGCGCTTGGGCGGCCCCGGGGAGCGGCTTACAGCAAGGGGCTGCCGGCGTGTTCGCCGCGCTCGTACACCACGTGGGCGCGGCCGACCAGCAGCGGGTCGAGGGTGCCGATCTGCTCCAGGTCTTTATTGGTGTAGGGCAGCTTGTGGAGGATGTAGCGCATGGCGTTGAGGCGCGCGCGCTTCTTGCAATCCGACTTGATCACCGTCCACGGGGCGTCGGCGGTGTCGGTGTGGAAGAACATGGCCTCCTTGGCCTTGGTGTAGTCGTCCCACTTGTCGAGGGAGGCCAGGTCGATGGGACTGAGCTTCCACTGCTTGAGCGGATGGGCCTCGCGTTCCTTGAAGCGGCGGCGTTGTTCTTCGCGGCTCACCGAGAACCAGAACTTGATGAGGTGCACGCCGCTGCGTACCAGGTGGCGCTCGAACTCGGGCGTCTGGCGCATGAACTCGAGGTATTCGTCGGGGGAGCAGAAGCCCATGACGCGCTCGACGCCGGCCCGGTTGTACCAGGAGCGGTCGAACAGCGCCATCTCACCGGCGGTGGGGAGGTGCTGCACGTAGCGCTGGAAATACCACTGGCCGCGCTCGGTGTCGGTGGGTTTTTCAAGGGCCACCACGTGGGCGCCGCGGGGGTTGAGGTGCTCCATGAAGCGCTTGATGGTGCCGCCCTTGCCGGCCGCGTCGCGGCCTTCGAAGAGGATCACCACCCGCTGGCCGGACTCCTTGACCCAGGCCTGGAGCTTGAGCAGCTCGACCTGCAGGCGGTACTTTTGTTTCTCGTAGGCCTTGCGGGACATCAGGTTCTTGTAGGGGTAGGCGCCTTCGCGCCAGCCCTCGGCGAGCTCGTCGTCCGGGTGGGAGGGGAGCTTGCGATAGATGGGTTCTTCTTCTGCGAACAGGGCCTTGCGCAGGATGGCAGCGTCGTCGGGCGAGGCGCCGGCCAGGATGGCCTGGAGGGTCTCGGCGATGCTGTGGGTGTCGTGGCGGGCCAGCGTGGCCACGATGTCGCTGACGGCGGTGAGCTTGGAGTCGCGGGCCGCCTCGACGGCCTCGTCGACGGCGAACTCCTCGATGGCGGCGGGGGTGGCCTTGGGGGCAATGTCACCGGCGGCGGCGCGGCGGGGGGCCTTGGCGCGCGAGGTGGCCGGCTTGCGGGGGGATTCGGCGGGGATGGCGGGCGCTGCGGGGGTGTCGTCCTTGGTGCTCATGGCGTTCCTCTCCTGTTATTGAAATTATCGCGACCTGCGGCGGAGGGTGCTTCCGGCGCATGTGCAAAGCATCAAGTTTCGGAGAATCAGCCTGCCGTGACCATGATAAAACGCAAAAGCTGTGCACCCCTTGCCGTAAAAATCCGGCGCCGCTTGGTGGGCGCTAGGCGCGGGTTTCAGCGCGGGCGCAGCGGGCCGAGTAGGCCTCGCAGCGCTCGATGTATTCCTGGGCGCTCTTGGGCATCGGGGTGCGGGCGCGGGTGATGTCGCTGATGAGGTCGCGGCCGCGCTGGAGGAGCTGGCGGCCGTCGGCGACCAGGTGCTGGTCTTCGAGGCCCTCGGGCATCGCGGCGGCGTTGAAATGGGCGCACAGGCGCTCGCCGGCCGTCACGAAGCTGGTCCAGACGTCGAAGATGTCGGGGTCGGTGCGCAGGGTCTCGGTTTTTGTCTTGGCGGCGCAGGCGAACGCCTGCACGTGGGGGCCGAGGCCGGCGAAGCAGGGCAGCGGCCCGAAGTTGGCGGCGATGGCTCCGGCGATGCGGTCGATGTCGCGCAGGGTGAGGGCGATCTTGACGTAGCGGCTCTCGTAGAAGTCTTCGAGGGGGATCGAGAAGGCCTTGAAGGGCTCGCCCCACAGCTCGTCGATGCCCTCCTCGCCGGAGCGGTGCAGCACCAGCCGGCCGAGGCCGAGGGCTTCCTGGAGGCAGCGACCGCATTCGCGCATCAGGGCGTTGTCGGACTGGATCTCGATGCCGACGCTCTGCAGCTCGACGAGCTTGGTGAAGATGTCGGCGGCCCGGTTGAAGAGGGCGCCGGCGAGCATCGCGCCCTTGACCCGGCGGCGTTCGGGATCGGTTTCGTCCTCATAGCTCTTGCGCGCTTCGTTGAGGCGGCTGCCGGGGATGTTGAGGCCGTGCTCGACGTGGTTGAACAGGCGCCGGGTGAGGGCGCCGATCAGCTTGCGCTTGGCCTGCAGGGTGTCTTCGGGGACGGTGTAGGTCTTGACCCAGTAATCTGAGTAGAAGACGCGCTCGCGCCCGTCGATGATCCGACGAGTGCCTTCCGGAACAGTGTTATCCATGGTCCGCTCGGGGTGGTTGATCGGGGCGGCTTGGCCGTCCAAGGCTCAAATTTTGCACCATAAAACGCCAGCGGACGCAATCGACTGTCAATTTCGGTTTCGTGGAGGAACTTAAACCAGCCCGTCGAAGAGCTGGACCGCCACCGGCTCGCCTGCGGCGATGCTGGTCTGGTCGGGGCCGAGGACGATGAAGCAGTTGGCGTCGGCCATCGAGCTGAGGATGCCGGAGCCCTGGGCGCCGGTGGTCCGCACCTGCCAGGCGCCGCTCTCTTGAGACAGCACGCCGCGGAGGAACTCGGTGCGCCCGGGGGCCTTGCGCAGCGGAGTGGTGCATGGGGCCTGCAGCATGGGCTGTGCCGGCAGCGGATGAACGCCGGCCAGGCGCAGCAGGGCCGGCTGCACGAACTGGTAAAAGCTCACCATCGTCGCCACCGGGTTGCCGGGCAGGCCGAACAGCCAGGCGGAGTCGCCCGCGCGCCCGATGCGCCCGAAGGCCATCGGTCGGCCGGGCTTCATGGCGATCTTCCAGAACAGCACCTCGCCGAGGCGGGCCATCATGTCGCGGGTGAAGTCGGCGTCGCCCACCGAGACGCCGCCGCTGGTGATCACCACGTCGGCCACCGAGGCGGCTTCGCGCAGGGTGGTCTCGAGGGCGTCCGGGTCGTCGCGCACGACGCCGATGTCGATCACGTCGACGCCCAGGCGGGTGAGCATGCCGAACAGGGTGTAGCGGTTGCTGTCGTAGATCTGGCCGTCACGGGCGGCGCTGCCCAGCGTGACCACCTCGTCGCCGGTGGAGAAGAAGGCCACCCGCAGGCGCCGCCGCACGGCCACCTCGCTGATGCCGAGGGAGGCGACGAGGCCGAGCTCGGCCGGGCGGATCTGGCGCCCGGCGGCCAGCGCCACCTGGCCGGCGTGGAGGTCTTCACCGGCGCGGCGGATGTTGTGGCCGGCGCGCTGGCCCGGGGCGAGGGTGACGCGGCCGCCTTCGGCGTGGGCGGCTTCCTGCATCACCACGGTGTCGACACCGGCCGGCAGGCGGGCGCCGGTCATGATGCGCACGGCCTGGCCGGGGCCCACGCTGGCGTCGCAGGGCTGGCCGGCGTAGGCGGTGCCGACGATCTCGAGGGTCGTCGGGCCGTCGGCGGCGAGGTCGGCGCCGCGCAGGCCGTAGCCGTCCATGGCCGAGTTGTCGTGGGCGGGGACGTCTATGGGGCAGATCACGCTTTCGGCGAGCACCCGGCCGAGGGCGTCGCGCAGCGGGATGTGTTCGGTGCCGGCGATGGGGCTGAGTGCGTCGATGATGAGCTGGCGGCCGGTGTCCACCGACAGGGTCTCGGGGCGATAGTCGGCGTGAGCCTGGAACTGCAGGGCGAGGGATGTCACCGGGCGGTGTCTCCAGCTTGGTGCGCGCGGAGCTCGTCCGGCGTGTTGATGTTGGCGAAGGCTTCGGGGCAGTCGTCGAAGGGGCAGGGGGCCCAGCACAGGCGCCGCAGCCAGGCCTCCATGCGGCGCCCGCCGGCGTTGATGAAGGCCTGCAGCTCGGGCAGCTCGTCGCTGCGGATAAGGCTGAATACCGGGTGCAGCTGCTCGCCGGTGCGCGCCACCGCGATGCTGGCCTTGTGAGCCGTGAGACAGGCCGCGAGGCGACTCACCAGGTCGGCGGGCAGGAAGGGCGAATCGCAGGGCACGGTGAGCAGGTAGGGCGTGGTGCACGCGGCCAGCCCCGCTTCGAGGCCGGCCAGCGGCCCGGCGTGGCCTTCGATGCGATCGCCGACGACCGGGTAGCCGAAGCCGGCGTAGATGTCGTGGTTCTGGTTGGCGTTGATGATGAGCTGCCCGACCTGGGGTGCCAGGCGCCGGATGATGTGCTCCACCAGCGGTTCGCCGCCCAGCAGGCTGAGGCCCTTGTCGACACCGCCCATCCGGCGCCCGAGGCCGCCGGCGAGCACCAGGCCGGTGATGCGTTCGGGGGTGGGGGGGATCATCGCGTCATCATCCACCGATGTAGGACATCTCGATCTTGCGCAGCGCGGCGGTCTCGGCCGTGCGGATCTCGGAGTAGCGGTCACCCCGCTGCTGCCACAGGCGGCCGATCACCGCCGACAGCTCGGCGTCGCTGCGGCCCTGGCGGAGCAGGGTCTGCAGGTCGTGGCCTTGCTGGGCGAACAGGCAGGTGTACAGGCTGCCCTCGGTGGACAGGCGGGCGCGGGTGCAGGTGGAGCAGAAGGCCTGGGTGACCGACGAAATCACGCCGATTTCGCCGCCGCCGTCTGTGTAGCGCCAGCGCTCGGCCACCTCGCCCGGATAATTGGGGTCGATGGCTTCGAGGGGTAAGGCTTCGTGGATGCGCCGCACCACCTCGGCCGAGGGCACCACATCGTCCATGCGCCAGCCGTTGGAGCTGCCGACGTCCATGAACTCGATGAAGCGCAGGATGTGGCCGCTGCCGCGGAAATGGCGGGCCATGGGGATGATCTCGTGGTCGTTGAGGCCACGCTTGACGACCATGTTCACCTTGAGCGGCGCGAGGCCGGCGGCTTCGGCGGCGGCGATGCCGGCCAGCACGTCGGAGACCGGCACGTCCATGTCGTTCATGGCGCGGAAGGTGGCGTCGTCGAGGGAGTCGAGGCTGACCGTGACCCGGGCCAGCCCGGCGGCCTTGAGGGCGGCGGCCTTCTTGGGCAGTAGCACGCCGTTGGTGGTGAGGGTCACCTCCATGCCGGGGATCTCGGCGAGGCTGGCGACCAGGCGTTCGAGGTTGCGGCGCAGCAGCGGCTCGCCGCCGGTGAGGCGGATCTTGCTGACGCCGTGGGCGGCAAAGATGCGCGCGAGGCGGGTGATCTCCTCGAAGCTCAGCAGGGATTGCCGCGGCAGGAAGCGGTAGTCGTCGTTGAACACCGCCTTGGGCATGCAATACACGCAGCGGAAGTTGCAGCGGTCGGTGACCGAGATGCGCAGATCCTTGACCGCCCGGCCACGGCTGTCCACCAGCCGGCCGCTGGGGGGCGGGAGTTCGGCCGGGACCACCGGCTGCTGCCGGAGCTGACGCTCGTCGGCGAGGGGAATGACTTTCTGGTTCATCGTCTCGGGGAGACTGAAGCTGGGAGCGTTGTTATACGCCCTCTGGCGGCACGGGAACCTTGTTCCGGGGCAAGTGCGGTGGGAAGTCGGTTGAAACGAATCGTTGAAAATTATGGCGGGCCGGCGGGCGCAGCGCAATCGCCGGGGCGATCCGCACGGCTGTCGGACTTGGCGATGTGGCTGGAGGCCTGGCCCCGGAATATGCTGCGGGATCACGCGGCCGGCGCCAATGAAAAGGCTCTGTCACCGTTATCTGTGGAAATACACCAACCCGGGGATGCTCCCTGTAGGTGCGAGCTTGCTCGCACAGCGCGGGTTGAAGAGCGCGTAATCCTTGTTTCGCCTCCGCGGGCGAGCAAGCTCGCCCCTACACGTTGTGCCAGCAATGCGGCCTGGGCACGGGCTTTCAAAAGACTCCACAGGTAACGGTGACATAGCCAATGAAAAAGCCCGGAGGGCTTGCGCCGTTCCGGGCCTTGATCACGCGGTCGCCATGCGGCGACCGGGTGCATGGGAATTAGCAGATCGGGGGGCTGGCCGTCTTGCAGGAGCCCGTCTTTTCCCAGGTGATCGAAGCCGCACCCGCAGTGGCAGTCGGGGTCAGAATGTAGGTTTCGCCGCCCAGGCCGCCGGTGGCGATTGCGGTGGCGGTGATTATGCCGTTCTTGACGGCAAGGGTAGCGACGCTGCCGACCCCAGACCCTGCAGCGATGTCCGCAGGGATCGACCAGCTGCCGTCAGCGCCCTTTGCGCCGCCGTCGCAGCCCGTCGCGCCGTTGTTGTTCTGGATGCAAAGCTCAACGGCAGACTTGTAACCGCCCGTCTGGGAGATGAGGTCCGAGAACTTCGCCTTACGCTGGAACTGCTGGTACTGGGGCACGGCGACCGCGGCCAGGATGCCGATGATGGCAACGACGATCATGAGTTCGATCAGGGTAAAACCGGCTTGCTTTCTCTTTTGCATGAGATTCTCCGTTTGGTTGGATGACGAACGGGATTTGGACCCGACGGGTTGTCCAATGCAATCGGCGTGCCAGAAATCGAACTAAATTGAAAATCGCTTGTAATACAGCAGCCTGGATTTCTTTCTTGAGCGGGTTTCGATCCGCCGGGCACGGCAGCAGCGTCAGATAGTGACAATTTTCGGCAGTCCGTCTGACAAAATCGGGCAGAACGAATCGCGGGTGGGCCTTGTCTCCGCTACATGGGCCACCGATCTGGCCGGGAATGGAGGATGGATTCATGGACGGTAATGACAGGTTCGCTTCGGCCCGCATCCTGTGGGTGCGGCGCTGGAGCCCGCGCTTGTTGTCGTTCCGGATCGAGCGCGAGCCGGGCTTTCGCTTCGTGCCGGGGCAGTTTGCACGCCTGGGCTGCGTGAGCGCTGACGGGGTGCCGGTGTGGCGGGCCTACTCGATGGCCTCGGCCAGCTGGGACGACTATCTGGAGTTTTATTCGATCCTGGTGCCGGGCGGGGCATTCACGTCGCAGCTGGTGGCCCTGAAGGTGGGCGACAGCCTGATGATCGAGCGTAAGCCCAACGGCTTCTTCACCACCAACCGCTTCGCCGATGGTCGCGACCTGTGGATGCTGGCTACCGGCACCGGCCTCGCGCCTTACCTGGCGATTCTGCAGGACGAGACGACCTGGCAGCGCTTCGAGCGGCTGATTCTGGTGCATGGCGCGCGGGAGGCGGTCGACCTGGCCTACCGCGACGAGATCGCCGCGCTGCGGGCCCACCCCCTGTGGGCCGAGCACGGCCACAAGCTGATCTACCAGCCGGTGGTGACCCGGGAGCCGCTGGCCGGGGCGCTGCCGGCGCGCATCCCCGAGCTGATCCGCGATGGGCGCCTGGAGGCGGCGGTGGGCCTGCCCCTCGGCCTGGATGAATCGCGGGTGATGATCTGCGGTAGCCCCGAGATGGTGCGTGATTGCCACAAGGCGCTGATGGAGCGGGGTTTTCGGCTCAGCCGGCTGGCAGCTCCGGCGCAGATCGCGGTGGAAAACGCCTGGTGACGTGCCCGCAAACGGTGCCTGGGTGAGCGGCGCGTGCCTTTAATTGGTGCGTGGTGAGCCGTCATGCACGTTCATGGTGCGTCGTGCTTGGGGGGGAGAATTTCAAGTTGTTGATTTGACTTGATTTGTTGTGTGGGCTCAGCTGGCGCGGCACTTGCATAGTGCCGCACTTCGATTCTGGAGCCCAAAATGGAGCAAGTCAGTCACGCCAGCAATGTGGTCTTCGTCCTGCTCGGTGCCATCATGGTGCTGGCCATGCACGCAGGCTTTGCCTTCCTTGAGGTCGGAACGGTGCGCAAGAAGAACCAGGTCAATGCCCTGGTCAAGATCCTGACGGATTTCTGCGTTTCCGCGATCGCCTATTTCTTCATCGGTTACACCATCGCCTATGGTGCCCACTTCTTCGCGAGCGCCGAGGTGCTGTCGCAGAAGAGCGGCTACGAGATGGTGAAGTTCTTCTTCCTGCTCACCTTCGCGGCGGCGATCCCGGCGATCATCTCGGGCGGTATCGCCGAGCGGGCCAAGTTTCACCCCCAGAGCATCGCCACGCTGATGCTGGTGGGCTTTGTGTATCCCTTCTTCGAGGGCATCGCCTGGAACGACAACTTCGGCCTGCAACCCTGGCTGGAGGCCACCTTCGGCGCCAAGTTCCATGACTTCGCCGGCTCGGTGGTGGTTCATGCGATGGGCGGCTGGATCGCGCTGCCGGCGGTGCTGCTGCTGGGCGCCCGGCGCGGCCGTTACACCAAGGAAGGCCACGTCTCGGCCCACCCGCCGTCCAACATCCCCTTCCTGGCCCTCGGGGCGTGGATCCTCACGGTGGGCTGGTTCGGTTTCAACGTGATGTCGGCCCAGACCCTCGACAAGGTGAGCGGGCTGGTGGCCCTCAATTCGCTGATGGCGATGGTGGGCGGCACGCTGGCGGCGATGGTGCTGGGCAAGAACGACCCTGGCTTCATCCACAACGGGCCGTTGGCCGGGCTGGTGGCGGTGTGCGCGGGCTCCGACCTGATGCACCCGGTGGGGGCGCTCATCACCGGCCTGATCGCCGGGGGGCTCTTCGTGCATTTATTCACCATCACCCAGAACCGCTGGAAGATCGACGACGTGCTGGGCGTGTGGCCGCTGCACGGGCTGTGCGGTGCCTGGGGTGGCCTGGCGGCGGGGATCTTCGGCATCCAGTCGCTGGGCGGGATGGGCGGGGTGAGCTTTACGGCTCAGCTCATCGGCACCCTGGCGGCCATCGTGGTGGCGCTGGCGGGCGGCACCATCGTGTACGGCACGCTAAAGACCCTGGTGGGCATCCGCCTCGACCCGGAGGAGGAGTTCGACGGCGCCGACCTGACGATCCACAAGATCACCGCGACGCCGGACCGGGAGACCCACTGGTAAGCGGGCTCGCCCGGCCGCCGCGTTGCCGCGGTGGCCTCAGGCTGCCAGCGCCGCCTCGGTTCCGTCTTCGGGCCAGGCGGCGTTGTCGTTGGGGCTGGGGCTTGCCGGAGTGGGCCGGGAGGCGTCGAGATCGGGCACGAACAGCAGCGACGGCCACTGGTCGTCCACCAGAAACGCGGTGATCTCGGGGCCGAAGAGGCGCTGCCAGGTTTGCCTAAGGGTTGCTTCGACGATGTGCATGCTCTGCTCCAGGGCTTGTCGCTGCTGGCCGGGCCAGCGTTGATGGCGATGCTAGGGGCCCTGGATGACAGCCCGGCGACGGGAAGGCTGCAGCGCTGTTAACGCGTGCAGAGCCGTCGCCCGGGCCGTCGGCATGACCTGCCGGGGCGGCGGGGCACGCGCCTCAGGCGAGGGTGTACAGGCGCACGTCGAGGGGTTCGGCGAGCAGGGCCTGGGTGTTGGCAACAAGGCCCTTGAGGTGGGCGGTGGCCATGTGCGCGTCGATGGCGGCCTGGTCGGCCCATTCTTCGACGAAGGTGAATTCGGCCGGGTTGGCGATGTTGGCGAGCAGCTCGTAGCGGACGCAGCCGGCTTCCTTGCGGGTCGGTTCGAGCATGGCCAGGCACTCGGCGCGCAGGGCGTCGATGGCGTCGGGGCGGGCGATGAGGCGGGCGATGATGCGGATGCTCATGGTGTTCTCCTGGTGGGGTGGTGGGTGCGATCGGCCCGGGAAGGGCCGCTGATTCTAGCCCATCGCTGGTGTGCGGCGGCCGGGCTTCGCTCGGTGGGGCGGTGTGTACAACCCGGTGCTCATGCCGGCCCCGGCCGTCGGGGTTAGTGAGCCGCAAGCGAAGAGTATGTTTCGGGACGCGCTCGACGCGCTGCGCGCCGGGCTGCGTCTGCTGGCGAGCTTCAATGGCAGCGACCACAAGTAGGCCCGACGGATGTCCAGGCGTGCCGGCGGTCGTGTCGCGTGCTCACCCTCGGAAGGTAGGAAAGTGAGTGCTCATGCGGTGCTTGACCTTGCGGAAAGCGGTCGACTGCCGTTTTCAAGTTGAAGGGCAGCGCGATGTTCGTCGGGCGCGCGGCGGCCTTGTCCGACAGCTGGGAGTTGCCCGGCGGGCTTCTTCTGCATGGGCGGGCCCGTCGGTTGGACGAAGCCCAGGAAGCTAAATGTGCTGCGTTATAAGGGTTTTGCGCGCAGATGGCGGCTCTCAAGGACCCCACGGGGGTGGCGGAGCCCGGCCCTGGGGGGCTCATTTGCCGGTGCTTGCTCCGCGTGCCTGCTTGAGCCCGGCAACCACGCCCGGGGGGAGGGCTTTCAGGGTTTTGTCGGTGACCGGGCGCAGCAGGTCGGCCATCTTGCGTGCCTCGCCATCGGGCAGCCGGGTGACGACCATGCCGCGTTTCCTGAGGTTCTCGAGCGCAGCGCCTTCCATGCTGCGCGCTCGGCCGCGCTGGAACGCGGCCGACTCGCGGGCAGCGTCGGCGAGCATCGATCTGTGGGCCGCGTCGAGGCCGTCCCAGACCTTTTTGCTGATGAGCACCGATTGGGGGTTGTACTGGTGGCGGCTGAGCAGCAGGTACTTTTGTACGCGGTCGAAGCGGTTGGCGTCGATGACGGTGACGGGGTTGTCCTGCCCGTCGACGGCTTTGGTTTCGAGGGCGGCGTAGACATCCGGGAAGGGAATCGGCACGGCCTGCGCGCCCAGCGCCCTGACCCAGTCGAGGTTGAGCGGGGTGGGGATCACGCGCAGCTTCAGGCCCTGGAGGTCGGCGACGGTGTGGATCGGCCGCAGGCTGTTGGTGATCTGCCGAAAACCCAGCTCGTAATAGGCCAGGCCGACCAGCCCCTTATCGTGCAGGGCGTCGTGCATCGACCGCCCGAAGGGCCCGTCGAGGAGCGCGTCGGCATCGCCGTCGCCCGACAACAGCAGCGGCAGGTCGAACACCGCGAAGGCCTTGACCTGATTGGCCAGGATGCCCGAGTTGAGGGACGCCATCTCGAGGGTGCCCGCCTGGAGTGCGGCGATGCTGACCTCGTCGGAGCCCAGCGTGCCGCCAGGAAACACCATGACCTTGACGCGCCCGCGGGAGCGCGCCTCGACGAGCTCGGCGAAGCGCTCCAGCCCGAGCACGATCGGGTGGCCGCGGGGGTTCTGCGTGGCGATCCGGAGGGTCTTTTCCTGGGCTGCCGCTGCCGTGGCGATGATGGCCAGGAGCGTCGCCAGGCCGAGCCGGACGAAGGAGGGTTTCACGGAGATCCCTTCATCATGGTTGTAAGTGTGCCGGGCAGACAGCTGTGCCCGATGTGCTGTCTGCCACATGGGCTCTTCACTATATACGTCCAGGCACCCTTCGGATTGGCGCAGTCGTGCCGTAAACGGCTGGCTGAAGCCCAAATTTTCGACCATGCGGTGGTCGGTGCGGGTGTCTCTGGATGTGGGTATTTGTGTAAAGGCGAGTCCAAATGTCGATTCTGCGCGTTCATCGTTGGCTCATTGCGCTGAGTGCCCTGGTTTCGGCCCTGACGCTGGGCTCGTATGCGCTGTCGCTGCATTATTTTGATGCGCGCCTGCAGGCCCAGAACTACCGGGCCCAGATCTCGCAAGGGCTCGAGCACATCCAGCGCAGCCTGTACAAGACCAACAGCGCGTTGCACCTGTACGCCACCACCGGCGATATCGCCCAGCGCAGCCAGTTCCAGACCGAGCTGACGATGGGCCTCGAGCGCGAGGCGGCCTTCGAGTTGCTCCGCGGTGCGCCGCTCAACCAGCACGAGCGCCTCAGCCTGCAGCGCCTGCAGGAGCGCTACAACAGCTATCTGGCCCTGTCGGCGCGGATCGTCGATGCGGCCCAGCGCGGCCAGCTTGCCAAGGCCACCGAGATGGTGTCCGGGCTGGAGTTCCGTAGCCTCGTCGCGACGCAATTCGACGCCGCCCTGGAGCTGCGCGCCGCCCTGCTGCAGCGGCTGGAGGATGACATCAACCTGATCAGCCGGGAGGCGTCCCTGGCCTCCAGCGCTGCGCTGGGCCTCTTGATCGCCAACCTGCTGCTGTTCTGGGCGGTGTCGCTGATCTTCGTGCGGCGCAAGCTGATCCTGCCGTTGATCCGGCTGACGGCCAGCACCGAGCAGATGTCCGCCGGCAAGCTGGGGGCGGAGATCGCCCACCTGGACAACAAGACCGAGATCGGCGACCTGGCGCGGGCCCTCGACCGCTACCGCAGCACCAGCACCGAAGCCGCCCGGCAACGCTGGGTGCGCAGCGGTCTGGCCGACATCGGCGCGTCGCTGCAGCGGGCAGACACCCTGGCCGACTTCGCCCAGCGCCTGTTCACGCCGCTCATGCCCATGTTCGGCGGAGGCGCCGCTGCGCTCTACCTGTGCGACACCGACGCCTGCACCTTTTGCGGCGGCTGGGGTGTGCAGGAGCAGGCGCTGGGTGAACGCCGCTTCGTGCTGGGCGAGGGGCTGCTCGGCCAGGCTGCTCGCGACGCGCAGCCCCGGGTGATCCACGACCTGCCGGCGGGCTACCTGCTGCTGGCCTCAGGGCTGGGCGAGAAGGAGCCCGGTGTGCTGGTGCTCGTCCCGCTGAAAGACGCTGATCTCGTCGTCGGCGTCCTCGAGCTGGCGCTGTTCAGCGCGCCCGACGACACCCAATGGGCGCTGGTGCAGGAGCTCTCAGAAGCCGTCACCCCGCGCCTGATGGTGCTGCAGCGCACCCTGCACACCCAGGATCTGCTGGCCGAAACCCAGCGCCAGGCCCACACGCTACAACTCCAGACCGACAAGCTGGCCCAGCAGACCGCCGACCTGGCCACCCAGCAGTGGCAGATCCAGACCACCGAGGCGTGGTATCGCAACATCATCGAATCGGCGCCGGTGGGGATCCTGGTGGTTAATGAAGAGGGCCACGTCACGCTGTGCAACACGACGGTCGAGCGCCTCCTCGGCTACGCCCGCAGCGAGCTGGAAGGGCAGCCCATCGAGACCCTGCTGCCCCTCGACCGGCGGGAGAGCCACGTCGCGCTGCGCGACGGCTTCATCCGCGGGACGAGCCACGTCAACGAGGGCATCCTGGTGCGCGAGGTGGTGGGCCGTCACAAGGCCGGCCACGTGATCCCCCTCGAGCTGATCCTCGACCGCCTGCCGGCCCTCGAAGGCCATGGCCGCAGCGTGTTTGCCGCGATCCTCGACATCAGCGAACGCAAGGCCGCGGCCGAGGCGCTCAACAAGGCCAACCGCGAGCAGACGGCGATCTTCGAATCGGCCCGCACCGGGATCGTGCTCTTCAAGCGCCGCACCATCGTGCATGCCAACCCGGCCTTCCTCAAGCTGTTCGGCTACAGGGCCGACGAGCTGCTCGGCCAGAACGCCAGGGTGCTGCACATCGACGATGCCCACTACCAGGCGATCGGCGCCGAGGCCTATCCGGTCATCGAGCGGGGCGAAACCTATCAGGGCGATATTGAATTGCAGCGCAAGGACGGCTCGACCTTCCAGTGCCACCTTATCGGCAGCGCCGTCGACCCCGACGACCCCGACGAGGGCGTGGTGTGGCTGATGGAGGATGTCTCCTACGAGCGGCAGGCCACCGAGGCCATCAAGCGTGCCCGCCACGAAGCCGAGGAGGCCACGCGCATGAAGTCGGAGTTCCTGGCCAACATGAGCCACGAGATCCGCACGCCCATGAACGCGATCATCGGCATGACCCACCTGGCGCTGCAGACCGACCTCGACCGCCAGCAGCGGAACTACCTCGAGAAGGTCGAACGGGCGGGGCAGAACCTGCTGGGGATCATCAACGACATCCTGGATTTCTCGAAGATCGAGGCCGGCAAGCTGGTCATGGAGTCCATCGATTTCCGGCTCGAGGACGTCATGGACAACCTCGCCAACCTGATCACCCTGAAGACCGAGGAGAAGGGCCTCGAGCTGCTCTTCGACGTCAAGGCCGACCTGCCCACCGCCCTCGTGGGCGACCCCCTGCGGCTCGGCCAGGTGTTGATCAACCTCGGCAACAACGCCGCCAAATTCACCGAAAAGGGCGAGGTCGTCATCGGTGTCGAGGTCGTCTCGCAGGACGAGCACGGGGCCGAGCTACATTTCTGGGTCAAGGACACCGGCATCGGCATGAGCAGGGATCAGACCACCCAGCTGTTCGAGGCCTTCAACCAGGCCGACGCCTCGACCACCCGCCGCTACGGCGGAACAGGGCTGGGGCTGGCGATCTCCAAAAACCTGGTCGAGATGATGGGCGGGCAGCTGTGGGTCGAAAGCGACCTCGGGCGCGGCTCGACCTTCCACTTCCGGGCGCGCTTCGGCGTTCAGAAGAACCCTTACCCCTACCGCATGTTCTACGCCGACGAGCTGCGCGGTGTGCGCGTTCTGGTGGTGGACGACAACGCCTCGGCCCGGGAGATCCTGGCCAGCATGACCCGTTCCTTCGGGCTCGACACCGACGTCGTCAGCACCGGCGCCGAGGCCCTCGAGAAGATCGGCGCCGCGGCGCAGGCGAAGCAGCCCTACAGCCTGCTCCTGCTCGACTGGAAGATGCCCGGCATGGACGGCGTCGAGACCGTCCGCCGGGTCGAGGCCGAGTACCCCTTCGCGATCCCGGCGATGGTGATGGTGACCGCCTACGGGCGTGACGGCGTCCTCACCCAGATCGAGAAGAGCGGTGTGCACGTCAAGAACGTCCTCAACAAGCCCACCTCGCCGTCAACGCTGCTCGAGGCCATCGGCCGCGCCCTCGACAAGGGCATCATGGCCGACACCCACGTGACGCGCCGCATCGACAACTGCGAGGCCGCGGTGGCCCGGCTGCGCGGCGCGCGGGTGCTCCTGGTTGAAGACAACGACATGAACCAGGAGCTCGCCGTCGAGCTGCTCAATCGGGCCGGCCTGCTGGTTGTCGTGGCCAACAACGGCCAGGAGGCGCTAGACATCCTGGCCCGCGACCGCGACTTCGATGGTGTGCTGATGGACTGCCAGATGCCGGTGATGGACGGCTACAGCGCTACCCGCGAGATCCGCGCCAGCCCGCTGCTGCGCCACCTGCCGGTGCTGGCGATGACCGCCAACGCGATGGCCAGCGACCAGCAGAAGGTGCTCGACGCCGGCATGAACGACCACATCGCCAAGCCCCTCGACGTGGGGGTGATGTTTGCCACCATGGCCAGATGGATACAGCCCGCCGCCTCCCGGGCCCCGGCGAGCCCGGCGCCGCAGGATGCCCCCGCGATGGCCTCTGCCGCGTCGGTGCCGCCGACCCTGCCCGGAGTCGACACCGCCGCCGGGCTGGCCCTGGCCCAGGGTGACCCGCGGCTTTACCGCAAGATGCTGCTGCGTTTCCGCGCCGGGCAGGCAGACTTCGCCCGGCGCTTTGCCGAGGCCGGGCAGGCGGCCGACCCGTCCGGGCAGGAGCGCTGCGCCCACACGCTCAAGTCCACCGCCGGCACCATCGGCGCGCGCAGCCTGCAGGATGCCGCATCGCGGCTTGAGCTGGCGTGCCACCAGGGCGCCCCGGGCGATGCACTCCAGGCCCGCCTCGACGAGGTGCTGGCCCAGCTCGAACCGGTGATCGACGGCCTCGGCGGGCTGGGCGAGGCCAGCCCGGTGCAGGCCACGGCGGCGGAGGGCGAGCCGCCGGACACACCGGCCCTCACGCTCGTCATCGAGCAGCTCGACGCGCTGCTGGCCGACTCCGATGGCGCCGCCGTCGGGTTCTGGGAGGCGCACGCCGGGCACTTCGATGCGGTATGCCCCACCCACGCCAGGGCCGTAACTGCGGCGCTGGCCGATTTCGACTTCGACCTCGCCCGTGACGCGCTTCGCGCATGCGGCGACGCACTTGGCTCGCCATCGAGCTGACACGCAACACACGCCGGGAGGCGACCATGGACACCACCCACGACACCCTCATCAAACCCACCCTGCTGGCCGTCGACGACACCGCCGACAACCTGGCGCTGCTCAACGACCTGCTCAGCAAGCAATACAAGGTCAAGCTCGCCAACAGCGGCGCCAAGGCCCTCAAGATCGCGGCCGCGGCGCCTCCCCCCGACCTCATCCTGCTCGACATCATGATGCCCGGGATGGATGGTTACGAGGTCTGCCGGCAGCTCAAGCTGCAGGCGGCCACCCGGGACATCCCGGTGATCTTCCTCACCGCCTGCGCCGACGCCGAAGCCGAGCGGGCCGGCCTGGAGGCGGGCGCCGTCGACTACGTCACCAAGCCCTTCAACCCGCCGGTGCTGCTGGCCCGCGTCAAGACCCACCTGGCGCTCAAGGCGCAGGCTGATTTCCTGCGCGACAAGAGCGCCTTCCTCGAAGCGGAGGTGGACAAGCGCACGCGGGAGATCCGGGCCATCCAGGACGTCACCATCCACACCCTGGCGTCGCTTGCCGAAACCCGCGACTCGGAGACCGGCAACCACATCCGTCGCACCCAGTTCTACGTGAAGGCGCTGGCCCGGCGCCTGTGCGAGAACCCGGGCCTCGCCGCCATCCTCACCCCGCGCTACATCGAGATGCTGTTCAAGTCGGCGCCGCTCCACGACATCGGCAAGGTCGGCATCCCCGACTCCATCCTGCTTAAGCCCGGGCGCCTGAGCCCGGAAGAGTTCGAGATCATGAAGACCCACACCACCCTGGGCCGGCAGGCCATCGAGCACGCCGAGCAGCTGCTGGGAATGCAGGTGGACTTCCTGTCGATGAGCAAGGATATCGCCCAGTCCCACCAGGAGAAATGGGACGGCTCGGGTTACCCCCAGCAGCTGGCGGGCGACGCCATCCCCCTGTCGGCCCGCCTGATGGCGCTGGCCGACGTCTACGACGCCCTCATCAGCCGGCGGATCTACAAGCCTGCGATGTCCCACGCGCAGGCCGCCGAGATCATCGTCGCGGGCCGCGGTCAACATTTCGACCCGGACGTCGTCGATGCCTTCCTGGCCATCCAGGACGAGTTCCAGGCCATCGCCCGGCGCTTTTCCGACGCCGAAGCCGGGGCCGCACACGAGTAGCCGGGCGCCCACGCCAGCCCCCGTTTGCCGCGTCCGCCCGGTACGCAATCAGCGATGTGAGGGCGCTGCCGCTGTCGCGGCCCATCCCACCCCATAAGCTCCGATTTTTCTCTTCGGCACGCCGCTGCGCATTTTCAGGATCGTCATGTTTTCAAAGAAGACCTCACCCCAGGCCAGGCGCTCGCCTGCCCAGCAGGAAGCGTTTTTTCGCAATAGACGAAAGGCGCTGATCTATTCCGGTTCGGTCGGCCTCTCTGCGCTGACCGGTTGCGAAACCCTGCCTCCGGCGCTGCGCCAGCTGGCGGCGGAGGACGACAGCGTGCTGACGCCCAGGGTGCCAGCGTTCGAACGCAAGGGCGCACAGGCGCGCGCCGCCTCCCAGGCAATCTTCAGGCAGGTCGACAACCGGCAGCCGGTCGTCCCGGCGCAAGCACCCCAGGGTCTCTCCGCGCCATTGATCGCCGCGGCAAAGGGCTACGAGAAAACCAAGCGGACGCTGCTGGCGTCCCTGGCGCCGGGGCAACGCATCAGCTACGAGGATACGGCGACGCTGGTCGGCCCCGCCGTGGCAGGCGTCCTGCGCACCCTGTTCAACGAAATCGCCGCCCAGGAGCGGGACACCCAGACGCTCAAGACGGCCCGCAGCAAGCCGGCCGCGCCGCGCCGGCAGGTGGAGCGGCGCGGAACCGTGGTGACGATTCCCCACGGTCACATGCTGTCCTACGTGCAGAAAGGCTATTGCATGGACCCCTCGCTCCCCGCGCCGGGGCGTGACGATGCCTTCGAGATCTGGCACGTCTCCGAGCGGGTCCCCAAGGAGTTGGTGCCGCTGTTTCAGGCCGTCGGCAAATGGGCCGCCCTGCCGCAAAACAAAGGCAGCGCCCAGAGCCTGACCTGGGCGATCATGGGGGCCGGAACGGAATCGAGCTGGGCAAAAAACATCAGCCAGAAAGCCCTGGCGCAGATGGACGAGGCGATGCCCGGCGGTGCGCGTGCGTTCGCCAGCTACCATAACAGCCAGATGCTGGCGCGCGCCCTGATCAAGAAGGTCATGAAGAGCACCAAGCTGGATCGCTACATCGACCCGAACCAGCTGCTCGACAACAACCGCCGGGACGCCGCCGCCAACGAGTTGCTCCAGGAGCTGATCCGCCAGGGCCAGGCCATGCCGGGCGGGAAGGGTGTTGGATACACCATGCTCGCGCCGAACGTCGCCGCCCGCTCGACCGGTGACGCGACCCTGAGCCCCAAGGTCCAGGTGGTGAATGTCTCCGGCCAGGATTTCGACTATGAGCTGCTGGACTGGTTTGCCCAGCCCGTCGCGCCCAAGCAGGGGACCTCGGCGACCAACGACATCACCGCCATCAGCGACACCGCGGTGCCGGTGCAGGAGCAGGGCGGCGCGGCGAAGGATGAAGAGCGTGGCAAGTTCCTGAATGACTTCTTGAAGGATCTCTCGAAGTTTGCCGCCGAGGGCTTGCTGGACAGCTTTGCCAAGCACGCGCCAGCGGCGTCGAACGCCATCGCCAGGGGCGCCAGCAAGGCGGCCCAGGCCGTCAACCTGCCGCGCAACGTTCGCAAGCCCCTGATCGAGGCGGCCGCGTCGGCGGTTTCTGCCGTGCCGGTGGTGGGCAACGTGCTGTCCGCCTACGAGTTCATCTCCGGGAAGGACTGGTACACCGGCGACGATCTGTCGGCAATGGAGCGCGCCGGCGCCTTGCTGGGCACCGTGCCGGGGGCCAACGCCCTGAAGGCGGTCTCCAAGGCCTGGAAAGTCAGCGCCGGTGCGGGCGCGCTGCGTAATGCCGCCAACAATTCGGCGCTGTTCCGCCTGGTCGATAAAACCGAAGGTGCGCGGACGCTCAATGACTTCATCTGGAGCGACACGGCCAACAATATTTCATCGGCCGTCGCGCCGGACAGCGCCCTGACCCGCGTGCTGGACTGGAACGCCGGCACCAAGGAGACGGCCAGCCAGGTGCTGGCGGCCAGCTGGGCCACGCTGCCGTGGCAGAAGCCGGTGGCCCAGGGCCTCAAGGCGTTCAGCCAATCGGCGCAGAAATATCTGCCCGGGCTCGAGCCGCAAACCGCCCCATGAGCGGCCAGCCCCCGCTTGAGGGCCGCGAGTCCCTGGTGTTGAGATGGATGTGCAGCGCACCGGGCCGTCGGCGGGGAAGGGTGGCGCTGGCACCCTCCGGTTTTGCTGCGGTGGCCGCGCGCCGGGTCGGGCTGGCTGGCCTTGCCGCATGCTTGGCCTGGTACGCCTCGCTGAGCGTGGCCGAGTTTCCCGAGACCGCCTTCGCGCTGCTGGCGCCCCATGTCAGCCGGCCGATGCTCTATCTGCTGCCGATCTGGTCGGTCGGGCTCGGCGTTGTGCTGCTCCTTGCCGTGCGTGTCTGCCTGCCGGCGGCACGCTGGCTGGTGCCGCTGCCGTGCTTCACGCTGTGGCCGGCGCTCATCGCGCTGACGGCGCTGCCGGAGCCGGCGTTGGTCTGGTTCCCGCTGGGCTTCGCGGGTGGGATCGGGATGCTGGCCCTGGAGCCTCGCTGGGAGAGCCTCAGACTGGCCGGCCGCGCGCGTCGGGCGGCAGGAGAGCGGCTTATCCTCGGCGTGGTGCCTGCCGCGACGATCCTGTCAGGCGCGGCAGGGGCCGAGAGCCCCGCGTTGTCCTTGTTTGCCGTGCTGATGGCGGCCCTGTCGTCCTTGATCGCCTTCCGGGCTCACGCCTCGTTTCTGTCGATGTGCCGCTACCTGACCGCCTTGCGGGAGCCTGGCGATGGGGACGGGGGGCGCAGCGCGCTGATCGTGATGGCCTGCCTGTGGCTGTGGCCGGTGTGGGTGTTCGATGGCTGGGGGTGGTTCGTTACCGGCGGGCCGTCGCGCCGATGAACCGGGCGGGGCCGACTTCAGCCCCGCAGGGCTGCGGCCCGTCGGGCTTGTCGCCCGGCATCGAAGCGCCAGGGTAAGGCACGGCGGTTGATCGCTTCGTACAGTCTTGAGAAACACGTAAGCACGGATTCTTCCACTTCCTCTTGCCGTTGCCCCACGGGTGAGGGCGCCATGCAGCCGCTGGCACAGCCGGGCTGAGGCCTGCCTTTATCGCTTCGCCTTGCAGGCATTGCATTGGCCTGCCAGGTTGTCGTTTCGCGCCAGGACTCCTGCCTGAACGTGTCCGTGGGCGTGTCAGGCTACCGCTTTCAGGTCGAGGCCCGCCGGTGGGGCGCAGCTAATGGAGGCGGGACGAGCCACCGCCGGGCACGTACTCGCCCGGGAGCGGTTCCTCGTCGTCGTCCAGGTCGTACTCCCCCGGAGCCGAGTTGCGGATGGCGGCGATTCTGGCATCGACGATGGCCATGTGACTTTCGTGCAACTTTTTCTTGGCGGCGGCCATGACCGCCTCGGCACGGGCCACCTCTTTCTCGAGGGCCAGCATCTTTTCGTAGGAAGCCGTCGCATCTTCAACCATGGGAGCGAGCTTGCCGAGTTTCTCGGGAGGCATGGCCTTGAGTGCCAGCAGGAACTCGATGTCCTCCTTGAGCTCCTTGGCGGTAGGTTGCTTCAGGGGCTTGGCCTTGGGTGGGCTCTTGGGCTTGGGTGGCGTCTTGGGCTTGGATGGCGTCTTCGGCTTGGTCATGTGACCTCCTGGGGCGATGGATATGCTCGATGCCTCGGCAGAGTTGTAATACTAGGCGCGATAGCTGTCCCGCGTAAAGAACAACGTCGTATCGTCGCGCCATGCCGTCGTGGTGGGGGCCGCTTTCAGCCGATCGCGCGGATGCCGCGGCATTTCGGATAGCTACCGCAGCCCCAGAACTGATTGCCGGCGTTGGCGCCCTGGCGCGCCGTGCGGCGCACCATCGGGCTGCCGCACCGGGGGCAAACGGGCGGAGCATTGGCGGCGGGCATTTCCGCAGGGGGCGGGCCGGGCATCGCAGCCGGCCGCTGGTCCTTGACCCGCGCTATCAACCCGGCCAGCGCGCTGCCGTCGATCAGCTCGATGTTGCGGCCCCTGGCAAAGGCCTCGGCATCTTTGGTGAACACGCCGGAGGTGACCACGAAGCCGCCGGTCGCCCCCCGCGCCGCCATCGCCCCGTAAAGCTCCCGCACCACGGTGACCGACACCTTGTAGGCCCGCCACTGTTTGCACTGGACCAGGAACAGCTCGTTGCCCTTGCGAAGCTCGACGTCGATACCACCGTCGGCACCGCCGCCGCCGGTCTCGGCAACCGCGTAGCCGCGCATCCGGAAGGCCTCGCCGACCAGCAGCTCGAAGTCCTGCCAGCTCATGCTGTGCAGCGCGCAGCCCGAGGCGTTGTCGGCGACGCTCCGGACCAGGGCCTCACGCTTGCGGCGCCCGAGGAAGGAGACCAGCGCGCCCGTCACCAGGATGATCGGCAGGATGTACTGCCCGCCCGTTGCCAGACCCTTCAGAATGGCCTCGTTCATCATCGATCCCATCTGGCCGGGCACCGGGTTGAGCACCACGGGGGCGGTGGCATAGGGGTGCAGCACGGCGTAGCTGACCGGTGCGAGGGTCAGGCACAGCCACCAGGGCAGCAGGGCGGCGAGCTCAACGAGGTCTTCGGCGAGGCTTGAGCGTTTGCGGCGGGACATGGGCGGAGCAGGTTTGAATGAATTGAGGCTGACGGGTGCAGATCAAGCTGCTATCCGCGCCGGGCAGATGGATTTTGTGCAGACATCGCGTTCGGCGAGCCTGGGCATCCGCATTATCGCAGACGGGAAGTCGGACGTCATGAGGGGGCGCTCGATTCCCGCGGTGGCCGGCGGGCGTGCTTGGCGTGTGACCCCGAGGGGCGGCCTTCACCGGTTTATATGGCATGGGCAGCCTGGGATTCCGCAATCAAGCCGACAACAAAAAACCAGACCTTGCGGATCGACTTTTCTGCGCGCTTGTCTTGGTTTCTCGACCTGAGCTCGAACCGGGAGCCTACGGATTAACAGTCCGGAGAAGTGTCGCCGCGTATGGGAGGCCTGGTCTGGATTTCCAAGGGCTTGGCGGCGCCGCCCGGTACGACGCGGTCGATTTCGCGTGACCAGAGATGAACCAGATGGCCGAGCTTACCCCAGCGATGAACCGGCGGAGGGCTTCTTGAGCGGCCGGCAAAACTGCCTAATTGGAGCCTGCCGCCACTCCGCCAGAGTGCTCGTCGGAATGCTTGAGTAGTCGATGGCCTCATCAGGTTGGGTACGCAGAGCCTCCAGTTCCGCAACCGGAGGCGGGGACAGTTTGTTATTGCACGTCCCGCTCATGCAGCCGCTAACGGCTCGCCGCCGGCTGACGCGTGGAGCTTGATCTTCAGTGCCTTGATGACCTTCAGGATCGTCGAGAACTCCGGGTTGCCGGTGGGTGAGAGCGCCTTGTAGAGGCCTTCACGGGTGATTCCCGTAGCCTTCGCCAACTGGGTCATGCCTTGGGCCCGGGCGATGTCATTGAGTGCAGCACGCACAACGCTGCCGTCACCCGGATCTTCTTCCAGGCAAGCGTCCAGATACATCGCCATGTCTTCTTCGGATTGAAGCTGATCAACAGGATCCCAACGGGAGAACTGTTCGCTCATGGTTTCCACTCCTTCGCAATCTCGAGCGCTCGATTGATATCGGCGTCCTGGGTGCTCTTGTCCCCACCGGCAAGCAGCACCACGATGATCGGGCCCTGCTGCAAGTAGTAGAGCCGGTAACCGGGGCCGTAATCGATACGAATTTCATTGACACCATCTCTGACCGGCTTGGCATCACCAAAGTTACCGGTTTCTGCCACACGGCGGATCCGGGCATTGATGCGCATGATGACCGCTCGATCCTTCAGCTTGGCCAGCCAGCGTGAGAAGGTCGTGCTTTGAACGATTCCAAGCATAAGCTGAGTGTAGTCCATGGGTTACACTTGGGCAACTAAAGCAGCCCGGCGATGCCATCGTGACTGGTGTGGCTTCTGTTCATTAAGGACAGCCTGCTCCGCAGTAACTGCACAACCCAAGTTGTTTCGAGGCTAGATGAGACTTATCGGCCGGACTGGGAGCGTGAACTTTCGGTGAGAGGCGCGCCAGCGATAGCGGGTGCAGGGTCGGATTGCGGTGAAAGCGGGTGAAAATCGCCGCAGAATATGCGGCGATTGATTCGTCAGCCTCGATTACCCCTCGTAATTAGCCTTGATGGCTTGATATAGCTTGGTGGCAGCTTGTTGAGCCGCAGCTTTCTGATCTCCATCTACCGGTTCCAGTGCCACGCCGTCTCGGCCGCTGACATAGGTTGGGCCGCCGACATCGTCATCATAGTCCGAGCCACCTTCGTTGATTACCCGGTATTCATCCTTCGACAGATCGGTGCCGAGCAGTTTGGCTAGATAGAACCAGGTCCAGCACTGCTGCATGTTCAACCGATCATAGCCTTCGATCAGCTCTCGCATGGCTTCGGTATCACCGTGTTGCGCTGCCATCGTCCAGTAGCGCCATGCATTCTGGCGCCGGCCGAGTTGTTCGGCGAGGTCAGCAACATACGCTGCGTCGATGCTGGAGGACAAGGTGGTTCGTTGCTCGAAGAAGGCTGGATCACCAAACTGATCTGCCATTTCGAGCAAGGCGGCTTCATGGCCAAGTGCGCCGGCGGCCCGGAGGTGGTGTTCGTACTTCCCGTCACTATGGAGCGCGACCGAGTATGCGTCTGCCCATTCCTTTTCCACGCCTGTGAGTACACGGCCGTTACGTCCTTCGTTGTACCAGTACTCACTGCCAGAACTCGGTTCATCGAAGGGATCGTCCGAGGGGGCGTGGATGAGGGCTAAGGCGTCGTGGGCGTTGGCGTCCCCCTTTTCGGCCGCAGTAGTTAGCCCCTCGAGCAGGATAGGGGAGGCGAGGGAGGCGCGATCAAACCACGGATCAAACGTGGAGACCTCATCCTCATCGGCGACCTCGTCATCAAACTCGTAGAGATCATGAGCAGGCACTCCGTGGGTCTCGTACCGCAGATGCGCGACAAGATCCGTAATCCGGATAACGCCGATCTCTCGTTCGGAGAGGTGGGCGGGGAGTACCCGGGCGACACCGAGTGCGGTCTCCGGAGGATAGTTGAGTTCCAGGCAGCGGCGCCCGACCGCATCGCTGTGCTTGGCTGGACGTTGACTGGTGATGCTGCCATGCGTGAGAACGTGGTCAGCGCATAAGGC
>NZ_BJNV01000022.1 GCF_006539865.1 Zoogloea ramigera
ACAACACCCTCTGAAGTCGCCCCTACAGGGGTATCGCCGGCTTTGCGCTGCTCCATGGATCACGGCGACGGCTCCACCCCGTCAACCCGCGCGAGCCCGTTGCCCGCGCCGATAGGCCAGCCCGGCCGCGCAGCTGGCCAGCCCGCAGGCCACCAGCGTGGCGCGCACCCCGAAGGCGTGGGCCAGGCTGCCCACCGCAAAGCTGCCCAGCGGCGCGAGGCCCAGGAAAGCCATCGTGAACAGCGCCATCACCCGGCCGCGGTAGTCATTGTCCACCGCGGTCTGGATCAGCGTGTTGCTGCCCGCCACGCACAGCAGGATCGCAAAGCCCAGCACCAAGAGCGCCGGCACGCTCAGCCACAGGCTGGGCGACAGGGCGAACACCGCCAGCGCCAACCCCACCAGCGGCGCCATGCGGCCCACCAGCGCGCCGAGGCCGGCGGTGTCACTGCGCAGCGCCAGCAGCACCGCGCCGCCCAGCGCGCCGCAGCCGGCGGTGCCCATCAACAGGCCGTACAGGCGCGCGTCGCCGCCGAAGATCTCCTTGGCGAAGAGCGGCATCAGCACCGTGTAGGGCGTGGCCAGCAGGCTCAGGCTGGCGATCAGGAGCAGCGAGGCGCGGATGTGCCGGTGCCCGGCGGTGTAGCGCACGCCCTCGCGCAGGGCCTGCAGCGGCGGGGCGGCGGGGCCGCGGCGCGTGGTGGCGGGCAGGCGGATCGCCGCGAGCGCCAGCAGCACCGCCAGGTAGGACGCCGCGTTGAACAGGAAGCACAGGGCCTCGCCCGCTGTGGCCACCACCCAGCCGGCCAGCGCCGGGCCGACGAAGCGGGTGGCGTGCATCATGAACGAGTTGAGGGCGATGGCGTTGGGCAGGTCGCCCTTGTCATCCACCAGCTGCACCACGATGGCCTGCCGGGCCGGCACGTCGAGGGCGTTGATGCAGCCCAGCCCGAAGGCCAGGGCTATCAGGTGCGTGGGCGTCGCCACGCCCTGCCACACCAGCCAGGCCAGCAGTAGCGCCTGCACCATCGACAGGGCCTGGGTGAGCATCAGCAGGCGGCGGCGGTCGAAGCGGTCGATCAGCACGCCGCCGAAGGGGCTGAGGACGAGGATGGGGATCTGGCTGGCGAAGCCCACCACCCCCAGCACCAGCGCCGAACCGGTGAGCCGGTAGGCCAGCCACACCATGGCGATCTGCTGCATCCAGGTGCCCGCCAGCGACACCAGCTGGCCGGCGAAGTAGATGCGGTAATTGCGGGAGGCGAGGGCGCGGAGGGCGGGGGGCATGGCGTGGCGGAGTGTGCGGTGCGGCCGCTACGGTAGCCCGGCGCGGTGGCCGAGGGAAGGGGCGGCGGCCGTTTGTTCGCTCGGGGGCGGGGCCTGTCCGGCGGCGTCTGGGCGGCAGAGCAGGCGTGGCCCCGGCGCCCGTGGCAAGCCCGCCGCCGCGGCTGCACCAACGTTTACCCCCGGGTGAGTCTCGGCGAAGGCGAAAGAGCGTGCGCCCATGCGGCGCGTGAGCTTACGGAAAGCGGTCGACTGCCGTTCCCGGGTTAAACGCCCGCAGCATTTGAAGGGGTGGTCACACGCAACATTTGCCCATCTTGGGCAGCGCCGCCCTCGTCGGCGCCTTGAATGGCCATGTCGTATTTGCACGACATCGTGTCCCGTGTACCATCTCCGGGCTGCCATTGGCATCGCCCGCGGATTCCTGCGGCATGCGGCGGCAATCCCATAACGATCAGGAGTCTTGCCATGAAACAGAATCTCGTCTCCCTCGAATTCAGTGCGGCTCAGCTCGAGGCCGTGGATGCGGCCCTGGCGGCGCTCGAGAAAAACCTCGCCGAGTTGGTCACCCTTACCGCCGAGCAGCGCCGCAAGGCCTTGAAGATGGGGGACGGGTCCGAGGTGTTCTGCCGCCAGACCGAGCTGGTGCTGCGCCAGAACGCCGGCATGGTGCCGGCCGACTTCGAGCTGGCCGAGTTCCAGCAGGACATCGCCACCCTCGATGCGCTGCGGCCGCGCCTGCAGCGCCTGCGCGCGCTCACCGACCGCGCCGACGACACCGAGCTGGCGCTGGGCAGCGACATCCTGAGCGCGTCCCTCGACGGTTATGCGCTGACCAAGGTCTTCGGCAAGGGCACCAGCCTGGACACCCTCAAGGAGGCGATGAAGACCCGCCTGTCCCGCAAGCCGCGCAAACCGGCCAGCCCCGAGGCCTGAGCGGCCTGTTCAGGGCCTGCCCCGCGCCCGGGGCCGGGCTGTCTGCAGTGGCCGGCAGGCCCGGCCGATCCCCCGCGCGGCCCAACTTCCCCGGCCCTGTGCTCCGTCGATCTTCCCGCCCGCCCGGCCGATCACTCCGGAGGCCCGAGTGAGCGCTTCGTGCGCCCGGCCGACCACGCCGGAATCCCAGCCGACCCCTTCGCCCGCCCAAGCGATCACGCCGGAGGTCCAACCGAGCATTTCCGGGAGGGTATGCCCCACTCCCTGAAGTGCTCGCGAGGACGAAATTCGGGCAAGGGCTGGGCAAAACCTACAGGGCAGCCCTATCCGCCGGATAGGCGCGTGGGCATTTGAGGTGCTCGCGAGCGGCCCGGCGACAGGGTTGCATACTCCGCCGGACAGGCGCCCGCCGCATCGAACTGCCCACGGGACGGCTTCCGGGCTGCTCGGGAGCACTTCGAGGAGTGGGCACGACAGTCCCCGGGATAGACGCGACTCCCTCGCGGACAGGCGGGTGGGATGTATCCGGGGTCGGGAGCGCTGGTGGGATGGGCGTGCGGTGCGCCGGCACCTACCCCTGTCCCGTCAACGTGGGCGTGTAGATCAGATGGAGGTTCGCCCGCGCCCGCCTCGCCCTCACTTCTGCCCGGCGTCGAAGCTGAGGTCGTAATACAGATCACCCAGTGACAGCATCACCCCGATCAAGGGCATCTCGATCTGGGATTCCATGCCGATGATCACCTGGCTGTCCCAGGCGCCTGCAGCGTTGCGGAAGTAGAACCGGACGCGCGGCCGTTTGATCGACACGAGGAGGATGTATTGCATGGAGGGAAGCGACTTGTATTCCTCCAGCTTGTCGATCGCATCGACCATGCCGGTGCTGGGGGATTCCACTTCAATGACCAGCGTCGGCTTGGCGGCCTCCCGGGAGGTGCCGGCGGGGTCTCCGCAATCCACGCTCAGGTCCGGATAGCGAACCTGATGAGTCGAGATCTTGACGGCGATATCGGCGGAGCGGGGGCGGCAGGGCTTGCCCAGCAACTGGTTACCGATGAGCCGGCTCGCATTCATGACGACCGTGTCGTGGGCAATCGTCGCCCCGGCCATGAGCAGCGGCTGCCCATCGACCAGCTCATACCGTTCGCTCTGGGACTCGAGCCATGCATAGAACTCGTCGGCGCTCATCAAACGTGGAATCAGTTGCTCCTGCCCCATGCGTAACTCTCCCTGAACGCAAGCCATGTCACCGAAGCATTGTAATGCCTGATCTGCCCCTGGCCGGGGCTGCCGCCCGCCCTCAGCGCACGAACGCCACTTCCCCCATCACGTGCGTCGCCACCACGCAGCGCTCGTCGCCCAGCATCATCAGCGCGAAGAGGCGCTCGGCGAGCCCCTGGCAGCGCTCCATGCGCCAGGCGAGTTCCGGGGTGGCGGCCCAGTCGAGGGCGATGAAGTCGGCTTCGCGGCCGGGCTGGAAGTTGCCGATGTGCTCGTCGAGGTAGAGCGCCCGGGCGCCGCCGAGGGTGGCGAGGTAGAAGCCGCGCGGCGCCGACAGCGGGGCCCGGCAGGCCTGGCCGACTTCGTAGGCCTGGGCGAGGGTGCGCAGCAGGCCAAAGCCGGTGCCGGCGCCGATGTCGGTGGCGAGGCCGACGCGCAGGCCGGCGCTGCGGCTGGCATCGAGGTCGAAGAAGCCGCTGCCGAGGAAGAGGTTGGAGCCCGGGCAGAAGGCCGCCGCGGCGCCGCTGGCGGCCATGCTGTGGCGCTCGGCGGTGCTGAGGTGGATGCAGTGGGCGTGCAGCGTGCGCGGGCCGGCGAGGCCGTAGTGCTGGTAGACGTCGAGGTAGCTGCGGCGCTCGGGGAAGAGCTGCTGCACCCAGTCGAGCTCGGCGGGGGTTTCGGCGAGGTGGGTCTGCAGGTGCAGGCCCGGCTGGCTCGCGAGCAGCTCGCCGGTGAGGCGCAATTGCTCGGGGCTGGAGGTGGGGGCGAAGCGCGGGGTGAGGCTGTAGCGCAGGCGGCCGCGGCCGTGCCAGCGCTCGATGAGGCGCAGGCTGTCGGCTATGCCGCCGGCGGCGGTGTCGCGCAGGTTTTCGGGGCAGTTGCGGTCCATCAGCACCTTGCCGCACAGCATGCGCAGGCCGCGGGCTTCGGCGGCGGCGAAGAAGGCGTCCACCGAATGCGGGTGCACGGTGGCGAACACCGAGGCGGTGGTGGTGCCGTGGGCGAGCAGGCGATCGACGACGAAGGCGGCCGTGCGTTCGGCCTCTGAGGCGTCGGCAAAGCGCGCCTCGGCGGGGAAGACGTAGTCGTTGAGCCAGGCCAGCAACTGGCGCCCGTAGCTGGCGATCACGCCGGCCTGGGGGTAGTGCAGGTGGCAATCGACGAAGCCGGGCAGCACCAGTCGGCCGCGGTAGTCGTGCAGGGTGGCGGCTTCGTGCACCCCGGGCGGCAGCGCGGCGCACACGCTGGCCCAGGGGCCGGCGGCGCGGATGTGGCCGTCGGCGATCCACAGCCCGCCGTCGTCGAAGAACTGCCACGTGGCGGGGTCGTCGGCGGGGCCCGGGTCGGCCAGGAAGTGCAGCAGCTGGCCGCGGACGAGGCGGTGTGGTGGGGTGGTCATGGGCGCGGCAGCGACGACAGCGGCGGCGCGGCGGGGGGCGGATGGGCGGCGTGCTCGACGGCCGCGCGGGCTTCGCGCACCTGCTGGAGCTGGGCCGCCACCGCGAGGGCGATCAGCGCCGGGTGCTTGCCCTGGATGCCGGGGATGCCGATCGGGCAGCTGAGATCGGCGAGGCGCTCGGGGTCGAGGCCGCGGATGACGAACTGCCGCGCGAAGTTGCTGCGCTTGGTGGCGGAGCCGATCAGGCCGAACCAGGCAAAGTCGTGGCGCGCGAAGATGGCCTCGCAGAGCGCGAAATCGAGCGCGTGGCTGTGGGTCATCACCAGAAAATAGCTGCCCGGCGGGGCGGTGCGGACCTCGGCTTCGGGGCTGTCGGTGGCGATTGCACGCACGCCGGGCGGGAGCGTGGGCGGGAAGATGTCGTCCCGCGTGTCCACCCAGATGATGCGGGCGCCCAGCGGGGCGAGGGCACGGACGACGGCCTCGCCCACGTGGCCGGCGCCGAACAGGATCACCGGAAAGTCGGCCGCGGCGACGAGGTGGGTGAGCTCCCAGCGGGCGCCGTCGGTGAGCAGGTGGGCGGTGGAGCGGGTGGCCTGGGCCGGCTCGAGCAGGCGCCAGCGGGAGGCGGCTTCGTTGGTGGCGAGCTGGCGCTGCAGGCCTTGCCCGGCGGCCACGGCGTCGGCCCGAGCCTGCCAGTCGGCGGCGCTGTCGGGGGTGACGCGTTCGAGGGCCAGCCACACGATGCCGCCACAGCACTGGCCGAGCGACGGGCCGAGGGCGAGGCGCATCAGCCGCGGCGGCCCGCCCACTTCCAGCAGGGCCCGCGCGGCGCTGGCGGCCAGCCACTCGAGCTGGCCGCCGCCGATGCTGCCGAGGCTGGCCTGGGCACCAACGAGCATGGTGGCGCCGGCCTCCCGGGGCGTTGAGCCCACGGTGTGGGCGACGGTGACGAGGACGCAAGCCTCGCCGCGGGCGAGCCGGGTGGCGAGGGCGGGCAGCCATTCGGTCATGGCAGGGAGCCTCCGTGGAGAGCGCGCAGGATGGCCTCGGGCGTGGCCGGGGCGTCGAGCTGCGGGCGGGCGCCGGGGCCGAGGGCGGCGGCCACCGCGTCGCGCAGCGCGAAGAAGGCCGACAGGGCCAGCATCAGCGGCGGCTCGCCGACGGCCTTGGCGCGGTGGATGGCGTCCTCGCGGTTGGGCTGGTCCCACAGGCGCACGTTGAAGACCGGCGGCAGGTCGGCGGCGGTGGGGATCTTGTAGGTGGACGGCGAGTGGGTGAGCAGCGCGCCGTCGGCACCAAAGACGAGCTCCTCGCTGGTCAGCCAGCCGAGGCCCTGGATGAAGCCGCCCTCGATCTGGCCGATGTCGATGGCCGGGTTGATGGAGCGGCCGGCGTCGTGAAGGATGTCGACGCGCAGCAGGCGGTGTTCGCCGGTGAGGGTGTCGATGGCGACCTCGCTCAGCGCGGCGCCGTAGGCGAAGTAGTAGAAGGGCCGGCCGCGCATGGCGCTGGCGTCGTAGCTGAGCTTGGGGGTGGCGTAGAAGCCGGCGTCCCACAGCTGCACGCGGGCCAGCCAGGCGTCGAGCGCGACCTGGGCGAAGGGGGCGTCGAAGCCGGGGGCGCGCACGCGGCCGGCCTCGAAGCGCACGCTGGTCGCCTCGACGCCCGCCTTGCCGGCGACGAAGGCCGCCCGCCGCCCGCGGATCGCCCGGCAGGCGGCCTGGGCGGCCTTGCCGTTGAGGTCGCTGCCCGACGAGGCGGCGGTGGCCGAGGTGTTGGGCACGCGGCTGGTGTCGGTGGCCGACAGGCGCACGTCGCCCACCGCCAGGCCGAACTCGGCGGCGACGATCTGGCGCACCTTGGTGTAGAGGCCCTGGCCCATCTCGGTGCCGCCGTGGCTGACGCCCACGCTGCCGTCCTTATACACATGCACCAGCGCGCCGGCCTGGTTGAGGAAGGTGTTGGTGAAGGAGATGCCGAACTTGACCGGGGTGAGCGCCAGCCCGCGCTTGAGCACCTGGCTCGTGGCGTTGAAGGCGGCGATTTCGGCGCGGCGCCCGGCGTAGTCGGCGTCGCTCACCAGGCGGGCCACCAGCGGGGCGATGATGGTGTCTTCAACGCGCATCCCGTAGGGGGTGATGTTGCGCCCCGGCCCGGCGTAGAAGTTGGCGCGGCGCACCGCCAGCGGGTCTAGGCCCAGGTGGCGGGCGATGTCGTCGAGCACCATTTCGATGGCGAACATGCCCTGGGGCCCGCCGAAGCCGCGGAAGGCGGTGTTCGACACCGTGTGGGTGCGGCAGCGCAGGCTGCGGATGGCCACCGCGTCGAGGTAGTAGGCGTTGTCGGCGTGGAACACCGCGCGGTCGTTGACCGGGCCCGACAGGTCGGCCGAGAAGCCGCAGCGGGATGAAAGCCCGAGGCGCAGGCCAATGATGCGGCCATCCGGCCCGAAGCCCACGTTGTAGTCGATGCGGAAGTCGTGGCGCTTGCCGGTGGCGCGCATGTCGTCGTCGCGGTCGAGACGCAGCTTGACCGGCCGCCCGCTGGCCCGCGCGAGCAGCGCGGCGATGCAGGCCCACTGGGCAGATTGCGCCTCCTTGCCGCCGAAGCCGCCACCCATCCGGCGGCATTCGCAGCTCACCTGGTGCATCCGCCAGCCGAGCGCGCCGGCCACCGCCTGCTGCATCTCGGTGGGGTGCTGGGTGGAGCTGAGCAGATGCAGGCTGTCGTCCTCGCGGGGGATCGCGCAGGCGATCTGGCCTTCGAGGTAGTAATGCTCCTGGCCACCCGTGCGCACGCGGCCGGCGAGGCGGTGGGGCGCGCCGGCAAGGGCCGCGGCGACGTCGCCGCGGCTGAGCTCGACGGGGGGTAGCACCTCGCTGCCGACGGCGAGGGCGTCGTCGATGTTCATGATGGCCGGCAGCGGCTCGATGCGCATCACCGCCAGGCGGGCTGCGCGGCGGGCCTGTTCGCGGGTGTCGGCGGCGACGGCGAACAGCGGCTGGCCGTGGAACAGCACTTCGCCGGTGGCGAGGATGGGGTCGTCGTGGACCACCGGGCCGCAGTCGTTGAGGCCGGGGATGTCGGCGGCGGTGATGACGGCCCGCACCCCGGGCGCGGCGCGCACGGCCGTGATGTCGAGGCCGATCAGGCGGCCGTGGGCCACATCGGACAGCCCGACCGCGGCGTGGAGCAGGCCGGCCGGTTCGGGCAGGTCGTCGGTGTAGGTGGCGCTGCCGGCCACGTGGAGGTGGGCGCTCTCGTGGGGCAGGGGCTGGCCGATGGGGGGCGGGCGGTCGGCGCCGACGGTCGTGGTGGCCGGCGCGGCTTGGGCTGCCGGGGCGATGTCGGCGAGGCGCAGCGGGGCGGTGCCGCAGGTCTCCAGCCACAGCCGGCGCAGCAGGCCGGCGGCGGCCTGGCGGCGGTAGGCGGCGGAGGCGCGCAGGTCATCGAGGGGCTTGAACTCGGTGCAGAGGGCGGTGATCGCCGCCTCGACGGTGGCTTCGGTCCACGGCTGGCCCAGCAGGGCGGCCTCGGTGGCGCGGGCCCGGGCGGGCGTGGCGGCCATGCCACCGAAGGCGATGCGCACGTGGCTCACCCGGCCGTCGGCCAGGCCGATGGCGAAGGCGCCGCACAGGGCGGAGATGTCCTGGTCGTGGCGCTTCGAGACTTTCCAGCAGCGAAACAGGCTGCCGGCCGGGGCGGGCGGCACTTCGACGGCCTCGATGAATTCGCCGGGGGCGAGGGCTGTCTGCCGGTAGCCGAGGTAGAACTCGTCGAGGGGCAGCCGGCGCTGCTGGGCGCCTTGCCGCAGCACGAGCCGGGCGCCCAGGGCGATGAGGCCGGGCATGCTGTCGCCGATGGGCGAGCCGTTGGCGATGTTGCCGCCCAGGGTGCCGGCGTGGCGCACCGGCGGGCCGGCGAAGCGGCGGGCGAGCTCGGCCCAGCCGGGCTCGAAGGCGACCAGCGCCGCGAAGGCATCGGCGAGGCTGGCGGCGGCGCCGATCGCGAGGCCGCCGTCGGCACTGCGGCCGATGGCCTGCAGTTCGGGCACGGCGCCGAGCCACAGCAGGTCGCCCGGGTCGCGCAGGGCCTTGGTGATGCCCAGGGCGAGGTCGGTGGCGCCGGCGACGAGGCGGGCTTGCGGGTTGGCCTGGCGGGCGGCGGCGAGTTCGGCGAGGCTGCGCGGGGCAATGAAGCGGCAGCCTCCGGCACGGTAGATCAGCGGTGGCAGCGCCGCCATGCGGGCCAGCGCGGCGAGGATGGGGCCGCGATCCAGGCTTACCCGGGGCAGCCGGTAGGCGGCGGGCAGGGCGTCGACGATGGGGCGGTAGCCGGTGCAGCGGCACAGGTTGCCGGCCAGGGCGTCGATGATGGCCTCGCGGCTGGGGCAGGTGGGGTGGTTCTCATACAGCGCGAACAGGCTCATCGCGAAGCCCGGCGTGCAGAAGCCGCACTGGGTGCCGTGGCCACTTACCAGCGCCTGCTGCACCGGGTGCAGGCGCCCGGGGCCAGCGAGGGTGGCGAGGTCTTCGACGGTGAACACGGCCTTGCCGTCGAGGGTGGGCAGGAGGCGGATGCAGGCATTGACGGCCCGCAGCTGCAGCGCGCCGCCGACGGCCTCGCCGAGCACCACGGTGCAGGCGCCGCAGTCGCCTTCGGCGCAGCCTTCCTTGGTGCCGGTGGCGCGCATGTCTTCGCGCAGCCAGTCGAGCAGGCTGCGCGCCGGTGCAGCGCCTTCGACCTGACGGATGGCGCCGCGGAACCAGAACTGGATGGGGCGTTCGCTCATGCTGCGGAGCCGGCAGCCGGGGTGCCGGATCTACGGAGACACTTCCAACTTATCACATGGATCGCCGGCCTGCTGCGGTGGCAGGCGTCAGGGGGCAGATGCGTCGTCGGGCTTGTCGCGTTGGGACAACCAGCGCAGGAGGGTGGTGAACAGCAGATCGGCGGTGAAGGGTTTGGCGATGAAGTCGTCCATGCCCGCGGCCGTGCAGCGGGCGCGGTCTTCGGCGAAGGCGTTGGCGGTCATCGCGATGATGGTGGGCCTTGCGCTGCCGGGCAGGGCGCGGATCTGCCGTGTCGCCTCGAGGCCGTCCAGATGGGGCATCTGGATGTCCATCAGGATGAGGTCGTAGGGCTGGCGGGCGGCGAGCGCGACGGCTTCGACGCCGTCGCAGGCGATGTCGACGTTCTGGAAGCATTCACCGAGCACATCCAGCGCCACCTCGCGGTTGATCGGCTCGTCCTCGACCAGCAGCAGGCGGCGCTGGGCGTGGCGTGCGACGAGCGCGGCCTCGACCGGGGAGTGGCCGTTGGCGTAGGGGTGGTCGGTTTCCGGCGGGCCCTTGCGCAGCCGGGCGGTGAACCAGAAGCGGCTGCCGACGCCGGGGGTGCTGCTGGCGCCGGCCTCGCCGCCCATCAGCTCGGCGAGCTTGCGGGTGATGGCCAGCCCGAGCCCGGTGCCGCCGTGCTGGCGGGTGGCGGAGCCGTCCACCTGTTCGAAGGCGGTGAACAGGCGCGGCAGCTGTTCGGCGGGGATGCCGATGCCGTTGTCTTCGACCTCGAAGTGGATCAGCGCGCTCTCCTGCGATTCTTCGCAGGCCCGGATACGGATGCACACGCGCCCATTCTCGGTGAACTTGACCGCGTTGCCGGTGAGGTTGAGCAGGGCCTGCTGGAGGCGCAGCGCGTCGCCCTGCAGATGGGGCGGGACGGGCGACAGCGTGGTGATTAGCTCGACATGCTGGGCCCGCGCCCTCTCGGTGAGGATGGAGCAGACGTTGGCGGCGACGGCCTCGAGCTTGACCGGGCCATCGGCCAGCACGAACTTGCCGGCTTCGATCTTGGAGAGGTCTAGGATGGTGTTGATGATCTCCAGCAGGTGCAGCCCGGCCACCTCGATGCGCTGCAGGCGGGCGGCCTGCTTGTCGGGCACGCCCGCGCGGCGGATCAGGTGGGTCATGCCGATGATGGCGTTGAGCGGGGTGCGGATCTCGTGGGACATGTTGGCGAGGAACTCGCTCTTGATCCGCACCAGCCGCTCGGCCTCGAGCAGGGCCTGGCGGCGCGCCTCGTCGGTGGCCTTGCGCTGGCGGATGTCGGTGAAGCTCACCACCGCGCCGATGATCTGGCCGTCCCGGTGCATCGGTCGCGTGGCGGTGGCGACGGGCAGCGGGCTGCCGTCGGCGCACCAGAACAGGTCGTCGTCGTTGTGCACCGATTCGCCGCGCACGAGAGCGGCCAGCATCGGGCAGTCTTCAACCGGGAAGTGGGTGCCATCTGCACGGTGATGGTGCACGCTGACATGTACCTTCTTGCCGATCAGGCTGCCGTGGGCGTGGCCCAGCAGGTCGCTGGCGACCTGGTTGATGAAGGTGAAGCGGCCCTCGGCATCCATGCCGTAGAGGCCGCTGGCGGAGCTCTCGAGGATCAGCCGGCTGTAGGCCTCCGCTTCGGTCAGCTGGGCGGTGCGCTCAGCGACCAGCTGCTCCAGCTGGTGGCGGTAGGCATCGAGTTCGGCGTCGAGGCGGACGCGCTCGGAGATGTCCTCGAAGACCACCACCACGCCGATCACCCGGCCCTGCTCCTGGACCTGGGCGGTGTGGTAGGAGACGGGAAAGGTGCTGCCGTCCTTGCGGCAGAAGTATTCGTGGGCCACGTGGCGGGGCTGGCCGTCCAGCAGGGTCTGGTGGGTCGGGCAGCTGCCGGCGGGGTAGGGCCGGCCGTCGGGCCAGCTGTGGTGGATGAGGGCGTGTGCTGGCTGGCCGATGAGCTCGGCCGCCTGGTAGCCCAGCAGCGCGAGGGCGACCGGGTTGATGAAGGTGGTGCGCCCCTCGGTGTCGAGGCCGAAGACGCCTTCGGCGACGGATTCGAGCAGCAGCCGGTTGTGACGCCCCAGCCGGCCGGCCTCTTCGAGGGCGGCGGCGGTCTGGCGGAGCGTTTGCGCGAGGTGCTGCTGCTGTTCCAGGTGAAAGATCTGCAGGACGCGGGCCATCGAGAAGGCGATCATCACGGCGCAGCCGGCGCGGAAGATCTGCACCGGCACACCGACGGCAGCCAGAAAGCCTTCCTGGTTGAGCCAGGCCGCGGGGGCCCAGGGGGCCTGCGGCACGATCAGCCCGCCCAGCACGCCGTAGGCCGTGAGGGCGGCGCAGGCGAGCAGGCAATTGCGCCGAACGGCGGGGAATTCATGCCCTGACAGCTCGCTGCGGATGCGCCGGCCGATATAGGCCTGCAGCCCGATGGCCGACAGCAGCGCGGCCGGAAAACCGTAGAGGTAGCGCGTCCAGATTGCCAGGCTGTCGAGGGGCGCAGCGTGGGCGAGGGTGCCCGCGGCGACGCCTCCCAGCAGCAGCCCATGGACCCAGCCGGACAGCTGCGGCCCGGGCCGGGCGGCGCTCAGCGTGCGGCGCCCGAACTCGAAGAGCAGCACATAGGAGGCGAGCAGGGTTAGCGGGCGGGCGGCGGCGAGGGTCGGGTTATCACCGCGGACGACACGCCACAGGTCCATCCATTCCAGCGTGCCGTGCACGAAGGCAAAGCCGGCCAGCCACAGGCTCAGGCGGGCGAACGCGAAGCGGCTGCCCGCCTTCGGCCAGATGACGATGACGACCCCCAGCACCAGGAAGGCGAGGCCGTAAATGAAGTAGACGATGTCCATGTCGTCGCGGTGGGAGTCGGGCGCGGCGGGCGCGGCGGTGTGCGCTGCCTTACCGTGCGCTTAACGGCCGATCGGGTGGAAACTTGCGGCAATTGTCCATGTTTCGGGGCTGCGCGGGCCTATGATTGAGGCTCCTTCCTTCGCGGAGACTGATCATGAGCTGCGCTGATCCGCTTGCTCTGGCCCTCGGCATGCCGAAGGCCGAGCTCCACATCCACATCGAGGGCAGCCTGGAGCCCGGCCTGGCCTTTGCGCTGGCGCGCCGCAACGGCGTCGCGCTGCCCTACGCCGACGAGGCGGCGCTGAAGGCGGCCTACGCCTTCGACAGCCTGCAGTCCTTCCTCGACCTGTACTACGCCTGCGCCGCGGTGCTGCAGACCCGCGCCGACTTCCGCGACCTGATGCTGGCCTACCTCGAGCGGGCGGCGGCCGACGGGGTGATCCACGCCGAGATCTTCTTCGACCCCCAGACCCACACGGCGCGGGGCATCCCGTTTGCCACGGTGCTCGACGGGCTCGACGACGGCCTCGCCGAAGGGGCACGGCGCTGGGGCATTTCGGGGCGGCTGATCATGTGCTTCCTGCGCCACCTGAGCGAGGACGAATGCCTCGCCGCGCTGGCCGAGGCGGAGCCCTTCATCGGGCGCATCCACGGCTTCGGGCTGGATTCGTCGGAGCGCGGGCATCCGCCCGCCAAGTTTGCGCGGCTCTTCGCGCGCTGCCGGGCGCTGGGCAGGCCGGTGGTGGCCCACGCCGGCGAGGAGGGGCCGCCGGCTTACATCACCGAGGCGCTCGACATCCTCGGCGCGCGGCGCATCGACCACGGGGTGCGGGCGCCGGAAGACCCGGCGGTGCTCGCCCGCCTGGCCCGCGAGGGCGTGCCGCTCACCGTCTGTCCGCTCTCCAACACCCGGCTGTGCGTGTTTGCCACGATGGCCGAGCACAGCCTGCCACGGCTCATCGCCGCGGGTGCCAGGGTGACGCTCAATAGCGACGATCCGGCCTACTTTGGCGGTTATCTCAACGACAACATCCGCGCGGTGCAGGCCGCCTTCGGCTTCGACGCCGCCACTTGGTACCGGCTGGCCCGCAACAGCTTCGAGGCGAGCTTTGCGGGCGACGCCGAAAAGGCCGGCTGGATCGCCCGGCTGGACGCGTATTTTGCGGCGGCGGGGGTGCCGTTGGGCTAGTGCGTCACCGAGCTCGAGAACAGCTGCAGCACGATGACGCCGCTGACGATCATGCCGATGCCGATGATCGCCGCGCGGTCGAGCACCTGCTTGAAGAAGAAGTGCCCGGCCAGCGTGACGAGGGCAACCCCCGAGCCAGACCAGATCGCATACACCACGCCCACCGGCAG
The DNA here is from genome assembly GCF_006539865.1 of Zoogloea ramigera. Taxonomy (GTDB): domain Bacteria; phylum Pseudomonadota; class Gammaproteobacteria; order Burkholderiales; family Rhodocyclaceae; genus Zoogloea; species Zoogloea ramigera. The sequence goes on from NZ_BJNV01000022.1 coordinate 13,867, forward strand.
CACGTCGAGGGTGCGCGACAGCAGGTAGAGGGCGAGGGAATAGCAGCACACCACGACCACCGACGGCCAGAAGCGCCGGAAGCCGTTGGAGGATTTGAGGGCCAGCGTCGCGATCACTTCGGAGACGATGGCCACGGCGAGCAGGAACCATTGCATGGGAGGCGTCCTTCGGGGCGTTACTCGGTCACCGTCTTCGAGAAGGCGTTGATGACCACCACGCCGCCGACGATCAGCACGAGGCCGGCAATGGCCGGGGCGTCGAGGGGCTGGTCGAGGAAGAACCAAGCCACCAGCGTGACCAGCGCCACGCCAACCCCCGACCACACCGCATAGACGATGCCCACCGGGATCTTCTTGAGGCACAGGGACAGCAGGATGAAGGCGGTCTCGTAGGCGACCACCACCACCACCGACGGCCACAGGCGGGTGAAACCCTCGGTGGATTTGAGGGTCGAGGTGGCGATGACCTCGGCGACGATGGCGATGAAGAGCATGAGCCAGGGCATGGAAGCGCTCCGATGATGGCGGGGTCGGGACGGGCCCGGGGGCCCGGCGCCTTGCCTCAGTTCGACGCGAGGGCGGTTTCGATCGCCGCGACGAGCTTGTCGGCGTCCGGCGCGGTGTCGGGGGCGAAGCGGCGCAGCACCTGGCCGTCGCGGCCGATCAAAAACTTCTCGAAGTTCCACAGCACCTCGGGTGCGGCGGTCGGCTCGATCTTGTAGCCGCGCAGGGCCTGCTCCATGCCGGCGCGGTCTTCGGTCTCGGGCCTGGCGGCGGTGAGGGCGGCGTAGAGCGGGTGCTTGCCCGGGCCGGTGGCGACCAGCTTGCTGTACATCGGAAACTGCACGCCGAAGTTGGCGGTGCAGAAGCCGGCGATCTCGGCATCGCTACCCGGTTCCTGGCCGGCGAAATCATTGGCCGGGAAGCCGAGCACCACCAGGCCCTGGTCGCGGTACTGCTCGTAGAGCTTTTCCAGCCCTTCGTACTGCTTGGTGAGGCCGCACTTGGAGGCCACGTTGACCACCAGCAGCACCTTGCCGGCGTGCTCGGCGAGGGTGGCGGGGGTGCCGTCGATCTTGTTCACGGGGATGGTTTGCAGGGCGTTGGTCATTGTCGTTCCTCGGTTGGGGTGGGTCAGCGCTTGGCGGCTTTGGTGAGCCGTTCGTACATGCGTTTGGCCGCGTTGCGGGTCTCCGGCTCCAGGGCGTCGAGCAGCTCGGGCTTGCCGTCGATGGCCGCCTCGAAGGCCAGTAGCAACGGGCGCGCGTGGCGATCATAGCCCAACCCATGCAGCAGGCCCAGCACGCTGGCGGCCTGGGTGGGGTTGGCGAGCAGCGGGGCGAGGAAGCGTTCGACGAAGGCCTGGCTGGCGAGGGCGGTGGGGAGGTCGGCGGCGTCGGCCAGCAGTTTGTCCAGTGCCGCCCGGGTGTCCGCGAAGCTGCCGACGCTGAGGGCCCGGGTCGCGGCGATGGTACTTCGCCGGGCGTGCAGCCTGTCGAGTTGGGCTTGCCAGAACTCGTGCAGTTCGGTCTCGAGTGAGACGGTAACGGCTCTTTTAATCGATGCTTCTGCAGCTTCTAGATCGCCCTTCTCTGCCTGCAATAATCCCAAATGCCCAGTGGCCCAGCTGTCATTGGGGTCGATCTCAATGACCTTTTGGTAGGCGGCTACAGCTTCGTCGGTACGTTTCGTTTGCTCCGCGAGGAGGAAGGCCAGGTTGATCCATGAGCCTCGGTCACTGGGGTCGATCTCGATGGCTTTACGGTAGGCGGCTTCGGCTTCATTGATGCGCCTGGGTTGTCCGGCGAGGAGAGAGCCTAGGTTGCTCCAAGGCGAGGCGAGGGCCGGATCGATTTCGATGGCTTGGCGGTAGGCGGCTTCGGCTTCGTCGGTGCGCTCCGGCTGTTTGGCGAGGAGGTTACCGAGGTTGTGCCACGGGGCTGCGTACGTGGGATCGATCTCGATGGCCTTGTGGTAGGCGGCTTCTGCCTCGTTGGCCCTCTCCGACTGTTCCGCAATGGTGTTGCCAAGACCGTTCCAAGGGAAGGGATCGCTTGGGTCGAGCGTAGCCGCCGCGTGAAATGTGGCTTCGGCTTCAGTCGGTAGACCGGCAACTTCGGCGAGCAGGCAGGCGCGTTCGTATTCGGTGCGGGCGGTCGTGCCCCGTTGGGTGGCTTCGGTCAGGGCCTCTCTGGCGGCGTTGGGCTGGTCCGAGCGGCGCAATGCGCCAGCGACATTGGCCCAGGCGTTAGCGCTGGCGTCGGTAGCGTGCTTTCTGCCCCAGGAAAGCCAGCCCTCGGCGGCTTCGTCGGCGAATTTTACGTAACTCCAGGCGCCGACGAGGCGCCAGGCGAGGGCGTCGAGGCTGGTCCCGCCGTTGGCGCGCTGGGCGGGGGCGATATCGTCGGGGTGCAGGTGGGGCAGTGGGAAGAAGCCGCGGGCGCGCAGGCCGTAGAGCAGCGGCAGGTCGGCTTCGAGGAGGCCGTAGCGCAGCAGCTTGCGCCTTTCGGCGAGCTGATACGTTCGCATGCGTTCGGCTTCGGTGACAGCCGTCCCGGACGCGCACAGCGCATCGACGGCGGCGCGTTTGGCCTCGAGGCGCAGGTCCAGTGCGCCGACGAGGGCGTCCTGTTCGGCTTGGCTGAGGCCGTGGCCGATGCATCCCGCGAGCCGCCTGCGCAGCGCGGACAGGGCGGCGAGATCTTCGGGTAGATCCTCGGCAGGCAGGATGTCGTCGAGGGAGGCGCCGCTTTCGTCGGCGTATCGGGTGGCGCATTCGGCGCCCCAGGCTTCGAGGCTGCGGCGGTCGGCACGGCGGCCTCGCATGTCGGCCATCGCGAAGGCGAGGCGAGCTTCGGCGAGGGCGGGGCCGGTGGCGCCCTGGAGGGTGGCGGTGAGTTCTTCCTCGTCGTACATCGCCTCGAGAAATTCGGTGAGGCCCAGCGCGCTCTGGCGGACGCGGCGGTTACCGCGCATCTGCAGCCACAGGCGGAAGAGCTGTTCGGCGATGCGGTACTGGGTGCGGCCGAAGGCGGCGGATTTTTCGAGGAGGCCTTCGCGCTCGAGAACGTCGAGCTGGGCGGAGACGACGTTGGTGGGCAGGCCGGCGTGGGCGCCCAGCTCGGCGGCGGTGTGGCCGAAGCGCAGGCCGCTGCCGTCGCCGGGCCGGCGCACCGCCAGGGCGTGCATGACCACCTGGGCTTGCTCGGAGAGGTCTTCGAAGCGGGCCTTGTAATAGGGCGTGGTGAGGTCCATCAGGCGCTCGAAGTCTTCCACCGCCCGGCTGTTGGGGCCTTGTTGCAGCAGGGTGAAGATGAGGCCAACCGCGCGCGGGTTGCCGCCGGTGAGGTCGTGGAGAGTTTCGATGCGGCTGGGGCGGGCCTTCAGGCGTGCCTTGATCTCGGGGCTGCCCTGGCGGTCGGCGAGGTGTTCGAGCACCCGGCGGACTTCGGCGAGTTCGAGCCGGCCGAGGCGCTTGGGGACGAAGAAGTCGTAGAAGGCCTTGTCGTAGTCGGTGAAGGGCTCGGAGAGGCGCACCGAGCCGCCGATGACGATGGGCGACCGGGTGGTGGACAGGGCTTCGCGCAGCGCCCAGTAGGCGGCGGCGTGGGGGTCCTTGAGCTTGCGACCGCGCTTGTCGATGCGCTCGAAGACCATGTCGAGGTTGTCCACCAGCATCACCGGCCGGCGCTGGAGCCGGGCGCAGGTGTCGAGGAGCAGGGCGAGGCCGGCGTCGGCGGGTTGGTCGCTGCGGCGGGCGGCGGCGCGGGCGGCATCGGTGCGGTCCATCAGGGCGTCGGCGTCGGCGCGGCGGCCCTGGCGGTCGAGTTCGTCCACCAGCGCCTCGCATGCGGCCCACCAGAAGTCGGCCAGGTCCTTGACCTGATACAGCTCTTCGGGGAAGGAGAGCGCGATGAGGTGGTCGGCGAGGTCGACGTCGCGGCGGATGGCGACGGCGAGGCGCTTGAGCAGGGTGGTCTTGCCGGCGCCACGCAGGCCGATCAGTAGATAGTGCTGCACGCTGCCTTCGAGCGGTGCGCGGGCGAGCTCGTCGCGCAGGAAGCGGAACTCTGCCTGACGGGCGATGAAGCCGGCGACGAGGGCGTCGTCGCTGAGCCAGTCGGGGTTGTAGTGGTGGGTGGCGATGCTCACAGGCTGTTCCTCCGGAGCCACCAGCGGCGCAGGGGTTCGAGGGGGAAGTGGTAATGGCGGCCGCCGGTGCTGTCGTCGGGTTGCCAGTAGGCGTCGCGAAGGAGGATGTCGCGCAGGCGGGCGAAGAGGGCGAGTGCTTCGTCGTCGGTGGCGTTGGGATGGCGTTGCTGGACGGTGGCCAGCAGGTTTTCGGCGCGGGTGCCGCTCGGTTGGGTGGCGCTCTGGGTCAGGAGCGCCTTGGCCAGCCGGGCCAGGTCTGGAGAGAGCTGCATTTCGAGGCGCTTTTCCCAGTGGTGGAAATCGTTGTCGGCGCCAGGCTGGATGAGTTGATCCACGGCCTTGTCGATCAGATCCTGCGGCGGGGTGGCAGGGGCTGCATTGACGAGGCTGCGCAGGTGCTGAAACGCCACCTGAAGGTAATAGGGTTGTGGCCATCGGATTGCCGCGACCAGGCGGGCGATTGCGGTGGCGTCGAGCGCGATGGTGTAGCGGGCGGCCAGTTCGCGGATCAGCTGGCAGGCCAGGGCTTCGCTGAAGGGCGGGAGGCTCTGGTGGTTGAGGCTGTTGATGGTATCGGCCATGCCGTGTTCCTGGACCAGGGTGTCGAGGCCCACCGAGCCGGAGATCAGCCAGCGCACCTTCTGGGCGCCGGCGAGGGCGCGCACGTCGTTGCGGAACCAGTCGAGGAAGCGACGTACCCGCAAGACGCCGCCGGTCTGATCCTGGCGGATGATGTTGAAGAGCATGATCGGCAGCTCATCCATGTAGATCAGCCAGCGGTCGTCCAGTTCGTCGAGCAGGGTCAGGAGATCGTTGCCAACCTTGCTCCAGTCGTCGCTGTCCGGGCCGCTCAGGCTGATGTCGACCGTGCCGCCGAAACCACCGAGCTTGAGGGATTTGATGCGGTTGCCGAGGGCGCCGAGTTTTTCCCGGGCGCCGTCCCACAGTTTTCCGGGTAGGGAGTCGATGGCCTTCTTCAGTTCTGCGCCGAGTTTGTCCAGGAAGCCTTTTTCGTCGACGCAAGCGGCAACGTTGATCTCAATGGCTTTCCAGCCGCTGTCGCGGGCAAGGGTCATCACGGCGCGTGCGGCCGACGTCTTGCCGATCCTTCGTGGCCCGAGGAGCAGGATGTCGTCGTTTTGGAGGGTGTCCCATAGATCCTGGGCGACGGCGCTGCGGCCGAAAAAGTTAGCCCCTTCGACTGGGGAGCCGGCGATGTTGTCCATGGTGTGGTCTCTGTGTTTGCGCAAAGAAAATATAGTGCAAAGAATTATTTGTGCAAAGAAATTTTTGTATTTAGCTGGGCGGCTTGAAGCGCTAACGAAAAAGGGCGTCCCGCAGGACGCCCTCTGGGCAGACAACCGACAGGCAGAGGCCTCAAACCACCCCCGCCCCCTGCGCCTGCTGGTCGGCCCAGTAGCTGGAGCGGACCATCGGGCCGCAGGCGGCGTTCTTGAAGCCCATCTTGAGGGCTTCGGTCTCGAACATCTTGAAGGTGTCGGGATGCACGTAGCGCAGCACCGGCAGGTGGCCGCCGGAGGGCTGGAGGTATTGGCCGATGGTGAGCATCTCGACGTTGTGGGCGCGCATGTCGCGCATCACTTCGAGGATCTCGTCGTCGGTTTCGCCGAGGCCGACCATCAGGCCGGACTTGGTGGACACCTCGGGGTGGCGGGCCTTGAACTGCTTGAGGAGCTCGAGCGAGTAGGCGTAGTCGGAACCGGGGCGGGCCTGCTTGTAGAGGCGCGGCACCGTTTCGAGGTTGTGGTTCATGACGTCCGGCGGGGCCTGGTCGAAGATGTCGAGGGCGATCTCCATGCGGCCGCGGAAGTCGGGCACCAGCACCTCGATGGTGGTTTTGGGGCTGGCGGCGCGGGTGGCCTGGATGCAGTCGACGAAGTGCTGGGCGCCGCCGTCGCGCAGGTCGTCGCGGTCGACGCTGGTGATCACCACGTAGTTGAGGCGCATCGCGGCGATGGTCTTGGCCAGGTCGGCCGGCTCGTTGGCGTTGAGCGGCTCGGGGCGGCCGTGGCCGACGTCGCAGAAGGGGCAGCGGCGGGTGCAGATGTCACCCATGATCATGAAGGTGGCGGTGCCCTTGCCGAAGCATTCATGGATGTTGGGGCAGGAGGCCTCCTCGCACACCGTGTGCAGCTTGTGCTCGCGCAGGGTGTCCTTGATCTCGTTGAAGCGCTCCGCCTCGGCGCCGGCGCCGAGCTTGATGCGGATCCACTCGGGCTTCTTGAGCCGCTCGGCGGGGACGATCTTGATCGGGATGCGCGCGGTTTTCTCGGCGCCGCGTTGCTTGCGGGCGGTGTCTTCCATGAATCTGCTGTCCTTTGGTCAGGTGGGTGGGACGTCCGGGAAATGCCGCTGCAGGTGGACGAGGAGCCGGGTCGCGACGTCCTCGGGCCCTTCAGTCACGCCGAAGTCCTTGAGTTGGATGGTTTGTAGCCCACTATAGCCGCAGGGGTTGATCCAGGTAAATGGTGTCAAGTCCATATCGACGTTGAGCGACAGGCCGTGGTAGCTGCAGCCGTTTTTTACGCGCAGCCCGAGGGCGGCCACCTTGGCGCCGTCGATGTACACGCCGGGCGCGCCGTCCTTGCGGCGGGCGTCGAGGCCGTAGTCGGCGATGCAGTCGATGAGGGCCTGTTCGAGCAGGTTCACCATCTCGCGCACCTTGAGGCCGCGGCGGTGGAGGTCGAGCAGCAGGTAGCCCACCACCTGGCCGGGGCCGTGGTAGGTGATCTGGCCGCCGCGGTCTATCTTGACCAGCGGGATGTCTGTGACGTGGAGCAGGTGCTCGGCCTTGCCGGCCTGGCCCAGGGTATACACCGGCGGGTGCTCGACCAGCCACAGCTCGTCGGGCGTGGAGGCGTCACGCTGGGTGGTGAAATCCTGCATCGCCCGCCAGGTGGGTTCGTAGGGCACACGGCCGGGGCGGCGGACGATCACAGGACGACCTTCACCAGCGGGTGGGACGACAGCTCGACGTACAGCGCGTCGAGCTGGGCCTGGGAGGTGGCGTTGACGGTGCAGGTGATCGACAGGTAGTTGCCCTTCGACGAGGGGCGCATCTGCATCGTGGCGGCGTCGAAGTCGGGGGCGTGGCGCAGCACCACGCCGAGCACCGTCTGCGCGAAGTCGTCCACCCGCGCGCCCATGATCTTGATGGGGAACTCGCAGGGGAATTCGAGCAGGGTCGTGCGGCCTTCTTCAGTCATCGGGGCCTCCTTACAGGTTCTTGATCCACAGGCGCAGGGCGTCCCACAGGCGGCCGAACCAGCCGGCCTGGGGCACTTCGTCGATGGCCACCAGCGGGTATTCGCCGATCGGCTTGTCGCCCAGGGACAGCTGCAGGGTGCCGATCTGCTGGCCCTTGGCGATCGGCGCCAGCAGGGGCTGCTGGCTGACCACATTGGCCTTCAGTTTGTCGGCGTCGCCCTTGGGCACCGACAGCACGAAGTCGTTCAGGAAGCCGGCCTTGACGGTGTTCTCCTTGCCCTTCCAGACGCGGGGCTCGTTAACGGCCTGGTTGGCGCTGTACACCTTGACCGTATCGTAGGCCAGGTAGCCCCAGTTGAGGAGCTTCTGGGATTCCTGGGCGCGCACGCTGTCGCTGGTGGTGCCGACCACCACCGAAAGCAGGCGGCGGTCGTTGCGCTTGGCCGAGGCGATCAGGCAGTAGCCGGCGCTGTCGGTGTGGCCGGTCTTGACGCCGTCGACGGTCGGGTCGAGGAAGAGCAGGCGGTTGCGGTTGGGCTGCTTGATCTTGTTGTAGGTGTATTCCTTTACGGAATAGATCGAGTAGAACTCAGGAAAATCCCGAATGAGCGCGGTGGCCAGCACCGACAGGTCGCGCACCGTGGTGAGGTGCGACGGGTGGGGCAGGCCGGTGGCGTTCTCGAAGTGGGTGTTCTTGAGGCCGAGGCGGGCGGCTTCCTTGTTCATCAGCTGGGCGAAGGCTTCCTCGGAGCCGGCGATGGCTTCGGCCAGGGCCACGCAGGCGTCGTTGCCCGACTGCACGATCATGCCGTGGAGCAATTCTTTGACGGTGACCGGGGTCTGCGGCTCGATGAACATCTTGGAGCCGGACACCTTCCAGGCCTTGGGCGACACCGGGATGGTCTGGTCGAGGGTCAGCGTCTTGCCCTTGACCGCGGCGAAGGCCAGGTAGGCGGTCATCAGCTTGGTGAGCGAGGCCGGCTCGATGCGCTGGTCGGGGTTTTCGGCGGTGAGCACCTGGCCGGAGCCCACGTCGAGGAGCAGCCAGGCGCGGGCCGCCACCGGCGGCGGCGTGAGCTGGGCGAAGGCGAGGGTCGGCAGGACCAGCAGGAGCAGGATGATGCGACGCAGCATGATTAGGGGAAAATCGGAAAAGCTGCGATTATAGTCACGCCTCCGGCTGCAAACGGCGCCGGTTTTTTTTGCTTACAAGGGAACTCCCGCGTCGGCGGCCGTGTCCCTATGTTGCAATGCAACCTGTTCATCGCCTCCTGACCCTCGTGCTCGCCTGCCTCGTCCTCATGTGGGCGGGCGCGGCCAGTGCACAAGACGCCTGCGAGTCGGCGTCCGAGCTGGTCGACCAGGAGCAGGTGCAGCAGCTGAGCCCCCTGAGCTTCGATGGCGACGGGGGCGACCCGCAAGACTGTCCGGGCATCGTCAGCGTGTTCTCGCTGCCGCGGCAGATCCTGCTCGAAGTGCGGCCGTCCGTGGTCTTGCCCGTTTTCAGCTCCATCCTCCCCCGCCCCACCTCCCCGCCGCCGCGGCAGGCCTGAGCGACGCCCCTCGTGGGTGGCTTGCAGGCCGTGCCATGCCGGGGTTTGCCTCCGCCTGGCCGCAAGCCATCATTCGTCCTCATCAAAACAAACGGTGCGATCTTTGCACCGAAGGATCTCCATGTTCAGGAAAGTCTTGATTGCCGTCGCGCTCTCCGCGGTGGCGGTGCCTGCCCTCGCGGCGCCGGGCAACGAAGCCGTGCCCGCGTCCGCCCAGCCGGAAGCCCGGCCCGCGGCGGCCTATTCGCTGCAGGCCCTGCGCGAGATGGCCCGCGCCACGCACCCCTCGGTGGCGGCGGCCGAAGCCTACGTCGAGGCGGGCCGCGCCCAGCTCACCACGGCCGGCGCCTATCCCAACCCCGAGGTCGAGTTCATGGCCGGCCGCAGCAGCGCCCGGATGCCCGGCGTGGTGGCCGGCAGCACCCAGAGCCTGGCGCTGACCCAGCGCCTCGACAACCCGTGGCAGCGCGATGCGCGCCTCGGCGCCGCGCGTTTCGGCCTCGAAGCCCGCGAAGCCGAGCGGCGTGGCCTGCAGAACGACCTGCTGGCGCGGCTCGACCAGCGCTTCTTCGACATGCTGCGCCGCCAGGCCGAGCTGCGGGCGAGCCAGGAAGACCTGGGCATCGCCGAGCAGATCCGCAGCAAGGTGGCGGTGCGGGTGAACACCGGCGAGTCGCCCCGCTTCGAGTTGATCAAGGCCGACACCGAGCTGCTCAACGCCCAGAAGGCGGCCGAGAGCGCCAGCCTGCGCATCGCCCAGGCCCGCGCAGCGTTGCGGAGCGTGGTCGGGCCGACGCTGCCGGCGGATTTCCAGGTTGACGGCAGCCTGACGCGCAGCCCGGTGGTGCCGCCTCTCGATGAGCTGCGGGCCGACGTGCTGGCGCGCAACCCCGAGCTCCTGCGCAGCCAGGCCGAGGTGCGCCGGGCCGAGCGCCAGCTCGAGCTCGAGCGCCTGCGCCGCCAGCCGGAGGTGGCCCTGAAGGTGGCCGACGAGCGCGATCGCGAGCTGCGCGACACGCGGCTCGGGGTGGTCGTCAGCGTGCCGATCTGGGACCGTCGCCAGGGGCCGGTGGCCGAGGCCGCGGCCTTGCTGTCGCGCAGCCGCAGCGAGGAGGCCGGCCAGCAGCTGGTGCTGCTGCAGGCCCTGGAGGGCGCCTACCGCGAATACGAAATCGCCCGCACCCAGGTCAATGCCCTCGAGAACGGCATCCTGCGCGAGGCCGAATCCACCATGAAGGTGGCCGAGGCGGCCTACCGCTTCGGCGAGCGCGGCATCCTCGAATACCTGGACGCCCAGCGCGTCTTCCGCGCCGCCCGCAACGAACTCATCGCCGCCCGCTACGCCCTGCAGCTGGCCGTCATCGAAATCGAGCGCCTGCGCGCCCCCCAATGATCCGGACCCTTCCCATGAAGCCCACTCTCAAGATCCAGCCCCTCGCCCTGGCCATGCTGACGGCCATGCTCGTCCTCGCCGGCTGCAAGGATGCCTCCAGCCCCGCGGGCAAGCCGCCGGCGGACGAAGTCTCCACCGCCCTCGATGCCGGCGCCAAGGCCGAGAAACCCGACCCGCTGCTGGTCAGCGTGGCCGCCGACTTCGGCGCCGACATCAAGGTGGCGCCGGCCGGCGCGCGTTCGGTGTCCGACACCCTGCGGGTGGCCGGCAAGGTGGATTTCGACGAATACCGGGTGTCGCGCATCGGCGCCACCGTCACCGGCCGGGTCATCGAGATCAACGTGCGCCTGGGCCAGCAGGTCAAGGTTGGCGACGCGCTGGCGGTGATCAACAGCACCGAGCTCGGCCAGGCCCAGCTGGACTACCTCAAGGCCCGCGCCCAGGCCGACCTGCAGGCGCGCAGCGTGGAGCGCGCGCGCCAGCTGTTTGCCGCCGACGTGATCGGCCGCGCCGAGCTGCAGCGCCGCGAGAGCGAGCTGGCGATCGCCTCGGCCGAGCAGCGCGCCGCGGCCGACCAGCTGCGGGTGCTCGGCATGTCGCAGGCGGCGATCTCGCGGTTGGGCAACAACGGGGCGATCAATTCGGTGACGCCGGTGGTGTCGACGGTGGCCGGCACGGTGGTCGAGCGCCGCATCACCCAGGGCCAGGTGGTGCAGCCCGCCGACGCGCTGTACGTGGTGGCCGACCTGTCCGAGGTGTGGGTGACCGCCGAGGTGCCCGAGCAGCAGGCGGCGCTGGTGCGCACCGGCCAGGCGGTGGACATCGAGGTGCCGGCCCTTGGCGCGCGGCTCACCGGCAAGCTCATCTACGTGGCCGACACGGTCAATCCGGAGACCCGAACGGTCACGGTGCGCAGCCGGGTGGATAACGCCGGGCGGCAGCTCAAGCCGGCGATGCTGGCGACGATGCTGATCCAGGCCGCGGCGGTGGAGCGCATCGTGGTGCCCGCCGAAGCGGTGGTGCGCGAGAACAACGCCGATCACGTCTTCGTCGAGACGGCGCCGCGCAGCTACCGCCTGACCCCGGTGCGCCTGGGCCCCGAGGGCGGCGGCCAGCGGCCGGTGCTCGATGGCCTCAAGGCGGGCGAGCGCATCGTGGCTGCGGGAGCTTTTCATCTCAATACCGAGCGCAAGCGCAAGGAACTGGAGTAAGGCATGATCGCATCCCTTGTTCGAACGGCCCTCCAGCAGCGGCTGGTGGTGGTCGTGGTGGCGGCGATCCTGCTCGCCTTCGGTTTCAACGCGGCGCGCAAGCTGTCGGTGGACGCCTTCCCCGACGTGACCAACGTGCAGGTGCAGATCGCCACCGAGGCCCCGGGCCGCTCGCCCGAGGAGGTCGAGCGCTTTGTCACCGTGCCCCTCGAGATCTCCATGACCGGCCTGCCCGGGCTTGAGGAAATGCGTTCCCTCAACAAGCCCGGCCTGTCGCTGATCACCCTGGTGTTCACCGACGCCACCGACGTGTACTTTGCCCGCCAGCTGGTGATGGAGCGCCTGATCGAGGCGGGCGCCCGGATGCCGGAGGGCGTGGTGCCGGTGCTCGGGCCGGTGTCCACCGGCCTCGGTGAGGTGTATCAATACACCCTCGACCACCCGGACGACGGCGACCGCCAGCTCACCGAGAAGGAGCTCACCGAGCGGCGCATCGTGCAGGACTGGGTGGTGCGCCCGCTGCTGCGCTCGATCCCCGGCGTGGCCGAGATCAACTCCCAGGGCGGCTACAACCGCCAGTACCAGGTGCTGGTGAACCCCGACCGCCTGCGTCACTACCAGCTCACGGTGCGCGATGTGTACGAAGCGGTGGCGCGCAACAACGCCAACTCGGGCGGCGGCGTGCTGCCCCAGTACGCCGAGCAGTACCTGATCCGTGGTATCGGTCTGGTCAAGAGCCTGTCCGATATCGGCGCCATTGTGCTGAAGGAGGTCGGCGGCACGCCGGTCTTCGTGCGCGACGTGGCCGAGGTGACCTTCGGCCACGAGGTGCGCCAGGGCGCGGTGGTCAAGAACGGCGTCACCGAGTCGGTGGGCGGCGTGGTGATGATGCTGCGCGGCGGCAACGCCAAGGAGGTGGTGAGCCGCATCCAGGCGCGGGTGGCCGAGATCAACGACAAGGGGATGCTGCCCGACGGCCTCAAGATCGTGCCCTATTACGATCGCTCCGAGCTGGTCGACGCGGCCCTGTGGACGGTGACCAAGGTGCTGCTGGAGGGCGTGGTGCTGGTGGTGGTGGTGCTGTTCCTGTTCCTCGGGGATGTGCGCTCCAGCCTGATCGTGGTGGCAACCCTGGTGCTCACGCCGCTCATCACCTTCATGGCGATGAACCACTACGGCATCTCCGCCAACCTGATGTCGCTGGGGGGCCTGGCGATCGCCATCGGCCTGATGGTGGACGGCTCGGTGGTGGTGGTCGAGAACGCCTTCGAGCGCCTCGGCCACGCGGCCGACGGGGGCGAGAGCAAGGTCCGCATCATCTTCGATGCGGTGCAGGAGGTGGCTACGCCGGTGATCTTCGGGGTCAGCATCATCATCCTGGTGTTCCTGCCGCTGATGACGCTGCAGGGCATGGAGGGCAAGATGTTCGCCCCGCTGGCCTACACCATCGCCATCGCGCTGGCGGTGTCGCTGTTCCTGTCGCTCACCCTCACGCCGGTGCTGTCGTCCTACCTGCTGAAGGGCGGCCCGGGCCACGACACCTGGCTGATCGCCAAGATCAAGGCGCCCTACCTGAAGATGCTCCACTGGGCGGTGGCCAACAGCCGCAAGGTGGTGGCCGGCGGCATCGTGCTGCTGGTGGCCACGCTGGGTATGTTCCCCTTCCTGGGCACCGCCTTCATCCCCGAGATGAAGGAAGGTTCGGTGGTGCCGGGCATCAACCGGGTGCCCAACATCTCGCTGGATGAGTCGATCAAGATGGAGATGCAGGCGATGAAGCTGGTGATGGAGGTGCCGGGCGTGAAGTCGGCGATCTCCGGCGTCGGCCGCGGTGAATCGCCGGCCGACCCCCAGGGCCAGAACGAGTCGACCCCCATCGTGAGCCTCAAGCCGCGCGATGAGTGGCCGGCCGGCTGGACCCAGGACGACATCACCGACGCCATGCGCGAGAAGCTCAAGGTGCTGCCCGGCGCCCAGGTGGTGATGGCCCAGCCGATCTCCGACCGGGTCGACGAGATGGTCACCGGCGTGCGCTCGGACGTGGCCGTGAAGGTGTTCGGCGACGACCTCGACCTGCTCAAGCAGAAGGCCGACGAGATCGCCCGCGTGGCGGCCGGCGTGGCCGGGGCCACCGACATCCGCGTCGAGCGCATCACCGGCCAGCAGTACCTGTCGGTCGAGATCGACCGCGCCGCGATCGCCCGCCATGGCCTCAACGTGTCGGATGTGAACGACGTGATCGAGGCGGCCATCGGCGGCAAGCAGGCCACCGAGGTTTATGAGGGCGAACGCCGCTTCGCCTCGGTGGTGCGCCTGCCCGAGAGCTTCCGCGACAACGTCGAGAAGATCGGCAACGTGCTGGTGAACGCCCCCGGCGGCGTGCAGGTGGCGCTGGAAAACCTGGCCAACATCCGCATCGTCGATGGCCCAGCGCAGATCTCCCGCGAGCTCGCCAAGCGCCGCGTGGTGGTGGCGATCAACGTGAAGGACCGTGACCTGGGCGGCTTCGTGGCCGAGCTGCAGAAGACCATCGCCGCCAAGGTCGAGCTGAAGGAGGGTTATTACCTCGAGTGGGGCGGCCAGTTCCAGAACCTGGAGCGGGCCATGGGGCACCTGACCATCATCATCCCGGTGACGGTGGGGGCGATCTTCTTCCTGCTGTTCCTGCTGTTCGGCTCGCTCAAGCTGGCCAGCCTGATCATCCTGGTGCTGCCGTTTGCCAGCGTGGGCGGGGTGCTGGGGCTGCTGTTCACCGGCGAGTACCTGTCGGTGCCGGCCTCGGTGGGCTTCATCGCCCTGTGGGGGATCGCGGTGCTCAACGGGGTGGTGCTGGTCACCTACATCCGCCACCTGCGTGCCGAGGGCCTGCCCCCGGCCGAGGCGGTGGTGCAGGGCGCGACCCAGCGTTTCCGCCCGGTGATGATGACGGCCACCGTGGCGCTGCTGGCGCTGATCCCCTTCCTGTTCGCCACGGGGCCGGGCTCCGAGGTGCAGCGCCCCCTCGCCATCGTGGTGATCGGCGGCCTGATCACCTCGACGCTGCTGACCCTGGTGGTGCTGCCCACCCTCTACAAGTGGTTCGACGACACGCCCTACGAGGCTTGATCCCCAGATGATCCAGGCGGGCCACTCGCGGGTGGCCCGCCGATGCAAGGAGAAGACAAATGAAGGAAATCCGCGCCATCATCCGCCCGCAGAAGCTGCCGCGTCTGCGCGAGGTGTTGCGGTCCATGCCGGGTTTTCCGGGCATGACGGTGAGCAAGGCTTTCGGCTGTGGCTCGACCCTGCGCCACGCACCGCAGAACATCAAGGAAGAGCTGGTGGACTTCACCGAGAAGGTGAGGGTGGAGATCATCGCGCCCGACGAGCTGGTGGACGCGCTGGTCGATCACATCGTGCAGGTGGCGACCACCGGCCAGACCGGCGACGGGCTGGTGTGGGTGAATGACGTGCAGCGCGCGGTGTTCATCCGCAAGACGGTGGGGCCCGACAGCTGAGCCCCTGCCGCCCGCGCCCTACAGTTCGATCGCGATGGACATCCAGACCATGCTGGAGGCCGGGTTCACCGGTTTGCCCCGGTGGGCCGGCAGGCATTGCTCGGAGCGGTCGGCGATTTCCTGGTGCGGGCCGCCGAGGTTGATGCCGTTAAGCGCCACCTCGGCCTTGCGGCCTTCGAAGCGGAAGGCCCGGGCGATGCGCAGGTCGAGGGTGGTGTAGGGCTTCGAGGTGGTCTCGCAACCCGGCACGTAGCCGTAACCACCGGCCAGCTGGCCCATCCGCAGCAGGCTGGCGGTGCTGGTCCAGCCGGCCGGGTAGCTCTGCAGCCAGGTCAGGCTGGCCGAATAGGGCGAGGTGCGCTCGCGGATCTCCTCGTCCTTCATGCGGCGGTCGATCAGGGTGTGGCTGAGCAGCAGCTCGCCGCCGGACCAGGGCCGCGTCCGCAGCTGGTACTCGATGCCGCGCAGCTCGACAGCGGAGTCGAGGTTGGTGAACTGCGAGATCGGCAGGGGCAGTGCATCCGACGCCAGCGGGCCCGGAGCGGAGGTTCTGCGGCGGATCACGAAGTCGCTGATCCGCTCGTTGAATACGCGCACGTCCAGCGTCGCGTCCATGGACGGGAAGCGGCCCAGGTAGCCCAGCTCGATGGTATCCACGTGGGGGATGCGCAGGTTGGGGTTGGGCGCGTAGGGCCAGGCGATGGGCAGCGCCCCCGGCGCGCCCTTCGGGTCGTAGGCGCGCACGTCGCCATACACTTCGAACAGGTTGCGCTGCTGCCAGGCCCGCGAATAACCCGCCCGGAAGGTGTTGGTGGCGCTGGCCTGCCAGTTGACGAAGGCCCGCGGAATGAACTGGGTGGCGGCGGCGCCGTTTTTTTCAACCAGGGCGCCGAGGTTGAGCTGCCAGGCCGGCGTCAGCCGCCAGTCGAGGTTGGAGAAGGCCCGGTAGAGCTCGTGCGGCGGTGGGTTGCCGCTGGCGAAAAGCGGGAGTGCGTCGGATTCATCCTGACGCGCTTCCAGGCCCCACACCAGCCGCGCCTGGGGGTTGAGCGCAAAGCGGTGCTGCAGCTCGGCGTTGCTGCGGGTGTTCGTCCCGCTGCGGGAGAGGGGCACGTTCAAGAACTGCCGGCCGTTGGCCGCGCCATTGGCCTGCCAGTTGTCCGTGCCGGATTCGCGGTTGTGGTAGAGGCTGGCCAGCCATTCCTCGTCTTCGCCCGCGGTATGGCGCCAGGTGAGGTGCAGGCTGTAGTCGGCCGAGCCCATCGTGCGCACGGCGTTGTTGTCGAAGATGGAGTCGGGGTAGCCCTGGCCGCGCTCGCCCTTGTTGTAGCCGGCGCGCAGGGTGAGTTCGTTGCGGGCGTCCAGCCGGTAGTCGCTGCGCAGGCTGAGTACCTGGCTGTGGCGTGAATCGTTGACGCCGCTGAAGCCGTTGTCACGGGTCTGGACCGCCGAGATCCGCACGCCGAGGTCGTCGCTGCCGCCGCTCCAGACCGCCTGGACGTCGGCGATGCCGTGGTTGCCCAGGTTGACCTGACCGCGGCTGCCGCGATCCTGCTGGGAATGGCGGGTGATGATGTTGATCACGCCCAGAAAGGCGTTGGCGCCGAAGGCGTTGGAGTTGGTGCCGCGGACGACTTCGATGCGTTCGATCTCGTCGACGGTGAGGGCCAGCCCCGACCAGTCGACCCCGCCGAAGGAGCTCGGCGCATACACCGAACGGCCGTCGATGAGCACCTGGATCTCGGTGGGGAAGTCGCTGCCCAGCCCGTGGTAGGTGACCCACTGGCCGTGGCCCCGCTCCTGGCCGATCTGCATGCCGGGCACCAGGCGCAGCAGGCGCGCCACGTCGCGATAACCGGTGGCGCGGATGAAGTCCCGGTCGAGAATGGTGACGGCCCCCGGCGCTTCGTGGAGGACCTGCGGCAGGCGCGAGGCCGACAGGACGGTCGGCAGTTCCTCGAAGAAGGGCGACTCACCGGCCGTGGCCCGCCCCTGGGCGGCAGCGGTGGCCGACAGTGCGCCTGCAAGGAGGACAAGCAAGGTCCGGGGGGTAGGAAGCATCGACAACGCGCTTGGCTTTTGTTTTGCGGGGGGAGGGCGCCGTGCCCTGGAAATATCCCCACCATTGTTGAGCCAATTATATCCATCCCGCCCAACCGGGCGCTGCCAAATATTTGCAGCGCCGTGCAAGTTGTCGTGACACGGTGGGCCGTCCTGCGGGTTGTGGCACCCGCAGGACGGCGGCGTTCAGCCTATCCGCACGGGCAGGAAGATGCGGCTCCCGCCGCGCTGGATCAGCAGCGCGAAGCGGTTGCCGGCGGCATCGAGCAGCTTGCGGAACTGCTCGATCCCGGTGATGGGCTGGTTGTTGACGCCGATGATCACGTCGCCGGGCTGCAGGCCGGACTTGGCCGCGGGGCCGCTGAGGCCTTCGACGACCACCCCTCCGGGCACCCCGAGGCGGGACGCCTCCTGGGCGGTGAGGGCACGGCCGGTGAGGCCCAGCTTGCCGCTGGCGCTCTCGCTCTTGCGCTCGGCGCCGCCCATCGCGGCGAGCTTCTCGCCGGCCTGTTCGCCGAGCGTGACGTTGATGTCGCGGGCCTTGCGGTCGCGCCAGATCGACAGGCGGACCACCGAGCCGGGCTTCTGCTCGCCGATGATGCGCGGCAGGTCGGCGGAGTTGTCCACCTTCTGGCCATTGACGCCCAGCACCACGTCGCCCGGCGCGAGGCCGGCCTTTTCGGCCGGGGAGCCGTTCTCGACGCTGGCCACCAGGGCGCCGACGGGCTTGTCGAGGCCGAAGTTCTGGGCCAGCTCGGCGTCGAGGCCCTGGATCGCCACGCCCAGGCGGCCGCGGGAGACCTTGCCGTACTTCTGGAGCTGGTCCTTGACCTTCATCGCCACGTCGATCGGGATCGCAAACGAGATGCCCATGAAGCCGCCCGAGCGCGAGTAGATCTGCGAGTTGATGCCGATCACCTCGCCGGCCAGGTTGAACAGCGGGCCGCCCGAGTTGCCCGGGTTGATCGCCACGTCGGTCTGGATGAAGGGCACGTAGTTCTCGTCGGGCAGGCGGCGCGCCTTGGCGCTGATGATGCCGGCCGTCACGGTGTTCTCGAAGCCGAAGGGCGAGCCCATCGCGATGACCCACTCGCCCACCTTGGTGCGCTCGGCGTCGCCGGTGCGGACAAAGGGCAGGCCGGCGGCGTCGATCTTGAGCAGGGCCACGTCGGTGCGTTTGTCGACGCCCACCACCTTGGCCTTGAAGTCGCGCTTGTCGGTGAGCTTGACGGTGACCTCGCTGGCGCCATCGACCACGTGGGCGTTGGTCAGCACGTAGCCGTCGGGGCTCACGATGAAGCCGGAGCCGACGCCCTGCTGGATCTGCTCGGGCATCCGCCCGCCGCCGTTGCCCGGCATCCCCGGCACCGGTACGCCGAAGCGGCGCAGGAAGTCGTAGAAGGGGTCGCCCGCGAAGGCGTCTTCGCCCGAGGTGGCGCCGCTGCGCCCGACCTTCTGGGTCACGCTGATGTTCACCACCGCCGGGCCGACCTGCTCGACCAGCGCCGAGAAGTCGGGCAGGCCGTAACGGCCGGCCGCCGGCGCGGTGGCAGGCGCCGCGGCCGGGGCCGCGCTGCCATTGGCCGCGTGGGACGGGGAGATCGCGCCGCCCTCCTGCAGGCAGCCGGTGAGGGCGAGGACGATGGCGGAAAAGGCAAGGGTGGATCGAAACACGGTGGGCTTCATGCGTGGCTCCTGAATTTTCACGGGAGAGTGGACGCGCCCCGGCAGGGGCCGTTCCCTGGACGAACGTTGACTTACAAATCTTGGGGCGGCCCGCTGCGGAAACAAGGGGGTGGGTATTGGGGAGTGGGTATTGGGGGGCGCCCACTTCCCACTTCCCAATACCTACTCCCCACATGCCCATGTATAGTTAAAGCCTATCGCCATCGCAGGGAGCTTTCATGACGCTTACCGATCTTCGCTACCTCGTGGCCCTCGCCCGCGAACGTCACTTCGGGCACGCCGCCGAGCGCTGCAACGTCAGCCAGCCGACCCTGTCGGTGGCCATCAAGAAGCTCGAGGAAGAGCTGGCGGTGACGCTCTTCGAGCGCAGCGCCGCCGACGTGAAGATCACCGACATCGGCGCGCGCATCGTCGCCCAGGCCGAGAAGGTGCTCCTCGAGGCGGGCCAGATCAAGGAGCTCGCCACCGCCGGCCGCGACCCGCTGTCGGGCCCCCTCAAGCTCGGCGTGATCTACACCATCGGGCCCTACCTGCTGCCCCACCTGATTCCCCGGGTGCACGCCGCCGCGCCGTCGATGCCGCTGCTGATCCAGGAGAACTACACCGCCCGCCTGGCCGAGTCCCTCAAGCGCGGCGACCTCGACGTGATCGTCGTGGCGCTGCCCTTCGAAGAGCCCGGCATCGTTACCCAGGCGGTGTACGACGAGCCCTTCCGGGTGCTGCTGCCCGCCGGCCACGGCTGGGAGTCGGAGGAGCGCATCCCCGCCAGCCGGCTCGCCGAGGCGCCGCTGCTGCTGCTCGGTGCCGGCAACTGCTTCCGCGACCAGGTGCTCGAAGCCTGCCCCCTGTGCCGCCCCGGCGAGGGCCTGCAGCGCACCCTCGAGGGCAGCTCCCTCGAGACCATCCGCCACATGGTCGCCACCGGCGCCGGCATCACCGTGCTGCCCAGCACCGCCGCCGACGCGCTGCCCGGCGGCAATTCGCTGCTCACCGTGCGCCCCTTCACCACGCCGGAACCCTTCCGCCGCGTCGCCCTGGCCTGGCGCGTCACCTACCCGCGCAGCGGCGCCATCGACGTGATCCGCGCCGCCATCCTCGACAGCCCCCTCGCCGGCGTCAAGCCGGTGGGCAGCCCGGGTAGGTTGGGCTAGTCCACAGGGCGTAATCCGACGTCGCCTCGACGGATTTCCCCCGACCTGGCCTGAAAATTCGCCGACTTTGCCTAAAGATTAGGCACCGCCGCCTCAAAATGAGTCAGCGCCGCCTCATTTTTAGTCGCCGCTGCCTAAATTTTAGGCGGCACTGCGTAATTATGAGGCGACTCTGCCTAAATTTTAGGCGATCGACCCTCCCGCGGACCCTCCGTCGCCTAAAAATGAGGCAGCCGAGGGTGGCGGGGACCCTCTCTTGCCTAAAATTTAGGCGATGCTGCCTAAACTTTAGGCGGCGTTGCCTCAAAATTAGGCGATGGAGGGTCGGCCGGACCCTCCGTCGATCAACAAAACGCCAGCGCCCCAGCCCGGCCCCCACTCCCCCCAAACACCCCCGCCTCGGTGACGACCCAGTCCATCGGCTTGTCGTGGGCCTGGGGGTGGGTGGACTCGCAGCGGGCCAGCTCGAAGGCCACCCCCACGCAGGTGGGGGCCGGGTCGAGGGCGGCCAGGGTGCGGTCGAAATAACCGCCGCCGTAGCCCAGCCGGTAGCCCGCGGCGTCGAAAACGTTGAGGGGCACGATCAGCAGCTCCGGTGACACCGGCTCGTCGCCGGCCGGGATCGGGATGCCGTGGTGGTCGGTGGCCATCGGCGCATCCGGCCGCCAGCGCAGGAACTCCATCGGGCGGGCCGGGGTCAGCACCACCGGCAGGGCCGCCCGGCGAGCCGGGTCGGCGGCCAGCCAGCGGTGGGCCCAGGGCAGCAGATCCACCTCGCCGCGCCACGGCCAGCAGAAGGCCAGGCAGCCCGGCGCGAGGCGGGCCACCAGCGCATCCAGGTGCGTCTCGATGCGCCCGGTGAGGGCCTGGCGCTCCGCGGCAGGCAGCGCTTCGCGGGCGGCGATGCGTTCGCTGCGCAGGGCCTTGCGCAATGCAGCAATCCGGGCGTCAGGGGGCGGGAAGGGGGTGGTCACTGTGCTATTCTCCGGCGGCAATCGGGCTGGAACGTGGCGGAAACTGGAAGCAATGAAGAATAGCGTGTGGGCCGTTCTGGCGGCATTTTTGTGGATGGCCTCCCCGGCCGGTGGCGACCCTGGCGACGAGCGGATCCTGCTCGCCAAGGACGCCGCGCGGAGCGGTGACCGCAACCGGCTCGCGCTGTATGCCCCGCCGACCGGCCATCCCCTCGACCCCTACCCCGAATACTGGGCCCTGTCGGCCCACGTCGCCCGCCCGGGCGACCTCAACCCGCTCCCCATCCTCGACTTCCTCGAGCGCCAGCGCGGCAGCCTGCTGGCCGAGCGCCTGCGCGGCGAATGGCTGCGTGCCCTCGGCAAGCGCGGCGAGTGGGACACCCTGGCGGCCGAGTTTCCGGCCATGGAGCAGCCCGAGCAGGACGTCAAGTGCTACCACCTCCAGGCCCGCCTCGGCCTGGGCGACGCCGCGGCCCTCGACGACGCGCGCCCGCTGTGGTTCTCGCTGGTCGACACGCCGGAGAGCTGCATCCCGGTGCTGCAGGCCCTGGTCCGCGAAGCCCGGGTGAGCCCCGACGAAACCTGGAGCCGCGTGCGCCGCCTGATGGAAGCCAAGCGCTTTGCCGGCGCCCGCGCGGTGGCCGCCTGGCTGCCCGCCGACCAGCAGCCCGCCAGCATCGAGCTCGAGCGGGCGGGGCAGACGCCCTCCACCTACCTCGACCGCCTGCCGGTCAGCTTCGCCGCCCAGCGCCAGGGCCGCGAGCTGGCGCTGATCGCGCTGGCCCGCCTGTCCCGCGACGACCCGATGGGTGCCTACACCCGCTACCTCGGCCTCAACGAACGCTTCTCGGCCGCCGAGCGCAGCTACGCCCTTGGCCAGATCGCCTGGCAGGCCGCCACCCGGCTGATGCCCGACGCCAACCCCTGGTTCAAGGCCGCCGGCGACACCCCGATGTCCGAAGAGCAGGCCGCCTGGCGGGTGCGCGCCGCGCTGCGGGCCGGTGACTGGCGCGGCGTAAAGGCCGGCGTCGAGGCCATGCCGGCCGAGCAGCGCAAGCTCCCCGACTGGACCTACTGGCTCGGCCGCGCCCAGATGGCGCTGGGCAACCGCGACGCCTCGCGCCTCGAGTTCGAGCGCATCGCCGGCCACCCGACCTTCTACGGCATCCTCGCCGACGAGGAGCTCGGGCGCGGCTTCACGCTGCCCAAAAAGGCCCGCGCCCTCAGCGCCGACGAGGCCGAGCAGGTTCGCCAGACCCCCGGCGTGCAGCGCGCGCTGGCCTTGTTCCGCCTCGAGATGCGCACCGAAGGCGCCCGCGAATGGAACTGGACGATGCGCAACCGGGACGACCGTTTCCTGATCGGCGCCGCCCAGCTCGCCCAGCAGCTCGGCATCTACGACCGGGCCATCAATGCCGCCGACCGCACCAAGAGCGAGCACGACTACAGCCTGCGCTACCTCGCCCCCTACCGCGAGCGTATCGAACCCAACGCCCGCAATCAGTCCCTCGACCCGGGCTGGGTGTATGGCCTGATGCGCCAGGAGAGCCGCTTCGTCACCGCAGCCCGCTCCAGCGTGGGCGCCCAGGGCCTGATGCAGATCATGCCCGCCACCGGCCAGTGGGTGGCCGGCAAGCTCGGCATGAAGGGCTACCACATCGGCTGGTTGCGCGACCCCGACACCAACGTGATGCTCGGCACCACCTACATGCGGATGGTCCTCGAAGGCCTCGACAACCACCCGGTGCTGGCCTCGGCCGCCTACAACGCCGGCCCCGGGCGGGCCCGCAAGTGGAAGGATGCGCGGCCCCTGGAGGGCGCCATCTACGCCGAGACCATCCCCTTCGGCGAGACCCGCGACTATGTAAAAAAGGTGATGGCCAACTCCGTCATCTACGCCGCCCTGCTCGACGGCAAGGCGCCGTCGCTGAAGGGGCGCCTCGGCACCATCGCGCCGAGCGCCGGCGGCGACTTCTCCGGCCTGGGGAGCCCGGCGCCGGGGGCCGGCCTGGAGCCCGCCGCCGAATAAGGGAATTTCTTCAGGGCTTGGCGAGTCAATCCAGGGTGAGAGGCGTGCCGCCGTGACGGGCGCCGACCCGCAGGAACAGCGCGCTTCGGCAGGGTTTTCAAGGCTGCACGAAGCGCTTCGCCGCCTTATCCAGGTTCAACCCATCCTCATCGGAGTCCCAACATGTATCCGCGCAAGGTCTTGATCGTCGGAGGTAGTGGTTTTGTCGGCAGCGCCGTGGCCAGCCAGCTGGCCGCCGCCGGGGTCGCGCTGGTGCTTCCCACCCGCCGCCGCGACCGTGCCCGCCACCTGCTGCCGCTGCCCACCGCCGAGGTCGTCGAGGCCGACGTGTTCGACCCGCCCACCCTCCGGCGCCTGATGGCCGGCGTGGATGCGGTGGTGAGCCTCGTCGGGGTGCTCCATTCGCCCTCGGGCCAGCCCTATGGCCCGGCCTTCGCCCGCGCCCACGTCGAGCTGCCGACCCGCCTGGTGGCCGCCGCCCGCGAGGCCGGGGTGCGGCGCATCGTGCATGTGAGCGCCCTCGGCGCCGACGCCAATGGCCCGTCCGAATACCAGCGCTCCAAGGCCGCCGGCGAGGCGGCGATCCGGGCCGCCGCGCCGGACGTGGCATGGACCATCCTGCGCCCCTCGGTGATCTTCGGGCCGGGCGACAGCTTCCTCAACCTCTTCGCCAGCCTGCTCGAAGCCTTCCCGCTGATGCCCCTGGGCGGCGCCGGCGCCCGCTTCCAGCCGGTGTACGTGGGCGACGTGGCCGAGGTGGTGGCCGAGTCGCTCACCCGCGCCGATGCCGCCGGCCAGGTCTTCGAGATGGCCGGCCCGGGCGTGTACACGCTGAAGCAGCTGATCGAGTATGTGGGCCAGGTCAGCGGCCACCGGCGCCCGGTGATCCCGCTGCCCGAGGGCCTCGCGATGCTCCAGGCGGCCGCCCTCGAGTGCCTGCCCGGCCCACTGATGAGCCGCGACAACGTGCGCTCGATGCGCGTCGACAACGTCGCCAGCGGCGCGCCCCAGCCCTGGGGGCGCCGGCCCACCCCGCTCGAGGCGATCGCCCCGACCTGGCTCGGCGAGGCCAACAAGCGTGCCCGGCTGGCCGCCAGCATGCTCCGCCGCTCATGAAGATCTACTGCGTGGGCGGCGCCATCCGCGACGAACTCCTCGGCCTGCCGGTCAAGGACCGGGACTGGGTCGTCGTCGGGGCAACCCCCGAGATGCTCCTCGCCGAGGGCTACAAGCCGGTCGGCAAGGACTTCCCGGTCTTCCTCCACCCGCACACCCACGAGGAGTACGCGCTGGCCCGCACCGAGCGCAAGACCGCGCCGGGCTACGCCGGCTTCGTCTTCCACACCGACCCGGCGGTGACCCTCGAAGAAGACCTGGCCCGCCGCGACCTCACCATCAACGCCATCGCCCGCGACGCCGACGGCACCCTGGCCGACCCCTACGGCGGGCAGCGCGACCTCGCCGCGCGGGTGTTCCGCCACGTCAGCCCGGCCTTCGCCGAAGACCCGGTGCGCATCCTGCGGCTGGCCCGCTTCGCCGCCCGCTTTGCCGACTTTACGGTGGCCCCCGAAACCCTGGCGCTGATGCGCCAGATGGTCGCCGCCGGTGAGGTGGACGCGCTGGTGCCCGAGCGGGTGTGGCAGGAACTCGCCCGCGGCCTGATGGAAGCCCGCCCGTCGCGGATGGTAGCGGTGCTGCGCGACTGCGGTGCCCTGGCCCGCCTGCTGCCCGAGGTGGATCGCCTGTTCGGCGTGCCCCAGCCGGCGGCCCATCACCCCGAGGTCGACACCGGCGCCCACCTGTTGCTGGTGCTCGACGAGGCCGCAGCCGCCGGCCTGCCGCTCGCCGGGCGCTTCGCCTGCCTGCTCCACGACCTTGGCAAGGCCACCAGCCCCGCCCACAAGCTGCCCCACCACTACGGCCACGAGGCCGCCAGCGAGCGGCTGGCTGCGGAGGTCTGCGCCCGCCTCAAGTGCCCCGCCGACTGCCGCGACCTGGCGCTGATGGTGGCCCGCGAGCACGGCATCGTGCACCGCGCCCTCGAGCTGCGCCCGCTCACCATCGTCCGGCTCATCGAGCGCTGCGACGGCCTGCGCCGCCCGGAGCGCTTCGCCGCGATGCTCGACGCCTGTGCCTGCGATCATCGGGGCCGCGCCGGTCTGGGCGATCGCCCCTACCCCCAGCGGGGCCACCTGCTCGCCGCGCTGGCGGCGGTGCGCGGGGTGGACGCTGGCGCCATCGCCCGCGGCCTGGCCGACAAGGCGCGCATCCCCGAGGCGGTGCACGAAGCCCGGGTGGCGGCGCTCAAGGCGCTGGGCTGAGCCCTGGGCATCGAAACCTTTCTTGACAATTTACTGTCGGCCAGGCGGTACGAATCCCGCGTCATGCCCGTCCTGGGCCGGCATACAATGCCGGCCAGCCATGTCCTCGCCCGGTTCTCCTCCTCTGCTCGCCGCCCGTTTCCGGCGGATCGCCCTCGTCATTTTGATGGGCGTGGCGACGACGACCGTGCAGGCCACCCAGCCCATCCCGGCCTTCGCCGACGTCAAGGCCGCCGCCCGCCCGTCGGTCGCGGTGCTGCTGGCCAGGGACGGCACGCCGCTCACCGAGAGGCGGGTCGACCCCCACGTGCGGCGGCTCGAATGGGTGGCCCTCAACAGCTTCTCGCCGGCCCTCAAGGACGCCTTGCTGGCGGCCGAGGACAAGCGCTTTTTCGAGCATTCGGGCGTCGACTGGCGGGCCTTTGTTGGCTCGCTGTGGCACAACCTGTGGTACGACCGCAAACGCGGTGCCTCGACGCTGTCGATGCAGCTGGCGGGCCTGCTCGACCCGGACCTCGCCCTTGGCCGCGGTGGCCTGCCGCGGCGTTCCCTCGGCCAGAAGTGGGACCAGGCCCTTGCCGCCCAGGCCCTCGAGGCGCGCTGGACCAAGGAGCAGATCCTCGAGGCCTACCTCAACCTGGCGCCCTTCCGGGGCGACCTGCAGGGGGTTCACGCCGCGGCGCGGGCCCTGTTCGGCAAGTCGCCGACCGAGCTCGGGCGGGCCGAGTCGCTGATCCTGGCGGTGCTGCTGCGGGGCCCCAACGCCCGCCCCGAGCACGTCGCCCAGCGGGCCTGCGTGCTGGCCGAGCGCATCAACGCGCCGGCCGCCTGTGCGCCGGCCCAGCGCCTCGCCGCCAACCTCGACCGCCAGCACACCGGCCCGCGCTGGGGGCTGGCGCCCCATGCCGGCCGCCTGCTGCTGCCGGCGCTGCACCCGGGCGAGCGCCTGCAGAGCACCCTGGATGTGGAGCTGCAGCAGAGCCTCACGGCCGCGCTCAAGCGCCTCGGCGTGGCGGAGGCGGCCGGCGTGCTGGTGGACAACGCCAGCGGCGAGGTGCTGGCCTACGTGGGGGCGCCCGACTCGTCTCAGCCCGACCAGGTGCAGCTGCTGCGCAGCGCCGGCAACCTGCTGCTGCCCTTTGCCTACGGCGTGGCGATCGAACGGCGCCAGATCACCGCGGCCACGCCGCTCGAGGACTCCCTCGGCAACCACGCCCCGACCCACCCCGACGACCGCCTGTGGGTCAGCGCCCGCAGCGCGCTGGCCGAGGGGCTGGCGGAGCCGGGCCAGGTGGTGACCCGGCTGGCGGGCGATACGCTGGCCGAGCGGCTGCGCCTGGCCGATATCGAGCTGCCCCGCAGCGGCCCGCCGGACCTCAACCTGCTGCAGCTGGCCGGGCTGTATCGGGCCCTCGCCAGCGGCGGACAGTGGCTCGCACCGCACCTCACGCTGGTGCCGGAGCGGCCCCAGCGCCGCCTGCTGCGGGCCGAGGCCGGCTTCATCGTGGGCGACATTCTGGCCCTGCGCGACGCGGACGGCGCGGCCCAGCCCTTCGTGCTCCGCCAGTACGTGCCCGACGGGCGCGAGACGGTGCTGGCGGCCTTCTCCGAGCGTTACACCCTGGCCCTGTGGACCGCCGGTGGCCGCGGCCTGCCCGTCCAGGCGGCGGGGCTGGGGCAGGACTTCCTGCGCGGGCTGCAGCGCAACCCGGCGCTGCCGCGCCCGCCCGCGCCCGCGGGCGTGGTGTCGGCGCTGGTGGTGTTCGAGCCGACCATCGAGAACGCGCGGCGCGAGTGGTTTATCCGCGGCACCGAGACCGAGCGGGTGGTGGTCGCTGCGCGCAACCCGCCGCGCATCCTGTATCCGGTCGGTGGCGGTATCGTCGATGCGCTGGGGCTGGCCGAAGACCGCGGTTTCCGGGTGCATTTCGAAGCCGCCCGGGCGCCGGCCGGCAGCTGGTGGCGTCTCGACGGCGAGCGCCTGAGCGCCGGAAACGGAAACGGAAACGGAAACAGCGGGCGGCTAGCCTGGCGCCCGGTGGCGGGGCGCCATCTGCTCGAGCTGATGTCGGCGGAGGGCGCGGTGCTCGACAGCGTGAGCTTTGCGGTGCGCGGGCCCGGCGAAGAGGCCTCAAAGCCAGCGGATCAGCAGCCCCACCAGTAACGACAGCAGCAGGGTGCTGGTCAGCGGAATATGGATGTGGCGGCCGAACAGGTCGAAGTGGAGGTCGCCGGGCAGGTGCCCGAAGCGCCAGCGCCGCGGCGACAGGCTGGAGCCCAGCCCGGACACCACGGCCAGGATCACGATTGCCAGCAACCACTTGAGCATCAGGCTTCTCCGCGGGTTTTGAGGGGGCAGGTTCAAACGTTTGTTGTGAAGCCCGGCGCGGATTGTGCTTTCTTCCGCTGCGCGGGTGCTGTAAGTTCTGCGCCACAACAACATGATTCTGCCTGAACAAGCCATGATTTCGACCCCCGCCCGTCTGGCCGGAGCCCGCGCATGAACCGCGCCCGCTTCGGTGATCTTGAAGTTCTTTGTCGCATGCCCGCCGGCGAGGCCCGCCCAACCCCGCTGCTCTTCGTCCACGGCGCCTACACGGCCGCCTGGTGCTGGGATGAGAACTTTCTGCCCTGGTTTGCCGAGCAGGGCTACGCTGCCTACGCCGTGTCCCTGTCGGGCCATGGCGCCAGCCGCGGGCGGGCCTACCTGGACAGCTTCTCGATCGCCGATTACGTGGCTGACGTGGCGGAGGTGGCCGACAAGCTGCCGGCGCCGCCGGTGCTGATCGGCCACTCGATGGGCGGCATGGTGATCCAGAAGTACCTCGAGAAGCACACGGTGCCGGGTGCCGTGCTGATGTCGTCGGTGCCGCCCCAGGGGTTGCTCGGTTCGGCCTTCGGGCTGGCCTTCTCCAAGCCCCATCTGCTGGGCGACCTCAACCGCATCATGGGCGGCGGCCAGCCCCAGATGGAGACCCTGCGCGACGCGATGTTCCACGAGACCATCGAGATCGAGCGCCTGCGCCGCTACTATCACCTGTGCCAGCCCGAATCCCACCGGGCGATCTGGGATATGTCGCTGTTCGACCTGCCGTCCCTGTCACGCACGCCGCGGCCGCCGATGCTGGTGCTGGGGGCCGAGCACGACGTGCTGATCCCGCCCGACCAGGTGCGCATGACCGCCCGCAGCTACGGCGTCAGCGCCAACATCCTGCCCGACCTGGGCCACGGCATGATGATGGAGACCGACTGGCGCATCGCCGCCGACCCCATCCTGTACTGGCTGAAGAGTCAGGGTTTGTAAGGGCGGCCCGAAAACCGGGTATCCCGTGAACTTCGTCATTGCCCCGGGGCCGGGCTTGATCCATCCTTGAAACGTAAGACTGGCGGCTTGGTGGGTGTGTCGAAGTGCCTGCGGCGCCGCTGGATTTCCTTCAACCTTTGGGGGCCCGGGCCGTTAGACTAGCAAAGGGGTGCATCTTCACCCCGGAACGGAGGCCGAAATGGTGATCTGGATGGACATGCAAAGTGGTGAGCGCTTTTACGATGAACCGCAGGAAGCGGTCGGATCGGTCTATGACGACGAAGTCCTGAACGCCAATCTGGTGCCGCCCGAGCTGGCCCTCGGCCTTCAGGAGATCCCGCTCCCGGAGCACGCGGTGCACCCCGTCCCGACAGACGTGGAAGCCTTTTTGAGCGCGGTGTATCGCTTCCAGGAGTGAGCCCGCCCAAGGCGGAGGCTGCATTAAAGCCCGGAGCCCGCCGGCCGCAAGGTCGGCGGGCTCTGTTTTTGTGGCGCCTAGAGGGCGTGCAGGCGGTCGCCGCGCAGAAAGCCGATCAGCGGCTGGGAGATGCCCCGCGCCAGGGCGATCACCTTGAACAGTTCGCCCATTTCGTGGGGGCCGGTGAGGCGCTGCAGGGCCTTGGCGGCGCGGATGTAATCGGTGCTCTCCTCGGGCGCCCTGCGCGCCAGGCAGTCGAGCACGCCGCAGTTGAACAGCAGGTTGGCCTGGTCGGTGTAGCCGAGTACGTCGAGGCCCGCCTCGAAGCCGGCCTCGGCGATGGCGGTGAAGTCGACAAAGGCGGTGATGTCGTTGAGGCCCGGCCACACGAAGGGGTCGCCGTGGGCGTGGTGGCGGAAGTAGCACAGCAGGGTGCCGGTGCTGCGGCTGGGCAGGTAGTACTCGGCCCGCGGGTAGCCGTAGTCCACCAGCAGCATCGCGCCCTGGTCGAGGCGGGCGGCCCATTCGGCCACCCAGGCGCGGCCGGCGAGATTGAGCTCGCTGACGTACTCGCCCTCCTCGGGCAGCGGCAGATCGAGGGCCACCGCGGCCTCGGCCACCTTGCCGGCGGCTGGCTGGTCGGCCCACACGAACCGGCCCTCGTCGCCGAGGGCGACGCCGCGCTCAAAGATGCCTTCGGGGCGCCAGGCGATCAGGTGCACCGGCATCACGTCGAGCACCTCGTTGGCCACCAGCGCGCCCGAGAAACGCTCGGGCAGGCCGTCGAGCCATTGCACGCGGGATGCGAGGTGCGGAACCTTGGCAGCCAGGGTGTCGAACTGGCGCTCGCGCAGCTCGCCCGAGACTTCGAGGATGGCGTAGCTCTCGGGCAGGGCGCCGCGGAGCTCGAGTTCGAGCAGCAGGTCGGCGGCCAGCAGGCCGGTGCCGGCACCCGCCTCGATCACATGGGGCGCCGACAGGCCCATGATCTGCTGTACCTGGCTGGCCAGGGCCTGGCCGAACAGGGGCGTGAGCTCCGGCGCGGTGATGAAGTCGCCGCCGGGGCCGAACTTGTGGGCGCCGCCGCTGTAATAGCCGAGGCCCGGCGTGTAGAGCGCCTCGGCCATGTAGGTGGCGAAGGAGATCCAGCCCCCCTGCGCTTCGATCAGGCTGCGCAGGCGGTCGACGAGCTGTCCGCTCTGGGCAAGGGCTTCGGGGGAGGGCTGGGGCAGCTTCATGGTTCGCACCGGCTGGTTAAAATGGGCATTTTACCCCTCTGGCGCCCACCTCCCGGCGGGGTTTGCCGGAGGGATGCTGATGTATTATCAGGGGATGCCGGTTGACCGCTTTCGCAAGTTCGGGTGCCGCATGAGCACTCACTATCGCGCCCTCGCCAGGCTTGCACCTCGAGGGGCGGGGGGCTGCGTGCGCGCCGGCACGCCCGGGGAGGTGTCCCTGCCGTCCGGTCGTGCCGTCGCAGGCCTGCCGCGGTATGGCAACAGGGCGCCGCGCTGCCCCAGGTCCTGCCGTCGCCTCGTGGGGCCTCAGGGGCGCCGTATGGCGGTGTTCGGGCCCGTGTTGCCCGTCGACCTGGCCGCCCGCAGCCGCGCGCGATCAGGCGCGTCCGGCGGCAGTTCCCAGAATTATCAAGGGTTTTCCGGTGGGGCCTGGCACCGCGGGCTGCGGCCGCGAAACCTGGGCCGATGTGCGTCCAGCACCGTATGATTACGCCTCCCTCAAAAATACCCCTGCGAGTCATGAACCAAGAACCGTCGGCCCCCGTGGTCCTCGTCACCGGCGGCGCCCGGCGCGTCGGGGCCGAGATCGTTCGTCAGCTGCATCTGGCGGGGGCGCGGGTGGCACTGCACTGCCGTCACTCGGTAGCTGAGGCCGAGCAGCTGGCAGAAGCCCTGAATCGGCAGCGGCCGGGCTCAGTGCGGGTTTTTCAGGCCGACCTGCTTGATTCGGCGAGCCTGCCGGGGCTCGTCGCGGAGGTAATTGCCCATTTCGGGAAACTCGACGGTGTGGTCAATAACGCCTCGAGTTTCTTCCCCACGGCCCTCGGCGATATCGACGAGGCGGCCTGGACCGATCTGGTCGGCTCCAACCTGAAGGCGCCCCTGTTTCTCGTGCAGGCCGCCGCGCCAGCCCTAAAGGTGGCCCGGGGGGCGGTCGTCAACATCATCGACATCCATGCCGAACGGCCCCTCGCGGGCTATCCCCTGTATTGCGCGGCAAAGGCCGGTTTGCTTGGATTGACGCGGGCTCTGGCGCTGGAGCTGGCTCCGGAGGTGCGCGTCAATGGTGTCTCGCCGGGAGCGATCGAGTGGCCGGAAGACGGCCAGTTTTCGCCCGAGGCGCGGCAGGCGATCATCGATCACACCCTGCTCGGCCGCGTCGGCTCGCCGTCTGATATTGCCCGCACGGTGTGCTTTCTGCTCCTTGACGCGCACTACATCACGGGGCAGGTCATCCCGGTCGACGGCGGACGAACGGCGCATTTATAACGTATTTAACATTTATGCTGGTGTAACAGGTTTTTGCATCAGTTTATAATCATTGGATATTTGCACAAGATGGAACAAGTAGTGGCCCCTTCCGCGCCTTCGGCGATCGAACTTCCCGAGACGGAGAGTCGTCTCTCCAACTCATTCCTGCGCCTCCGCAAGCACCTGATGCGCAAGGTGGGGGAGGCCATCGTCGACTACGGCATGATCGAAGAGGGCGACGTGGTGATGGTCTGCGTGTCGGGCGGGAAGGATTCCTTCACGCTGCTGAGCCTGCTCCTGGCCCTGCGCGAGCGGGCGCCGATCGACTTCCGCATCGTCGCGATGAACCTCGACCAGAAGCAGCCGGGCTTCCCCGATCACGTCTTGCCGGCCTACTTCGAGTCCATCGGGGTCGAGTACCGCATCGTCACCGAAAACACCTACAAGATCGTCAAGGACAAGATCCCGGAGGGCAAGACCACCTGCTCCCTGTGCTCGCGCCTGCGCCGCGGCATCATTTACCGCACGGCCAAGGAGGTCGGGGCCACCAAGATCGCCCTCGGTCACCACCGGGACGACATGATCGAGACCTTGTTCCTCAACATGTTCTTCGGCGGCAAGATGAAGGCCATGCCGCCCAAGCTGGTCAGTGACGACCGGCAGAACGTGGTGATCCGGCCGCTGGCGTACTGTTCCGAAAAGGACATCGAGCGCTTCGCCCGGGGCATGGAATACCCGATCATCCCGTGCAACCTCTGCGGCAGCCAGGAAAACGCCCAGCGCAAGCAGATCAAGGCCATGCTGCGCGACTGGGACAGCCGCTTCCCGGGGCGCATCGTGTCGATCGCGACGGCCCTCAAGAACGTGGTGCCCTCGCACCTGGCGGATGGCGAACTGTTTGATTTCCGCAACGTGTCTCGTTCCACCGAGGTGGGCGAGGGCGACATCGTCTTCGATGCGCCCGAGCTGCCGGTCGGCGCGGGCAGCACCGACATCCCGATCGGGATCTGGAGGCCGTGATCGCCATGGCCGGTTCCGTCCCTTTCTTCCAACCCCCACGCTG
The DNA here is from genome assembly GCF_006539865.1 of Zoogloea ramigera. GTDB lineage: Bacteria > Pseudomonadota > Gammaproteobacteria > Burkholderiales > Rhodocyclaceae > Zoogloea > Zoogloea ramigera. The sequence continues at coordinate 46,397 of NZ_BJNV01000022.1, forward strand.
CGCCGACGCGCGGCGGCCTGTCAGGCTCCGACGGATTCTGTAACGATGAATGAGCGCGCTTCGAACCGCTGTCTGTTGTACGCCGATGTGGCCGGCGGCTTGCGTCTGGCCGTCAAGCTTGGCGAGGCGGAGGCTGGCTATGCGGTCGAGCGCTGCCTGAACCGCATGTCCCGCTGTGCCGAGGCCTACTCGGGCAGCGCGCTCGAGCTGCGTCCAGACTCCCTGGTGGCCAGCTTTGCCGACGCCGATTCGGCGCTGCTGGCGGCGCGTGAGATGCGCGAGCGGGTGCGTGCCCTGCCGCCGATGAGCGGGATCAAGCTGGTGCTGCGCGCCGGTGTGGTCCTCGAGTCGGAAGGTGGCGGTGATCGGGTGGCGGCAGAAAAGCTGGCGGCCAGCCTGGTCGAAGGCAGCAACCCTGACACCATTGCGGTCTCCGACGCGCTGAGTCAGATCCTGTCACCGTCGATGCGCCGGATGCTGGGCAAGACCGACGAGGTGGCCAGCCCGGCGCCGCCCGCGGCCCTGGCACCGCTCACGCCTTCTGCCCCGGCACTGGGCGAGGCGCCGCCACCGCCGCCGAGCCCGGCCGATTCGCGCCAGGACGTGGGCCAGGCCCCAAAGCAGATGCGGGTGAGTTTCCGGGGGCAGAACTGGGTGATCGATGCTGCCCACCCAACCCTCCTGTTCGGGCGTGAGACGGGCAACGACATCGTCGTCTCAGACCCCCGTGTGTCGCGTCAGCATTCCCGTATCGAGCTGCGCAACGGGGCGTTCTATCTGGCCGATTCCAGCACCAACGGCACCTACCTGCTCGAGGAGGGGAGCCCGGAGCGCTGCGTCAAGCGCGACGAACTCGCGCTGGCCGAGAAGGGCCACATCGGCTGCGGCTTCTCGGTGGCTGACAACATGTCGGATGCGGTGGCCTTCGCCCTCGACTGACGGCTCGGGCGCCGTGCTCCCACACAAGAGAAAGGGCCCGTCGGGCCCTTTTGCATGGGATGAGCTGCCGAGGCGTCAGCCCTTGAGGCAGCCGCTCATGAACTTCTTGCGATCGTCGCCCTTCAGCGCCTTTTCGCCGGCTTCCTTGTTGCAGGACTTCATCTTTTCCTGCTGAGTGGAGCCCTTGTTGGCCGGCTTGGCCGACAGGCATTCCTTCATGTGGGCCTTCCGCTCGTCGCCCTTGAGTTCGCCGGCGGAGGCGTTGCATTCCTTCATCTTGTTCTGCTGGGCCCCGGCGGCGAAGGCGGCGGGCGCCAGGCTGGCGGCAAACAGGGAAACGGCGACGCTCAGGATCACTTTCTTCATCTGGCCACTCCTTCTATGGGCGGTTTGGGGGGACTACATCTGGATGATAAACGGTGCGCGGGGCGATGCGTTGACGCGGATGAAACCGCGGGCCTCAGTGCCCGCCTTCTTCCATGGCCCGGCGCTGACGGTCGACGAACTCCTGGGTGGAGTCTATGCCGCGCAGGAGCAGGATGGTGGAGCGCACGGCGGCCTCGAGGAGTACCGCCACGTTGCGACCGGCGGCGACCGGCAGCACCACCCGACGCACCGACACGCCGAGGATGGTCTGCTGTTCGCTGTCGAGGGACAGGCGCAGGGGGTCTTCCTGGCCGGGCTGGCGACGCTGGAGGTGGACCACCAGCTTGAGCTTCATCTTTCGCCGGCAGGCCGTTTCGCCGAAGATCGTGCGGATATTGAGGATGCCGAGGCCGCGCACCTCCATGACGTCCTGCAGGAGCGGCGGGCAGCGGCCTTCGAGCACGGAGGGGGCGATGCGCGAGAATTCGACCACGTCGTCAGCCACCAGGCCGTGGCCGCGGGAGAGGAGTTCGAGGGCGAGTTCGGACTTGCCGGCGCCGGAGTCGCCGGTGATGAACACGCCGAGGCCGAGCACGTCCATCAGCACCCCGTGCAGCGCGGCCCGCTCGGCGAGCTTGCGCGACAGGTAGCTGCGCAGGTGGTCGATGACGTTGGCGGCCGGCAGCGGGCTGGCGAACAGCGCGATGTCGTCGTTGGCGCACAGGGTGCGCACCATGCTTGGGATGTCCTCGTCGTCGGCCACGATGATGGCTGGCGGCCCGTAGGAGAGGATCTCGCGGACGTGGTGGATGACCTTCTCGCGGGTCTGGCGGCGGGCCCAGGAGAGCTCCGACGAGCCGAGGATCTGCAGGCGGTCGGGGTGGATCAGGTTGAGGTGGCCGACCATGTCGGCGGGCCAGATGCGGTCTTCGGAGACCGCGATGCGGGTGTCGAGGCTGCCACAGATGTGGCGCAGCCTCAGGCGTTCGAGGTTGTCGTCAAACAGCCGGGCTACCGTCGTCTGACGCATCGCTTCCCCATCCGGCGAAGAGGCCATGAACCGCGAGGCTGTCGGGGGCGCTCATTAGCTGCTCGCGGAAGGCGCGGTCGCTGAACATCTGGGCCAGCTCGGACAACAGTTGCAGGTGGTGTTCGTTGGCCTGCTCGGGCACCAGCAGCACGAACAGCATGGTCACCGGACGGCCGTCGGGTGCGTCGAAGGGCACGGGCTCGGCGAGGCGGATGAAGGCTCCCAGCGCGTCCTTGAGGCCCTTGATGCGGCCGTGGGGAATCGCGATGCCCTGGCCCAGGCCGGTGGAGCCGAGTTTCTCACGGGCAAACAGGCTGTCGAAGACGGTGCTGCGACCGATCCCGTGATTGTTCTCGAACAGCAGGCCGGCTTGCTCGAAAGCACGCTTCTTGCTGCTCGCCTCGAGGCCGACGACCACATTGGCGGGCGGCAGTAGTTTGGCGATGAGGTTCATGGATGGACTCGCCTGCTCGGTCGATGCCGAAGCTGGTTTCCGGTGAGGAAAGCTGAGTGGAAAACCCGGCGCGGAAGCCGCCGGGGCCGTTGTGTCAGTTGGGGCGCATTATAGCCACAACGGTCCCGGGGAATACGGTATTACGACGGTTGCAGATCAGGATTCGGCAACGTGGTTCTTGAGGGAGTCGTGGCCGTGGTCGGCAGCCTTGGTCTTGTACTTCAGGACCTGGCGGTCGAGCTTGTCGGTGAGGGCGTCGATGGCGGCGTACATGTCGGAATCTTCGCTTTCCACGTGGATGTCCTTGCCGCGCACATGGACGGTGACTTCAGCCTTCTGACGCAGCTTTTCCACCGAGAGGATCACGCCGACGCTGGTGACGTTGTCGAAGTGCCGGATCACGCGGTCGAGCTTGCCGGTGACGTAATCGCGGATGGCCGGAGTGACTTCGACGTGATGCCCCGTGATGTTGAGGTTCATGGTTCTTACCTTTCTGTCAGATGGATTTGCGCAGACTGACCGGCGGGATATCGAGGGACTCGCGGTACTTTGCGATCGTCCGGCGAGCGACAACGATGCCCTGCTGGCCCAACAAGTCGGCAATCTTGGCGTCGGACAAGGGTTTCTTCTTGTCTTCCGCCCCCACGAACTGGCGAATCAGCGCCCGAATCGCTGTCGAGGAGGCGGCTCCACCGGTGTCGGTGGCGACGTGACTGCCGAAAAAATACTTGAATTCGAAAATGCCGCGCGGTGTGGCCATGTACTTTTGGGTGGTCACCCGCGAGACGGTGGATTCGTGTAGATCCAGTTGCTCGGCGATTTCCCGCAGGGTAAGCGGACGCATTGCCACATCGCCATAATCGAAGAACTGGCGCTGGCGGTCAACGATCGCTTGCGATACGCGCTGGATGGTGTCGAAGCGCTGCTGCACGTTCTTGATCAGCCAGCGGGCTTCCTGGAGGTGGCTCGACAGCGAGCCGCTGGCACCCCGGTTGTCGCGCAGGATCTGGGCATACAGGTTGTTGATGCGCAGGCGCGGCATGGCGTCGGGGTTGAGGCTGACGACCCAGCTGTTGCGGACCTTGCGCACGACGACGTCGGGCACCACGTAGCGGGTGTCGGAGGCGGCAAACTGGGCGCCGGGCCGCGGGTTGAGCCCTAGGATCAGAGCGTGGGCTTCGCGCAGGGCGTCGTCACTACAGCGCAGGGCGCGTTTTAGCTTGAGGAAATCCCGGGCGGCCAGGAGCTCGAGGTGATCGGCAACGATGGCCAGGGCCAGATTGCGGATCTCGCCGGCCGGCAGGGTGCGCAGCTGCAGGGCTAGGCACTGGCTGACGTCGGTGGCACCGATGCCGGCCGGGTCGAGGCTCTGGATCTGGCACAGGGCGATCTTGAGGTCGTCGATTTCGACCTCGAGTTCGGGGGGGCAGCAGGGGTAGCAGGTCTTCGAGGGACTGGCTGAGGTAGCCGTCGTCGTCGAGGGCCTCGATCATGAAGCGGCACAGGGCCCGGTCGCGATCGGACAGCGGGGTGAGGGCGATCTGGGCGTCGAGGTGGTCCCGCAGGGCCGGGATGGCGGCCTGAAACTCCTGGAAGTCGGCGTCGTCGTCATCGTCCCGGGGGGCGCTGCCGGTGCCCTGCCACTCGCCCATCTCGCCGTTGGGCTCGAAGTCGCGCTCGGGCTCCCGTTCCCGGTCGGATTCCCGGGCCTGCTCCTGCTCGCGCTCCTGGGCGGCCTCGCTGCCGGCCGGTGCCATCGGGCCGGGTGCCTCGACGCGGCTCGAGCCGAGCTGGTTCTCGGGCTCGTCGCGCTCGATCATGGGATTCTCGAGAAGGACCTTCTCGATTTCCTGATTGAGCTCGATGGTGGACAGCTGGAGCAGCTTGATGGACTGCTGCAGCTGCGGCGTGAGCGCGAGGTGCTGGGAGAGTTTGAGCTGGAGGCTGGGCTTCATGATGCGATGATGCCTCAGAGCCGGAAGTGCTCGCCGAGGTAAACCTGACGGACCTGCTCATTCCGGACGATCTCGTCGGGCCGGCCGCTGGCCAGCACTTCGCCGGCATTGATGATGAAGGCGCGGTCGCAGATGCCGAGGGTCTCGCGGACGTTGTGGTCGGTGATCAGCACGCCGATGCCCTTTTCCTTGAGGAAGCGGATGATCTTCTGGATGTCGATCACGGCGATCGGGTCGACGCCGGCGAAGGGTTCGTCGAGGAGGATCAGGCGCGGGTCGCTGGCCAGGGCGCGGGCGATCTCGCAGCGGCGGCGCTCGCCCCCCGACAGGGAGATCGCGGTGTTGTCGCGCAGGTGCTCGATGCCGAGCTCGCCGAGGAGCGCTTCGAGGCGCTCGGCGATCTGGGCCTTGGTGAGGCTTTGCAGCTCGAGCACCGCCTGGATGTTTTCGGCCACCGTGAGCTTGCGGAAAACGCTCATCTCCTGGGGCAGGTATGAGAGGCCGAGGCGGGCGCGCTGGTGGATGGGCCGATGGGTCAGAACCTGGTCGTCGAGGGTGATCTCGCCGCCGTCGGCGGTCACCAGGCCGACGATCATGTAGAAGCAGGTGGTCTTGCCCGCGCCGTTGGGGCCGAGCAGGCCGACCACCTCGCCGCTGCCGACGTCGAAGGAGACGTCGTGAACGACCGTGCGGGCCTTGTATTTCTTCTGCAGGTTGCTGACTTTAAGCAGGCTCATCGCCGGGGTGTTCTTTCAGGACTCTACGGATTATTTCGGAGGAAAAGCCACGACCTTGAAGAAAACGTGCCTGCCGCGCCCATTCGCGGGCGTCCTGGGGCGCCTCGGCGAATTTGCGCCGGTGGATGTCGCGGGCGCGTTCGAGCTCGCCGCTGCTGCAGTTGTCTTCGAGGCTGGCGGCGATCAGCTCGCCGCTCACGCCGCGTCGGGAGAGCTCCAGCCGGAGCCGCGAGGCGCCGAAGCGCGCCGCCTTGGCGCGCACGTAGGCGTCGGCGAAGCGTGCATCGGAGAGCAGGCCGAGCTCGGTGAGGCGGTCGAGCTCGGCCTTCACCTCATCGGCCTCGCCCAGGCTGCCGAGCTTGCGGGCCAGCTCGGCGCGGGAGTGTTCCCGCTGGGCGAGGCAGCGCAGGGCACGTTCGTGGAGGCTGGCGGCCATGGGGAGTCGTGAAGGTGTTGAACCGGCCTCAGGCCGCCGCTGCCGGCGCGGCCGGGGCGATCACTGCCATCTCGGGCAGGCCCACGGCGACGCGGATCTTGTTCTCGATCTCGCGGGCGATGTGGGGGTTGGACTTGAGGAACTCGCGGGCGTTGTCCTTGCCCTGGCCGATCTTCTCGCCGTTGTAGGCATACCAGGCGCCGGACTTGTCGACGAACTTGTGCTGCACGCCCAGGTCGATGATCTCGCCCTCGCGGGAGGTGCCTTCGCCATAAAGGATGTCGAAGAGGGTCTCGCGGAACGGCGGGGCGACCTTGTTCTTGACGACCTTGACCTTGGTCTCGGAGCCGATCACCTCGTCGTTCTTCTTGATCGTGCCGATGCGCCGGATGTCCATGCGCACCGAGGCGTAGAACTTGAGCGCGTTGCCGCCGGTGGTGGTCTCGGGGCTGCCGAACATCACGCCGATCTTCATGCGGATCTGGTTGATGAAGATAACCAGGGTGTTGGTGCGCTTGATGTTGGCGGTGAGCTTGCGCAGGGCCTGGCTCATGAGGCGGGCCTGCAGGCCGGGCAGCTGGTCGCCCATCTCGCCTTCGATTTCGGCCTTCGGGGTGAGGGCCGCCACCGAGTCGATGACGACCACGTCGACGCCGCCGGAGCGCACCAGCATGTCGGCGATCTCGAGGGCCTGTTCGCCGGTGTCGGGCTGGGAGATCAGCAGCTCGCCGATGTTGACGCCGAGCTTCTGGGCGTAGGTGACGTCCAGCGCGTGTTCGGCGTCGATGAAGGCCGCGGTGCCGCCGAGCTTCTGCATTTCGGCCACGACCTGCAGCGTGAGGGTGGTCTTGCCGGAGGATTCGGGGCCGTAGATTTCAACGACCCGGCCGCGGGGCAGGCCGCCGATGCCGAGGGCGATGTCGAGCCCCAGCGAGCCCGTGGAGACGGTCTGGATGTCGCTTTCGACCTCGCCGTCGCCGAGACGCATGATCGAGCCCTTGCCGAACTGCTTTTCGATCTGGGAGAGCGCAGCCGAGAGGGCCTTGGCCTTGTTGTCGTCCATGGGTCGTGATCCTTCAATAAAGGTTTAGGTGATTATGGCACAGAGTTTGCGTGCGGGTGGACCACAGCATGGTGCCGGTGCAAAGACTCATGGCATGCTGCGATGACTGATATTTTATACAGTCATCGGGCAGAGTCCAGCACAATCGCCAACTACCTGAATCGGCAGGGTTTTACTGGAAGCGGCGGAGGAGTTCGGTGAGGGCGAAGACGACTGCCTGGCGGCGCACGGCGCTGCGGTCGCCGTCGAAGTGGCAGGTGGCGGTCTGCGGGGCTTCGCCGTGGCGGGCCCAGCCGAAGCAGACGGTGCCGACCGGCTTGGCAGGCGAGCCGCCGCCGGGGCCCGCGATGCCGGAGATCGACAGGGCGACTTCGGCCTCGGAGCGCTCGAGACAGCCTTCGGCCATCGCCGCGACGGTGGCTTCGCTGACCGCGCCGTGGCGGGCGAGGGTCATCGGTGACACCCCCAGCAGCGCGAATTTGGCGTCGTTGGAATAGGTGATGAAGCCGCAGTCGAACCAGCCTGAGCTGCCGGCGGTGGCGGTGACGACTTCGGCCACCCAGCCGCCGGTGCACGATTCGGCGGTGGCGAGGCGCCAGCCGCGGGCGGCGAGGTGCTCGCCGACGAGGCGGGAGAGGGCGTCGAGGTGGGGGTCGGTGGAGGTGTCCATCAGCCGGTCAGTCGCATGAGGATGGCCAGCGCCAGCAGGGTGTAGCCGGCGGCCAGGAGGTCGTCGAGCATCACCCCGAAGCCGCCGCGGGTGTGTTCATCCACCCAGCGGATGGGGGCGGGCTTGACGATGTCGAAGAAGCGGAACAGCGCAAAGGCCGTGGCCTGCCAGGCCAGCGTGGACGGGGTGAGCCACAGCACCAGCCAGATCGCGACGATCTCGTCCCACACGATGGCGCCGTGGTCGGCGACGCCGAGGCTGCGCCCGGTGCGCTCGCAGGCGATGATGCCGAACAGGAAGCAGGCCACCAGCAGCGCGCCGAAGAGCGGGTCGGACAACGGCGCCTTGACGAAGGGAAACAGCAGCCAGCCGGCCAGCGTGCCGGCGGTGCCCGGCCCCTTGGGCCACAGGCCGGAGCCGAAGCCGAGGGCGACGAAATGGGCCGGGTCGGCCAGCAGGAAGCGCCGGTTGGGTTGCATGCTCAGCGCCCGAAGTGGTCGTAGCCGCGGGCGGCCAGGGGGCGCAGCTGCCCGTCGTGGCCGCGCAGGCGAAGCCCCTGGTCGGGCGGGGTGATCGCACCGATGCGGTGGAGGGGCACGCCGAGCTGCCCGGCCAGCGCGCCGACTTCGGCGCGGTGGGCGGCGGGGGCGGTGAACAGCAGCTCGTAGTCGTCGCCGCCGGCGGTGCAGGCGCGGAAGGCGAGGGCGGCGTCACCGCAGGCGGCCTGCAGCGGGGCGAGCGGCAGGGCCTCTTCGCTGATCACGGCGCCGACCGCGGATTGTTCGAGGATGTGGCCGAGGTCGCCCAGCAGGCCGTCGGAGACGTCGAGCATTGCGCTGGCGAGGCCGCGCAGGGCGAGGCCGAGGGCGACCCGCGGCTGCGGCCGCTGCAGGGCGGCAAGGCAGTCGGCGCGGTCGGCGCCGGCGAGGGTGGCTTCGCCGCGCAGCTGGGCGAGGCCGAGGGCGGCGCGGCCGGGGGCGCCGGACACCCACAGGTCGTCGCCAGGCCGGGCACCGGCACGGGTGACGGCGCTGCCGACGGGCACTTCGCCGAAGATGGTCGGGCACAGGTTGAGGGGCCCGCGGGTGGTGTCGCCACCGATCACGTCGATGCCGAAGGCTTCGCTGCAGGCGAAGAAGCCCCGCGCGAAGGCGGCGATCCAGGCTTCGTCGGGGGCCGGCAGGCTGGCGGCCAGCACGACCCAGCGGGGCTGGGCGCCCATCGCGGCGAGGTCGGAGACGTTCACCGCTAGGGCTTTCCAGCCGAGGTCTTCGGGGTCGGTGTCGGCAAAGAAATGGGTGCCGGCCACCAGCATGTCGGTGGAGATGGCCAGCTGCATGCCTGCCGAGGGGCGGATCAGCGCCGCGTCGTCGCCCACCGCCAGGTCGGTGTGGCGGGCGGGACGCGTGAAGTGCTTGCGGATCAGCGCGAACTCGGAGGGCATGGCACCGGGGCTCAGGCGGGCGTGTCGCCGCCGCCCTGTTTGGCCGCGCGGGCGGCGCGGCGCTGCTGCTGGTTGGCCTCGAACTCTTCGGGGCGCAGGCGGGCGGCGAGCTTGTCGAGCACGCCGTTCACGAAGCGGTGGCCGTCGGTGCCGCCGTAGCCCTTGGCGAGCTCGATGGCCTCGTTGATGATGACCCGGTAGGGGGTGTCGGGGCGGTGCACCATCTCGAAGGTGCCCATCAGCAGGATGCCGCGCTCGACGGGCGACAGCTCGTTGAGTTGCCGGTCGATGAAGGGGGCGAAGCCCACCTGCAGGTCGGCGGCGTTGCCGATGGTGCCGCGCAAAAGGCCCAGGAAGAGATCCCGGTCACATTTGTCGAAGCCGCCGACCTCGGCCATCTGGCTCTCGATGGAGGTGAGGGCGGACTGGTTGAGCAGCCACTGGTAAACGCCCTGCAGCGCGAATTCGCGGGCGCGGCGGCGGGGGGACTTGGGCGCGGCGCTCATGCCAGTGCCTTCAGCAGGCGGGCCATCTCGACGGCGGCCTGGGCGCAGTCGGCGCCCTTGACCTGCATGCGGGAGAGGGCCTGGTCGTCGTCCTCGGTGGTGAGGATGCCGTTGGCGATGGGTACGCCGGTGTCGAGGGTGACGCGGGTGATGCCGGCGCCCTGCTCGTTGGAGACGAGCTCGAAGTGGTAGGTCTCGCCGCGGATCACCGCGCCGAGGGCCACCAGCGCGTCGAAGCGGCCGCTCTTGGCCATCGCCTGCAGCGTGAGCGGGGCTTCGAGGGCGCCGGGCACGGTGGCGATGGTGATGTCGGCGGCGGCGACGCCAAGGCGCAGCAGCTCGGCGGTGCAGGAGGACAGCAGGCCTTCGCAGACGTCGAGGTTGAAGCGGCACATGACGACGCCGACCTTGAGGCCGCTGCCGTCGAGGTTGGGTGCGATTTCGGGGATGTTGTCGTAGCGGGGCATGGGATTACCTGGAAAAAGAGGGCGGGCGCGAGGCTCAGGCCTCGGCGGCGAGGTGGCCGACGACCGTCAGGCCGAATCCGGCCATGCTGGGGATCTTGCGCGGGTTGGCCATCAGGCGCATCTGGCCGACCTGGAGCTCGCGGAGGATCTGGGCGCCGATGCCGAAGAGGCGCGGGTCCCACTTCTGAGCGGGCTTGGGCGCGCTGGTGTCGGCATTGAGCTGGGCGAGGAGATCCTGGCCGCTCTGGGGGCTGTAGAGCAGCACCATGACGCCGTGGCCGTGTTCGGCGATGCGCGCCAGGGCGGTGTCGACGGGGAAACTGTGGCGGCCGCTGTGGGGGTCGAGGAAGTCGAGCACCGAGACGGGCTCATGGACGCGGACCAGGGTTTCGACCGCCGGGTCGATGCGGCCATGCACCATCGCCAGGTGCACGTCGCCGGACGTCTTATCCTTGAAGGCGCACAGGCGGAAGGGGCCGTGGGGGGTGTCGACGGTTTTCTCGCTGACCTTCTCGACGAGCTTCTCGGTGCGCGCACGGTATTCGATGAGGTCGCGGATGGCGCCGATCTTGAGGCCGTGGGTGGCGGCGAACTCGACGAGCTGGGGCAGCCGCGACATGGTGCCGTCGTCGTTCATGATCTCGCAGATCACCGAGGCGGGCTCGAGCCCGGCGATGCCGGCCAGGTCGCAGCCGGCTTCGGTGTGGCCGGCGCGGATCAGCACGCCGCCCGGCTTGGCCATGATCGGGAAGATGTGGCCGGGCTGCACGATGTCGGTGGCCTTGGCGTGGCGGGCCACGGCGGCCTGCACGGTGCGGGCCCGGTCGGCGGCGGAAATGCCGGTGGTGACGCCCTCGGCGGCCTCGATCGACACCGTGAAGGCAGTCGAGAACTGGCTGCGGTTGTCGCGCGCCATCTGGTTGATGCCGAGCTGGCGGCAACGCTCTTCGGTGAGGGTCAGGCAGATCAGGCCGCGGGCGTGCCTGGCCATGAAGTTGATGGCCTCGGGCGTGATGTGTTCGGCGGCGATGACGATGTCGCCTTCGTTCTCGCGGTCTTCTTCGTCGACCAGGATGACCATTTTGCCGGCCTTGATGTCGGCGATGATGTCCTGGATCGGGGCGAGTGCGCTCATGCGGGGGTTCCTTCGGTGCCGGGGTTTTCGTCGCGCCAGGCCAGCATGCGTTCCATGTAGCGGGCGATCAGGTCGATCTCGAGGTTCACGCTGCTGCCGGCGGCGAGGCGCTTGAGGGTGGTGACCTGGACGGTGTGGGGGATCAGGTTGATCGAGAAATCGCGGCCGTCGACCCGGTTGACGGTGAGGCTGACGCCGTCGATGGTGACCGAGCCCTTTTTGGCGATGTAGCCGGCCAGCGCCGCCGGGGCGCGGATGACGAGCTCGTGGCTCTCGCCGATGGGCTCGAATTTCTGCACGACGCCGATGCCGTCCACGTGGCCGGTGACCAGGTGGCCGCCGAGGCGGTCGGAGAGGCGCAGCGCCTTCTCGAGGTTGACCTCGCCCGGCTCGGCCAGGCCGACGGTGCAGTTGAGGGTCTCGCGGGACACGTCGAAGTCCACGCAATTACCCGCGCGGGCGATCACCGTGAGACACACGCCATTGTTGGCGATGCTGTCGCCGAGCTGGACGTCGGAGAGGTCCAGGCTGCCGACATCGACGGTGAGGCGAACGCCGTCTTCGAGGGGCGACACGTTCTGGATGCGGCCGGTGGCCGCGACGATTCCGGAGAACATGGGATGGGCTCAGGGGAGGTAAAACAGTGATTTTAGGCGATTTCAGCGCCCGGCTGGCGGTTTGTGCTGCGTGACGCGGGGCCGGGAGGCCCCGCGCAGGGCCTCCCGGGGCGGGCTTGCCGTGGCTGAAGCCTAGAGGATCTCGGCGATGTGATCGCGCTCCTTGAGCTCCTTCTCGAACTGGAGGATCTCGAGGCCGAGGGCGTTGCGGGCCGACACCATGCCCACCGGGCGGCCGTCCTCGACCACCGGCACGTGGCGGAAGCCGCCCTCGAACATCAGGTGCAGCGCGTAGCCGAGGGTCTTGTCGGGGGGCGCGGTCTGCAGCTTGTCGGTCATCACCGTGGCGAGCTGGGTCTGGTTGGGGTCGAGGCCGCGGGCGACCACCCGGTTGAGCGCGTCGCGTTCGGTGAACAGGCCGATGAGCCGGCCGCTTTCGTTCACCACCAGGATGGCGCCGACGGACTGGTTGGCCATGGCGACGGCGGCCGCGCGGACGGTGGTGTCGGGGAGGGCGGAAACCAGGGTCTGGCCGGTGACGACCTGGCGCAGGGTTCTCTTGGGCATCGTGGATCTCCTTCGGGGCTCGGGTTGGGGCGTAAGTGGATACGGGCGCTTGCGCGCCCGTATCGGATCAGGTGCTCGGTTTGGGAGCGGCCGGTTTGCTCATGTCCGGCTTCGAGTTTTTGGAGGCGTTCTCGCCGCATGCCTGGGCGCCGGCTGCAAAGCCGAAGGCAAGGGCGATCAGAAGGGCGATCTGGCGTGTCATGGGCATCTCCTGGTGAGCGTCGTTATCCATCATGGAAGCTGTGGGGCGGTTTCGCAAGGCGCTTCGTGCGACGGGTGGCGCACCGGTGAAGGCCCTCGGGGCTTAAGATCCTGCCTGGATCTCCTTTGTTCCGCGCCGCAGTCAGTGGCCTGGCTGTCAGATGACCCATAAAAATCAAAAAAGCTCCCCTCCCGTGCCACCCGGCGTGTCCGACCCCAGCGAGGACGAGGCGGCCGACGCACCCGCCCTGGCGGCGATCCTGGCCCTGATGTCCCGGGCCAGCGGGCTCGATCTCGACTGCTACAAGCAAAGCACCCTGCGCCGCCAGGTTTGGCGGCGCTGCCGGGCCCTGGGCCTCGGCACCCTCGAGGCCTACCTGGCGGTGCTGCAGGCCGACGCCGGCGAGCTCGTCCAGCTGCAGCACGGGCTGCTCGTGTCGGTATCGGCGTTCTTTCGCGACGGCGAGGTGTTCGACGTGCTGCGCCCGGCCCTGAAGGCCCTCGTGGCAGCCCGCGGCCCGGAGGATGCGCTGCGGGTGTGGGTGCCGGCCTGTGCCACCGGCGAGGAAGCCTATTCGATCGCCATGCTGATGGGCGAGGTGCTCGACGAGCAGGGCGGCGGCGTCGAGCTGCGGGTGTTTGCCACCGACGTGGACCGCGACGCCCTCGACTTCGCCCGGGCCGGGCTCTATCCGGCCGCCGCGCTGGCCGGGCTTGGCGAGGCGCGGCTGGCCCGCTGGTTCCGCCCGGAGGCCCACGACCAGTGGCGCGTCAGCAAGGCGCTGCGCGACGTCTGCGTGTTCTCGGTGCACGACCTCACCCGCCACCCCCCGCTGGTGCGGATGGACCTGCTGAGCTGCCGCAACGTGCTCATCTATTTCAAGGCCGCCCAGCAGGCCGAGCTGCTGCGCAGCTTCCACTTCGCCCTCAACCCGGGCGGGCTGTTGCTGCTCGGCAAGTCCGAGTCGGTGAGCCTGGACGGCGGCGGCTTCGATGTGGTCGACCCCGCCGGCCGGCTCTACCGCTGTGCGGCGCGGCCGCTGACCCGGCCCCAGCGGGCCGCGACCAGCCCCATCAGGGCCAGGCCGGCCGCGCCGCGCGTGGTGGCCCAGCCGCGCACCCAGTCGATGGTGGAGCGCTGCCGCGAGATGCTGCTGGAGTCTTACGGGCCGCCGGCGGTGCTGGTCGACGAGGCCTTCGAGCCGCTGCATTTCTTCGGGGCGTCGCGGCGCTACTTCTCGCTGCCGGCCGGCAATGCTGATTTCTCGGTGCTCAAGCTGTGCCTGCCCGAGCTGCGCGGCGAGCTGAAGGCCCTGTGCTACCGCATGCGCCACGAGGCGCTCCCGATGCTGGCGGGCAGCGGCACGGTGCTGCGGTTTGGCGACGAGGTGCTCGAGGTGCGCCCGGTGTTGCGGCGGGTCCAGACCAGCGGGAGCGACCCCCTCAGCGCGATGCTGATCTGCTTCGAGGAGGCGCCGGCCGGCGCGTCGAGGCACCCTCAGGGGGCGACCGAGGCCCTCGCGCCCGTCGAGGCCGCTGGCGAGATCGCCCGCCTGCGCCAGGAGCTCGCCGACACCCGCGAACACCTGCAGGCGGTGATCGAGCAGATGGAGGCCTCCAGCGAGGAATACCAGTCCCTCAATGACGAACTGCAGCTGGCCAGCGAGGAGCTGCAGGCCGCCAACGAGGAGCTGCAGGCTTCCAACGAGGAGCTGTCGTCCCTCAACGCCGAGCTGCGCCGCAAGTCGCAGGAATACGGCCGCCTCAACGCGACCCTCGGCAACATCCAGAACTCCATCCGCACCGGGCTGGTGGTGGTCGAGGGTGACGGCCGGGTGAGCCGCTTCAACGCGCTGGCCGGGCGGGTCTTCGGCCTGTTGCCCGACGACATCGGGCAGTCCCTGTACCGGGTGCCCTGCCACCTCGACCTGCCCGACCTGCGCGAATGGATCACGGCCGTGGTGGCCAACAACGACTCGCGGGTCGAGCACGTGCACCAGCGCGGCCTGCACTACCTGCTGCAGATCGACCCCTACCACGACGAGGACGGCGCCTGCGACGGCGCCGTGCTCAGCTTCACCGACATCACCGACCTGCGCCGCGCCGAGGCCGCCCGCGCCAGCAGCGAGGCGTGCTTCCGCCAGGTGTGGGATTCCAGCGGCGACGGCCTCGCGGTGATCGACGCCGAGGGCCGGCTGCTGCGCGTCAACCCGGCCCTCGAGCACATGTTCGGCTACGGCGCGGGCGAACTCACGGGGGCCCCGGTGGACACCCTGGTGCCCGAGTCCGAGCGGGCCAATCACCGCATCCAGCGCGAGCTCTACCGGGACGAGCCCGAGCTGGCCCAGACCCTCATGGCCCGCCGCACGCTCTACGGCTGCACCAAGGACGGCAGCGAGCTGCCCGTCGAGGTCAGCCTCAGCCACCTCGCCCTCGACGGCGCCGACCACGTGCTGCTGACCGTCTCCGACATCACCGAGCGCAGCCTCTCCGAGGCCCTGCTGCGGGCCGGCGAGCGCCGCCTGCGGCTGGCCCTGGACGCCGCCCGGGCCGGCACCTGGGAGTGGTTCGTCGACAGCGACAACCACTTCTGGTCCGACGAGCTATGGAGCCTCTACGGCCTCTCCGAGGACGACGCCTCCGCCTCCACCGAGACCTGGTGGCAGACCATCCACCCCGACGACCTGAGCCGGGTCCAGGCGGCGGTGACGGACGCCCGCGACCTCGGCCTGCCCTTCGAGACCGAGTGGCGCGTGCCCCAGCCGGACGGCGCGCCGCCGCGCTGGCTGCTGTGCCGAGGGCAGCCGGTGGTGGACAAGCGCGAGCGGGTGATCAGCTACATCGGCATCGTGCTCGACGTGACGGGCCAGCGCGTCGCCGAAGAGAAGCGCCGGGAGGGGGAGGCCCTGCTCGCCACCATCCTAGACAACGTGGGCGCCTGCATCTACATCAAGGACCTCGACTACCGCTACCTCTACGTCAACCGGGCCATGGCCAGCGTGTTCGGGGCGCCCCGCGAGCAGATCTGCGGGCAGCGCGACGAGGCCTTCTGCGACCCCACCACCGTGCGCACCTGGCGCGGCAACGACCGCCGGGTGCTCGAAGGGGGCGAGCGCGTCAAGCTCGAGGAGGAGTCCATCGACCGCGCGAGCGGCGCGCTGCACAGCTACATCTCGATCAAGCTCCCGCTGCGCCGCGAAGACGGCAGCATCTACGCCCTATGCGGCATCTCCACCGACGTCACCGAAGAGAAGCGCACCGAGCGCGAGCTGGCCCGCCACCGCCTCGAACTCGAGAGCCTGGTGGAGGCCCGCACCCGCGAGCTGGCCCTGGCCAAGGACGCCGCCGAGAGCGCCAGCCGCGCCAAGAGCGCCTTCCTGGCCAACATGAGCCACGAGATCCGCACGCCCCTCAACGCCGTCCTCGGCATGGCGCGCATCATGCAGCGCGATGGGGCGAGCCCCCAGCAGGCCGGGCAGCTCGACAAGATCGGCAGCGCCGCCCACCACCTGCTCGGCGTCATCAACGACATCCTCGACCTCTCCAAGATCGAAGCCGACAAGTTCCTGCTCGGACACGACGAGTTCAGCCTTGACGGGGTGGTCGCCAGCGTCGCCGCGATGCTCCACGAGAAGGTGGTCGCCAAGCGCCTGCGCATGGAAGTCGACACCGAAGCGCTGCCCTGCCAGGTGCGCGGCGACGCGACCCGCTTCACCCAGGCCCTGCTCAATCTGGCCAGCAACGCGGTGAAGTTCACCGAGGTCGGCAAGGTCACCCTCAGCCTGCGCGTGATGGAGCGCCGGGGCGGGCGCCTGCGGGTGCGCGCCGAGGTGCGCGACAGCGGCATCGGCGTGCCCGCCGACGTGCTGCCCAAGCTCTTCATGCCCTTCGAGCAGGGCGACGCCTCCAATACCCGCAAGTACGGCGGCACCGGGCTCGGGCTGGCCATCACCCGCCGCCTCGCCGAGCTGATGGGCGGCGAAGCGGGCGCCAGCAGCACCGCCGGGGTCGGCAGCACCTTCTGGTTCACCGCCTGGCTGGACGTCGGCCAGGCCAGCGTGGCCACCGAGCAACCGGTGGCCGAGCCCCGTCGCGCCGAGACCATCCTGCGCCGCGACCACGCTGGCCGGCATGTGCTGCTGGTGGAGGACGAGCCGGTCAACCAGGAGGTGGCGCGGCTGTTCCTGGCCGACGTGGGCCTCGACGTGGCGATCGCCGGCAACGGCAAGGTGGCCGTCGACATGCTGCGGGAGTCACCCTTCGATTTGGTGCTGATGGACATGCAGATGCCCGAGATGGACGGCCTCGAGGCCACCCGCCAGATCCGCCAGCTGCCGGGCCGCCAGCAGGTGCCGATTGTCGCGATGACGGCCAACGCCTTCGCCGAAGACCGCGCCCAGTGCATGGCGGCGGGGATGAACGACTTCCTCTCGAAACCGGTCGAGCCGGAAAAGCTGTTCGAGACGGTGCTGAGGTGGCTGGAGCGCTGACGGGGCGTGGGGCGGGTTGGGGCAGCGTAACCGGACTCGACAGGAGATGTTGTGTGGGGGGCGTAGGTCGGGTTAGCGCAGCGTAACCCGACGTTCCAGCGGTAATTCCAGCATGCCATGCCTGGTCATGGGGTGTCGGGTTACGCCCTGCGGG
>NZ_BJNV01000023.1 GCF_006539865.1 Zoogloea ramigera
TGGCGCCTTGCTTGCGGCGGAGTTGCTCTTCGACGATGTCGTTCATCGCCGGGTTGTTGATTTCACCGACGGTCTTGCCACTGAGGGTCGGGTGGGCGATGAATTCGGTGTCGCCGACCTTGGCGCTGGGGGCGAGGATGTAGGCGTAACCCGTGCTTCCCGACTTGATCTCGGCAACGGCCTTCATCAGCCGGTCCATGTCGGCCTGGATGTTGACCCGGGCGGCGAGGGCGCCAACGACCTTGCCGTTTCCGTCGGTGATCGGCTCGATCGCCGAGACGTAGAACTTGCCGGCCCGCTTGACGACGCCGGTGTAGGGCTTGCCGGCGAGGAGGGCGCGCACCTCAGGG
This sequence comes from Zoogloea ramigera, assembly GCF_006539865.1. Classification (GTDB taxonomy): domain Bacteria; phylum Pseudomonadota; class Gammaproteobacteria; order Burkholderiales; family Rhodocyclaceae; genus Zoogloea; species Zoogloea ramigera. The sequence continues at coordinate 351 of NZ_BJNV01000023.1, forward strand.
TTGCTGCCGGGCAGCGTGGTGCCCTGGGTGCTGTTGCCGTCCTTGTCCTTGAGCAAGGTGGCGGCACGGACGAAGTCGTCGCCGGAGCGCACCAGCAGCGCCGGGTCTGCGTCGGCGAGGCTGCGCAGGGATTCGAGCAGCGCGGTGTTGGCGTTGAGGATCTGGTCGCCGCTGCGGACGACCGGGATCTGATGGGGGCCCGAGGCCATGGTGTCAGGCCCGATGCGTAGGGCGCCGAGCTTGCCCTTGATGCGGGCGAGGCTGCGGTCTGCCTGGGCGACGGCATTGCTGTGGCTCAGGTGGAGCATGTGAACGAGCCCCTGGACCTGTTGGGTGAGCTCTTTCTCGGTCTTGGCCAGAGCGTAGCGCTCGGTGAAGTACGAGGTGAAGCCGATCAGGGCGGCGAAGATCGCAAGGCTGACGCAGCTTGCTGCCAGCGCGATCTGGAAGACGAGGGATTGGCGCTTGAGAGAGAACATCGATGGGCTCCAGCCGGTTCAGCAAGGAAATTCAGGTTTCTTTTGCTGCAAACGGCCGAAAGCCCGGAAACTTTAATATTCGCTAATTTAGCCTCAGGTGTTGGGGAGCTCGTCGAGGGATTGGTCCAGGTGGCGCTGCTCGGCCCAGCTGATCAACGACCACGCGGCGCCGTCCCAGGCGATCCAGTTGAGCGCTGCGTTGGGAATCCCGAAATTTCGGGGGGCCTGCAGGTGCATCCCGGTGGCCAGCCGATGGACGATGTCGAGCACGCCGCCGTGGGTGACGATCAGCACGCTGCCGCCCCGGTGGCGGCTGGCGATGGCTTCGAGGGTGGCGCGGACCCGTTCGGCAAACTGGATCAGGCTCTCGCCGCCCTCGGAGAGCGCAAAGCCCGGGTCGCGGGTCTCGAAGCGGTGATAGGCGTCGGGAAAGCGCGCCCGGGCTTCGTCGTAGGTGAGGGACTGGAAGGCGCCATAGTGGCGTTCGCGCAGGCGGTCGTCGAAGGTGGGCGTGAGCAGGCAGCGCCCTGCAATCGCTTCGGCGGTCTGGCGGGCGCGGGCGAGGTCGGAGCTGTAGGCGGCGTCGAAGCGCTCGGTGGCGAGGCTGGCTGCGGTGGCGTGGGCCTGGGCGATGCCGTGGGCGTTGAGGGGGATATCCGTGTGGCCCTGGAGCCGGCGTTCGGTGTTCCATGCGGTTTCGCCGTGTCGGACCAGGCAGAGGCGGGTAAGCATTGTCGGCATCCAGGTGCGTTGTTGATCCTGCAATTATCTCACGCGGGGCCGATTCGGGCCCGCCGACGGCGCCTCCACGCATTGTTGCACTGCGATATTTCAGGCGGGCATGGCGTTTTTCCGCGTTGCGCGGGTGCCGATAGGCGTTATCCCTGATTGCTGTCGTGCCTTTCTCGCCGATAATCGGCACGCACTCGCCCCGGCAGCCTGCACCCGGCCGGAGACATCAATCAAATACAAAAGGAGGTGCGGGACGTGCAAGCCCTGCTCAAGCTGTCGCGCGCGATCGACGCGCTCAACGAAAACGTCGGCAAGGCGACGATCTGGCTGGTCCTGGTCGTCACCCTCATCAGCGCGCTCAATGCCTTCGTGCGCTATGGCTTCAATTACAGCTCCAACGGGTTCCTGGAAATCCAGTGGTACCTGTTTTCGGCCATCTTCCTGCTGTGTGCCGGCTACGCGCTGAAGCGCAACGCCCATGTGCGCATCGACGTGGTGTCCAGCCATTTCTCGCCGCGGGTGCTGGCCTGGATCGACATCGTCGGCACGATCTTCTTTCTGGCGCCGATGGCCTGCGCGGTGCTCTACTTGTCTTGGCCGATCTTCGTCAATTCCTTCATCAGCAAGGAGTATTCCTCCAACGCCGGTGGCCTGATCGTGTGGCCGGTGCGCGCGCTGGTGCCGATCGGCTTCTCGCTGCTGATCCTGCAGGGCGTCTCCGAGCTGATCAAGCGCATTGCCTTCCTGCAGGGCCTGATCGGCGACCCGAATGCGAAGGATGAAGGCCCGTCGGCCGAAGAAGAGCTGGCCAAGGCCATCAAGCAACAGCGCGGGGAGACTGTCTAAATGGAATTCATTGCTGCCAACATGGCGCCCCTGATGTTCGGGGCGCTGGTCGTCTTCATGCTTTTCGGCTATCCGGTGGCCTTTGCGCTGGCGGCCAACGGCGTCGTGTTCGGCCTGATCGGCATCGAGCTCGGCCTGCTGACGCCGGCCCTGTTCCAGGCACTGCCGGACCGCATCTTCGGGGTCATGTCCAATGACACCCTGCTGGCGATTCCCTTCTTCACCTTCATGGGCCTGATCCTGGAGCGTTCAGGCATGGCCGAAGACCTCCTCGACACCATCGGCCAGTTGTTCGGCCCGGTGCGCGGCGGCCTGGCGTTTGCGGTGATCTTCGTCGGCGCGATCCTCGCCGCAACCACCGGCGTGGTGGCGGCCTCGGTGATCTCGATGGGCCTCATCTCGCTGCCGATCATGATGCGCTACGGCTACGATCAGCGCATCGCCACTGGCGTGATCGCGGCGTCCGGCACGCTGGCGCAGATCATTCCCCCTTCGCTGGTGCTCATCATCATGGCCGACCAGCTCGGCCGTTCGGTGGGCGACATGTACCAGGGCGCGCTGATTCCCGGCCTGGTGCTGACCGCCTTTTACGTCGGCTACGTGGCGCTGATCGCGATCTTCAAGCCCGAGCGGGTGCCGGCCCTGCCCCTCGAGGCGCGCACGCTGCGGGGCGGCAAGCTGGCGCTGCGGGTGATCACCAGCCTGCTGCCGCCGCTGCTGTTGATCTTCCTGGTGCTGGGCACGATCTTCCTGGGTATCGCGACGCCGACCGAAGGCGGTGCGATGGGTGCTTTTGGTGCGCTGGTGCTGGCGATGATGCGCCGCCGCATCGACATGACGCAGCTCAAGCAGGCGATGGAGAGCACTGCGCGGCTGACCACCTTCGTGGTGATGATCCTGATCGGTGCGCGGGTCTTCTCGCTCACGTTCTACGGTGTCGAGGGCCACCTGTGGGTCGAGCATCTGCTGAGCGGCCTGCCCGGGGGTGAGGTTGGCTTCCTGATCGTGGTGAACATTCTGATCTTCCTGCTGGCCTTCTTCCTCGATTTCTTCGAGCTGGCCTTCATCGTCGTGCCGCTGCTCGCGCCGGCGGCCGAGAAGCTGGGGATCGACCTGATCTGGTTCGGCGTGCTGCTGGGGGTGAACATGCAGACCTCGTTCATGCACCCGCCCTTCGGTTTTGCGCTGTTCTACCTGCGTTCGGTGGCGCCTGCGTCGATCAAGACGACGCAGATCTACTGGGGTGCGGTACCCTTCGTCATCATCCAGATCATCATGGTGGGCGTGCTGATCGCCTTCCCCCAGCTGGTCACGATGGGTCTCGACAAACAGGTTGAGGTGGATACCGACACCGTGGAGATCGTCGTGCCGGGCAGCGATGTGCCCGAGGACGAGAACGCCCCGGTGCACTTCGACGAGACGCCGAAGGAGGGCGCGGATGCGCCGGCCGGCGCGGATGCGATCCCCGCTCCCGGCGCCGACGACGATGCCGCCAAGGCGCTCGAGAAGGCCATGCAGGGCGGCGACAAGAAGTAGCCGGTAACGCAGCCGTGACAGCAAAAAGCCCAGGGATTCCCTGGGCTTTTTTTCGACTCACGCCACTTGTCGTGTCGCCGTGAGCCGGAGGCTAGCTGGCTGAACACACCCTGTTGCGTCCGCTCTCCTTGGCCTGGTAGAGCGCGGTGTCGGCCCGGCCGAGCAGTTGTTCGGCCGTCTCACCCCGGTGGCGGGCCGCGATGCCGATGGACACCGTGATGCCGCTCAGCCGTTCACCGCTGCGGGTGTCACGCAGCACCAGGTTGCCGATGGTGGTGCGCAGGTTCTCGGCAAACTGGACGGCCTGTTCGAAGCTGCCGCCGCAGAAGACCAGCGCAAACTCCTCGCCTCCGTAGCGATAGACCGAAACACCGACCCGCGCGGCAGCGTTGAGCTGCTTGCCAACCAGCCCCAGCACGCGGTCGCCCACCATGTGGCCGAAGCGGTCGTTGAATTGCTTGAAGTGGTCGATGTCGAGCATCGCCAGGTGGATCGAAGGGCCGTGGTCGCCGTGGTTGAGAAACTGGGCGAGCTCGATGTCGAAGGCCTTGCGGTTGAAGACACCGGTGAGCTCATCGTTCATGGCGTCCTGGCGCAGCGACTCCAGCTCGCTGCGCAGGCGGCGGATCTCGTCGTTGGCGGCATTGAGGCTCTGCTCGAAGCGCGACGTGTTCTGCTGCATCGTCGTCGAGCCCTGCAGCAGGCGGTCTACGGTGCCGAAGATGTCGTCGAGGTTGGTGTTGCCACGGCCGGGCGAGCGGAGGTCGCGGCTGCACTCGTCGAGCAGCGAGCTGAAGGAGCGGGTGTCTGCGAGCGTGGCGTTGAGGTCGTGGTCGATGCCCTGGACCATCTGCTCGAGCCTGTCCTTGACCCGGCCGAGGGCCGTCTCGTAGCTGCCGGTCGGGGATACGTGTTCGCGGAACAGGCCCTCGGCGGAGGTGAGGGGCAGGGTGCCGTAGGCGGAGACGATCTCGTCGATGCGCTGATTCAGCGTCGGGTCTTCGTTGGTGACGTAGGTGTACCAGAGCGCGTAGTTGAGGGGCGTGACCGGTATGCCGTGTCTCACCATGATGGGCACGGCCTTGCGAAGACGCTCCGCAGCCTGCTCGACTGAAGCGTTGAACACTCGATGACTCCTCTCACGGGCCGTGCTGCGAGCCCTTGGTATTATTTTCCCGGGATGGGTTGCCGGTCTGGCACGGCGTCATGAGTGCGTTGTATCGGCCCACGGGCTGAAAACTTCACGGCCTTGACGCAAAAAAGCGGCGCCGGATGGGCGCCGCCGGATGGGGTGAGGCAGCTGGGGCTGTCAGCTCGCGGCGTACATGGGCGTGCCTTCGACGAGGGTGTGGTGCACCCGGCCCGGCAGCTCGAGGCCGAGGAAGGGGGTGTTCTTGCCCTGGCTCTTGAGGGTGCTGCGGCTGATGAGCTGATGCGCGTCGGGGTCGAAGATGCAGATGTCGGCGCGGGCGCCCACCGAGAGGTGGCCGCCCTTGGCGATGCCGGCGATCCGGGCGGCTTCTGAGGTGATCCGGGCCAGCGCGTCGATCAGCGGCAGCTTGTGCTCGGCGGCCCACTTGAGGGTGAGCGGGAGCAGCAGCTCGAGGCCGGTGGTGCCGGGCTCGGATTCGCTGAAGGGTGCCTGCTTGGCGTCGTCGTCCACCGGGGTGTGGTCGGAGCAGATGGCGTTGATGCGGCCCTCGGCGACGGCCCTGGCCAGCGCGATGCGGTCACGCTGGCTGCGCAGCGGCGGGATGACGTGGCAGTGGGGGTTGAAGTAGCCGATGTCCATGTCGCACAGGTGCAGGTGATGCACCGCCACATCGCAGGTGACATCCACGCCGTCAGCGCGGGCCTGGTCGATCAGGGCCAGGCTGTCGGCGGACGACAGGCGCGTGATGTGCAGGCGGGCACCGGTGAGGCGCGCCATCTGCAGATAGGTGAACAGGGCGATGATCTCGGAGCTGGCGGGGATGCCCGGCAGGCCCAGGCGCGATGCCACCTCGCCGTCGTGGGCGACGCCACCGCGGGCCAGGTGCGGGTCGATGGGCTGCAGCCAGACGCGGAAGCCGAAGGTGGCGGCGTACTGCATCGCGCGGCCGAGCACGCGGGTGTCGAGGATGGGCGTGTTGGCCTGGCTGAAGGCGACGCAGCCGGCCTCGACCAGCTCGGCCATCTCGGAGAGCTGCTGGCCCTTGAGCCCGATGGTGAGGGCGCCGACCGGATAGACGTGGGCGCGGTTGAGCTTCTTGGCCCGGTAGCACAGCATCTCGACGAGGCCGGGTTCGTCGAGCACCGGGTCGGTGTCGGGGGGGATGGCGAGGCTGGTGACGCCGCCGGCCATCGCGGCGTCCATCTCGGATTCGAGGGTGGCCTTGTATTCGAAGCCGGGCTCGCGCAGGCGGGCGGCGAGATCGATGAGGCCCGGGGCGACGACGAGGCCGCTGGCGTCTATCGTGCGCTCGGCCGTGAAGCCGTCGGGGGCGCTGCCGACGCCGACGATCTTGCCGTCGGCGATGAACAGGTCGTGCTGGCCGTCGAGCCGGTTGGCGGGGTCGATGAGGCGGCCGTTCTGGATGTGGATTTTCATGTCGGAAACCTTTGTCTGGCTCAGTGGCTGCCCAGCATGCTCATGACGGCCATGCGCACCGCGATGCCGAAGGTGACCTGCGGCAGGATCACCGCCTGGCTGCCGTCGGCCACCGCGGAGTCGATCTCGACGCCGCGGTTCATCGGGCCCGGGTGCATCACGATGGCGTCGGGCTTGGCGCGGGCGAGCTTCTCGGCGGTGAGGCCCCAGACCTTGAAGAACTCCTGCGGGCTGGGCAGCAGGGCGCCGTTCATGCGTTCGTTCTGGAGACGCAGCATCATCACCACGTCGACGTCCTTGAGGCCTTCCTCCATGGTCGGGCAGTAACGCACGCCCATTTTTTCGACGTCGGTGGGGAGCAGGGTCTTGGGGCCGATGACGCGAACCTCGGGCACGCCGAGGGTGGTGAGGGCGGCGATCTGGGAGCGCGCGACCCGTGAGTGCAGCACGTCACCGACGATGGCGACGGTGAGGTTGTGGAACTCTTTCTTGTAGTGCCGGATGGTGTACATGTCCAGCAGACCCTGGGTCGGGTGGGCATGGCGACCATCGCCGGCGTTGACCACGTGGATGTGGTCGCGGCCGGTGTTCTCGAGGTGCTGGGCGATCAGGTGCGGGGCGCCGCTGGATTCATGGCGCACCACGAACATGTCGGCCTGCATCGCGCAGAGGTTGTCGACCGTGTCGAGCAGGGTCTCGCCCTTTTTGGTGGACGACGTGGACACGTTGAGGTTGATCACGTCGGCCGACAGGCGCTTGGCGGCGATCTCGAAGGTGGTGCGGGTGCGGGTGCTGTTCTCGAAGAACAGGTTGAAGACGCTCTTGCCGCGGAGCAGCGGGAGCTTCTTGACCTCCCGCTCGGCCATCTCGGTGAAGGGCGCGGCGGTGTCGAGGATCTGGGTGATGATGCTGCGCGGCAGGCCGTCGAGGGTGAGCAGGTGCTGCAGCTCGCCGTGCTTGTTGAGTTGGGGGTTACGCATGGATCAACCTCATCGTGAGGGCGCCGGAATCATCGCGCTCGAGTTGCAGGTTTTGCCCGGCGGAAAGCGCCTCGCCCAGGGTGAGGGCGCAGAAGCGGGCCGAGATGGGCAGCTCGCGCCCGCCCCGGTCGATCAGCACGGCCAGATCGACCCGGGCCGGGCGGCCGTAGTCGAAGAGTTCGTTGAGGGCCGCGCGGGTGGTGCGGCCGGTGTACAGCACGTCGTCGACGATGACGATGTGGGCACCTTCGACATCGAAGGGGATCTCGGATTTCTGGGGTTGCGGGTGCAGGCCCTTGGCGCCGTAGTCGTCGCGATAGAAGCTCACGTCGATGCTGCCCAGCGGCTGGCTGAGGCCGAGCAGGGCGTGGAGGCGCTGGGCCAGCCACACGCCACCGGTGTGGATGCCCACCAGGGCGGTGTCGGGCGTGACGTGGGGGCGCATCGCGGCGGCGAGCTGGGCGATGAGCTGTTCGGCGTCAGGAATCTGCATGTTTGGCACTTTCAAAGTACTGGAGCAGGATGATCTGCGCGGCGGCGGAGTCGAGCCGCGGTTTTTGCTTGCGCCAGCCCTTGTGGCCGGCCTCGGACAGGCGCTCCTCGGCCTCGGCGGAGGAGAGGCGTTCGTCCACCAGCGCCACCGGCAGGCCGTAGCGGCCGTGGAGCTGGTTGGCGAAGCGGCGGCAGCGCGCGGTCATGGCGTGCTCGCTGCCGTCGAGATGGGTCGGCAGGCCGACCACCAGGCTGGCGGGTTTCCATTCGGCGAGGAGCGCCTCGATGGCGGCAAAGCGCACGGCGTTGACCTCTTCGGCGATCGCCGTGAGCGGGTGGGCGTTGCCGGTTTCGGTTTCGCCGACGGCTACACCGATGCGGGCCAGGCCGAAATCGAAGGCCAGAACGGTACCCACCCTAGGCGTGCCCGGCGACATCCGAGAGCTTGGCGAAGTCGACGCCGAGCAGTTGCATGGCGGCGGCGAGGCGCTCTTCGGGGGGCAGCGAGAAGACGATGTCGAGGCTGGCCGGCACGGTGAGCCAGGCGTTCTGGGCGATTTCGTGCTCGAGCTGGCCGGCGGACCAGCCGGAGTAGCCGAGCGCCACCAGCACTTCACCGGGCTGGCCCTCATTGGCGAGGGACTGGAGCACGTCGCGGCTGCTGGTGAGGGCGACGCTGTCGCTCACCCGCAGGGTCGAATGCCAGTCGCCGGCCGGGCGGTGCAGCACAAAGCCCCGGTCGGACTGCACCGGGCCGCCGAAATACACCGGTAGGTCCGCAAAGTCGGGCTGCTCGAAGGGGATGTCGATGCGCTCGAAAAGCGTGGCCAGGCGCATGTCGGTGGGCCGATTGACGATGATCCCCATCGCGCCGTTTTCGTTGTGCTCGGCGATGTAGGTCAAGGTGCGCGTGAAGTTGGGATCGGCCATGGCGGGCATGGCGATCAGGAAGTGATCGGTGAGGTTGATGGTGGTCGTAGTCACGGGCGCTATTTTAAGCCGGCGGGCCGTCGATTGTAGCGGCAAATTTCGGGCATGCTTCTGTCCGTTTGAATCCAGTCGTTTCGACACGCCATCATGTCCTCTGCCCTTGTCTGGTTTCGTCGCGATCTGCGCGACTTCGACCATGCCGCGCTCTACCACGCGCTCAAAACCCACCGGCGCGTGTTCTGCGCCTTTGTCTTCGACTCCGAGATCCTCGATGCCCTGCCCAGCCGCGCCGACCGCCGGGTGGAGTTCATCCACGCCAGCGTGGTCGAACTCGACGCTGCGCTGCGGGCCCGCGGTGGCGGCCTGATCGTGAGGCACGGCCCGGCGCGGGACGTGATCCCGGCCCTCGCGGCGGCGCTGCAGGTGAACGCCGTTTTCGCCAACCGTGACTACGAGCCCCAGGCCATCGCCCGCGACGCCGACGTGGCCGAGCGCCTGCGGGTGCTGGGCATCGGTTTCAGCGACTTCAAGGATCAGGTTGTCTTCGAGAAGAGCGAGGTGCTCACCAAGAGTTCAACGCCGTTCTCGGTGTTCACGCCCTACAAGCGGGCCTGGCTGGCGGCGCTGACGCCTTTTCACCTCAAGGCCTACCCGGTCGACAAGTACGCCGCTGCCCTCGCCGCGCCGGCGCCGGACGAGCGGGTGCCCAGCCTGGCCGAGATCGGCTTTGAGCCGACCAACCTGGGCGAGCTGGGCATCGCCTGCGGCATGGCGGGCGGGCGGGTGCTGGTCGATGATTTCATGAAGCGCATCGACCGCTACAAGCGCGGGCGGGATTTTCCGGCCCGGAAGGGCGTGTCGTATCTGTCGGTGCATCTGCGCTTCGGCACCGTGTCGATCCGCGAACTGGCCGCAGCGGCCCACGCCCGGGGCGGCGAGGGCGCCGAGACCTGGCTGTCGGAGCTGATCTGGCGCGACTTTTACTTCCAGATCCTGTGGCATCACCCGCGGGTGGTGGGTGGCAGCTTCCGGCCCGAGTTCGACCGGGTGGCCTGGGACGCCGAGCCCGGGCTGTTTGCCGCCTGGTGCGAGGGGCGCACCGGCTACCCCATCGTCGATGCGGCGATGCGCCAGATCAACCATAGCGGCTACATGCACAACCGCCTGCGGATGATCGTGGCGTCCTTCCTGACCAAAGACCTCGGCATCGACTGGCGGGAGGGCGAAAAGTACTTTGCCGATCAGCTCAACGACTTCGACCTGGCGGCCAACAACGGCGGCTGGCAGTGGGCCGCGTCGACGGGCTGCGACGCCCAGCCGTGGTTCCGCATCTTTAATCCGGTGACTCAATCCGAGAAGTTCGACCCGGAGGGCGCCTTCATCCGCCGCTATCTGCCCGAGCTGGCCAAGGTACCGGACAAGTACATCCACGCGCCGTGGACGCTGCCGCCCATCGACCAGAAGCTGGCCGGCTGCGTGATCGGGGTGGATTACCCGGCGCCGGTGGTGGACCACGCCCAGGCCCGCGAGCGCACGCTGGCGCGCTTCGGGGTGCTCAAGGGGGAGGCCGGGGGCGACGCCGCGGAGGAGTGAGCGCTTGATGTCCGGAGGCTCGTGGTCGAGGCTCGGAAGGTCGAGCTTGACCCTCGGAGGCTCGACCTCGACCTTCGGAAGGCCGAGAGCGATGTTCGGAGCCTCGAATTCGACGCTCGCAAGGTCGAACGCGATGCTCGCAAGGTCGAACTCTATGCTCGGAAGGTGGAGCTTGAGGCTCGGAGGCTCGACCTTGACCTTCGGAAGGTCGAAGGCGACGTTCGGAGCCTCGAACTCGACGCTCGGAAGGTCGAACTCGACCTTTGGCGTGTCGAGGCCCTCGCGCCGCCTGCTGGGCCGGGCTCAGCGCTGCGCGCTGGCGATCAGCACGGTGCTCTCGAAGCAGAAGCCCTGGCCATCCCGGTGGGCTTCGATATCGTCGGCGACGGCGGCGCGGAGCGCTGCCTGGGTGGCTTCCGGGAGGCGCGACAGGGCCTCAGCCGCGCCGCCGGCGAGATCGAGAAAGGCCTGCCAGTAGGCGTCGGCGCCGTCGAAGCGGCAGCTGAACACATGGGGCGTGATCTCTACGTCGCCGAAGCCGGCTTCGGCCAGCAGCGCCGTCAGCACCTCGGGCTCGCCCAGCCGGAACACCGACGGGCGCGGCACCTTGGGCGCCGGCAGCAGCCGGGCGATGCAGTCCTGGGCGCGGGAGATCAGCGGCACCATCTCCCGCGCGCCCCACACCGACAGGGCGAGCCGCCCGCCGGGGCGCAGCACGCGCCGCACTTCGGCCAGCGCCTTGGACGGGTGGGGAAAGATGAACAGCCCGAGGCCGATCAGCGCGGCGTCGAAGCGGCCGTCGCCAAACGACAGGTGCTCGGCATCGCAGGCGGCGGCGAGGAGGTCGGGCAGGCCTTCGTCGGTCGCGCGGCGAAGGCCTTCGGCGAGCATGCCTTCGGCGATGTCGCTGGCCAGCACCCAGCCGCCGGGCAACACCTGGCGGGCGGCGTCACGGGCCAGCAGGCCGGGGCCGGCGGCCAGGTCGAGCACATGCTCGCCGGGGGCCAGCGCGGCGGCTTCGAGGAGTGCCGTCTGCAGGCTGGCGCGCAGCCAGGCGCCGTCGGCGTAGCGGGCGGCGATGCGGTTGAAGCCGCTGCGTTCGAGGGCCTTGAAGCGGCGCTCGTCAAAACCCGGCGGGGGCGTGTGGCGTGTCATTTGGGGAGCAGTCCGGCAAATTCGAGGACGGGGTCGAGGTAATCGCCCCAGCGCGTGAAGCTGTGGTCGCCGCCTTCGAGCACGGTCTGGCGGGCGCCGGGGTAGTGGGCGACGGCGGCGCGGTAGTCGAGCACCTCGTCGCCGGTCTCGACCATCAGCCAGTAGCGCTCGGGGCGGGTGATGGCCGGCACGTTGATGGCGCGCAGCGCGTCGATGTGGGCGGGGGTGAAGTCGAAGGGCTCGCCGGTGTACATGTGGGTCTGGGTGCCGAGGTAATCCGACAGTGTGAGGGGTGCCAGCACGCCGGGGTTCACCAGCACCGCCTGCAGCCCGTGGCGCTCGGCCAGCCAGGTGGCGTAGTAGCCGCCGAGGGAGCTGCCGACCAGCGTGGGCGGCGTGCTGCAGCGGGCGATCTGCGCCTCAGCCAGCGCGATGGCTTCGGGCGCGGCGACGGGCAGCTGCTCACACCAGAAGGCCTCGCCGATGCCGAGGGCGTCCATGCGCGCCTTGAGCGAGCGGGATTTCCAGGATTGGGGGCCGGAGCGGAAGCCGTGGAGGTAGATGATCATTTGAACTCGAAGCGGTCGGTGGGCCGCAGGCGGCCGGGGAAGTCAGTGATGAGCCAGCGGTGGGCCTCGGCGTCAAGGCCCAGGTGAGCCTGCCAGAAGGCGGTGCCGGCGGCGAGCAGGCTGGCGTGGAAGACTGCCGGCTCGCGGCGTACCGCAAACATGCCGGCTTCGGCCTGGCTGGCCTGGCCGGCGAAATCCAGGTGGTTGCCGCCGCCGAAGACGAGCAGATATTTGTCTGGCCCAGCCAGGCCGGCTGGTGCGTGGCGGTAGGGCAGCTCGCGGTTGGCGGCGCTGATGTCGGAGAGGCCCATGCCGTCGTCCCGGCTGCCGGTGATGCCCATGAAGGGCTGGCGCAGGTGGGCGAAGCGCTGGTTGAGGCCCGGCGGGGCGTCGGGCTGGCGGGCCGAGGGGCTGAGGGCCAGCACGGCGCGCAGGCGCGGGTCGGGGGGCGTTGGCGGGTGGCCGGCCCGGCGCTCGCCGGCGAGCAGCTGAACGGTGACGGCGCCGAAGGAGTGGCCGGCCAGGCCGAGCGGGATGTCGGCGTCCGGCAGGCGTGGGTCGTGGCCGAGGCGGCCGATGACGAAGCGGATGTCGTCGGCCCGGCGGGCCAGCTCGTCGGGGTTCATCGCCGCCTTGAGGGTGCGCCGCAGGCCGAGGGGCGAGCCCTTGCCGAGCACCCCGGCGTCGGAGCCCGGGTGCTGCACGGCCAGCCCCGCAAAGCCATGGCTGGCCCAGTGCGCGAGCCACCGGGCGCCGCCCTCGCGGGTGCCGCCGAGGCCGTGGGAGAAGACGATCAGGCCGCCCGGCCGCGGTGCGTCGGGCAGGTAGAGCTTGAAGGGCAGGGTGCGCGCACGGCGGGTGTCGTGAACATCGCCGAGGCGGGCGAGCACCCGCCAGGGGCCGGCGGCGCCCAGGTCGGGCAAGCCGCCGGTGGGCCCACAGCTCAGTGGGCCGTCCATTCGACGAGGCCGAAATGCCAGGTGACGAGCACGACGATGCCGAAGGCGATGCGGTACCAGGCGAAGGGCACGAAGTCGTGGCTGGAGATGTAGCGCAGCAGCCAGCGCACGCACAGGAAGGCGGAGACGAAGGCCGAGATGAAGCCGACGATCCACATGCCGAGGTCGTCGGCGCTGAGCAGCGCGCGCTCCTTGTACACCTGATACACGGTGGCGACGCCGAGCGTGGGGATGGCCAGGAAGAACGAGAACTCGGTGGCCGCCTTGCGGGACAGGCCGAAGAGCATGCCGCCGATGATTGTCGAGCCCGATCGGGAGGTGCCGGGGATCAGCGCGAAGGCCTGGGCGATGCCCATTTTCACGGCGTCCATCGGGCGCATCTCGTCGACGGTCTCGATGCGCACCGTGTGGTTCTTGCGCTCGGCCCACAGGATCACGAAGGCGCCCAGGATGAAGGCGGTGGCGACAGGGAGTGGCGCGAACAGGTGGGCCTTGATGGCCTTGCCGAAGGCGAGGCCGAGCACCGCCAGCGGCAGGAAGGCGATGAAGAGGTTGAGGACCAGGCGGTTGGCCTCCCGGTCGCGGCCGAGGCCGGCGAAGGTGCGGGCGAGGCGCTCGCGGTATTCCCACACCACGGCGAGGATGGCGCCGGACTGGATGACGATCTCGAACAGCTTGCCCCGGTCGTCGTTGAAGTTAAGCAGGTCGCCGGCGAGGATCAGGTGGCCGGTGCTGGAGATCGGCAGGAACTCGGTGAGGCCTTCGACCACGCCCAGGATCAGCGCCTTGAGGAGCAGGATGATGTCCATGAATGATTGTTTATGCATTACAAAAGAAGCCCGCATTATAGCCCCCGTATATTTACAGACTCGTTCGGAAGGCGGGGGGCGGGGCGTGAATCCTTCACATTTCGGCAGTCAAGTCGGTTGGCGACATGCCGTTAAGGGCAAAGACAGATAAAAATGACGTTTCTTGCGACCCCCCCAAAATGCTAAAGAAGATCCCCGTGTCCCGGCTGCGGCCGGGAATGTTCGTCCAGGAATTGTGTGGTGACTGGATGTCCCACCCGTTCTGGCGGGCCCAGTTCAAGCTGAGCAGTGACGCCGAGCTGCGGCGCATCGCCGACTCGGGCATCCAGCATGTTTACATCGACACCGACCGCGGGCTCGACGATGTCGAGGCGGTGGCGGCAGACGAGGTCAAGGCGAGTGTCGAGCGGGAGATCGTGGCCGCGCTGAGCGAGCCCGACGACAAGGTTCTGCGCGTCTCGGTGCGCGAGGAGATGTCCCGCGCCCGCAAGGTTCATGAGCAGGCGCACAAGGTGGTGCGTTCGATGATGGGCGACGTGCGCCTCGGCAAGGCGGTGTCCCTCGAGGACGCCGAGCCGGTGGTCGAGGCGATCACCGGCTCGGTGCTGCGCAACAGCGGCGCGCTGCTGGGGCTGATCGGCATCAAGAACAAGGACGACTACACCTTTCTGCACTCGGTGAGCGTGTGCACCCTGATGATCGCCTTCGGGCGCTCCCTGGGCCTCGCCGGCGAGGATCTTCGCCAGGGTGGCATCGGCGGACTGCTCCACGACCTTGGCAAGATGAAGGTGCCGGATGAGGTGCTCAACAAGCCGGGGCGCCTCACCGATGCGGAGTTCGAGCTCATCAAGCGCCACCCTGGCGACGGCCACGCGGTGTTGCTGGAGACGCCGGGCATTGAAGCGGTGCCCCTCGACATCACCCGCCATCACCATGAGCGCCTTGACGGCAGCGGCTACCCTGACCGCCTGGCCGGCGATGCGATCTCGCCGATGGTCCGCATGGCGGCGATCGTCGACGTTTACGATGCGATCACCGCCGACCGTTGCTACCACAAGGGCATGCCGGCTGCCGAGGCGCTGCGCAAGATGTGGGAGTGGAGCAGCGCCCACTTCGACCAGAAGCTGCTGCAGGCCTTCATGCGCTGCGTCGGTATCTACCCTGTGGGCAGCCTGGTGCGGCTCGAGTCGGGGCGGCTCGGGGTGGTCACCGAGCAAAACGAGGGCAGCCTGCTCACGCCGCGGCTACGGGTTTTCTTCAGCACCAAATCGAACGGCTACATCAAGCCGGAGCTCCTCGACCTGGGCCGCAAGCTGGGCCACGGCGGCGGCGACCGCATCGTGTCGGCCGAGGTGCCCGAAAAATGGGGCGTCGACCCCCAGCGCTTCCTGCTGGCGGAATAGGGCGCGTCAGCTTCGGCTGCGCAGCTGCAGGTTGAGGCTGTCCACCACCGCGCTCCAGTCGGCGTCCTCGGCAATCTCGGCCTTCAGGAAGGCGGCCTGGGACGGAGTCCAGAAGGCGGCCTCGGCCAGCGGGATGGCGTCGGGCAGGGGGGTGTGGGTGGCGATGAAGGCTTCCATCGCCCTTGGCTCATTGGGCAGGCCAAGCTGGGCGAAGAGGTTGGCGAGGGTGTGGGTCTGCGATTCCATGGTGTGCTCCCGCTGACGTGTAACCCTGGTTTGGCTGACTTTGGGTGGAATAGGTTCCGCGGTGATGGGCCGGCGGGGTGATATCCTGTATATTAGAAACCTCTAATCAATACCGAAGAAAGGTCCGCCATGTTCCGCATTGCCCTGATCGCCGCGGCGCTCGTCGCCGGCTCCGCCCATGCCCAGGATCTCGACGCCCTCAAGGTCGATACGCGCAAGAACGCCCTGCCGGTGCTGCCCAAGGTGGTCGGCATGATGCAGGAGACCGTCGCCGCCAAGGGGCCGGTCGAGGCGATCCCGGTGTGCAAGGAGAAAGCCCCCGAGCTGCTCAAGGAGCAGGCCGCCAAGACCGGCTGGCAGATGCGCCGGGTCAGCCTCAAGACCCGCAACCCCGAGCGCGGCACCCCCGATGTGTGGGAGGCCCGGCAGCTGGCCGATTTCAACATCCGCGCGGCCAACGGCGAGAAGATCGAGACGCTCGAGACCGGTGAAGTCGTCACCGAGAACGGCAAGCAGGTTTATCGCTACATCCGCGCGATTCCGGTGGGCGACGTGTGCCTGAAGTGCCACGGCCCGGTCGACAAGGTGGATGCGAGCCTCAAGAGCCAGCTCGCCAATAGCTATCCGCACGATGCGGCATTTGGCTACGAAAAGGGGCAGATCCGCGGGGCGCTCACCGTCAAGCGCCCGCTCTGAGCATCCCGGGGCCGGGCTTCACCCAGCCCGCTCACCGTTCGGAATCAGTAGTGCCTGGGGAGACCCTGCGGCTCCTTGAGAGCGCCCCCCGGGGTGATGCGTGCAGGGGCTCAGCTGGCCCCCACCCCGGCGTCAGAAGGTCCAGCCATAGCCCAGGTAGGCGAGGGGCTGGAGGCGCGTCTCGACGATGGGGCTCTCCGCCTGGGCGTTGCCGAGGCGGGTCGCCATCAGGCCGAACAGCACCGAGCCCCGCTGCCCGACGGGCCAGGCACCGTTCACCCCCGCTTGCCACTGGGTGCCCGCGCCGGCGCGATAGCTGGGGCGGCCGGGTGCGGCTTCGGCGGGCGTGACGCCAAAGTAATAGTTGTTCATCCGGCTGTCGTTCCAGGTGAGACCGACCAGCCCGTTGAGCCGCAAGGCCGGCCCGCGGATCAGCGCCCGCACGAACTGCAACTGCATGCTGTGCCCCTTCGATGCCGCGCCGGTGTCGAAGCCCCACTGGGCGTTGAGGGTGCCGTAGTCGGTCTGCCAGCGCAGGGCCGGGCCGATGTCCACCGAGAAGTCCCGGTCATGCATGCCCTTCGTGCGGGTGCTGTCGTCGGCGTCCCAGCCGAAGCGGGCGTCAGCGGCCAGGCCGATGCGCAGGCGCCGGTCGTCGGAGTCGACGAGCCAGACACCGGCCCGCAGGGCGTTGATGTAGAAGCGGTCGGCGAAGCTGGCCTGGATGACCGGCAGCACCATCGTGCGCAGCTCGTTCGAGCCGGACGTTGCCGGCAGCACCCCGATGCCCAGGCCGTAAAGGTTGCCGGTGCGGGGGATCGCGGTCTCGGTCTGCTTGTCGATCGCGGCGGCGCTGGCGGATGTGGCGCCCAGAAGCGACAACAGGCCAACGAGGGCGAGGGAGGTGGGGCGGGAGGTGGTCATGGTCATCGAATGTCCTGTTTCTTTGTGAGGCATTGAGAGCCGCCTGCGGGGCGACTTGTTCCCCGAACATGCAAACGCGTCATCAGCCATTCGCCTGTCAGGGTTTCTCGTGCTTGTGGAATAATCCATCAGGTCGTTTTTTCCGCGGCCGGATCCGACCATCGGAGTCCGGTTGTTTCGTGTCACCCCAGGAAGGGAGTCGTTCCATGCAGATCAAGAAACTCGTGTTTGCCGCAGTCGCGCTGAGCGTCGCCGCCGGTGCCAGCGCCCAGATGAAGCCGGAAGACCAGATCAAGGCCCGTAAGGCCGGCTATGCCTTCATGTCCTGGAACATGGGCAAGATCAAGGCCCAGGTCGTCGATAACCCGGCCAGCTTCAACAAGGACCAGGTCGCGGCCGCTGCCAACGTGATCGCCGCGACGGCCAACTCGGGCATGGGCGCCCTCTACGGCCCCGGCACCGACAAGGATGCGGGCAATCAAAAAACCCGCGTCAAGCCCGAGTTTTTCAAGGAGCCGGACGAGGTGCGCAAGCTCGCGATGGCTTTCGTGAAGGAGGCCAACGAGCTGCAGAAGGTGGCCGCCACCGGCGACGCTGCTGCGATCAAGGCCCAGTTTGGCAAGACCGGCGAGAGCTGCAAGGCCTGCCACGACAAGTTCCGCAAGGACGAGTGAGCGCCTGACACTCTGCGATACTGAGACAAGAAGGCTGCCCGCGGGCGGCCTTTTTTGCTTACCAGGCCGGCGCAGCGGCGGGTTCGGGCGCCGGTGGCGGTGGCACCCACGCGCCGCTGGCAGCCCAGGCGCTGGCGATACCGATCGCGAGGGCGAAGACCACAGCAATGAAGCCACCGCCGGTCGGGGCTTCGGCGGGTTGATTGCCGATAACCTCTTTATGGCCATTCAGCATCGCGCCGACCAGCTTCTCGCCCTTGACGCGGGTGTAGAACACGATGGCCGCGAGATGCAGCCCAACCAGTGCGAGCACCAGCCAGAAGCCTTTACGGTGGAGGCCGGTCATCCAGTCGCTGGTATCCTTGCTGACCAGCCCGTAAAGGGGGCCCTGAAAGGCGATGTCGTCGTTGGCGAAGAGCCCGCCGCCGGCCTGCAGGCCGAGCACCGTCAGGAGGCCGAGCACCGACAGGGCGCCCAGGGGGTTGTGGCCGAGGCCGTGCCAGTGGCCGCGCAAGTAGGCGATGATCGCCGCCGGGCCGCGCACGAAGCTGGCGAACCGCGAGTGGGTCGACCCGACGATCCCCCAGGCCAGGCGAAATCCAAGCAGCCCCGCAATCAGTATGCCCAGCCTGCCATGCCAGACCATCAGGTTGCCCCCGACCTGCCCGGTCAGCATGGCTGCAATCACGGCGGCGGCGAGCAGCCAGTGAAACAGGCGCAGGGGCAGGTCCCAGACGCGAACGTGTTGCATGCTTGCTTTCTCCGAAGCGTTATGTAGCCTGGATTCTGGCACGCCTCTCGATTAATTCAACCTACCCGACGACCCATGAATGCCATTTTGAAGAACCTTCCGATACTAACGCTGCTGGCGGGCGCCGCCGGTACCGCAGTGGCCTGCGAGCCCTGGCGGGATGACTGGATGGGCCGCGACAAGGCGGCACATTTCGGCGCGTCCCTTGCGCTCGGCGTGGCGGGGTCACGCCTCACCAACGAGCCCTGGGAGGCCGTCGGGCTGGCGCTGATCCCGGGCGTGGCGAAGGAGCTTTACGACGCCGGCCAGGCGTGCAACCGTTTCTCGTGGAAGGACATGGGCTGGAACGTCGCCGGCGCCGTGCTTGGGGTTGGCGGGGGCTACTGGATGCTTGGGCCGTCAGGGGTAAGCTGGCGCATGGGGTTCTGACCCGCAGCGCGTTTGCAGCCCCCACGGCCGCCGCCGCGCCCGGCCTCCAGTCGCTTGCTGCGATGCACGACCGGAGGGCCGACACATGATGAAGTATTCAAGGCAGGTGACGGAGAACGGGCGCCGATCGGGCCGGCCTCAGGTGCTCATGCCGCCCGCAATATAACCGGACAGCTGATCGATGGTGGCCTGCTGCTGCTCCATCACCGACTTGACCGCGTCGCCGATGCTGATGATGCCGGCGATGGCGCCGCCGCTCACCACCGGGAGGTGGCGGACGTGGTTGTTGGTCATGATGTTCATGCAGTCGTCCACGCTGTGGGCGGGGGAGACGGTGAGAACGTTCTGGGTCATCAGGTCGCCGACCTTGGTGTCCTTTGAGGCGAGGCCGCGGAGCACGACCTTTCGGGCGTAGTCACGCTCGGTGAAGATGCCCACCAGGCGTTGCCCTTCCATGACCAGCACCGCGCTGACGTTCTTGTCGGCCATGAGCTGGAGGGCCTGCAGCACGGTGGACTCAGGGGCCACCGAATAAGTCGAGCCGCCCTTGCTTTGAAGAATTTGTTGGACCGTTGCAGCCATTGTCTCTATCCCTCCTTTTTGTTTGTTGTGACCGGACTGGCGACACCGCGTCGCCATCTAGCCGAAGTGTATAGCTTCGAGGCTGGATGGCAAGAGCGTGCGTGTTTACGCGGGGTCTGGCGACACTGCGGTGGGCTGACGAGCGCTCCAGGCGGTGGCTGGCATTGGGGCCTTCATTTGCGGGTTCGTGATTTTTTCCGGATTTTTTCCCATTCGGCAAAACAATGGGTGGGCCCGGCACAAGCCTGAATTATGCTTTTCGGAATAATCCAGCCGATCCTGTAAATGTGTTTGTCCTGAAGGCGCTGGCGACCCTCCGAAGGTGGGAGGCCAGTGGGTTCAGGCCTCCTGATTCCACGAGACCATCCGTCATGAGCGATACTTCTTCCGGGTGGGCCGCCCTATCGGCCCCAGGAGAAGGCTGCCTGGCTTACCTGCCGGGTGCCTCCTCGATGCGCATCGCGTTCCTCTGTGAACGGGGGAGCGTGGCAGATCACCGCTCCACCGAGCTGGAAGCTCGCGGGCACATCGTCCATCGCTATCGCAACGAGCTGGACCTGCTGCGCGACGTGGTGCGGGAGAGCTTCGATGTGCTGCTTCTCGACGACACCCTGCGGGGCTTGCGTTGCCGGAGCCTTGTCCAGCGGCTGAAGGCCTTGCCCCGTTTCGATGGTGCCGTCGTGTTCGTCAATTGTGTTGACGATGAAGTGCGCCTGGCAGAAGCGCTGGCGGCAGGGGCCGACGACTTCATCGACAAGTCGGCCAGCGTCCGGGAGCTCGAAGCGCGCCTGCGGGCGATCCTGCGGCGGCGTTTCATGCGGCTTCATGCGTCGCCCGGCGGCCTGCAGTTCGGCCCCTACCGTTTTGAGCCCGATGGGCGCCTTGTCCATCTCGATGGCCAGCCGATCGGTTTGACCCGCAAGGAATACGAACTCGCCTTGTTTCTTTTCGCCAACGAGGGGCGCCTGGTGTCCCGGGGGCATCTGCTCGACATGGTGTGGCGCCGGCGCGCTTCGGCGGAGTCGCGCACCCTCGACTCCCATGTCAGCCGCGTCCGTCGCAACCTCCTGCTTGACCGTCGCAGGGGGTTCGAGCTGGTGGCGGTGTATGGCAGCGGTTATCGGCTCGATCGGTGCGAGGAGGCCGTCCTCACGTCTTCTCCGGCCCGCGCCGGCCAGTACTCCAGGCCGTCGGGCCTCTGCGCGGGGGCCTGAGGCTGCGGCTGCGGCCATCTAGCTGGGCGCAGCGTGATTGGCTTGGCACTTCGGGGCAAATTCGCGCCTCAAGCGGTTTGATCCGACGCTGGCCGTGATTCATTCGGCGGTCCGCGCCCATTTTGACTTCTAAGCTGCAGACGTGAAAAGCAGTTCAGGAGTCAAATCATGGAAGCCGTGATGATCAGCGTTCTGGGGCTGTTTGCCCTCGGTATCATCTGCTGGGAAGCCTGGCGCGAGCGGGTCCGGGCGTCGAAGCGCATCCCCGCCGAGTGGCAGGCTGCGCTGGGGCGGATCGCCAACGAGCAGGAGCTCGGCCATTACCGACATGCGCGCCAGGGCATCCTGCAGGCCTGTCGGCGTATCGAGCACCATCAGGACAGCGCCCGGCTGGCCAAGCATCTGCACGTGCGTCTCGCCGGCCTGCTGGCGAGGGATCCGATCTACACCGAGGTCGTCCGGACGATCCGCTCGGCCTGTGCCGAGGAGCCGGCGGTGAGCGAAGTGGTGCTGTGCCTCACGCTGGGTGATTATCTGGTCGAGGACATCCGCCAGTGCATGGCGATCGCCGAGAGCTTCGGCCAGATCAGGCGTCGTGATGCCGGTGCGGATTCGCTGGTGATCCCCCGCCCGACACCGTCGATGTAGCGCCTCTGCGTCGGGGCCTGCCCAGTAAAAACGCCCGCTTTGCTGCGGGCGTTTTTATTTGGAGTTTCAGATCTCGAGGTTGTCGATGAGGCGGGTGGTGCCCAGCCTGGCCGCGGCGAGCACGACCAGGGCCTCGTCACCCGAGGGTGGCTGGAGGTCGCTGCGGCGGCGCACCGTGACGTAGTCGGGATGCCAGCCGTGGGCGGCAAGTTCGGCCATGGCCTCGGTCTCGAGGCGCAGGTAATCGCGCTCGCCGGCCTGCACACGCTCGCGGATCCGCACCAGCTGGCGGTTGAGCCGCGGCGCCTCGGCCCGCTCGGCGGCGCTCAGGTAGCCGTTGCGCGACGACAGCGCGAGGCCGTCGGCAGCGCGGATGGTGTCACCGGGGACGATCTCGATGGGCAGCGCCAGCTCGCGCACCATGTTGGAGAGCACCATCAGCTGCTGGTAGTCCTTCTTGCCGAACAAGGCCACCTGGGGCTGGACGATGTTGAACAGCTTCAGTACCACCGTGGCCACGCCGCCGAAATGGCCGGCCCGCACGGCGCCCTCGAGGATGTCGGTGTGGGCCGGGTCGGGTACCACGTGGTAGCGCTGGGGCGTGGGGTACATCTCCTGCTCGTCGGGCGCGAAGAGGTGGTCGACGCCGGCGGCGGTGAGCTGCGCGCAATCGTTTTCGAAGGTGCGCGGGTATTTGTCGAAGTCTTCGCGGGGGCCGAACTGCAGGCGGTTCACGAAGATGCTGGCGACCACCACGTCGGCGTGCTGGCGGGCCTTGCGCATCAGGTCGAGGTGGCCGTCGTGGAGGTTGCCCATGGTGGGCACGAAGGCGACGCGGCGGGCGTCGGCAAGGGCGGCCCGCAGGCTGGCGATGGTCGGGTGGATCTGCATGCGTGTGCTCAGTAGCTGTGTTCGGGGCCGGGGAAGCGGCACTCGCGCACGTCGGTGACGTAGCGGGTGACGGCTTCGTCGATGCTGGTGGCGCCTTCCATGAAGTTCCTGGCGAAGCGCGGGCGCTTGCCGGGGAAGACGCCGATGAGGTCGTGCAGCACCAGCACCTGGCCGTGGCAGTCGACGCCGCCGCCGATGCCGATGGTAGCCATCGTCGTGAGGCTGGCGGTGACCTCGGCGGCGAGGGTGGCCGGGACCATCTCCATGACCATCAGCGCGGCGCCGGCTTGCTCGAGGGCGAGGGCGTCGGCCTTCAGGGTGGCGGCGCTCTCGTCGCTGCGGCCCTGGACGCGGTAGCCGCCGAGCTGGTGCACGGCCTGGGGGGTGAGGCCGATGTGGGCACACACCGGCACGCCGCGCTCGACCAGAAAGCGCACGGTCTCGGCCATGAAGGCGCCGCCCTCGAGTTTGACCATGTGGGCGCCGGCGGCCATCAGGCGGGCCGCGTTGCGCATCGCCTGGGACGGGCTCTCGGCGTAGCTGCCGAAGGGCATGTCGGTGACGATGAACGGCCGGGTGCAGCCGCGGGCGACGCACTCGGTGTGATAGATCATGTGCTCCATGGTGACCGGCAGGGTCGTCTTCTGGCCCTGCAGCACGTTGCCGAGGGAGTCGCCGATCAGGATCACATCGACTCCGCAGCGCTCGAGGAGGGCGGCGAAGCTGGCGTCGTAGCCCGTGAGCATGACGATCTTGCGGCCCTCGGCGCGCATCTTGCCGAGTTCGAATAGGGTGACGGGTTTGCTGTTTTCCTGCAGGTAGCTCATGGCGGTTTCCTCCTCGCGGCGGCAGTTAAACGCAATCTTGTGCGAGGCACAAGAGGGGGGCGGGGCAAAGGGAAGCTGAGGGGCGATCGGGGCCGGGCAGTGTTGCGTCGGGGCGACAGCGCCCGGGCTCGTCGCGGGCCCGCGGCGCTCAGGCCGAGTAGCCGAAGAACTCCCGGTAGCTGCGCATGGCTTGCAGCCGCGAGTAAAGGAGCTCGAAATCCTCGTCCTTGTCGACGGGGTTGAGGGATTCGGCATTCACGATGAACAGCGGCGCCGCATCGTAATGGTGGAAGAAGTTTGCATAGCGCTCGGCGACCCGCTGCAGGTAGGACTCGCTGATGCGGCGTTCGGCCTCGACGCCGCGGCGGCGCACGCGGTCGATCAGGATGTCGGGCTGGGCCTGCAGGTAGATCACCAGATCGGGCCTGCGGAGGCTGGGCTTGAGGCGCTCGTAGAGCTTGAGGTAGAGCTGGAACTCGTCTTCGTCCAGGTTGAGTTGGGCGAACAGCGGGTCTTTTTCTAGCAGGAAGTCGGACACCACGCGGCGGGTCGGGTCGTGGTGCTGCGAGAAGCCCAGCAGCTGCTCGCTGCGCTGGAACAGGAAGGCGATCTGGGTGGGCAGCCCCCAGCGTTCCATGTTCTGGTAGAAGCGCCCCAGAAACGGGTTGGCGGCCGGGTTTTCGAGCAGCACGTCGGCATTGATGCGTTCGGCCAGGCGCTTGGCGAGAGTCGTCTTGCCGGCGCCGATCGGGCCTTCGACGACGATGTAGCGCGCTTTTTCGAGCATGGGGTCTGTCCGCCTTTCAGGCGCGGAAGATGAAGTAAACGGCGCCTAGGATACACAGGGCAGCCCACAGATAGTCAAGCTTGAGGGGCTGCTGCATGTAGAAAATGGCAAAGGGCACGAACACCGCCAGGGTGATCGCCTCCTGCATGATCTTCAGCTGGGCGAGGTTGAGTTCCTGCGCGCCGATGCGGTTGGCCGGCACCTGCAGCAGGTACTCGAAGAGGGCGATGCCCCAGCTGACGAGGGCGGCGATGTACCACGGCGAGGTGGCCAGGTTCTTGAGGTGCCCGTACCAGGCGTTATCCGTGCGGGACATTAAAACTTGCTGGAAAAATTCTTTGGCGTATACTGATGTTATACAACTGAGTAAATATCAATGCCGGATTACGGTTACAAAGTCGTCTACGCTGACCCCAAGCTGCTCGCTGAAGCGGGCTTTGGGCTGCTGGCCTATCAGCCCTTCCTCCTGGATCCAGAGCCTGGCTATGCCCGGCATCCGAATCAGTTTCTGCTCGACCGTGGCCTTGGCTACTGGGATCCCAAGTGGCGAGGCGAGAAAAGGAACCCCATCCCGCCAAGCCGCATTTCCATGAAAAACTTTGCGCGCTGGCTTGCCAATGCGCTTGAGTGGGCTGACACGCGATCCATAGACCTGATGCGCGCCGATTACGTGAGTGATCTGATCGGGCGGTACCAAGAGGAAATGTTGAAGGGTATATGGTCGGCAGATAATCGTCCGCTGGCTCCTGAAACCGTTAATCCTCGGGTACAAATTGCCCTTGAATTCCAAATGTGGGCGGCTGACAAAGGATTGCGAGATCCGTTTGTTATTCCCACCACGACTGCAACCTATATTGCTGGCAGCCACGACAATAGCCGAAGCCATGAGGCTAAGGTTGTCCAATCCCGCAAAGGAAAAGTCAAGGTCAATAAGCGCACTCTGTCCTTTCCCTCGGTCGAAGAGATTGAGGCATGGCGCGAGCGCGTGCATCATCGCCCTGTGGTCGGCGCAACCGAGGGGCTGATTGTCGATCTGGTCCTTAATACCGCCATACGTCGAGAGGAAGCTGCGTGTTGGCGGGTGGATACCCTGCCACTCGACCTAAAGGACTGGAAGATTGCAAATCCCGATCAGCCCGAGGAAGTGCAATCCGTCATCGTGACGATAAAATATGGGACTAAGGGCAAGCAATACGGCATCGACGAGCATGGCGACAAGATCGGACCGCAGGGCGAGATTCATGTCCCGCTTTGGATCGCGAGACGTATCCACAGTTATCGTAATAAAGAGAGACTGATGGCGCTCAAGCTGCAGCTAAAGAAGGGGAAGAGTCTTGAGGCGCAGCGCCGAATCATGCAGAAAGCCGTTCACCTGTTTCTCAATCCATTGACAGGCTTGCGCTACACCGGCGATCAAATATATGCGTTCTGGAGTCGAGTCCAGGGGCCGGCTCATTGGAGTCCACACCAAGGCCGAGATTGGTGGGCCTGTCGCTATTTGGAAGAGCGAATGAAGCAGCACTCCGAGTTGCTCCAGCAGGTGCTCAAGACACCCAATATCAGCAGAGAGCATTCGTTGGTGCTGGCCTTGAAAGACTGTGCAATGACAGTAATCCAGATGGAGATTCGCCCGCAGCTACGGCACGCCAGTTCACGCACCACCGAGACGTATTTGCATTGGTTGTTCGCCAAAATGCGTGTGCCACTTGCCATGACCCAGCAATGGGTAGAGTTGGACGTGGAGGATGTCGAAGAGGACGACAAATGAGCATCGGAAAAAAGAATAAGAATCACCTTAGAGAACATGGTGGCCTTACTTTGGCCGGTCAGCTTCCTGCTCCGCCCAAAAGTGACGATCCTCTGTATTTTTGGACCAATCATCCCTCAGATAACTACGCTGTCGACCTACGCTCTTTCGCAGACGGTCAACATGAAAGTCCCCACCCCATAAGCAAAAATTCAGGTAAATGGGGAGGTGCTTACACAGGTCGTCCAAGCCTGATCGACGAGTTGGCACCCGCCGTTCAAGCGCGTGTTTCCCTTTTGAATAAAAAAAGCGCCAAACATTACGAAGGTACCCTCCGTGCATGGTGGCGCTTGTTCGATGCCTTCGAAACTACACACTTCGCCAGCGGTAAGTGTCCATCTAAAATAGTGTCGGTGAAGGATCTAAATGAACTCCATGAGGTATTCGCCAATCAACGAGGAATAGTAATCGGCTACTTCGTAACATTTCGTAACCTCATCAACGACACGCGAAGGTTAATGAAACTGCCAGCGCTGCTCTGGCAGGCCCCGAAAAGTGCTGTCCCGTTTCGCGAGTTGATTCCGGACGATCAGGCAAGGCAAATTAAGATCGCTCTTAAGCAGGAGTGGGAGCGTGTTCGCAAGACCTGGGCACGCAACGACGCAATCCGTGAAGTAGCGAATCGACGTGCATCAAATCAGCAGCCTTTCGCTCTCGATGAAGAGGGAGAGTGGTTGCTGAAGAACTGGCAGCATTTTCAGCGCATTCAGCAAAAAACAGGGCGTTCGCTGCCAACTGGCGAACAGATTCTGGACGGTTTTGATGCACCTAGACTGTCTAGAGACGGTTTAGAGCGGCGGGTCATGCGCTCGATCTGCTTTCCCACCCTCGAAGAGGCCGAGATCGCCTTGCACATGGCTTTAATGAACAGTGGCTGGAATTTAGGTACGCTTACCAATCTCGATGCAGAGTCGCCCTTTCTGGTGGCTCCTCATCCCAAGAATCAGGCGCAATTTGTGCTCTCCTCTGGGGTCGAAGAAGAAACCGAGGCGACACTACAGGCTTCGAAGCCACGTGCCAAAGGTAAAATGCAATTCTGCACGGGCTTGGTGAAACATACTTCAAGCCCGCCTTTCATTGTCGCGGCCTTCCTCAAGCGGGTAGCGCCGCTGCGTGAGCAGCTCAAGCAGCAATACACGGAGGCCGTGAAGGTTCTGGCACAAATGCAGAGCAGTCATGCTGACGCGAAAATCGTAGACGCACAATACCTGAAAGCACAGCGGTTGCGCGAAGGGCTTCGCAATGTCTGGCTGTATGTCAGCTCCAAAGGGGATGTTGGTTGGCTGAATTGGAGTCAGCAGGGCAGATATAAGACACACGGCCAAGTAAAAATGGGGTCTTATCTCTGTCGGTTTATGGTTCGCCTGAACGAAAAACGTGCTGACCACGGACTTTCACCTATTCCGAATATAACACCTTCGGACTTCCGGGATATTTACGCAAGGTGGGTTTACAAGCAGTCAGGAGGTAACATCCTCTCCGTGATGCTGGCCTTAGGGCATTCGAGAATCGGCTCCACCATAGGCTATTTAGAAAATACCCTCTTCGCCGCAGAGAACGACGCCCATGCCCTGCGCTTCATGGCCCATCTAATCGGGCAGCTGGAGCAGGGAAGAATCGATCTCACCATCCTCGCTCAGCTCGTGCGCGACGGTGAGCTGACGCCCGAAATGGAAACGCGACTCACGAGCTACCGCCAGCTCATGAAGAGCCGCATTGGGACTGGATGCACCGATCCCAGGCGCCCACCCGAATCCGTTGCGCCGAATCATGTTGCTGGACGCCTGTGCGGAACCCATCGTTGCCTCAAAGACTGCCCGAACGCCAAGTTCCTGCCTGAGTCTTTGGACGGAATCGCTATGCGTGTGGAGGAACTGATGACAATGCTTGAGCGCCTGCCTCGTGAAACCTGGTTGCGCAGCGGGTTCGACAACGAACTTGAAGCGGGCGAATTCCTTCTCGACACGCTCTATCCCGTTGAGGATGTGCCTTCCGCCCGCGTGAAGTGGCGGAAACGCATCGAGTCCGGTGAGCATATCATCCCCGGTCTAGGTCACATCGGCCCCCGTGAATTTGTTGAGGTCGCATGATAAAACCCGTCGCAAACATAATTCCGCTGGACACCGAGGCCGAGGGGCGTCGTGAGGTCCTTGCACGATTCAATTCAGCAGAAATCATGCATCTTGGTCGTGACGACCTGCTCGCCGCCAAAGCTCTAGCAGGGCACGGCAGCGAGTGGGGCTGCTGGACAACCCCAAAAACGCTGATTCCAGGCGGAAGAAAATCCGCTTTGGAAATCGACCTTAGAAAGCGTCTGCTAAGCTTCCTTACCAAAGAGCCAATTGCAGCAACTCCCCAATCTGTCCTTGTCGACGAGGGTGTGTTAACGCTCACCCGGATTGCGTTGCTTTTGAAGCTGGTGCCAACAGGGGGGCGTGGTGGTAAAAGCGCGATCCTCAAAGCGCCTAGTATCGCACATGTACTTTACGGAACCTGGCCCAAGCTTATTGCTCGCTCGCTTCGACGCAAGGCCGAGGATCCCTCCGTCGAGGGGTTGTTCCAATGCTTAACTGACACCGATGTCTCTGAGTTCAGGGCTATAACAAAAACGCGCGCTGAGATCGATCGCCTTCACACACTCGTCGCTCGTGGGGTCTGGTTGGACGCACCGCCGCAGCCCGATATACGGCAAACCACCAATCCAGCTACCCGAGCCGCTCCACCAATCTTCGAAACCAAGTCGGAACCCTTTCCCCCGCTGCCAGACGAATGGCTGGCTGAAATCGGCCCGCGTGTGCTATGGGTGATCGAGGACATGGGGCCGAACCTTTTGCGATTGCTCGAGAATTTGTGTGAAGCCTTCAAAGGGCTCGATTGGGCAAAGACGAATATCGGTAAAAACGTCTCGAAGTTAATTACGGCCAACCTTGAGCGCCATCCATGGTTGGATCGCTCGGGCAATCCTTTGAAGCCTCCATTCAATCTCACTACTGCAAACGGGAAGCATGGCGCGGACACCTGCGAATGGCCTCCATGCAATTGGGAGCACATCACTGTGCTGAGCATCGTGCTCCAAGCTGCCCACCTCTTCGTAACGCTGCTCTTGAGTGGAGGGCGTTCGGGCGAGATTGCAACTCTGAAGCAAAATTGTGTTGAAATTGGGCGCGACGGCAAGAACTATCTCTCGGGCTACACCTACAAGCTGGCCGGTAATCTGTTCGGCGATGCTAGAACTTGGCCCGCTCCCGACATTCTCGCCCAGTGCTTGGGACATCAGGCACGGCTAGCGGCGGCATGGAATTGGTTGCCGTCTTCCTACGGCGAAGGTCTGCCACAAACCCCGCGTTTCGGGGATGCTCTGTGGATCTCGATTAGGGTGGCAGGGAAATTTGACAAAGATTTGAATCTTGATATCAATTCCGCACTTAAAAACCTCGCCCGCCGCCTCGACATGGATCCGATGCCCGGCGGCAAGAATGTCCATGCTCACCGCTTCCGCAAGACTATCGGTCGCCTTGCCGGAGTCACTCTCTTCAACTCGCCGCTAGTGCTCAAGCGCATATTCGGACATAAGTCCATAGAAATGACCTTGCATTACATCCTCTGCGATCCGGGCGTGCGGAAGGAGGCAGAAATGGTTCTTCGCGAACTGCGCATCATGCACTGCGCCGAAGCGTTGGAGGAAATACATCAGGCAATGCGCGACGGTACGGCACTACCTGATCACGGCGGCCCCGGCGCGGCCCGCCTGATTACGGCTGTGCGCAACGAAGATGTAAAACTCAACCAATCGGGGCGCGTCTGGTCTGAAGGCAGCGCCTACGACCTCTCGCTCCTGCTCACCATGCAAGGTCAAGGATGGCGGCTGATTCAGGAAAATATTATTTGCTCTAAGGTGCCAGGAGAGGATGGCCTGTGTCGGAAGATGCGATCCAAGGGCGAACCCAACACAGCTAACTGTCAGCCTCAGTGTGATAACCGTATTGTCTTTGCCCGCAAGCGCCGGGATGTGGAGTTGAGCATAGAACAGTATCTTGATATTGCACGCCAGGCTCGCGACGATGGACAACTACTGGTGCTGGCAGCGAGCATGGACAATGCGCAGGATGATTGGGTGAGTTTCCCTGATCTTGAGCGGAAGTACCGCGCAGATCCGGAGGTTCAAGCCCTGCTAGCGTTGTGCGACGAACCGGAAGGTGAGGTGGAGTCAGCATGAGCGAACAGCACAAGATAGCGGCACTAAAGCGCGGCGCAGCCCGCACTGAGAAGATGTTTCACCAAGTTGAGGATGCCATTAGAGCTATAGCTGATGAGATGGCAGCCAACGATGGAATTTACCCCCGTAACGGCGGTGCTGTCTCGATGGCCGAGCTTGCCCGTCGTGCTGGGATTAACGAGGCGACTTTCTATAAAAAGGACAACACAGCGCTCAAGGAACGTGCCTCGCTGTGGCTCGAAGCCTTAAAGAAAAAGGAAGCTGTAGGGCGTATGCGCGTCCGCAAATCCTTCCAGCAGCGTGCCGAGAGTTGGAAAGAGAAGTACGATGCCCTTCAGAATCGACACATTATTACGGAACTTCAGTTGCAACAGTTGCAGGCTGAGCACGAAAAGCTCCAGCGTGACTATGGTGCTTTGCTGGAGCAGATGCGCCTAGGTACCGCTACTAAGATCACCCCGATACCGAAGGCAAAAACCTGATGGCCCGGCCGTCCGTAATCCCCGGCATCAAGGCGCGCCTAGAAGAGTGGCTGGATCATTGCGAGGCCGCATATTTGTCTCAGCCGGAGGCCGCCCGCAAGCCCACCTTACCCTTGTGTCCCGATGGCAAGATCAATGTCCGCGCCGTGGCCCAAGCGATCCACCTCAAGCCAACGCAGGAGAAATATCTTTACGAACGAGCAGAGCTGACCCAGCTCATCAATTGCATCGCTGAAGGACAGGGGGTGCTCCCCATCGGCTCCAGGGCAAATCAGACCGACGCGGACAAGCAGATCAAACAAAAGATCATCCTGCACGCCAAGAACGCGCAAGAAGCTACCCAGGCGGCAACGGAAGCCGTTGCAGCACAGCAGGAGCTACTCGAGCGCATCCGGGTGCTGTCAGCCGAGCTGGCGGCATCCAACGCGGAAGTGGAACGCTTGCGCGCCCGGCTTCAGGCCGTCGAAAACGGCGTTTGGGTGTCTGTTCAATGAGTGCTGGGTTTACCTTCGACAGCGACGTCACCGTGACACGCGTGGTCTCTACGCTGGAGTACGGTGCAATCTTCGTCGGAGAAACACCGGCGGGTGACAAGGTTCGGGTGCGCTACTTGGGGCGCACTGAGCTGCCCATGGTCGGTGATACGTTCGCCGTCAAAGGCCAGTTGTCGAATTGGACCGACAAGTTCCAGCGCTTACATCGGCAGGTCGAGAGCAAGGTGATGAAACGCCGGGCTGTGTT
This sequence comes from Zoogloea ramigera, assembly GCF_006539865.1. Lineage (GTDB taxonomy): Bacteria > Pseudomonadota > Gammaproteobacteria > Burkholderiales > Rhodocyclaceae > Zoogloea > Zoogloea ramigera. Next base: position 31,339 of record NZ_BJNV01000023.1, read on the forward strand.
GGGCGATCTGCTTGGCCCCTTCCTGCAGCGCGTGCCAAACATCGGCCCCCAACGCGCCCAGCGGTTGATGGCGAATTACGGTCATGATCTGATTCAAGCCTTGTCCGATCCGGCCAAGATGGACGAAGTCGCTGGAGTCCTCGAACCAAACAAGCCTGCGCTCGCCGCACGGATGACCGCCCAGCTCTTTGCTGCCATGGCCGAGAAGTCGGCAGCAGATCGGGTGAAACTCGCGGAAGCGGAATTCCTAGTCGTGCTGGAGAAGGTTGGCCTGCGCGAACCTCGCGTGGCCAACCGCCTATGGCGATTCTGTGCGGGTGTCGACGCCATTGAACGCCTAAACAATAATCCCTACCTGGCTGCCCATCTCACAACCTGGAGGGTCGCGGATCGCGTCGGTAAGCTGCTGCTGCGCAAAGTTGAATTGGGAGACGATCTTGATCGTCATCCATCCCGGCTTATGGGGGCACTAGCAAGCGTATGGCAAGAGCTGTTGCAGGAGGGTGACAGCGCAGCCATCTTGCCCGTGGTGCGTGAAAAGCTGACCAAACGCGGCGTCGATGCTGATCTTGCGTTGCAGCATGCCGAGCAGATCGGCAATCTGCATCGCCGAGGTGAGTTGATTCGCGTGCCAGGAGCCGCATGGCTTGAGGATGAGGTGGCAAGGATGTTGAGGGAAATTGAAGCCACACCCGGTCATATCATTCTGCCGGATGAGCAGAGCCTAGACGCGCTCATCGACGATGCCGAGCGGGCTTGCGAACTTCGCCTGACCGGCGAGCAGGCAGACGCGTTGCGCAAGCTGATGTTCCTGCCATTAGGAGTGTTGCAAGGTGGCGCCGGCGTTGGCAAGACGACAGTCATGAAAGTCCTGGCTTACATCTGGGAGCGCCAGTGCGGCAATGTCGTATTCGGAGCCTTGGCGGGCAAGGCGGCACTGCAACTCTCGCGTGGCGCTTCGACCCCCGACTCACCGCGCCTTGCGCACACGTTGGCTCGGTTGATTGGAATGCTTGCCCAACAGGCAGCCTTCGAGGCAGACCCTGTCAATCAACGTCGCCCCGAAATCGAGTTCAACAACAAGACGCTCCTGGTCATCGACGAGGCGGGGATGATGGACACGCCTACGTTCTATCAATTGCTCAAGTTGCTGCCCAAGGGTGTGCGGATTCTTCTGGCTGGAGATGACGGACAGCTGTTCCCAGTCGCCTTCGGCAAAATTTTCCATGATCTGGTGGAGGAGAGGTCGCGTGTCGCCATGCTGACAAAGGTTTTGCGGCAGGCGGAGGGCAGCACGATTCCTCTGGCGGCCCACCAGATCCGGAACGGCAGTGCACCAGTCCTGACCGGTTGGAAAGGCGAAACGAAAGGTGTGTTCCTTGTCGATTCAGAGCAACTCGATTCGCTACAACGCAGCGACGATTTCATGCTGATTGCAGCGCGAAGGCAAACGGTCGATTCTTGGAACGAGTGTGAATCGTTGAAGCGAAGAACGGATCGCGTGCAGATTCGGCGCCTAGGGCCTTTGGCTACAATAGCTTCAGGTGACCCTATCATCATCACCCGAAACCGCTACAAGTACGGTCTTTTCAATGGGTTGCTTGGTACTGTAACCAACATTGACGGCGAGTTGGTGCAAGTGCATTTTGATGATGAGAAGGAGCCCCGGGAACTACCCCAGGAAGCCGAGGTGGACGTTGAATTGGCCTACGCCATAACCTGTCACAAAGCGCAGGGCAGCTCTGCTGCAACGGTGGTTCTGATTGCGGATGACGGAATGCTGGTTACGCGGGAGTGGCTCTACACAGGAATTACCCGAGGGCGCGAGCTGGTGCTGCTCAACGCGGCTAGTCACCAAAAGCTCAGTGAGGCCGTTGCCCGGCGTGCCAACAGGACTACCGGGTTTAGGCTGTGACGAGCGGAAGGGGGGTCAAGGGATCGTGGAATAAATGGAGGGGACCCTTTGGGGAGTCAGCCGTTTATGCCGCGAAAGCCCTTGACGCCGCTGGAGCGACAGACGCTAATGGCAGCCGGGGTGAGTTAATTTTTAACTCACCCCGGCTGCCTCACGGCGAGTGCGGGGTTTGGGGCTGAGCCCCAAGGTTGTTGGCGCCGGTCTGATCTTGGCCGAGCGTGCCGGAGCCGGATTGACCAGCGAGAGAAGGTTCTTTTCGATTTGTAATCGAAGAGTTAAGTGCCGGACTCCTGATCAGTTTGAAACCGGAATCCTGCCACCAGCCTGGTCGGTTTTTGACCGGCCCCAACAGAGCGGGTTCAAACCGAGCCTGCTGAGTGAAATTTTAATCGACTCCAGAGACGGTCACAGCACCAAATCACTCTGGGAAAACTAACAGATCTGATGGCGGTTTGCCCAGTGCTCTTGCCAAGCGAACAATGTTCAGTAGGGCAACGTTGCGCTGACCTCGCTCCACCCCGCCCAGATAGCTTCTGGCGAGACCACTTTCGAGAGCTAACCGCTCTTGCGACCAACCGATTTCCTTGCGTAAAGCCGCAAGTCGTTGGCCAAACAGAATGCGAGGGTCGGTTTCGTCCACGGTCCATACATCGAAAAAGATGTACGGATGCTAGGTTTCCGATCACTTTGAGACCACGCTCTATAAGTGACAATCGGTCGCTCACAAAGTACGATGTCGGAAGTTCATTTTCCGGTTCGACACTCAAGGCTGTGTTCAAGCGCGAAGTCTCTCCTGAAGTACGTAGGCTTCAAAATCTGCTGGGCGAAGGTGATCACGTAGGCTTTCTCGAGTCCTTCAGTGGTGGTCGTTGGCTGCATCTTGCGGCAGACAGAGATTTCCTCCGGGCTTTGGCTGGTGAGGGCTTATGCATTCTGCTTCAAGGAAAGGATCCATCTCGGCGCCTTATGCAGCGCTATGGCGACTTACTGCTCGCCGGCTTGGTACGCGCACCTGTCGAGACGGTGTGTGACCTTGCCAACCGTCTTCGCTCATCACGACTTTTGGAAGTGGCTGCCCGATTGCGCAGCAAGGAACTGAGAAGTCCTCATTCGACAACTAAGCCGATAGAGCACCCCGACTCGGACCAGTTTGCACCGCTGGCGCCAATATTTCAGGTCCGCCGCATCGTTCAGTCAACTTTCATGGTGCCGGGGCGGATGGACGCTTCGGATTTGCTTAGCGCACGTAAGTCGGTATTTCGGACCCACCAGGAACGAACCCTTCTTCAGGCTTTATCACTCCGATTCCCCGGCCTGATGGCGCTACCAAACTACCCTTTGGATCAAGTTGCCGATTTAAACCGGCTTCAGCATCAACTTGATGATGAGGCATGGCTGTATGTCAAGCGCTGCCGTCCTGCTGCCATACTGGTGATTCCCGATGAGGGCGATCCCATCGCTGCCTTTGACCTGGGGCAAGATGAGATCGAGGTATCGGCGACTCGTAGGCTTGATCAGATGAAGAAGCGTATTTTCCAAGCGATTGGTCTGCCTCTGTTCCGGTTTCGCGCTGAGTCGCCTGATTCCATCACCACGGACGAGTGGTATGCGCTCTTAACGGACGAAGTTCTGCCTAAGCTGGATACCGGATTCCGGCTCCGGAAGCGTTCTGTGACTTACGGTTTTGTGCCAGTATAAGCTTTTGAACTAAGCTCCTAGCCCAAGCAGATTCCGCTCCGCGTCCACTCTGTTCACTGGCAGGATTTCTCATGTATCGGGGTCTGTTTCAGGCCTTTACTAGCTTTGCAGAACCAGGATCGTAGATGTAGTCGGTGATGCTGCCATCCTTGATCCGATCGACGGCCTCATCAATGACGAACAGCGGAGCTAGAAACCACTCCTCCGGCTGCACTGGGTGACCGAAGCGGTCATTAATGGTGATATTCAACCGAGCGGGTGTGAACAGCCTGTGAAACAGATTCTCCATCCGTGAGCGATTGATCCCAGCGAGCTTGTAGGTTGCAACGACCTCGACCTTCGCCAGAAGGTAGGTTGATTCGTTCTCGGCGTTGGCGATACGCGCCTCCAATCTGCCGCCGGTCACACCCACCTTGTGGATGACGTCGCGGTGCTGCGCGACGTAGGGATGGTCGGACAGGGAGCGCAGGACGTAGATCGTGCCGCTTTCAACGTCATCGGCCTCAAACTCGCCGCCGAAAGAGAGTTGCCCGCTCTCGGGTGAGACCAGCCGCCGCGCGGCGGGGTCGTTGTAGAACGCGCGCTGGAGCGAGCGCAGCAGCAGATTGCTCTCGGTGCCGTTGGAGAAGATGAGGCGCAGGCGGCGGTCCACTTCCCCGGCGGTGGTTTTCAGCGGCTCGCCGACCTCGGCGACGTAGAGCGTGATGCCATCGAGGACGAAAAAGTCCCCGACCTCAATCGCGCGGCGGCCCGCCTCTATGGGCTGGGACTGGCGCAAGCCGGTTTTGACTTCCGTTTGCACGCGCTCGAACAACGGCCGAAAGGTCTCGAAGTCCTCGCATGGCTTGCGATCCGCGATCTCCTCGGCGGCACGCTTCTCGGCGCTGGTGCGGACATGGCGCAGGACCGTGATATCGTCCGCGTCAGCCACACCCGCCAGCTCGGCAGCCAAGTCGTCGATGTCGATGGCTTCGTCCGCCGAAGCGGCAACGGTAGGTGCCCCAGCAAGCAAGCCCTGATGGTCTAGCGGCTCAAGCAAGGCGCGGCAATCCGGGAGCGCGCGTAGACGGTCGAGCCGCACGGCATATAGGCGCTCGAATATGTCGCGGTCTTCCCCATGCTGCGGGGCACGTCCGTGCTTCTCGGCGAAGCGTTGGATTTCCTCGAAGCCTGCGACGACGCGCTCCTCGCTGGCTGGGCGTCCACCCTTTTTCTCGGGCGGCGCGAACTCCGCAAGTTCTGCGGCGAGTTCGTCGAGATCGGCGTTACTCATATCGCCCCTCCGCCTTGAAGCACATGAAGGCGGCCGCACCTTCGGCCATGCGCCGCTCCCACGCATCCTGAGAATCGAGGGCGGGAATACGGCCGCGCTCCTTTTTGAACTGGACGGCCCGAATGGCCATATCCTTTGCCTCATCCGGCGTCAGGCTCGTACGCTTGGCAGAGATGGCGGCCGCAACTTGCTTCAAGCTGTCCTCGCTCATGGTCTTGGCGAGGATGGCGTAGGCTTCGCCGAATGGATTGATGCGGTCGATGAGGTCGATGTCCAGTTCGCGCACGTCCATCGCAAAACGGCGCACGCCGTCGATCAGGGCCGTATTGGGCGATCCGTCGCTCTCGCCTTCGGTGACAAGCCGCTTGGCCTGTTGCGTCAGGTTGAGGGCGGCGATGGCGTGCTGTCGCACTGCCTCCTGATCTTCGGCGTCAAGCTCAGGATACTTGTCCTTGATGATCTTGCCCATGCGAACCTGCGTCAGCTCCTCGGGCACCAGCTCGTCATCGAACAGGCCGCGCTCGATGGTGGGCTTATCCTGTACGAAGGCAGCGATGACCTCGTTCAAGTCTTCCTGGCAGATGCGCGCGGCCTCTTTGCTCTTGGGTTCCGCGAGGCCCTTGATCTCGATCTGGTAAGCCCCTGTCTGCTCATTGACGCCGATGTTGCAGCGGTCCGGATCGTAGCCATTCTCGCCATAGTCAAAGCCCGGCGTGGGGCCGCTATCGGGGTTCTTGGGCTTAAACTCAAAGCGCGGGGCCAGCACCTGCTCCATCAACAGGCTCGCAGCGATGGCCTTTAAGGTATCGTTGATGGCCTCGGTGACAGCTTCCTCGGTCGCATCCGGCTCGGCAATCAAGTTGGTAAACCTAGCGCGAGTCTTGCCCGGTGCGTCGCGGGTTGCACGCCCGATGATCTGAACGATCTCGGTCAGGCTGGCACGGTAGCCCACTGTCAGCGCGTGTTCACACCAAATCCAGTCGAAGCCCTCCTTCGCCATGCCCAGCGCAATGATGAGGTCCACATGATCCCGGTTGTTCTTCTGCGCCGGGTCTTTCAGTGCAGTGGATACGCGGTCACGCTTCGTAGCATCGTCATCAACCAGGTCCGCAATGCGCAACACGCGGCCATCCGGACGCTTGACGAGCTGAAAACCGGTGGCGGCGTCAATGCCCTGCCACTCCCCCAGCGCCTCGATGATGTGCTCCACCTCGCGCATCTTGTCCTTCGTGCTTTCGCGCGAATTCACGTTGGGAATGTGGATGATGGTCTTCTCTGCCGGGTCGAGGACATTGAGGATGTCATCGACGTAAGGCCCGCTGTAGAAGAAGTAGCCGATGTCGAGTTGCTTCAGGTACTCGTAGCCGTTGAGCTGTTCGTAGTAGGTGTAGGTGACGGTATCGAACTTCGACTCGTCCTGCGGGGCCAGCACGGCCTCGGCGTCACCCCGAAAGTAGGAGCCGGTCATGGCGACGATGTGGGTCTTGCCTCGCGCAATGAACTGCCCCAGGTGCAGGCCGAGCTTGTTGTCGGGGTTGGCTGAAACGTGGTGAAACTCATCGACGGCGATCATGCGATCTTCGAACGCCTCCACGCCGTAGGCATCAACCGCGAAGCGAAAGGTGGCGTGGGTGCAGACCAGGACATCGTCGCCACTATCGAGGAACGCGCCCAGCGACTTAACCTTGCCGCCGTTGTCGTTGCCCGGCGCGTTGCACAGGTTCCACTTGGGTTCAACCTGCCAGTCGGACCAGAAGCCGTACTTCGACAGCGGCTCGTCGTTGAAGCTGGCACCGATGGACTTCTCCGGCACAACGATGACGGCCTGCTTCAAGCCCTGGTACTTGAGCTTGTCGAGTGCCACGAACATCAGGGCACGGCTCTTGCCCGATGCGGGCGGCGACTTAATGAGCAGGTATTGCTCGCCCCGCTTCTCGTAAGCCCGCTCCTGCATTGGCCGCATCCCAAGCGCATTTGCTTTGGTCGACGCACCATTGCGGGCGTAGGTGACGGAAACGGACGGTACGGACTTGATCTTGTCGCTCATGCGTTGGCTCCCGCCTTGCGCTTCTTGCCCTTGGCCGGTGCAGCCGAAGCGGTCATCTTGGTATAGAGGTCAAACAGCTTTTCCAGCCGCTCGGTGTCGTTTTTGAATCGCCTGCCAATGTAGATGCGCTCCAGAACTTCGTCGTTACGCTCATGCGCAGCACGCAGGTCTGCGGGCATGTTCTCGGGGTCATACAGGTCCGCGATGGTCGCGGGGAAGTGATGCTCCCGCGCCAGCAGGATGTCCTCAGCACAGCGCGTGAGATCAGCCCTGTTTTTCTCGGTCAGAGTCGGCACCGGGAACGTGTTCCAGCCAAGGGTGTTGGAGTAGCGGAAGTCTGTTTTCATCTTGCCGCAGACGGTGGCGATCCAGACCAGGTGCAGGCGGCTTGCGATGAGCGCCATGTTCCAGAGCGGGGCGTCGTAGAGGGCAAAGGCTTCACTTGTGACGGTGCTATAGCTGTCAATTAATCCAACCGGCAAATACGGCCTGAGCTCTGATGAAGTACGGGGCATGGCAAGAGTCCATCTATGCCCAATACGCATCTCCCTCATTTGGTGCGCACGAGCAGCCATTTCATTGGCACCTGTGTCTCGGCTGGCCAAGCGCACTGCTCGAACACCTTCAATACGCCTCGCAATTTCCGGTATAGCCTCGGCCTCTGTCAGATGTTCGTCTTCAATCCATAAGCAATGGCGCTCCAACCCACGTATGAATTCAGCAGAGCCATAAATACGACGGATGAAGCGGCCCTTTTGCTTTTCGTTCAACCCCAACGCATCAACTTCGGAACGTGACAGCAACAAATATCCACCATCGACCGGCTTATTGCCAAAGCTCATTTCGGCTTGTCCCGAAAGTGGACGCGAAGACTTTTCAACAATGACATCCACGCTTGGAACCAAGTAAGCATTGATGTTAGCAACCTCTTTTAGCGCCAACCGGTCCCCGTTTTCTGCCAGAGCCTCCGTATACAGCTTTCGCAAGGCTGGTGGCTGTGCAGAAAGCCCCACAATTACCACCATCACACCCGCGTTGTGACTGGCAAGGTTGGCCCACTTGAAAGACGTATAGGAAAAGTGAATCTGGCAGCCGGTTGCAAAAATCAACGGCCACAGAATAGGCACTTGCTGCCCTTGACAGATGGAATTGGTGGACACGAAGGCCGCATTGGCTGGACTACGAGCACAGTAATCCGCCGCTTTCACAAACCAGCCAGCCACATAATCCAGCGATTTCCAGCTGTTGGTGCGCCTACCCAGCACGGCCTGCAAATCCGCCTTCTGAGAAGCATCTTGCCAAGTCGATCCAAGGTACGGTGGATTGCCGCAGAGATAGACTTCACCCCCTTCGTTACTGAAATCTATTTCTGACTGTTCCAATGGTGTTTGGAACAAATCGTCTCCCACCAGTTTGACGCTGGTGCCCTTGGCTGGACAGGCTTGCTCCCAGTCGATTTGCAACGCATTACCAGCAGTAATCCAGTTTTCATTACGCAGAGGCAGGAATTCAGCTAAGGCCAGCTTCTGCCCTCGGTACTGCACGTCGCACTGATACTCGGCGATAACCAGTGCCAGGCGGGCAATCTCCGCAGGAAAGTCACGCAGCTCAATCCCGCGAAAGTTGGTTAGCTGGATTTCTGATGCACGATCCGGCTCGCTGCGCCGCCGGTTGATCTCGGCCTCGATGGCACGCATTTCCTTGTAGGCGATGACCAGGAAATTGCCCGAGCCGCAGGCTGGGTCGAAAACCCTGATCTTAGCAATGCGCTTGCGCAGGTTGAGCAACATGCGGGCGTTGTCGCCCGCTTCCTCCAGCTTCGCCCGCAGATCGTCGATGAAAAGCGGGTTCAGCACTTTTAGGATGTTGGGAACACTGGTGTAGTGCATCCCCAGCTCGCCGCGCTCCTCGTCTTCTGCGACGGCCTGGATCATTGAGCCGAAGATGTCAGGGTTGATCTTGGTCCAGTCTAGACTGCCAACGTGCAGCAGGTAGGAGCGGGCAATCTTGCTGAATTTCGGCACGTCCATGCTGCCGGAGAACAGACCACCGTTGACGTACGGGAAGTCAGTGCTGTCGGCCCAGCGGGGGAGCTTGGCTGCCGCCCGGTCCTCACGCCTGGTGTTCATGGCCTGGAACAGCGTGCTTATCACCTCGTGCGTGTTGGATGAGTCCCTCGCGCTCATTTGCGCAACGGTTTCGGTGAACTTGCCCTTACCCCCGAAGATGTCCGTATCCTCGGCAAAGAAGCAGAAAATCAGCCGCGCCATGAAGTGATTCATGTCATGGCGGCGCTCGGCCTTGCCCCACTCAGGATTGTCCCTCAGCAGTTCGACGTAGAGCCGGTTAAGTCGGCTGGTTGCCCGGATGTCGAATGCGTTCTCGGTGATCTGTCGGACGGTGCTGATGCCCGCCAACGGGAGGAAGAAGCCGAAATGGTCGGGAAAGTCCTTGAAAGCACAGGCGACTGTCTCGCCGCTGGTTAGGTCTTCGGCCTCGAAGTCCACGCCGTCGGTGGCGAGGATGAACTTGGCCTTGGCCTTGGCCGTCGCCGGGCTGGCTTTGAGAGCGGCCAGAGTCTGCGTCACCTGCCCAGCGTTGGCGGTCAGGATGTGAATATTGCTGGTCTGGAGAACACCACCGAGGTCAGACTTGTTCGACGCCCCCGCGCGCAGGCGTTTGATGGTCGTCGCCTTGTTGCCAAAGGCTTCAAGGAAGGTATAAGGGAACTCTGCGGGATCGAATGGCTGCTCCGCAAGGTCGGTGATGGCTTGTTCGATTTCTACGGCGTTCATGGGCGTGCAGCCCTTCCTCGGGGCGTGGCCGTCTGGCTGCTATCGTTTTTCGGGGTGCTCATGTCTTGTCCTGCGTTTTTCTGGCTACGTGATCCGAGTTCCGCTCACTGCAGGCTCGCATCTCGATGGCCCGCACGCACGTAGAAATTAAGTCCGGTTGAGCAGTTTTAGCCCATCCGGACGCAGCTCGCCTTTCGGGGAGATATGACGGTAAAGTGTCTGCCGCGTGATGTCGAGTTCATGGCAAAGGTCACCGACGACGGTTTCAGGCTGCCCCATGGCTGCCATCGCTAAGCGCAACTTGGCTGGGGTCATTTTAAACGGCCGGCCGCCCTTCCGGCCTCGCGCCCGGGCGGATGCCAAGCCGGCCAGTGTGCGTTCGGCGATCAGCTCGCGCTCAAATTCAGCGAGTGCCGCGAAGATGCCGAAGACCAGCTTACCGGCCGCTGTAGTCGTATCGACCGCCGCGCCGTGCCCGGTCAACACTTTTAGGCCAATACCGCGCCCGGTGAGCTCATGGACCGTATTAATCAAATGGCGTAGGTCGCGCCCGAGCCGGTCCAGTTTCCATACGACCAGGGTGTCGCCAGGGCGTAGCGCCTTCAGGCAGTTCGCGAGACCGTGGCGATCCTCAAGCTTGCCAGACGCCTGATCCTCGTAAAGATGTGCGGGATCGACGCCAGCCGCGATCAGCGCGTCTTGCTGCAGATCAGTGGCTTGTGAGCCGTCCGCCTTAGATACTCGCATGTAACCGATCAACATCTCTTGGCTGTCACATATACGTTCGATTGTGTGACAGTGTGCGACAAGAAACGTCTGCTGTCAAAAACTGTCACTTAACAAGTCATTTATTCTAAGTGTTGCAAAGGGTCTGTTCGACTCATTAAGTGATGTGAGTTCCGAGGATATCTTCTTGGCAAACCGGGTGTCTTGACTTCGGCGTGTCGCTCCTCGACCTCCAATGTTTCTTGGAAATGGAACGTAGTGTCGTTCACGTGGAGCTCGCTTTGCAGGCTGACGTGGATCGGACCCTCAACGTCGCCCGCGCCGGAGGTGAGCAAATGAGAACAGTTCCCGAGCCGACACTTTTACCGCACGATGGCCGTCCCTCCACCTGAACACTGTTTCGGAATAAGCGCTATGAGCCCGTGCGCTACAAACTGCACGCTATGACAATCCCGGTAGAATGTCGCAAGGCGATCCCTCCTGGAATGCCACTAACGGCTCAACCGATTACCTTGGCTCCGACGCCGGTAGCCCACTTACCAAAGAAATTGCTGCAACCTCTGACATGAAACTATCCGACATCGTACAGGCGACCAAGCGGTTACTGCCGTCGCTTCAACCCCTGCCGACCCGGTTTCGGGCTTACCAACTGAAGACGAAAGGGGCGTCGTTTTCGTACTGGGACAGCAAAGAGTTCACCTTAATTGAAGCTCGGGTGACGGAAGCAAGTCGGCTGAATCTGGTCTATGAGCTCGAGTGCTGCAATAAGTCGCACATCGACAAATTGCACATCACAAGCTGGGATGAAGATCACTGCGCGCTGGCAGAGTTGCGTGAAATATTGTCGACTTGGAAGCCGCGCACAGTAGAGTATCCCGGATATACCCCTAGTACCGATAACGGCAAAGAGTGCCTTAAGGAAATCCGCGCCTACGTCACTGGCGCGAAGAATTCGGCAAAAGCGGTTGCGGTAACCCCAGCGTATGTTAAGAGCCTTGAAAACGCGAAGGCATACGGATACAAGAACGTCATTTTTCACCCGCGCCAGCTCGTCGACAAACCCAACGACAATTCCACGGTCAAGCTGTTTCGCACGGGTTGCTTTAATGTGCTGAGTTTAGGCGACGTTGAGTCGACAGACATTGCGGCGCTCATCAAGGCATCAACCGTCGCGTGCCGCGAGATTGATGTGCTGATTCTGCCCCACCATGGCGCAAACAACGGCTTTCTTACGAGCGATCTGCTTGATGAAATCAAGCCAAAGTTAGCGGTCTGCGGGGTGAATTTTGATAATCAGTATGGACATGTAGCAGCAGAGATTCGTGCCTTGTTGTCTCGGAAAAACATCCCATTAGCCACGACGACACGTGGCGACGTTATCGTTACTTCCGATAATGGGACGTCGGCTGTTCAGTATGTCGATTCCATGGGAGACACCACTGAAGTTCATAAGGGGGGCGATTTCGAACCTAAAAAATTCGACATCCTCAAGCATCCCGATGCAGCGCGCGCTCGACTACAGGGAGCGCCGTATCGCGCAATAAAGCGATAGATTAAGCAACCTTTCCTTGCTGGTCTCCTAGCAAGTAGGGGTAAGCCAACTGCACGGCCCGGGCTGTTTCGTAGCCATGGCGTTCGACGAGATCGAACTTTTCCGGTTCAAGGCTGTGAAGATTCGTCGGCACCGTTCGCGCCAGTTCGATCTCGGTATCACTAAGCCAGCTTTGTGAATCGCTTACGAGACGGGGGCTCTTCGCAAAAAGCTGACCAGGGAGCGTACCAATACGAAGGTAGGCTCCGCCATGCTCGCCACGAAGGAATTGGACAAAGGAACGCACTCTGAGCGCACGGGTCTGGTCGGTGACGATGTCCAGGAGTCGTTTAATCCGGAATGGGCTCAGGCCCCAGAAATTGAACCCGCTCGTCAGTGGTGCTCCGGCGTCGGACGCAACAATCCGATACGCGCCCTGGGCTTCATTCCGGCTCAGGTCAAATAAGGCTTCCAGGCCGAGATTGTCATAGACACCACCATCGTAGATGTGCAAGGTTGGATACGGTACAGAGATTGGCTTTGCCTCTTCATTTGACGTCCCCCAATACGGGCGTTTCGACCAACTGTACTTTCGCGCATCAATGGCTAGCGGTCCGATTCCAACCGGAAAGGCAGCCGACGTTGCCATGGCCGTTGCTAGCGGAAAATTGGAGGCATCCGCATACCCAAGTTCATAGTCCCCCAGCTGGCTGAGTTTGAATCGGAAGCGCTTTCCGGTCTCCGCCGTTGTTCCGTTAATGGTCCATTCCGGGGAAGCGGGCAGGTCTGCCAAACATTGGTCAATTCCCCAAGTCTCCTTTATTGCTTGGGCAATGACGTTGGCTCGTGAGAAAGCGGAGCGCCAATTGAGTGGTTGGAAAGCCAGTCGTCTAATTGCCGATGACTGCAGATCCCGACTCGTGATTAGGTCCCTAATCATCGGCGCTGTACGGGTCAAATACGTGTCTGACGACGGCCAAGTCATCTCAGAACGGTGAAAAACGAGGCCAATCAGCAAGCTTGCCCCCGAGACGGTGGACAGGTGACTGACTCGTTCGAGTTGGCCTTGCTCAGCCAAATATCTCAGCACTCCTGAATGAAAGGCCAGCGCACGAATGCCGCCACCTGAGAATGCTAAGGCTATGTCGTTGGACTGCATTAAAATGCTCTTTCTACATACTTCCGTAGGTTCGGCGACTGGCAACTTCTGGCCGGGTCGAGCCAAGCAGTTTGCCAAGTTCGTTGCTGCAAAGCGGCCGTACATCGCCGCCAATCTACCCAAATCTCGATGACATCGCCAACGGCAGGTGATGGCCGGTTGCCGCCTGATGACTTGAAGATGGTCGGGCAACCGATTTCGCTGGACAGTTGTGGTGCGAGTCAGTGGTCAAGTGGCGCGATATTTCGCAGTCAGGCGAAGTTCATTGCCTCACGGGGTGAGGCGAACAAGAATCGTCAAGATCCGCTGGTAGCGGATCGAGTGGGATGGCCTGCAGCGTATGCTGACAAGCACTTGCCCGAAAACACGAGCAGGCTTATAGAGCAAGCGTTGCCCGCACTTGCCAAGCGATTTTTCCCAGTACTAGCGGGGTTTTGGGATACTGGGCAAGTGTTGCGCTTCGTATACCAGGCGAAGGTCATGAACACGTTGGACGCCGCGAGCAGCAGCGCCGTCTGGGCCCAGATCGGCATTACATCGGCTCGCTGCGTTCGATGGCCTGGCCGGCCACCGCGGGCAGGAAGCTGCGCGCCGCGCCGAGCCCGGGCAGCTGCACGTAGGGCGCAATCTCGAGCAGCGGCAGCAGCACGAAGGCGCGCTCGTGCATGCGCGGGTGGGGCAGGGTGAGCTCGGCGCCGGCCATGATGGTGTCGCCGTGCATCAGCAGGTCGAGGTCGAGGGTGCGCGGGGCGTTGGGCACGCTGCGCACGCGGCCGTGGCGGGCCTCGATGGCGAGCAGGGCGTGCAGCAGCGGCAGTGCTGCCAGTGGCGTGTCGATGGCCACCACCGCGTTGATGAAGTCGGGCTGGTCGACGAGGCCGACCGGCGCGCTGCGGTAGAGCGAGGAGCGGGCGACGACCCGGGTGCCCGGCAGGGCGGCGAGATCCACAACGGCGGCGCGCAGATGCTGCACCGGCGCGCCGATGTTGGCACCCAGCGCCACGTAGGCGCGGACGGTGCTCATTCGGCAGCCGGGGCGGCGTCGGCGGCGGGCTTCTTGCGGCGGCGGCGCTTCTTGGCGGTGCCGGCCTTGTCGGGCACCAGCATGGTCTCGCGGGCGTCCGGGTTGGCGTCGGCGAAGGCGTCCCACCAGTCGGGCAGCTCCATCGGGATCTCGCCCGACTGGGCCCGCAGGCGCAGGAAATCCCACCCGGCGCGATAGCGCGGCTGCTCGAGCAGGCGGTAGGGCGTCTTGCCAGCACGCTTTTCGAAACGCGGCTGAAGGGCCCAGATGTCTTTTATGTCGCCGGCGATGCGGCGGGTGATCGCGAGCTTGCCCGACTGCTTGTCGAGCACCGCGTCCATCGCGTCGAAGAGCGCCGGCTGGGAATGCTCGCCCTGGGCCTTGCGGGCTTCCCAGTCGGCCAGCACCTCGTGCCACAGCAGGGTGGCGAACAGGAAGCCCGGCGACACCGGCTTGCCCTGGCGCACGCGCTCGTCGGTGTTCTCGAGGGACAGCCACACGAAGCGCTCGCCCATCGGCTGTTCGAGGATCACGTCGAGGAGCGGCAGCAGGCCGTGGTGCAGGCCTTCCTCGCGCAGCTGGCGCAGGCACTTGACCGCGTGGCCCGACATCAGCAGCTTGAGCATCTCGTCGAAGAGCCGCGCCGGCGGCACGTTCTCGAGGAGTTCGGCCATCTCGCGGATGGGCGCGCGGGCCGCCGGGTCGATGGACAGGCCCAGCTTGGCGCCGAGGCGCGCGGCGCGCAGCATGCGCACCGGGTCTTCGCGATAGCGCACGCGCGGGTCGCCGATCATGCGCAGCGTCTTTTGCTGCAGGTCGGCCACCCCGTGGTGGTAGTCGATGACGGTTTCGTCGGTGGGGTTGTAGTACAGCGCGTTGACGGTGAAGTCGCGGCGGGTGGCGTCTTCGGCCATCGAGCCGAACACGTTGTCGCGCAGCACTCGGCCGTGTTCGTCGGTCTCGGTGGATTCGGCGGCCTGCATGGCGCGGAAGGTGGAGACCTCGATGGTCTCGGGGCCGCTCATCACATGCACGATCTTGAAGCGGCGGCCGATGATCCGCGAGCGGCGGAACAGGGCACGGACTTCTTCCGGGGTGGCGCTGGTGGCCACGTCGAAATCCTTGGGCACCTGTCCGACGATGATGTCACGAACGGCGCCGCCTACGACGTAGGCCTTGTGCCCGTTTTCCTGCAGCACGGCGCACACCTTGTTGGCGGCGGGGGAGATCGATTCCCGGCGCACGCCGTGGCGTTCCACGGGGATCACGGCGGGTTCGGAGACGGCGTTGGCGGGTGCGGCGCGACGGAAGACCCGGCGCAGCAGTTTGCGGATCATCGGTGGGGCTTGGTCATTCGTTGTCAAGTCGCGCATGATAACCCATCGACAGGCCCGATTTGGCCTGCGAACGGGGGTTTTGATGTGATGGCCCCGGGTTTTGCCTTCAGCTTGAAACTTTTCTTGTGGGTTTTTCGATGCTGCGCTTTTCTGCCAACCTGTCCTTCCTGTTTCTCGACCGGCCCTTCCTCGAGCGCTTCGAGGCGGCGGCGGCCTGCGGTTTCAAAGGGGTCGAGTTTCACTTTCCCTACGCCTTCCCGGCCGACGAGGTGCGCGACGCGGCGCGCCGCGCCGGGGTCGAGGTGGTGCTGTTCAACTTTCCGCCGGGCGACTGGGCGGCCGGCGAGCGGGGCATCGCCTGCTTGCCCGATCGGGTGGTGGAGTTCCGCGACGGGGTCGCGCTGGCGGCGCGCTACGCCGAGGCGCTCGACTGCCCGCGGCTCAACTGCCTGGCTGGCCTGCGCGGGGCCAGCCACTCCGAGACGGCGTTGCTGACCACGCTGGTGGACAACCTCCGCCATGCGGCCGACGCGCTCGCCCCGGCCGGCCGCGAGGTGCTCACCGAGCCCCTCAACAGCCGCGACACACCAGGCTTCTACCTCGACCGCACGGCGCCGGCCCTGGCGCTGATCGCCGCCGCGGCGCGCCCCAACCTGCGCCTGCAGTACGACATCTACCACGCCCAGGTGATGGAGGGCGATCTGGCGCGGACGCTGGAGCGCCACCTGCCGCAGATCGGGCACATCCAGCTCGCCGACAACCCCGGCCGCCATGAGCCGGGCACGGGCGAGATCAACTTCAGCTTTCTGTTCCGCCACCTCGCAGGGCTCGGTTACACCGGCTGGATCGGCGCTGAATACGTGCCAAGCGGGGCGAGCGAAGATTCTTTCGGCTGGCTTCCGGGGCGGTGACGAGGCCGCTGGCCGGCACTGCCCGCCCCACGCCTGCGGGCAGTGCCGGCCAGCGCTTTACCCTGTTGTGTTCCCACGTCTAGACTTCGTTCAAACCGTAATACGTGCAGGAGAGTGGCCGATGAGTGGCAATGCCCCGGATGCAAGCAGCCTCGGCCAGGCCGAGCGTGATTTCTCGCAGGTGGACAAGCACCGCCTGGTGACTGCGCTGGCACGGGTGCTGCCGCCCACCTGCCTGCTCCACGACCTGGAAGACTTGCGCCCCTACGAGTGCGACGGCATGGCGGCGCTGCGCCAGCTGCCGCTGGTGGTGGCCTTGCCCGAGACCGAGGCCCAGGTGGTGGACATCCTCAAGATCTGCGCCGAACAGGCCGTGCCGGTGGTGGCGCGGGGCGCCGGCACCGGTCTCTCCGGCGGCGCCCAGCCGCACCGCTTCGGGCTGGTGCTGTCGCTGGCGCGCTTCAAGAAGATCCTGCAGATCGACGCCCACGCCCGCAGGGCGGTGGTGCAGCCCGGGGTGCGCAACCTGGCCATCTCGGAGGCAGCCGCGCCCCACGGCCTGTATTACGCGCCTGACCCTTCCTCGCAGATCGCCTGCACGATAGGCGGCAACGTGGCCGAGAACTCCGGCGGCGTGCATTGCCTCAAGTACGGGCTCACGCTGCACAACCTGCTCAAGGTGCGCGGCGTGACGATGGCCGGCGAGGTGGTCGAGTTCGGCAGCCTCGCGCTGGACGCGCCGGGCTACGACCTGCTGCCCCTCGTCACCGGCTCGGAGGGCATGCTGGCGGTGGTCACCGAGGTCACGGTGCGGCTCACCCCCAAGCCCCAGCTCGCCCAGTGCGTGCTGGCGGCCTTCGACGACGTGGTCAAGGCTGGCGACGCGGTGGCTGCGATCATCGCCGCCGGCATCATCCCGGCCGGCCTCGAGATGATGGACCAGCCGGCCACCGCGGCCGTCGAGGAGTTCGTGCACGCCGGCTACCCCCTCGACGCCCAGGCGATCCTGCTGTGCGAGGCCGACGGCACGCCCGAGGAGGTCGCCGAGGAGATCGCCCGGGTTCGCGCGCTGCTCGAGGCGAGCGGCGCCACCGAGGTCCGCGTGTCCCGCGACGAGGCCGAGCGGATGCGCTTCTGGGCCGGGCGCAAGGCGGCCTTTCCGGCGGCCGGGCGGATCTCGCCCGACTATTACTGCATGGATGGCACCATCCCGCGCAAACGCCTCGGCGAGATGCTGCAGGCGATCCAGGCCATGGAGCGCAAATACGCCATGCGCTGCATCAACGTCTTCCATGCCGGCGACGGCAACCTGCACCCGTTGATCCTCTTCGACGCCAACAAGCCCGGCGACCAGCACACCGCCGAGGCCTTCGGGGCCGAGATCCTCGAGCTGTCGGTGGCCCTGGGCGGCACCATCACCGGCGAGCACGGGGTGGGCATCGAGAAGATCAACCAGATGTGCGGCCAGTTCGCCACGCCGGAGATCCTGGCCTTCCACCGGGTCAAGGCGGCCTTCGATCCGGCCGGCCTGCTCAACCCGGGCAAGGCCATCCCCACCCTCAACCGCTGCGCCGAATACGGCCGCGAGCGGATGGGCAGCACGCGCCAGCCGGCGCACCCCGAGCTGCCGCGCTTCTGATGGGGACGATCCCGGAGGGCTGGCTGCAGTTCCTGTTTGTGGCGGTGCCGGTGCTGTCGCTGGTCGGCGCGTGGATGGGTTTGCGCACCGCTGGGCGGCTGGCGGTGCGCCGGCAGCACGACATCAAGAAGAAAAAGGGAGACGAGCTTGAATGATCTGATCGAGGCCTGGCGCGAGCAGGTGCGCTCCGCGGCTGCGGCCGGCGGCTGCATCGCCATCCGCGGGGGCGACACCAAGGCTTTCTACGGCCGGCCCACGGCGGGCGAGCCGCTCGATACCCGGGGCTTGCGCGGCATCGTCAGTTACGAGCCGAGTGAGCTCGTGGTGACGCTGCGGGCCGGCACGCCGCTCGCCGAACTCGAGGCGCTGCTCGCCGAGCGGGGGCAGATGCTGGCCTTCGAGCCCCCGCGCTTTGCCCCCGGCGGCACCGTGGGCGGCTGCGTGACAGCCGGCCTGGCGGGCCCAAGGCGGGCGGCGGTGGGCGGGGTGAGGGATTTCGTGCTCGGCCTGCGGATGATCGACGGCCGCGGCGACTTGCTGCGTTTCGGCGGCGAGGTCATGAAGAACGTGGCCGGCTACGACGTGTCCCGGGCGATGGCCGGCAGCCTGGGCACCCTGGGCCTGATCGTCGAGGTGTCGCTGAAGGTGTTGCCGCGCCCGCCGGCCGAGGCCAGCCTGCGCTTCGAACTCGACGAGGCCACCGCCCTCCACCGGCTCAATGCCTGGGGCGGCCAGCCGCTGCCGATCTCGGCCAGCGTGTGGCGGGATGGCGCACTCACGCTGCGCCTGGCGGGCGCGGTGGCGGCGGTGGATGCGGCGCTGCGCGGGCTGGGCGGCGAGCGCCTGGCGGCCGCCGAGGCCGACGCCCTGTGGGCCGGGCTGCGGGATCATACCGATGCCTTTTTTGCCGGCGATAAGCCCCTGTGGCGCCTGTCGGTGCCGCCGGACGCGCTGGCGGTGGCCTTGCCCGGCGCGCAGCTGGTGGAGTGGGGCGGGGCCCAGCGCTGGTTGCGCTCCACGGCGCCGGCCGCCGACATCCGCGCCCGCACGGCGGCCCTCGGTGGCCACGCGACGCTGTTCCGCCACGGCGAGCGCAGCGGGGACGTCTTCCATCCGCTGCCGGCGCCGATACGCGCGCTGCAGCACAATCTCAAGCGTGCATTCGACCCGGCCGGCGTCTTCAACCCCGGCCGTCTCTACGAGGGCCTGTGAGCCATGCAGACCAATCTTGCCGATTTCATCCGGGACACGCCCGAGGGCCGCGAGGCCGAGGAGATCCTGCGCAAATGCGTGCATTGCGGCTTCTGCACCGCCACCTGCCCGACCTACCAGCTGCTCGGCGATGAACTGGACGGCCCGCGGGGGCGCATCTACCTCATCAAGCAGGTGCTCGAAGGCCAGCCCGCCACCGCCCGGACACAGCTGCACCTCGACCGCTGCCTGAGCTGCCGGTCGTGTGAAACCACCTGCCCGTCGGGGGTGAAGTACGGGCACCTGCTCGACATCGGCCGCAAGGTGGTCGACCAGCAGGTGCCCCGGCGCGGGGCCGAGGCCCTCAAGCGCGCAGCCCTGCGGGAGGTGGTGCCGCGGGGCGCGGTGTTCGGCGCGGCGCTGGGGCTGGGCCGGCGCTTCAAGCCGCTGCTGCCGCAGGGGCTGGCTGCCAAGGTGTCGCCCGCCGCGCCAGCCGGGCCCTGGCCGGCGCCACGCCACGCTCGGCGGATGATCGCGCTGGCCGGCTGCGTCCAGCCCGCGATGCGCCCGGCCATCAACGCCGCCACCGCGCGGCTGCTCGATCGGATCGGGGTGTCGCTGGTCGAGACGCGGGGGGCCGGGTGTTGCGGCGCGGTGCGCTTCCATCTCGACGACCAGGACGGCGGGCGGCACGATGCGCGGCACAACATCGACGCCTGGTGGCCGGCGATCGCTGCGGGCACGGTCGAGGCCATCGTCGTGACGGCCTCGGGCTGCGGCGTGCAGGTGAAGGATTACGGCCATCTGCTCAAGGACGACCCGCGCTACGCCGACAAGGCGGCCCGCGTGTCGGCCCTCTGCCGCGACGTGGCGGAGGTGCTGGGCGCCGAGGCTGCGCGCCTCGAGCCGCTGCTCGCAGCCCACGCCGCCGGGCGCCCGCGGCGGCGCATCGCGTTTCATGCCCCGTGCAGCCTGCAGCACGGCCTGAAGATCCGCGGCGTCGTCGAGGCGCTGCTCGGCGCCGCGGGTTTCGAGCTCGTGCCGGTCCGGGACGGGCATCTGTGCTGTGGTTCGGCGGGCACCTATTCGCTGCTGCAGCCGGAGATTTCCCGCCGTTTGCGTGACGACAAGCTCGATGCCCTGCAGGGGGGCGGGGCCGAATCCATCGTCTCGGCGAACATCGGTTGCATCGAACATCTGGGCAGCGCGGCCAAACTACCTGTCCGGCATTGGGTCGAGCTCCTCTTTGATGATGAAAATGTCACGTAAACGGCCTGAAAGCCCAAAGGGGCCTTTAGTTCGAAAGATATAAACGGTTAAACTTCGTGAATCGTGAATGGCGCGTCTGCGCGACGGAGAACCACAGTGATCGAGCATTTTTTTTCTCGCAGCCGGATAACCGGATCGCACGGGGAAAGCCTCCGCTCGTTTTCTGGAGCCAGCTGCGGCTGCCTTTCGGGCCTGGGTTCAGTGCCCGGCGTGCAGCTTTCGTGTTAACGTCCTGAGTGTCATGTTGAATCCGCCCCTCTCATCCTTGTCCGCGCCCGAATCGGTCAGCGCGAAAAAACGTTACCAGGCCGAGGCCTGTGTGGCGAAGCACACGGGCGACCGTAGCGAGCAGCAGGATCGCGCCGCGGTCTTTGCGCACCCGACCCGCAAGGGCACGCTGATGGCCGTGCTGGCGGACGGCATGGGCGGCCATTCGGGGGGCGCCATGGCTGCCGAGCAGGTCATCCTCAAGGCCAAGCAGAACTTCGAGGCCTTCGCGCCCGCCTCCGAAAGCCCCCAGGATCTCCTCCGCAGCATCATCGACGAGGCCCACATCGTCATCAAGCTGACTCGTTTCACCAGCGAGCAAGACCCGCACAGCACCGCGGTCGTCTTCATGATGCAGCCGGATCGGGCCGACTGGGCCCACTGCGGCGACTCGCGCTTCTATCATTTCCGGCGGGGCGAGCTGGTCACCCGCAGCCTCGACCATTCGCTGGTCGAGGAGCTCGTGCGCAAGGGCCGCCTCGATGCCGAGGGCGCCCTGCGCCACCCCAACCGCAACGTGCTGCTGTCCTGCCTGGGTTCCGAGCGGGAGCCGCGGGTCGATCTCGGGCATGCCTCGCCGCTGGCCGGCGGAGACGCCTTCCTGCTGTGTTCCGATGGGCTGTGGGCCTACATCACCGAGCAGGAGATGGGGCACATCCTCGACACCCAGTCGCCCCGCGACGCCGCCTCGGCCCTTATCGAGATGGCGCGACAGCGCGCCCGGGGCGGCGGTGACAACATCTCGCTGGCGGTGGTCAAGCTGGTGGAGGTCAGCCCCCGGCTGCGCACCGAGGTTGCCCGCTACGGCGGCTTGAGCGGCTGAAACGGCCCGGGCGGCCGGGTTTGGCGCGCCGCAGGCCGTCGCCTGCCGTTTTTCCCACTGATTTCAATAGCCGCCGTGTCAGGCACGGGGCGCTGGCGGCTGCGCCCCGTGCCGGCAGTCGGCCAGCCTTATCTGCGTTTCAGCGGGTCCGCAGCCAGTTGCGGCGCCAGAAGGCCGCGGCCATCACGGTTGCCGCGCCGCCCATCACGCCCAGCGCAATCCAGAAACCCTCCGGGTCGTCGAGGAGGGGCATCGTGTGGAAGTTCATCCCGAATATGCCGGCGATCAGGGTGGCCGGCATGAACAGGGTGGTCAGCACGGTGAGGATGCGCACCTCGGTGTTCAGGCGGTTGCTGACGCTCGACAGGTAGATGTCGAGCAGGTCGGCGAGGAGGTCGCGCACCGACTCGAGGGATTCGAGCACATGCACGGTGTGGTCGTAGATGTCCCGCAGGTAGAGCCGGGTGTCGGCGGTAAAGAAGCCGTTGTCGGCCCGCGACAGGGTGTTGAGGATCTCCCGCAGCGGCCAGATGGCCCGGCGCAGCACCAGCGCCTCGTGCTTGACCCGGTTGATCTCGGCCAGCAGGGCCGGGTTGGGCCGGCTGAGGGCCTCATCCTCGAGGTCTTCGGCCATGTCCGAGAGGTTGTCCAGCATCACGAAATAGCGGTCCACAAGGGTGTCGAGGAGCGCGTAGGCCAGGTAGTCGGGGCCGTGGGCGCGCATCGCGCCGTGCTCCGCGCGCAGGCGCTCGCGCACCGCCTCGAAGGCGCCGGTGGCGCGCTCCTGGAAGGTCAGCACGAAGTTGCGGCCGAGCACGATGCTCACCTGGTCGGAGGTGAGGCTGCGGGTCTCGGTGTCGAAGTCGAAGCAGCGCGCGACGATGTACTGGTAGTCGGTGTATTCGTCGCTCTTGGGGCGCTGCTGGGTGTTCAGGATGTCTTCCTGGACCAGCGGGTGGAGCTTGAAGCGCCGGCCGATCTCGGCCATCACCGTCGGGTCATGCAGCCCGTATACGTTGAGCCACATCTTCTCGCGGTTCGCATGGTGGCCGCGGGACGCTTCGAGAGATTCAAAAAGGGTTTCGGTGACGCCGCGGGCGTCGAACTCGATCAGCGTGATGCTGGGCTTGTCGGTCTTGATCTCGCCGATGTGCACCAGTGAACCTGGGGGTAACCCTAGCTTTCGGGTTGGGCGGGTTCGTTTCTTGCTAGACTTTCGCATCGTTACCCAGCTATTTGAATGAAATGATCGATTTCTCCCGCCGTGGGCGCACCCGTTGCCCATATGCTGGCCGGAGAAGACACCAGATTACTCCCCGTTCGCGCGTTTTCGCCGGCGACGGCCACTGAATTCCAACTACCCACTGAGGAGCTTCCATGCCTCTGGTCATCGGTGTGACCAAAGAGTTTACGCCGGGTGAGCGCCGTGTTGCGCTTGTTCCGGATGTAGCCAAGAAATATCAAGGGCTTGGTGCAGCTTTGCTGCTCCAGGCAGGTGCCGGCGCATCGGCTTATTATCGTGACGAGGATTTCGGCGCCGCCGAGCTCGCGGCCGAAGCCGGCCCCGTGCTGGCCAAGGCCGACGTGGTCCTCCAGGTCCAGCCGCTGGGCCTCGAGGACATCGCGATGCTCAAGCCGGGCGCCGTTCTGGTGGGCCTGCAGCAGCCGTGGTCGAGCCCCGAGCGGGTGAAGCTCTTGGTTGAAAAGCAGATCACCTGCTTTGCTCTCGAGCTGCTGCCGCGCATCTCCCGCGCCCAGAGCATGGACGTGCTGTCCAGCCAGGCCGCGGTGGCGGGCTACGAGTGCGCGCTGATCGCCGCCGACCACAGCCCCAAGTTCTTCCCGATGCTCACCTACGCCGCCGGCACCATCCGCCCGGCCAAGGTGCTGGTGATCGGTGCCGGCGTGGCCGGCCTGCAGGCCATCGCCACCGCCAAGCGCCTCGGCGCCATGGTGTCGGGCTACGACGTGCGCCCGGAGACCAAGGAGCAGATCGAGTCCCTCGGCGCCAAGTTCGTCGACACCGGCGTCTCGGCTGCGGGGGCGGGCGGCTATGCCCGCGAGCTGACCGACGAGGAGAAGCGCATCCAGGCCGACAAGCTCGGCCGGGCCATCGCCGAGTGCGACGCGCTGATCACCACCGCCGCGATCCCCGGCAAGAAGGCGCCGCAGATCGTGACCGCCGAGATGGTGGCGCGCATGAAGCCGGGCTCGGTGGTCGTCGACATGGCGGCCGAGAGCGGCGGCAACGTGGCTGGCACCCAGGCCGGTGAGAAGACCCTGGTCGGCGAGACCCTGGTCATCGGCCCGGTGAACATCCCCAGCCGGATGCCGGTGCACGCCTCCGAGATGTACGCCAAGAACCTCTACAACTTCATCTCGCCCTTCATCAAGGATGGCGTGCTCGGCCTCGACTGGGAAGACGAGGTGCTCGCCGGCGCCTGCCTGACCCACGCCGGCGAAATCCGCCACGCGGGCGTCAAGGCCGCGCTGGGCCTGTAAGGAGAAAACCCATGGATGGAATGCTCGCACTCTATATCTTCATGCTCGCGGCCTTCACCGGCTACGAGGTCATTTCCCGCGTGCCGGTGATCCTGCACACGCCGCTGATGTCCGGCTCCAACTTCGTCCACGGCGTGGTGCTGGTGGGCGGCATGATCGCCCTCGGCCAGGCCGAGACGCCCCTCGAGCAGGCCATCGGCTTTGTCGCCGTACT
This sequence comes from Zoogloea ramigera, assembly GCF_006539865.1. GTDB lineage: Bacteria > Pseudomonadota > Gammaproteobacteria > Burkholderiales > Rhodocyclaceae > Zoogloea > Zoogloea ramigera. Next base: position 55,660 of record NZ_BJNV01000023.1, read on the forward strand.
GCTCGGCGCGGCCAACGCGGCCGGCGGTTACGTGGTGACCGAACGCATGCTCGCCATGTTCAAGTCGAAGGAGAAGAACTGATGGCTATCAAGTGGCTGATTGACGCGAGCTACTTCGTTGCCGCGATTCTGTTCATTCTCGGCCTGAAGGGCATGAGCTCGCCGGTCTCGGCGCGCAAGGGCATCGTCTGGGCCGGTGTCGGCATGGTGCTCGCCACGGTGGTCACCTTCCTCACCCCCGGCATGGGCAACATGCTGCTGATGGTCATCGCCATCGGCCTCGGCGGCGTGCTCGCCTGGGTCTCCGGCAAGCGGGTCGCGATGACCGACATGCCCCAGATGGTCGCCATCTACAACGGCATGGGCGGCGGCGCGGCGGCGGCCATTGCGGCGGTCGAGTTCGCCCGCGGCGAGATGCACGGCACCGTGGTCACCCTGCTGGCCACGCTGGGTGCGCTGATCGGCGCGGTGTCCTTCTCGGGTTCGGTGGTGGCCTGGGCCAAGCTCCAGGGCGTCATGAACAAGGCCTTCCGGCTGCCGGCGCAGAACGCCGTCAACGTGGTGCTGGCCCTGGTGACCGTGGGCTTCGGCGCCGCCATCGTGATCGCCCCGCAGGTCGACCCGATGCTGGTGGGCGCGTTCTTCGTGCTGGCGCTGGTGCTCGGCGCCGTCATCACGCTGCCCATCGGTGGCGCCGACATGCCGGTGGTGATCTCGCTGTTCAACGCCTTCACCGGCCTGGCGGTGGGTTTCGAGGGCTTCGTGATGGGCATCCCGGCGCTGATCATCGCCGGTATCGTGGTCGGCGCGGCCGGCACCCTGCTCACCCAGCTGATGGCCAAGGCCATGAACCGGCCGATCAGCAACATCCTGTTCGTGCCGATGGCTGCCGCCGGCGGCGGCGAGGCGGTCGAGGGTGAGCAGAAGGAAGTCGGCGCGATGGACGCCGCGGCCATGATGCGCTACGCCAGCAAGGTCATCATCGTGCCGGGCTACGGCATGGCGGTGGCCGGCGCCCAGCACAAGGTGTGGGAGATGTCCGAGCTGCTCGAGGAGGCGGGCGTCGAGGTGGTCTTCGCGATCCACCCGGTGGCGGGCCGCATGCCCGGCCACATGAACGTGCTGCTGGCCGAGGCCGGCGTGCCCTACGAGAAGATCTTCGACCTTGAAGAGATCAACGCCGACTTCGCCCAGGCCGACGTGGCCCTGGTGATCGGTGCCAACGACGTGGTGAACCCGTCGGCGCGCACCGACAAGTCCAGCCCGATCTACGGCATGCCGATTCTCAACGCCGACATGGCGCAGAACGTCATCGTCGTGAAGCGCGGCAAGGGCACCGGCTACTCGGGCATCGAGAACGCGCTGTTCTACAAGGACAACACCCGCCTGCTCTACGGCTCTGCCCAGCAGGCCATCGGCGAGGTGATCCAGCACGTGAAGGCGATGTCGGTGTAAACCGGCAGCGCACCCCGCGGCGGCCGGTGGGTTGGCGGCTGCGGGGGGGGCTGGAGCCTTGAAGTGGAAAGGAGCGGCCTTCGGGCGGCTCCTTTTTTATTGTGCGCTCGTCCCGCTACAGCCGGGGTCGCCGCTACCTTGCAGGCGGGGCTGCCGTCGCCCCTGCACTCGGGCAGGCTGTGCGAGCGGGGCGGCTCAGCCCCCGACCGCCACATTGACCTCGCCGCTCCACTCGCCGACCTGGGTGTCGCGGAGGCGGTAGATGGCCTTGTATTTCCAGACGGCGCCGCTGGCGGGCCGGGTGCTGGTGTCGGTGTAGTCGGTGCCGCTGGTGATGGTGGCGAGACGGAAGCCCTGGCCGTCGTCGCGATCGGCCCAGATTTCGATGGCGTCGGCGTCGCCCTTGGGCCACTTGATGACCGGTTGGCCGGCCACGCTGCGGGTGTCCAGGACGGGCTTCCAGTCGTCGGGGGTGACGCGCTGCTCGGGGCCGATGATCTGGAGGTCGTGGCCGATCGCCTCGTTGTACTGGTGGGCCGTCTTGAGGCGGGAGACGAGGGCGATCAGCCGCGGCACGATGCCCGGAGCGACGTCCCGCGCCGGCACGGGCAGGTGGGGCAATTGGGGCCGCGGGTTCACGCGCACCCCGCCGTCACGCTGGAGGTTCTTGTAGGCCGTCCACTGCCGGGCGTTGGCCTGGATGCTGTCTGTGGAGGCGATGGCATGGCGGAAGGCCTCGGCGTCGGCCTGCAGGCTGGCGATGTCGGCGGCGCTGACTTCGAGGGTCTCGGCATAGGCCGGGAGGCGGCGTGCCAGGTGTTCGAGCAGCTGGGCCTTGCCGCTGTCGTCCCGGGGCAGGTAATAGTTCTTGGCCATCTTGGATCTCCTTGTGGTGGGGGGGCTGCAGCGTGAATGCGGGGGGCCGGAAAGGCCGGATGCAAAAACACCGGGAGCGGTGACGCCGCCGCCGGGCGATGTATTCGCGGCCCCAGGCGGCGGTACAAAATGCCGGGAATGGATGTAGAAATTGTCGATAGGCGCTACGCGATGATCGGAAGGCGACGCGCGATGATCGGAAGGTGGCGCGTAATCATAGGAAGATACCGTGCGGCCGATAAAAGATGGATTCCCGTGATCGGAAGGCATCGCGCTGCAGACAGAAGATGTCACCCTTACGCCGGAAGGCGTAGCGCCGCCGATGGAAGGCAGTAAGAAACACCTGCGTGGCGTGTCCCTGTCGTTATTACATTTCAACCGAGCATCGGTAGACGCTAAAAAGCATTCGGTAGACGTGTAGCCGTGACAAGGCGATGTGTTCCCTTGGTAAAGATGGGAGCCCGGCTCATGGAGAGTATCGTCGGAAAGCTGCTGCGACGCCGTCAAGGCCTGGGAGGGTGCGACTCGGGCTGTGTGTGCGGTGCTTGAGGAGTCGGACGGCATGGGGTAGGGGCGGCCGGTGAATGCAGATAGGGTTTTGGATGGGGCTGGCGGCTTATTTTTCGTGGATGATAAGGCGGGCGCCTGGGATAGGCAACGGAAAATGCGATGTGAGTATTTGCTGGGCTGTTCGCTGGCGGGGGGGCGCCGCTCTCAATCGATTCGGGGCCCTCGGCCGGGCCCTGTTCCGACAGTCTCGTAGCGCAGTCGGGTAGGTCAAT
>NZ_BJNV01000024.1 GCF_006539865.1 Zoogloea ramigera
GCTAGACGTTCGCATTAAAGTGGCTGAGGCTGATGGCGATGAACCTTGGTCGGCTTAGTCGCCACGGGACAGCGCGGGGCGACGAGCGATCTCTACTTTTAGCCCCATCATGTCCTTTCCTCTGCGTAGCTCGAAATCCGCCTTGCGGCCTGGTTGCAGCGCGGCGATCGCCTCCAGCATCGACTGCGGATCAGTAACCTTGCGCCCATCCACTGCGAGGAGAATGTCTCCAGGCTGGATCCCAGCCCGATCTGCCGGGCTGCCGCGCATGACGCCCGAAATGAGGGTGCCATCGCTGGAGGGTAGCCCAAACGATTCGGCGAGCTCGCCTGTAATAGCCTGAACCTCAACCCCGATCCAGCCGCGGGTTACCGATCCGTTCTGGATTATTTGCTCCATCACGTTGCGAGCCAGGGAGACGGGAATGGCGAAGCCGATTCCCAGCGACCCGCCCGTCCGGGAGTAAATGGCGGAGTTGACGCCGATCAGGTGCCCGCCGGCGTCAATCAGCGCGCCACCGGAGTTGCCCGGGTTGATCGCCGCATCGGTCTGGATGAAGTCTTCGAAAGTATTGATGCCCAGATGGGTGCGCCCGAGGGCAGATACGATCCCCATGGTGACCGTCTGCCCGACGCCGAAGGGATTGCCGATGGCGAGCACGACATCTCCGACGCGCAGCTGTTCGGGATGGCCAAAGGTGATGGCTGGAAGCTTGCCGTCTGACTTGATCTGAAGCACCGCCAGGTCTGATTCGGGGTCGCGCCCGACGATGCGGGCCGACAGTTTGCGGCCGTCGTTGAGGGCGACCTCGATGTCGTCCGCACCTTCGATCACGTGATTGTTGGTAAGGACGTAGCCTGCCGATGAAACGATGACTCCCGACCCCAGGCCGGAAGCGCGTTGCTGTGGTCTGTTATCGAGACGGTCCCCGAAGAAGTGGCGAAACAGCGGATCGTCGGCAAACGGGTGCCGCTGGGTTTTGACTTCCTTGCTCGTGAAGATATGCACGACTGCAGGCAAGGCGGCCTGGGCGGCATCGGCGTAGGAACTGGGCGCATTCGTGGCCGGGACGCTGCCAGGTGCGACCGCCTCTTGAATCGTGACAGCGGGTGGAGTCTTGCGCTCCCCGATCCAGTCGGGGCGGAGCGTGCTGACGACGAACAGGATCGCCACCGACACCGTGACAGTTTGAGCAAAGATCATCCACAGGCGATGCATCGTAAAATCTGCCACCGAGAGCGCGCACATGCGCGTTGAATTAATGCAAGTTTACGGGAAAACGGTCATGGAACGAGTCGAATTGCAGCGCTATCTCGACACTCTGCTCGAGGTGGCACGCTTCAAGGATTATTGCCCAAACGGCCTGCAGGTGGAAGGACGGGCGCAGGTGAGGCGCATTGTGTGTGGCGTGACGGCGAGCCAGGCGCTTCTGGATGCAGCGGTGGCGCGCGGGGCGGATGCGGTGCTGGTCCATCATGGTTACTTCTGGCGTGGGGAGGACGGTCGTGTCACCGGAATGCGTCGGAAGCGTCTGGCGACACTTCTTGGTAACGACATCAATCTGTTCGCCTACCATCTGCCCCTCGATGCCCACCCCGAGCTCGGAAACAACGCACAGCTTGGCCGGCTGATGGGCTGGGAGCCCGACGGGCGATTCGGCGAGCAGGATCTGGGCTGGACGGGCGTGCTCGCCCACCCCTCGACGCTGGATGTACTGGTTCGGGCGGCCGCGGCGCGGCTGGGGCGGGAGCCTCTGATGCTGGGGGAGGGGAGGCGGAGTGTCCGGCGCGTGGCGTGGTGCACCGGTGGCGCTCAGTCCTACTTCGAGCAGGCCATCGCGGCCGGCGTGGATTGCTTCATATCGGGGGAGGTCTCCGAGCAGACGACCCACCTGGCCCGGGAGTCGGGGGTGGCTTACCTGGCGATCGGCCACCACGCCAGCGAGCGGTATGGGGTGCAGGCGCTAGGCGCTCATCTGGCCCAGGCTTTTGGTGTCGAGGCTGAGTTTGTCGAGGTGGAAAACCCGGTTTGACGCGCCCGCCCGTCTGCTGCGGCTTGCCGGACTAAAAGTCGAGGGGGGCCTCGGTTGGAGGTGCCGCTTGCGCCATGGGCTCCAGGGTCGGTTCGGTTGATGGTTTGTAGGGGCCGAACTCGCTGTCCAGGATGGCGAGCAGCAGCAGCAGCTCCTCGACCACGCTGAGGGGGAAGCCCTCCCGCGTACCGTTGCGGTTGTCTCGCAGAATCTGGTGAATGTAGGCCTGCGCCTCCTGGGTCCCCCAGAGGTCCTGAAGGCGCTGGGTGATGTGAGGCATCTTCTCGACGGTGTCCGCGGGCGCGGAGCGAACTGCCTTGAAGTCGTTCCAGCTCACCATCTTGACGTTGAAGGTCTTGTTGAGCTGACGGGTCAGTGCCTCGAACTCGCTGCGCATTCCCGCCACGTGATAGACATCGAGCAGCTTGAGCCAGGGCTTGACGGCCTGGCGTGGGTTGTTGCGGATGTAATCTGCCAGGGTTTCGGCAGCACCCTGGGTCCGGCCGAAGGACATCATGATTTCGGCCAGTTCCAGCGCGGAGTCCTGTTCGTCCACCGTCTCGTCGAAGGGAATCGGGTGGGCTGGGGCGAAGGTCGGGTCCGCCCATTCGGCCGACGTGTCTGCCGGAGGCAGCGGGGCGATGGAGTGCTGGACTGGCGGCATCGCCCGCATCTCCGCCGGCTCTTCGCGCTTCGATCTGCCGATGGTCTGCGGTGGGGCGCTGATCCGCATGTCGGTTTCGAAGGCCGGCTCAGTCGTCATTTCGGCCTCTTCGGCGTGCCGCCGCCGACGCATCCAGATCAGTGCGCCCAGGCCTGCCAGTACTGCCGCCAGCCCGGCCAGAGTCGGTGCCCAGGTTTTGAGGGTTTCGAGCAGCTTGTCCGTGCCGCTGAGCGTCTGTGCGGCGGCCTCGCTCTGCTTGGCCGCGGCCGATGCGGGCGCCGGCTTGCGCTGATCGAGCTGGACGATCCGCTCCTTGAGCATCAGCTGGTATTCTTCGAGGCGCCGGATTTTCTCGTTGACCTCGAGTTGGGAGGCGATCCGGTCGTCGATCTCTGCGAGGGTCCGTTGCTCCTGGCGCAGTTGCTGGCGTGTGCCGTCCGGTTCGTCGCCCTGCGGCGGGCTGGACAGCAGCAGGCTCATGCGCAGAGGTGCGAGCCCGTCGGCGCCGCTGCCGATCAGAAGCCGGTCGGAGCTCGAGGGCACGGGATGCAGGTTGCGCGCTGCAGGCCTGTCCTGACGGCGCTCCTGGGGCTGCTTCGGGCGAGACGTCGGCTGTACGCTCCGCTCTGCGGTGGGCACGCTGACGGCAGAGAGCCGGCTCGTCGCGGGCCTTGGCGCGGGCTCTGCCGTGATTTCAGCCGGCGACACTGCGGTGCTGAGCCCGACCGGTGGCTGAAGCAGAACAGGGTAGTCGCGGCGCAGCGGGCTGTCGCAGCCCAACTGGATGCCGAGCATCGCAATAGGGTGGTTCACCGGTTCGCGGGTGGTGACAATCAGCCTGTCGCCAGCAACCCGAATGCGGGCTGAACGGATCCAGGGCATGTCGTCTACGTCTGCGGGGCTGACGCGACGCACGCAATTCTGGTCGAGCTCCACGCCGTTCAGGCTGAGTAGCCGGATTTCAGCCCGAAGGGGCTCGCCCAGGTGCGATTTTGCTGTCAAGTCGCCCAGCCCGACGGCCCCGGCGGAGAGGCTCCACAGGGGCAGCAGCAGTGCAATGAGCAGGGAAAGCGGCTTTCGCGAGCTGTTCATCAAGAAATGGTGGTCGATCCGGCGGACAGAAGCCGATGTTGCCTACGTTGGCCGGAACGTGGTGAGTCAAGCGTACGTCCACGGCAAAGCTACAGTATTCTAAAGAAGTTTGGGCTTCGCCGCGGGCTCTTGTCGGCTGTGAATTGCGCCCTTGTGTGGCGAGCTCTGTTTTGGCGGCTTTTTTTACGATATTTGTTTTCTTTCAGATCTGCGATGCCACTCCCCATGCCAAAAGTCGCCCGTTCGCGGGCCCATCTCCGCCGGATCGAGGTGGAGGGTTTTCTTCGCGAAGATGGTCTTCTCGAACTAGACGCCCGTCTGACCGACCTGAAGGATCGGGATCAGCCTCTGGCTTCAGGTGTCCGCAAGGTCGGCGATCCGATACACGACTTGCTTGTTCGTGTGACGATCGACAAGTCATTCTCGATCATTGCCGTGGAGGCCTGCTCCGACTGGGTGCCATATCCCGGCGCCTGTGACACGATCGGGCCGGCCTATCGAAGCCTGGTCGGGCTCAATCTGCTGCGCGGCTTCCGGCGCACCGTCAGCGAGATGTTTGCCGACGTGCGCGGATGTTCCCATCTCACCGAGCTGCTGTTTTCGTTGCCGACCGCGGCGATCCAGACCTTCGCGACCTTCCGTCGTGAGAACGAGGACACCGATGAGAAGCCTTTTCAGCTCGATCGCTGCCATGCGCTGGAAACGAGCGCACCCACCGTGCGGCAGTATTACCCCCGCTGGTACCGCCGGCCGGCGGGCGAGTGAGCAGCCCGCCCTCTGGTTGCACTGCAGCGTGAAAGCGGATACGCCCGATGTTTCGTATATAATCAATGGATTCCAAAGCTCCGCCAAACCCGGGTTTTTCGGGTCAAGAGGTGCGGAATAGCCCCTCGGGCGGTCGTGCCGGTGTCGGCAGGCAACTCGGGGAGCAAAGCGGTATCTGCGTTGGACGAGGGAGAACGGCGCGGGTGTCGCGGGGCCTTGACGGCTCCGAAGAGTCCCATCAACCAAGCGTAAGCGGCCTTACGGGCTAAGACTTCGATCGAAGGGCAACCATGAAAATTCATGAGTATCAGGCAAAAGAACTACTGAGGAAGTATGGCGTCGTCACGCCGCGGGGCTTCCACTGCATTTCCGTCGACGCGGCGGTCAAGGCGGCTGAAGATCTCGGCGGCAAGGTATGGGTCGTCAAGGCCCAGATCCACGCCGGCGGTCGCGGCAAGGGCGGCGGTGTCAAGCTGGCCCGTTCGCTCGACGAAGTGCGGACCAACGCCGAAGCCATCCTCGGTATGCAGCTGGTGACCCACCAGACCGGCCCGGAAGGCCAGAAGGTGCGTAACCTCCTGATCGAGGAAGGCGCCGACATCAAAAAAGAATATTACGTCGCCGTCCTGACCGATCGCGCCACCCAGAAGGTTGCCGTGATGGCCTCCTCCGAAGGCGGCATGGACATCGAAGAAGTCGCTCACAGCACGCCCGAGAAGATCCTGAAGGAATTCGTGGATCCGCTGGTCGGCCTGACCGACGCCCAGGCTGAAACCCTGGCGCGCGGCATTGGCGTTCCGGAGGCCTCCGTCGCCTTCGCCGTCGATGCCCTGAAGAAGCTCTACACCTGCTACATGGAGACCGATGCTTCCCTGGCGGAGATCAACCCGCTGATCCTGGAAGGCAGCGGCACCATCAAGGCTCTGGACGCCAAGTTCAACTTCGACTCCAACGCCCTGTACCGTCACCCCGAGATCGTCGACATGCGCGACCTCGACGAAGAAGATGCTGACGAGATCGAAGCTTCCAAGTTCGATCTGGCCTACATCTCCCTCGACGGCAACATCGGCTGCCTCGTGAACGGTGCCGGTCTGGCCATGGCCACCATGGACACCATCAAGCTGTTCGGTGCCGAGCCGGCCAACTTCCTCGACGTGGGCGGCGGTGCCACCACCGAGAAGGTGACCGAAGCCTTCAAGATCATGCTCAAGAACCCCAAGGTCAAGGGCATTCTCGTCAACATCTTCGGCGGCATCATGCGCTGCGACACCATCGCCACCGGCGTGGTCACCGCTGCCCGTGAAGTCCATCTGTCGGTTCCGCTGGTCGTCCGCATGAAGGGCACCAACGAAGACATCGGCAAACAGATCCTGCGTGATTCGGGCCTCCCGATCATTGCTGCCGACACCATGGCCGAAGCGGCCCAGAAGATCGTCGACGCGGTCAAGTAAGGAGTTACCGAATGTCCATTCTGATCAACAAAGACACCAAGGTCATCACCCAGGGCATCACCGGCAAGACCGGTCAGTTCCACACCGAAAAGTGTATCGAATACGCAAACGGCAAGAACTGCTTCGTGGCTGGTGTGAACCCCAAGAAGGCCGGCGAGAAGATCCTCGACGTGCCCATCTTCGGTACCGTCAAGGAAGCCGCTGCTGAAACCGGCGCCACCGTCTCCGTGATCTACGTGCCACCCGCTGGCGCGGCTGCTGCGATCTGGGAAGCCGTCGAGGCCGACCTGGATCTGGCGATCTGCATCACCGAAGGCATTCCGGTCCGTGACATGCTGGAAGTGCGCAACAAGATGAAGGCCAAGGAAGCTGCTGGCGGCAAGAAGACCCTGCTGCTCGGCCCGAACTGCCCCGGCCTCATCACCCCCGATGAAATCAAGATCGGCATCATGCCGGGTCACATCCACCGCAAGGGTCGCATCGGCGTGGTTTCCCGCTCCGGCACCCTGACCTACGAAGCCGTTGCCCAGCTGACCGAAATCGGTCTGGGCCAGTCTTCCGCGGTTGGTATCGGTGGCGACCCGATCAACGGTCTGAAGCACATCGACGTGATGCGCATGTTCAACGACGATCCGGATACCGACGCGGTCATCATGATCGGCGAAATCGGCGGCCCGGACGAAGCTGAAGCCGCCATGTGGTGCAAGGCCAACATGAAGAAGCCGATCGTTGGCTTCATCGCTGGCGTCACCGCTCCGGCCGGCAAGCGCATGGGCCACGCCGGCGCGCTGATCTCTGGCGGTGCCGACACCGCTGACGCCAAGCTCGCCGTCATGGAAGAGTGTGGCTTCACGGTCACCCGCAACCCGTCCGAAATGGCCAAGCTGCTGAAGGCCATGCTGTAACCCGGGCTTCCTGCCTGTTCTGAACCGCGCCTGAGGCGACAGCCTCCGGCGCGGTTTTTATTTTGGGCTTGGCTGGCGCGCTTTGTGCTACAGGTTGGGGGTGTCTCTATGAATATTCCCTCCCATGCTCCGAGTGCTGGTTGTCGATTCTTCCCGCGAGCGTGCTGCAGATGTCTGTGCAGCGCTCGCCCTTGCCGGTCATCAGGTGGCGGCGGTGCTGCCTTCCGCCTTCGAGCTCCCCGCTCAGGTGCTGGCGACCCGGCCGGATGTGATCTTCATCCAGGCCGACTCCCCCAGCCGCGACACCCTGGAGCACCTGGCCATCATGAACCGCGATTGCCCGCGGCCGGTACTGATGTGCTCGCCCGATTCCGACTCGGGAATGATCCGCCGTGCGGTAAAGGCTGGCGTGTCGTCGTATGTGATTGATTCAGTGTCGCCGGAGCGTCTCGATGCGCTGGTGGAGGTGGCTGTCGCCCAGTTCGAGGCGTTTCAAAACTTGCGTGCCGAGCGGGACGACGCAACCCGCAAGCTGTCCGAACGCATCACCATCGACCGTGCCAAGGGCGTGCTGATGAGGGCGCGCGGGCTCGACGAGGATGGGGCCTACCACGCGCTGCGCAAGTTGGCGATGGAGCGCGGGCGCAAGCTGGCCGACGTGGCGCAGGACGTCATCGAGATGGCCAAGCTGTTGCTGTGAATCTGCTTGCTTAGTCCTAAAGGGATAGGGTTTTGCCCGGAGGGCTTCATGTCGGGGCGTCGATGCTTGCGTGTCGGCGCCCCGTTTTCCTTTGTATAAGCGGATCTTCGGTGGCCAGGTGCGGGCCTCGCGCCAATCCGGTGCGTGCTGCACCGCAGCAGTGCGCCATTTGAGGGGGTTTTGCCTACCTCTTTTGAGGTAATTTTTTAAGATGAGAAAAATATTCAATTAAATCATGTGCTTGTTGTGCCTGGCACACTCCTCGCTCAAGCTTGATCGAGTCGGTCCAACGGCGGGCCGGCTTGATCAGGCGATCTCACTTGGACAAGGGCGTCCATCCCCCGCAGGTTTCCTGGCGGGTGATGTGACGCCCGCTTTTTTTGGATCAGGGGCAGGCGATGAGCGAGCAATTTGATGACAAGGTTCTTTCCCGCCGCGGCTTTCTGAAAGCCGGGGCGGGCCTGGGAGGGTTGGCTGCGATGAGTACGATGCTTCCGAGCGGCGGTGCATGGGCGGCCGGTTCCGATAAGCCGGAAATCGAGGAGGTGAAGATCGGCTTCATTCCGCTGACCGATTGCTCGTCCGTGGTGATGGCCTCCGTGATGGGCTTCGACAAGAAGTACGGCATCAAGATCACCCCCAGCAAGGAAGCCTCCTGGGCCGGCGTGCGCGACAAGCTGGCCAACGGTGAGCTCCACGCGGCCCACGTGCTGTATGGCCTCGTCTATGGCCTGCACCTCGGCGTCGGCGGTCCCAAGAAGGACATGGCCGTGCTGATGACCCTCAACAACAACGGCCAGGCGATCACCCTGTCGAACGCCCTCAAGGACAAGGGCGCGGTGGATGGCGTCTCGCTGGCCAAGGTTATTGCGAAGAAGGACAAGGAATACACCTTCGCCCAGACCTTCCCCACCGGCACCCACGCCATGTGGCTGTATTACTGGCTGGCGGCCCACGGCATCGACCCCTTCCGCGACGTGAAGAACATCGTGGTGCCGCCCCCGCAGATGGCGGCCAACATGCGTGTCGGCAACATGGACGGCTACTGCGTCGGCGAGCCGTGGAATCAGCGGGCGATCGTCGACAAGATCGGTTTCACCGCGGTGACCACCCAGGACATCTGGACCGACCATCCGGAAAAGGTGCTCGGCGCCACCGCCGAGTTTGCCGCCAAGTACCCCAACACCGCCCGGGCGATGATCTGCGCGATTCTCGAGGCTTCCCGCTGGATCGACGCCAGCGCCGCCAATCGCAGCAAGACGGCCGAGACGGTGGCCGCTAAGAGCTTCGTCAACACCGATGTGGACGTGATCCGCAGCCGCATGATCGGCCAGTACGAAAACGGCCTCGGCAAGAGCTGGTCCGACAAGAACCTGATGAAGTTCTACAACGACGGCCAGGTGAACTACCCCTACCTCTCTGACGGCATGTGGTTCCTCACCCAGCACCGCCGCTGGGGCCTGCTCAAGCAGGACGTGGATTACCTGGCGGTGGCCAAGGCCATCAACCAGACCGAGCTCTACAAGCAGGCCGCCGCGCAGGTGGGCGTGCCGGTGCCGAAGTCCGACTTCCGCACCTCCAGGCTCATCGACGGTGTCGTCTGGGACGGCAAGGACCCGAAGAAATACGCCGCCAGCTTCAAGGTTCGCGCCTGACCGGTTGCGGGCGACCCGGTCGCCCGCGCCGTCGGTGCCCACGGTTTGCAGGCGAACGCCACCGCCGCCACTGAATATATGGAGATCAAGATGACTACTGCCACGCTTGCTCGGGGCCTCGAAGGGCCCTCCGCCGCGGAGATGGACTGCGGCTCCCGGAACGTCACCCCTGCTGCCAGGGACGGTGCCGCCACCGAAGCGCCTGTTGCCGCCTCGCCGGCGCCGGGCCCCGTTGTCAATCGCCCGTCCGTCGGCGAATATTTTGGCAACTTCATGCGGGCGGTGCTGCCGCCGCTGATCGGCCTGGCCCTGGTGGTTGGCCTGTGGGCACTGGTGGCGATGAAGTCGTCGGACTTTCCCGGGCCGTCCAAGACCCTCGACGCCGCCGTCGTGCTGTTTTCCGACCCCTTCTACAGCAACGGCCCCAACGACCAGGGGATAGGCTGGAACATCCTGTCGTCCCTCAAGCGGGTTGCCGTGGGTTTTGGCGTGGCTGCGCTGGTCGGCATTCCGTTGGGTTTCATCATCGGCCGCTTCGCCTTCATGAACAGCATGCTGGCGCCGATCATCAGCCTGCTGCGCCCAGTCTCGCCGCTGGCCTGGCTGCCCATCGGGCTGATGGTCTTCAAGGCCGCCGACCCGGCTTCCACCTGGACGATCTTCATCTGTTCGATCTGGCCGATGATCCTCAACACCGCCCAGGGCGTGCAGCGCGTGCCGCAGGATTACCTCAATGTGGCGCGGGTGCTCAACCTGTCCGAGTTCCGGATCATCACCAAGATCCTCTTCCCCTCGGTGCTGCCCTACATGCTCACCGGCATCCGTCTCTCCATCGGCACGGCCTGGCTGGTGATCGTCGCCGCCGAGATGCTGACCGGCGGTGTGGGCATCGGCTTCTGGGTGTGGGACGAGTGGAACAACCTCAAAGTGGAGCACATCCTGATCGCCATCTTCGTGATCGGCATCGTCGGCCTGCTGCTCGAATACCTGCTGTTGCTGATCGCCCGCCGCTTCAGCTACGGCGTCAATTGATTTTCTGTCCAGGGAGGTTCAAATGAACGCAATCGTCAAGGTCGAAAACGTCGGCATGAGCTTCGACACGAAGAAAGGCCGTTTCGTCGCCCTGCAGGACGTCAATCTCCAGATCCACAGTGGAGAGGTCGTGTCGCTGATCGGGCACTCGGGCTGTGGCAAATCCACGTTGCTCAACCTCATCGCCGGCCTCACGCTGCCCACGTCGGGGGTGATGCTGTGCAACGGGCGGGAGATCGCCGGGCCAGGCCCGGAGCGGGCGGTGGTGTTCCAGAACCACTCGCTGCTGCCCTGGCTGACCTGCTTCGAGAACGTTCACCTCGCCGTCGAGCGCGTCTTCGGCGCCAGGGAAGGCCGTGAGGCCCTCAAGGCCCGCACCGCCAGGGCGCTGGACATGGTGCACATGGCACACGCCGCCCACAAGCTGCCCCAGGAGATCTCGGGTGGCATGAAACAGCGGATCGGCATCGCCCGCGCCTTTGCGATGGAGCCGAAGATCCTGCTGATGGACGAGCCCTTCGGCGCCCTCGACGCGCTCACCCGCGCCGCGCTGCAGGACGAGCTGATCGGTGTGATGGAAAAGACCGGCGCCACCGTGGTGATGGTGACCCACGACGTCGATGAGGCGGTGCTGCTGTCCGACCGGGTGGTGATGATGACCAACGGCCCGGCGGCGACCATCGGCGAGATCCTCGCGGTGGATCTCCCCAAGCCGCGGGACCGCCTGCAATTGGCCCACGATGCCCGCTTTGCCGAGCACCGGGCGGCGATCCTGGAGTTCTTGTACCAGAAGCAGATGAAGAGGGCCGCCTGACGCGTCGGCCCGCGGCGCGCAGGGCAGGTGCGTGCCTTACTTCAGCGGAAAGCCGAGGGCCTGGAGGGCCTCCACAAGCCGGTCACGGCCGGTGAGGGCGGCGGCGTCGCGGATGCGCTTGGCCGAGTGGTTCGACCAGGTGCCGCGCACCTTCATCCCCTGGCTGGCGTAGAAGGCGCGCATGGCCTCGTCGTAGGCGGCGAGGCCGCCGTCCTGCGCGGGCAGCGAATAGGTCTCGTGGTGCAGCACCACCGACTGGGGCGGGCGTGGCTTGACGCTGGCCGGGGCCTCGGGGTCGGGCGTGCCGATGCACAGCCCGAACACGGCGGTTACCCGCGGTGGCAGGGCCAGTTCGGCGGCGACGGCCTCGGGGTGATTGCGCATCGCGCCGATATACACGGCGCCCAGGCCGAGGGATTCGGCGGCGGCAACGGCGTTCTGGGCGGCGAGGGTGGCGTCGATCACGCCGACTTCGAACATCTCGAGGTAATCGAGCGCCGCGCAGGCTTCGTCGACCTGCCCGGCAACGCGCTCGAGGCGGGCCAGATCGGCCAGCCATACGAGAAGCAGAGGCGCCTGGCGGATGTGTTCCTGATCGCCCGCCAGCGCGGCGAGCCGGGCCTTGCGCTCCGGGTCGCGCACCGCGACGACGCTCCAGGCCTGCAGGTTGGACGAACTGGAGGCCGACTGGGCGGCTGCGATGATCGCGGTGAGGGTGTCGTCGCTGACCGGATCGGGCAAATAAGCCCGCACCGAACGGTGGGCGAGAAGCTGGTCGATGAGGTGCGAGCCGGTGCTCGGCACCGGGACCTCGGCAGACCCGTAACGAGCCTGATAGAGGGAAGCGCGGGTATTCATTGAGACTCCTGGCGGTGGTGTCCAGGGGCCGAACGAGCCGGCGCCCCCGGAAAACCCGCAATTCTACGCCCGGCGTCGCCCTCAGCGTGGAGGCAGAAAAGCCGGCCGGCCCATTGTGTAGCCGGCGTCGATCTCTGCCACGACGACCCGCCAGATGGGTTTGACGAAGAAGCGCAGCCTGGCGATGACCTCGCTCACGCTCATCATCGAAGGCACGCGGATGCCGCGATGCTCCACCGGGCCGCCGATCTGGATGATCCGGACGCCGAGCTTGGAGAAGTGGTCGGCCAGCCGGGGTTCGGTCAGCATGAACAGGGTCTCTATCCCTTCGCGTTTGGCCATGGCGACCACCGCCAGGTAGAGACCGATCGGGATGTACGGGAAGCGCGGCTGATCCTTGGTGCCGAAGTCGTCGTCGCTGAGGGCGAGGGCGGTTTTGGTTTCGCCCTTGCGTCGGCGGTACTGGGCGCGTACCGCCAGGCGGGACACTTCGGCGATCGTGTGGCGCGGCAGCCTGGCCGGGTCGATGATCGAGCGGTCGAGGGTGTCACGGCAGGTGTGCTCGAAGGGCAGCGGAAAATCGGGCTCCCCCGGGCGGGCCAGCACGAGGCGGTTGCAGCCGACCAGGGTGGCCGGGTCGGTCGAACTGCGCAGCAGGCAATGCATGCTGTGGCGGTCGTAGTCGTCGGTTTCACGACGGTCGGGGCGCACCGGCTCGAAGCCGAGTTCTTCGCAATACACTTCGTGGCGGATGCCGTACACGGCATTACGCAGTTCGTCGGTGAACGCGGGCTCAACTTGAAAGTATTTTCGGAAGCCTTCGCCCAGGCTGAACCTATCGAGTAAGGACATGGCTGGAAGGCCCTTTATGGTCAGTTCAAACGTTCTGTCTCAAGGCATCTACGACCGGGATGCGTGACACCTTGAATGCGGGGTAGACAGAAGCCAGCACGGTGGCGATGAATCCGACGAAAAACGCGCCGATCACCGTGGCGGGGACGATCCGGATGAAAGCGGTGTAGCCGATGTTCGCATTGGGCGGCGGCGGCATCGAAATGCCGATGGTCGAGATGACGAGCGCCAGCAGCATCCCGAGCAGGGCCCCAAGCAGAGCGCCCACCAGGCCCAGGATCGTGCATTCGACGATGATCAGCCGGACGATGTCGCGGTGACGGTTGCCCAGCGCCTGCATGGTGCCGAACTCGCCCTGGCGCTCAAAGACACTCATGTTGACGCTGTTGGTCACCGACAGCAGCACCATCACCAGGATGATCAGGCGCAGCACGCCGAACTGGGCGTCGTAGAGTTGCACCGATTTGTCGTAGAAGTCCGACAGGGTGCGCCAGCTGCGCAGGTCGAAGCTTGTGCCGCTGAATTCGGCCCCCAGCCTGGCGAGCATCTTGTCGGTGTCTTCGGTGCGATGCAGGGCCACCACGAGCTGGTTGGCGCCCTTGGTCTGCATGAGTTCCTGGGTGGCCGCCAGCGGAATGCGCACCGCGCGGGCGTCGAACTCCTTGGAGAAGCTCTGGAAGATGCCCACGACGCGGAAGTCGAGGGTGTTCATCGCACCCTCGGCGGCGTTCATCACGAGGGTCACCGAATCGCCCGGCTTGAGGCCCAGCGAATGCGCCACGCCCTGGCCCACGAGCACGCCGTCGGTGTCCTGGTCGCGCAGCTGCTGGCCTTCGACGATCTTGAGCAGGCTGCCCAGCCTGGCCTCCTTGTTGGGCTCCACGCCCTCGCCGATGATGGGAAGATCGCGCCGGCCGTTGTTGAGCAGGCCTGCGAAATACATGCGCCCCATCACCGCATCGACCTCGGGGTGGGCGGCGATTTTGCTTGCGATCTCTTCGGGCTTTTCGATCAGGAAGCGCTCGGGGTAGCGGCTGCCCTTCTCGAGGAAGTCCTGCTTGAAAAGCTGCAGGTGGCCGGTCTGGGAGTGGATGATGGTTTCGCCGAGCTGGATGAAGATGTCGGCCACGAAGCCGCCCGCCAGCACCAGGCTCACCACCCCGAACATGATCGCGGCGAGGGTCATGCCGGTGCGAAACTTCTGGCGCAGGATGTTGCGCACCGCGAGCTTCGCCGTGGCGGCATACACCTGTTTTGCGGAGTGGAGCCTCTGGCGCAATCGGTTGCTCTGGGCGTTTTCGACGTGCATGGCGATCGACGGGCTGCGTGGATGGGTTTGCCGCCCCGTGCCGGGGCGTGGCTGCCCGGGCTGGGCATGGCCGACACGGGCGATGCGGCCGGCTGGCCGAACTATCGTATGATACTGCTTCCTCGCGTGACGGATACAGATCGCATGTCGCCAACAAAGAAAGCCTTTCGCTACGAAGAAGCCTTTGCCCGCAATCTCGGGTGGGTGACCGAAGCCGAGCAGGCCGCCCTGCGCGGTAAGCGGATCGCCATTGCCGGTGCCGGCGGTGTCGGCGGCGTGCATCTGCTCACGCTCGCCCGGCTGGGCGTCGGTGCCTTCACCATCGCCGACATGGACCGCTTCGACCTGGTCAATTTCAACCGCCAGGCCGGCGCGATGATGTCCACCCTCGACCGCCCGAAGGTCGAGGTGATGGCCGAGATGGCCCGTGACATCAATCCCGAGCTCGACATCCGCATCTTCCCGGACGGCGTAAATGCGGCCAACCTTGGCGACTTCCTCGATGGTGTCGATATCTACGTCGACGGTCTCGATTTCTTCGCCTTCAAGGCCCGCCGCGACACCTTCAAGGCCTGCCATGAGCGCGGCATCCCGGCCGTCACCGCGGCCCCGTTGGGGATGGGCACGGCGGTGCTGTCCTTCCTGCCCGGCCACATGAGCTTCGAAGAGTATTTTCGCTTCGAGGGCTGCGACGAGGACGAAATGGCGGTCCGCTTCGTGCTTGGCCTGTCGCCGGCGATGCTCAACCGGGGTTACCTGGTCGACCCGTCGCGGGTCAATTTCTCGGAGCGTCGCGGGCCCAGCACCGGCGCCGCCTGCCAGCTGTGCGCCGGGGTCACCGCCGTCGAGGTGCTCAAGATCCTCCTCGGGCGTGGCAAGGTGCTATGCGCGCCGTGGGGCTTCCAGTTCGACGCCTACCGCAACCGCTATGTAAAAACCTGGCGGCCGGGCGGCAACCGCAACCCGCTTCAGCAGATCGGCCTGTTCATCGCGCGCCGCCAGTTGCGCGCGATGCGCCGCTGAAACCTTCCGGAGACGCCACCATGGCCAGTCGCGAAACCCTGCTCAAGATCCTCGACCTGGCCCGCTGGGCTCCCAGTGGCGACAACACTCAGCCCTGGCGCTTCGAGATTGCGGGCGACGACCACCTGGTCGTGCACGGCAACGATACCCGTGACTGGTGTCTCTACGATTTCAACGGCCACGCCAGCCACATGGCCCACGGCGCGCTGCTCGAGACCCTGCGCATCGCCGCCACCGGCGAGGGCCTCGTTGCCACCTGGGCCCTGCGGCCGGGTTCGCCCGAAACGGCACCGGTGTTCGATGTGCGCCTCGCGGCCCAGCCCGGCCTCACCCCCGACCCGCTGCTGCCCTTCATCGAGTCTCGCGTCGTGCAGCGCCGCGCCATGCGCACCACGCCGCTCACGCCGGCCCAGCGGGCGGCCCTGGCGGCGGCGCCCGGGCCGGGCTACACGGCCCAGTTCTTCGAATCCTCCGCCGAACGCAAGGCGGTGACGGGCTTCCTGTGGCGCAGCGCCTACCTGCGCCTGATCTGCCCCGAAGCCTATCCGGTGCACAAAGAAATCATCGAGTGGCGCACCCGCTTCAGCAAGGACCGCATCCCCGAGGAGGCGGTCGGCGTCGACGCCGGCACCGCGCGGCTGATGGAGTGGGTGATGGCCAGCTGGGGGCGGGTCAAGTTCTTCAACACCTACCTGTTCGGCACCATCGCCCCGCGCATCCAGCTCGACTACATCCCGGCGCGGGCCTGCGCCGCCCATGTGCTGATCCGCGCCGACGTGCCCGCCGAGGGCATCGAGGCCCATGTGCGCGGGGGCGTCGCGCTGCAGCGGGTGTGGCTGACGGCCGCCGCGGTCGGCCTGCATCTGCAGCCCCAGATGACGCCGCTGATCTTTCGCTGGTATGCGCGCAAGGGCAAGTCGTTCTCGGCGCTGCCCGAGATCGCGCAGGGGTGTCTCGCGCTGGCCGAGGAGTTCGAGCGCCTGGGCGGCTTCGGGCCCGGGCAGGGGCTCACCTTCTTCTGCCGCGTCGGAGTGTCGGACACGCCCCGTTCCCGCTCCCTGCGCAAGGGGCTCGACGAGCTGATGCTCCCCGGCCGATGAGCCACGTCCATTGCGACGATCACGCCCACGGCCATAGCCATAGCCATAGCCATCACCACCCGGCGCCGGGGGCCTCGAACCGGGCCTTCGCACTGGGGATCGCCCTCAACGTGGGCTTCGTCGTCATCGAGCTCGTCTATGGCTGGCTGTCCGGCTCGCTGGCGCTGCTGGCCGATGCCGGGCATAACCTCTCCGACGTGGCCGGGCTGGTGCTCGCGTGGGGCGCCGCCCTCGCCGGCGGTCTGCGCCCGACCCACCGGCGCACCTATGGCTGGATGCGTGCCTCCATCCTTGCCGCCCTCGCCAATGCGCTGCTGCTGATCTTCGCGATGGGGGTGCTGGCGGTCGAGGCCGTGCAGCGCCTGCAGGCGCCCGAGCCGGTGGCCGGCTGGACGGTGATCGTCGTCGCGGCCGTCGGCGTGCTCGTCAATGGGCTCACCGCCATGCTGTTCATGGCTGGTCGCAAGTCCGACCTCAATGTACGCGGCGCCTTCCTGCACATGGCGGGCGACGCGCTGGTGTCGCTGGGGGTGGTCGTCGCGGGCCTGCTTTACCTGCAGTTCGGCTGGGGCTGGCTCGACCCGCTGGTGAGCCTGGCGATCGCGGTGGTGATCGTGCTTGGCACCTGGGGCCTGTTTCGGCAGTCCTTGCACCTGGCCTTCGATGGCGTCCCGGAAGGCATCGACCTCGTCGAGGTGCACGCTTGGCTGAGTGCCCAGCCGGGCGTCGTCGATGTGCATGATCTCCACGTCTGGGCGCTGGGAACGTCGGACGTGGCCCTCACCGCGCACCTGGTGATGCCGGCCGGCCACCCGGGCGATGCCTTCGTCGTCGCGCTGGCCGACGGCCTCGCGCAGCGCTTCCACATCCAGCACCCGACCATCCAGATCGAGCTGGATGGCATCGACGACGGCTGTGCCCGGCCGGCTCGGCTCACCCCGTCGGGTGGCTCGTCAGCCTGAGCGACGGGCCAGAAAGCGGTCGAGGGCGGCGCCGAAGGCCTGCCGGTCGCCCGCGCTGAAGGCGGCCGGGCCGCCGGTCTGCACGCCGCTCCCCCGCAGCTCCTCCAGAAAATTGCGCATCGACAGGCGCTCGGCGATGTTGGCGGCCGAATACATCTCGCCGCGCGGGTTGAGGGCGTGGGCGTCGCGTTCCAGTACCGCGGCGGCCAGCGGAATGTCGGCGGTGATCACCAGATCGCCGGGCTCGACCTGATCGACGATGTGCCGGTCGGCCACGTCGAAGCCCGCCGGCACCTGGACAGCCCGGATGAAGCGCGACGGCGGCGTGCGCAACATGCGGTTGGCGACCAGGGTGGTGCTGATTTCAAGGCGTTCGGCGGCACGAAAGACGATGTCCTTGATGACCGCCGGACAGGCGTCGGCGTCGATCCAGATCTGCATGAGGAGGGGGCTCGGGGGCGGGGGCTGCAGTGTAACCCGGGCGGTGGGCGCCTGCTGCGATGCGCGGGGCCGCGGGGTTTTTGTCATGCTGCGGTGCAATAATTTTGTGCTACATTGCTTGAAAGAGAAGCTGGTCCAAACCAGCGGCGAGGAGACAAGGCGTATCGGCGGAGGGCTGTAAGGGCGGGTTTCTCCGCCAGGCAGCCAAAATTCGGCCGGTTTGCGCCCCAAGCCGGGGCGACTACTGCGGTCTTCTCATCATGAATCGTTCTCTCGAACATCAGGCGCTGGCCGATCCGGCGGCGCTGGCGCCCGTCGAGGCGTCCACTCGCGGCCTGCCCGCCGCTGCAGCGCACGCGGCGCGCGTATGCCCGGCCCGGGCCCGCAAGAGCCGCTGGCCGGCGCGGCTCGACCTGCTGCAAAGCGCCTCGGGCCTGTTTCTGGCGCTGTTTCTCGTCGCGCACATGTTCTTCGTGTCGTCGATCCTGATCAGCCACGACACCTTCTACACCGTCGCCCGCTTCTTCGAGGCCGGCTGGCTGTTCGGCACGCCGCAGCCGTGGGTCGTGTCGTGTGTGGTGGGTGGTGTGCTGGTGGTCTTCGTGCTCCACGCCTGGCTGGCGATGCGCAAGTTCCCCACCAACTTCCGCCAGTACAAGGTTTTCGCCGCCCACAAGGCCCAGCTGCGCCATGGCGACACCGGCCTGTGGTGGATCCAGCTGTGGACGGGCTTTGCGCTGTTCTTCCTCGGTACCGTGCATCTCTACGGCATGCTCACCCAGCCGGCGGCGATCGGCCCCTATGAATCCGCTGACCGCATCTGGACCGGGACCCTGTGGCCGTTGTATCTGGTCTTGCTGTTCATGGTCGAGGTGCATGGCAGCATCGGCCTCTACCGCCTGGCCCTCAAGTGGGGCTGGCTGGAGGGGCGCGACCCGGCCGCCGGGCGGCGGCGCCTGCGCATCGTGAAGACCGGCTTCAGCCTGTTCTTCCTGGGGCTCGGCCTGGTGACCCTGCTGGCCTACGTGCAGCTGGGCATCGCCCATGCCGACCGGGCTGGCGAGCCGTATGTCCCGGGCGCTGCGCCGGGCGAGGCGGCATCCGGCGTGCAGGCGGCGGTCAGCCTGGGGGGGCGCTGAGCATGCGCATCATCTACACCGATGTCCTGGTGGTCGGCGGCGGGCTGGCGGGTTTGCGGGCGGCGGTGGGCGCCCGGCGCCGCGGCCACGAGGTGATCATCCTCAGCCTGGTGCCGCCCAAGCGCTCCCACTCGGCGGCGGCCCAGGGCGGCATGCAGGCCAGCCTCGGCAACACCACCAAGGGCGCTGGCGACAACGAGGACGTGCACTTTGAAGACACCGTGCGCGGCTCCGACTGGGGATGCGATCAGGAGGTGGCGCGGCTTTTCGTCCATGCCGCACCCCAGGCCGTGCGCGAGCTGGCCGCCTGGGGCGTGCCCTGGAACCGGGTCAAGGCCGGCGAGCATGAGGTGGTCATGGACGGCCAGCGGGTCACCCTCTGCGAGCGGCCCGAGGCCCACGGCCTGATCGCCGCCCGCGACTTCGGCGGCACCAAGAAGTGGCGCACCTGCTTTGTCTCCGACGGCACCGGCCACGCCATGCTCTACGCGGTGAGCGACCAGGCGGTGGCCGAATCCATCCCCGTCCATGAGCGTTGCGAGGCCATCGCGCTGATCCACGACGCGGGCCGCTGCCACGGCGCCATCGTGCGCAACCTGGTCACCGGTGAGCTGTCGGCCTACATCGCCCGCGCCACCTGCATCGCCACCGGCGGCTTCGGGCGGATCTACCGGGTCACGTCGAACGCCGTCATCAACGAGGGCATCGGCGCGGCGATTGTCCTCGAGAGCGGTGTGGCCGAACTGGGCAACATGGAGGCGGTGCAGTTTCACCCGACCACCATCGTGCCGGCCGGCATCCTCGTCACCGAGGGCTGCCGGGGCGACGGCGGCCTGCTGCGCGACGCCGCCGGCCACCGCTTCATGCCCGACTACGAGCCCGAAAAAAAGGAGCTCGCCTCCCGCGATGTGGTGTCGCGCCGCATGGAGGAGCACATCCGCGCCGGCCATGGCGTCAAGGGCCGATTTGGCGAGCACCTGTGGCTGGATATCACCCTGCTCGGCAAGGCCCACATCGACGGCCGCCTGCGCGAGGTGAAGGAGATCTGCCAGCACTTCCTGGGCATCGACCCCGCGCGTGACCTGATCCCGGTGCGCCCGGCTCAGCATTATTCGATGGGCGGCATCCGCACCGACGCCGGCGGCCAGTCCACCCGGCTCGCCGGGCTGTTCGCCTGTGGCGAGGCGGCCTGCTGGGATCTCCATGGTTTCAACCGGCTGGGGGGCAATTCGGTGGCGGAAACCGTGGTGGCGGGCATGATCGTCGGCGAGACGATGGCCGACTTCGTGGAATCCTCCGCGGGTGACCTGCAGGTTTCCACCGCCCTCGTGCGGGAGTTCCTCGAACGCGAGCAGGCCCGGATCGACACTCTCCTCCACGGCGACGGCAGCGAGAACGCCGCGGCGCTGATGGCCCGCATGCAGGAGATCATGACCGACAAGGTGGGCATCTTCCGCCAGGGCGACCTGCTCGAATCCGCCGTCGAGGAGCTGCAGCAACTGCTCGTCAGGAGCCGCAGTATCGGTATCGCAACCCGACGGCCCGGCGCCAACCCGGAGCTGGTCACCGCCTACCGGGTGCAGAAGATGTTGAAACTCGCCCTCTGTGTGGCCCATGGCGCGCTCCAGCGCACCGAGAGCCGCGGCGCCCACTACCGCGAAGACCACCCCCGGCGCAACGACGCCGACTGGCTCAAGCGCACCCTGGCCAGCTGGCCCGACGCTGGCCAGACCCTGCCGACCCTGGCCTACGAGCCCCTCGACGTCACGCGCATGGAGCTGCCCCCCGGCTGGCGCGGCTACGGCGCGAAGGACGCCATCGCGCACCCGGCCACCGAGGCCCGCGCCGCCGAGATCGCCGCCATCCGGTCAGCCTTCGGCCACGCCGACCGTTATACCTTGCAACAGGCACTGATGCCCTTCGAGCACCTGGTCCCGGAACCCTTCCGGGGCCGCAACGAAAGGCTGGGAGACACACCGTGAACGCCCCGCTGTCCCACGTCCGCACCCTCACCCTGGCGATCGCCGATGAAGGCGGAGCCCAACACGAATTTGAACTCCTCGAGACCGAGGGCATGAGCCTGCTGTGCGCCCTGAAGCAGGTGGGTGAGGCGCTCCCGCCCCACCTCGGCGAGGCCTTTGTGTGCCACGCGGGCGCCTGCAACACCTGCAGCGTGCTGATCAATGGCCAGCCCGGCGTGCCGTGCACCATGTTCGTCCGCGAGCTGGGCAAGCGCATCAGCATCGCCCCTGGCCACCACGCCCAGGGTTGGGATGGCCTGCGCAACGTCGTGCGGGGAGGGCATTGATGAGCGCCCCCGGCAAGCCCCGCAGCCTCACGCTGCGCATCCTGCGCAGCGCTCCCGGCGCCCATGTCGAGCCCCAGTGGCAGGATTTCGCCGTCGAGGAGGCTGAAGGCATGACCCTCTTCATCGCCCTCAACGAGATCCGCCAGAACCTCGACCCCTCGCTGCAGTTCGACTTCGTCTGCCGCGCCGGCATCTGCGGCAGCTGCGGGATGCTCATCGACGGCCGCCCGGGGCTGGCCTGCCGCACCCTCACCAAAGACCACGGCGCCACCATCACGCTGGCGCCGCTGCCGGTCTTCGAGCTGATCGGCGACCTCTCGGTGAACACCGGCAAGTGGATGCGCGGCACCGCCGAGCGCCTCGAGACCTGGATCCACCGCCAGCAGGCGCCGGCCCTCACGGCCGTAGAGGCGCCGATGGAGCCCGAGCTCGCCGAGGCCATCTACGAACTCGACCGCTGCATCGAGTGCGGCTGCTGCGTGGCCGGCTGCGGCACCCTGCGGATGCGCGAGGATTTCGTCGGCGCGGTCGGCCTCAACAAGATCGCCCGCTTCCGGCTCGACCCCCGAGACGAACGCAGCGACGAGGATTTCTACAACCTGATCGGCGACGACACCGGTGTGTTCGGCTGCATGAGCCTGCTCGGCTGCCACGACGTCTGCCCCAAGGGCCTGCCGCTGCAGACCCAGATCGCCTTTTTGCGGCGCAAGATGGCGGTGGTCGGCTTCAAATAGCCCGTCCCGCCGGCTCCGCCCATAAAAAAGGCCCGGCCCCGCAATGCGGGGTCGGGCCTTTTTACAGGTTTATGCGCGCCTTTCAGTGGCGCGACTGGATCTCTTCGATGTAACCCAGCATGCCGGTGCGGATGTTGGCGGCGTTGCCCTCGTCGGTGTCGATGTGCATGGCCAGCCGGTAGGCCGGGTTCACGCGCACCACCACGTCGCCGAAGATCAGCTCGCGCTCGCCCTCGACGCGCACGCGCACGATGTACTTGTCGCGCACATGGAAGCGCATCGCGTCTTCGGGCGTCATGTGGATGTGACGCTGGGCGCAGATCACGCCGCGCTCGATGGTGGTGCTGCCGAAGGGCCCTTCGAGGGTGATCCCCGGGGTGTTGGCCAGGTCGCCGGATTCGCGGATCGGCGGCTGGATGCCGACCTTGAACTGCTCGGTCATGGCGATCTCGACCTGGGTTTCCTTGCGGGTCGGGCCGAGCACGCGGACGTTGGCGATTCGCCCCTTGGGGCCGACCAGGTGCACCTTCTCGGCGCAGGCGAACTGGCCGGGCTGCGACAGCTCGTGCTCGGGGGTGAGCTGGTGGCCGGGGCCGAAGAGCTTCTCCACGTCGGCCTGGGACAGGTGCACGTGGTGGGCCGAGATCTCGATGGGGATCGAGGCCTCGGCCGGGTCTTCGCGCACGGCCATGATGAGGGCGTTGCGCTCGATGGCGCGCAGGGCCTCCCACGCCACCAGACGCTCGTCGTCGTTGGCGATGACGAGGATGGTCACCGGCGAGTCGTCGGCCGAGATGATCGCCCAGTCGCCCATCTTGCCGAGGTTGCGGTTCTTCTCTTCGTCGAGCTTGATGCCCATGTAGCCGAGGCCCTGGCAGGCCAGGCTGCGCACGGTGGCGCTGGTCTCGCCGATGTCGCCGGTGAAGGCCAGCACGTCGATGCCGCCCATCGCCGCCACGTAGGCGCCGATGTTCTTGCGCACCTGGTAGCAGAAGGCCTTGTGGGCGAGCAGGGCGCGGTGGTGGCCCTCGTTGGCGGCGGTCTCGATGTCGTGGATGTCGCTGGAGATCCCGGAGATGCCCTTCAGGCCGCTCTCGCTGTTGATCAGCCGGGAGAGCTCCTCGGTGCTCATGCCGTGGTGTTCCATCAGGTGGATCATCACCGCCGGGTCGATGCTGCCGGAGCGGCTGGGCATGATCAGGCCGTCGGTGGGCGTCATGCCCATGGTGGTGTCGACCGAGCGGCCGTGGTCGATGGCGCACAGGGAGGCGCCGATGCCCAGGTGGCAGGAGACGATCTCGAGCTCGCCCAGCGGCCGCTTGAGCACCTCGGCGGCCTTCAGCGACACGTAGCGGTGCGAGCTGCCGTGGAAGCCGTAGCGGCGGATGCCTTCGTTCTTGTAGAGCTCGTAGGGCAGGCCGTAGAGGTAGGCGTAGGGCGGCAGGGTCTGGTGGAAGGCGGTGTCGAAGACGGCCACGTGGGGCACGCTCGGCAGGCGCTGCATGGCGATCCGGATGCCTTCGAGGTTCACCGGGTTATGCAGCGGGGCGAACACCGACAGGGCTTCGATCTCGCCGATCACCTGCGGGGTGATCACCACCGAGCTGGTGAACTTGCTGCCGCCATGCACGACCCGGTGGCCGACCGCGGTGACTTCTTCGGGGTGGAAGGCGAAGGCGTCGCCCAGCAGACGGGTGGATTCCTGCATCACCTGGAACAGCTCGGTGAGCGGGAAGGCATCGCGCACCAGCGTGCGGCTCTGGGTGCCCACCATCACCTTGATGTGGGCCGAGGCGGCATCGGAGGTGTCGATGATGCCGTGCACGTCGGAGCCCAGGTCGCGGGTGTCGTAGATGCCGAAGTGGATCTGGCTGACGCCCACGTTGAGGGCCAGCACCTTGCCCGGGGTGTCGCTGTGCAGCGACAGGGCGTAGGGGTCATCGGCCTTGGCCGGGCCGCCGGTCTGGGCGTTGAGGATGTCGGTGGCGAGGTGGCGCATGCGGTCGAGCAGCAGCCGCGACAGGTAGGTGACCGCCTTCGGGTTGGTCAGCACATGGGCGCTGAAGACCTCGTAGGGCATCAGCAGCACGAGGCAGCGGGTGCCGGCGATCACGTCGGCGGACATGCGCTCGCCGGTGAGGGTGGACATCACGCCGAACACGTCGCCGGTGGCGAGCTGGCTGATCACGGTGCGGGTGCCGGTCTTGTCGGTCACCGAGATTTCTGCGTGGCCGCTGACCAGGACGCCCATGTACTTGCTCTCGTCGCCGGTCTCGAGGATCGCCTCGTTGCCTTCGAACGTCGTCAGGTGCGACTGGGCGACGATCAGGTCGACCTTGTCGGCGGAGAAGTTTTCGAAGAGGCGGACTTCTTCGAGGAAGAATTTTTTCAGGTCAACTTCACTCATGGTCTGACTCGTGTGATGACGGGGTAGCCCGTATTGAAAGCCTATCACTTTGCTGCAACGCATCAAAGTGTGGATTGCCCTTAACAACGGCAACTTTCGGTGTGACTGGAGGCCGGCGTTTGTGCGCTGCGTTGGCGGGCGCGGCAGGCATCTGTCGGGGCCCGGTGGGGGCAGGAGGCGGGCGGCTGACGTGGTCTTGGTGGCCGGTGAAGATATCGGATATTTTTTGCGTTCCGATGGATATCAAAAAAGATCTTCATTAACAAAAAGATATCGTATAAAATACTTTTCATGGGAGGAGGGTGCCCGAAAGAGAGCAACGCATAGATCGCGATGCCGGCGGCGCCTCATCTGGATGGTCACAAAAAAAGGGGGCGGCTTTGGACGCAGGAATCGTTTTGATACTCGGTCAGGACGGGGTGAGCAGCGGGGCGATCTACGCCCTGCTTGCGCTGGCCCTGGTGCTGATCTTCTCGGTCACGCGGGTGATCTTCATCCCCCAGGGCGAGTTCGTCGCCTTCGGGGCGCTCACGCTGGCGATGCTGCAGGCGGGCAAGGTGCCGGCGACGGTGTGGCTGCTGGTGGCGATGGGCGCCGTCGTGGCCGTCGTCGATGGCCTGGCCCGGCTGCGTGACCGGGACACCGAAGGCCTCGGCAGCCTGCTCGGCTGGAACCTGGCCTACCCGCTGGCGCTGGCGGCGCTGCTCCATGCGGTGGAGTCGGGCGGCCTGCCGATGGCGCTGCAGATTTTGCTGACGCTGGCGATCCTGGTGCCGCTCGGGCCGATGATCTACCGCATCGCCTACCAGCCGATCGCCGAGACCAGCGTGCTGGTGCTGCTGATCGCCTCGGTGGCGGTGCATCTGATCCTCACCGGGCTGGGGCTGGTGTTCTTTGGTGCCGAGGGCGTGCGCACCGCGCCGTTCTCGGAGGGCAGCCTCACTTTCGGCGAGGTGTCGATCAACCTCCAGACGCTGTGGGTGGTGGGCTGCTCGCTGGCCTTCATCGTCGGGCTGGCGGCCTTCTTCACGCGCAGCCTGTACGGCAAGGCGCTGCGGGCCACCTCGGTGAACCCCTCTGGCGCCAAGCTGATGGGGATCTCGCCGGTGGTCGCCGGCAAGCTCACCTTTCTGCTGGCGGCGTTGCTGGGGGTGTTCTCCGGGGTGCTGATCGGGCCGATCACCACCATCTACTACGACACGGGTTTCCTGATCGGGCTGAAGGGCTTCGTCGCGGCGATCATCGGCGGGCTGGCGAGCTACCCGCTGGCGGCGGCCGGGGCGGTGCTGGTGGGGCTGCTGGAATCGTTCTCGTCGTTCTGGGCCAGCGCCTTTAAAGAGGTGCTGGTGTTCACGCTGATCATCCCGGTGCTCCTGTGGCGCTCCTTCAACAGTCATCACGTGGAGGATGAAGAATGAAACGCATCGTCCAGTTGTTCGTGCTGGTGCTTGTGCTGGCCGCCGTGCCGGCGCTGCTGCCGCCGTATTACGTCACCCTGCTCAACTATATCGGGATCTCGGCGCTGGTGGCCGTGGGCCTGGTGCTGCTCACCGGCGTCGGCGGGCTCACTTCCTTCGGCCAGGCTGCCTTCGTCGGCGTCGGGGCCTACACCACCGCGGTGCTCACCACCTCGACGAGCTTGCCGGGCTGGATCGCCTGGGCCGGCGCGTCGCCGTGGCTGGCGCTGGTGGCGGGGCTGGTGATCACCGGCCTGATCGCGCTGTTGCTCGGCTCGCTGACGCTCAAGCTGTCAGGCCATTACCTGCCGCTGGGCACCATCGCCTGGGGCATCAGCCTGTATTTCCTGTTCGGCACGCTGGACTTCCTGGGCGCCCAGAGCGGCATCTCGGGCCTGCCGCCGATCACCATCGGCAGCTTCAGCTTCGACGAAGGCGGCGAGATTTATTACCTGATCTGGGCCTTCGTGCTGGCGGCGGTGGTCACCACCCACAACCTGCTCGATTCCCGCGAGGGGCGGGCGATCCGCGCGCTGAAGGGCGGCGTGGTGATGGCCGAGGCGATGGGCGTGGATACGTCCCGCTCGCGCATCGTGATCTTCGTGATCGCCGCGTTGCACGCCTGCGCCGCCGGCTGGCTGTATGCCCACATGCAGCGGCTGGTTAACCCGTCGCCCTTCGGGCTGCACCACGGCATCGAGTATCTGTTCATGGCGGTGGTCGGCGGCGCCGGCTACGTGTGGGGCGCGGTGATCGGCGCGGGCCTGGTGACGCTGCTCAACCAGTGGCTGCAGGATTGGCTGCCGCGGCTGTTTGGCCACGCCGGCAACTTCGAAATCATCGTGTTCGGGCTGCTCCTGCTGCTCATCCTGCACCGTGCCCGCGAAGGCATGTGGCCGGCGCTGCTGCGCCTGTTCCGGGTGAAGGCCGAGCCCAAGGTGGTTGTCGAGGGCGCCGCGGCGCTGCCCCGGCGTACGCTGCCGGCGCGGGGCGAGGTGATCCTCGAGGTGAAGGACGTGACCCGGCGCTTTGGCGGTCTGGTGGCCAACAAGGACATGAACTTCAGCATGAAGGCCGGCGAGATCCTGGCCCTGATCGGCCCCAACGGCGCCGGCAAGAGCACCATGTTCAACCAGATCTCCGGCGTCGATACGCCCACCTCCGGCGAGATCGTGTTTGCCGGCCAGGTGGTGACCGGCCGCGACTCCCGCGAGATCGCCCGCCTCGGCATGAGCCGCAGCTTCCAGCATGTGCGCCTGTTGCCGAAGATGAGCGTGCTCGAGAACGTGGCCATCGGCACCCACCTGCGCGGCAGCGGCGGGGTGTTTCCGTCGGCCTGGCGGATGGAGCGCCCGGAGGAAGAGCGCCTGCTCGCCGAAGCCGCGCGGCAGATCCGCCGGGTCGGGCTGGAGGCCCATATGCACGACGAGGCCGGCTCGCTGGCCCTCGGGCAGCAGCGCATCATCGAGATCGCCCGCGCCCTGGCCGCCGACCCGTCGCTGCTGCTCCTCGACGAGCCGGCCGCCGGCCTGCGCTTCAAAGAAAAGGAAGCCCTCGCCGAGCTGCTGAAAAAGCTCAAGGCCGAAGGCGTGGCGATCCTGCTGGTCGAGCACGACATGGACTTCGTGATGGGGCTGGTGGATCGCATCGTGGTGATGGAGTTCGGCCAGAAGATCGCCGAAGGGCTGCCGGAGGAGATCCAGCAGGACGAGCGGGTGCTGGCGGCTTACCTGGGAGGTGTGGAATGAGCGCGTTGCTGAAGGTGCAGGACTTGCGGGTGAACTACGGCAAGGTCGAGGCGATCCACAACATCAGCCTTGAGGTGGGCGCCGGGCAGATCGTCACGGTGATCGGCCCCAACGGCGCCGGCAAGACGACCAGCCTGGCGGCGATCATGGGGCTGCTGCCGTCCAGCGGGCACATCGACTTCGACGGCCACGTGCAGCGCGCGGCCAACGTGGAGAAGCGGGTCATCCAGGGCCTCGCGCTGGTGCCCGAGAAGCGCGACCTGTTCGGCGAGATGAGCGTCGAGGACAACCTGCTGCTGGGCGCCTTCCAGCGCTTCCGCAAGGGCCACCGCGACCAGGCGCAGACGATGGAGGAGGTCTTCGCGCTGTTCCCGCGGCTCGCCGAGCGGCGCAGCCAGGCGGCGGCCACCATGTCGGGCGGCGAGCGCCAGATGCTCGCCATCGGCCGTGCGCTGATGGGCAAGCCCAAGCTGCTGATGCTCGACGAGCCGAGCCTCGGCCTCGCGCCGCTGATCGTGCGCGAGATCTTCCGCATCATCAGCGGGCTGCGCGACCGCGGTGTTTCGATCCTGCTGGTCGAGCAGAACGCCCGCGCCGCGCTGCAGGTGGCCGATTACGCCTACGTGCTCGAGATGGGCGCGGTGGCCATGCAAGGCCCGGCGCGCGAGCTCGCCGACGACCCGCGGGTGGTCGAAGCCTACCTGGGCCTCGGCAGCAAGCACCAGGCCATGCTGTCCACCTGAAATGCCGGCCCGGCTTGCCCGCGATCAAGCCGGGCCGCTGCCCCGCATTGGGATATGGCGCGCGGGGCGCTAAAATGCCGCACTTTTCAGACACGACAGGCCACAGCGTGACAGCGGCGCAGGACGAGCAACAAAACTTAGCGGCGGCGGGCCTCGACGAAGAGTCGGCCCGCCTGCTCGCCACCCTGGCGCGCAACATCCGCCTCTTCCGCAGCCAGCGCGGCATGACGCGCAAGAACCTGGCCGAGCAGTCGGGCGTCTCGCTGCCGCACCTGGCGCGCCTCGAGAGCTCCCAGGGCAATGTCTCGGTGGTGGTGCTCGGCAAGGTGGCGCGGGCCCTCAATCAGCCCCTCGCCAACCTGTTCTCCGAAAACGAGCTGCTGTCGGGCGATTTGGCCCTGATCGTCGAGTTCCTGCGCCAGCAGCCGGCGGCCCGGCTCACCGACATCCGCGAGACGCTGTTCTCCGAGTTTCAGTCGGCGGCCTCGGCCCGCAGCCAGCGCATCGCCCTCATCGGCCTGCGCGGCGCCGGCAAGAGCACCGTGGGCAAGGCGCTGGCGGTCCGCCTCGGGCGGCCCTTCGTCGAGCTCAACGAGCAGATCGAGCGCGAGGCCGGCCTCAGCGTGCAGGAGATCATCACCCTCTACGGCCAGGCCGGCTACCGCAAGCTCGAGAAGCGCTGCCTCGAAGAGCTGGCCGTCTCGCAGCCCGAGGTGGTGCTCGCCACCGGCGGCGGCATCGTCGTCGAGCCGCAAACCTATCAGCTGCTCCTCGGCGCCTTCTACACCGTGTGGCTGCGCGCCGACCCGGAGGTGCATTTCCGCCGGGTGATGGAGCAGCACGACGCCCGCATCGCCACCCCCAGCCATTACCGCGAGGCGATGGAGAACATCCGCAACACCCTGGCCGCCCGCGAACACCTCGGCCACATGGCACCGCTGGCCATCGACACCACGCCGCTGACGGTGGACGAGGTGGTGGACAAGATCGTCGAGGGGAGCGGGGCGGCTGGTCGGGGGTGAGGGCTGGGCGTGGAGCTTGGGGCCTCGGCTACCGGAAGCCGGCAATCCGATTGATGGGATTGGGTGGCCGCTTGTCGGCCTGATGTGGCGCTCTCAATGATGCCGATCTGCCACCCTTGCCTTGACCCTCCTCGTTCGCTGCCGAGGGCTGGCCAGGCGAGGGCGCTTGTCAGCTGTCCGCCCGCTCGCAAATAGCCTCTTGTCTCACGCCACGCGTTCTGTCTTCGACAGCGTTTCGAGCATTGTGCCGCCGTGGTTCTGCGAAGCGTGGATGAGCGCACCTGGGCGTGTCGGACTGCTCCCGCGCCTGCCACACCGCCCGGGCCAGCATTTGGGCGGTGTGTGCGAGCTGGCAGAGCTCAGAACGCCTCGTCCTCCAACCCCAGCAGCGTGCTGTTGTCGGCCTGCACCGTCACCACCAGCCCGGCGCTCCTGGGCAGGAGGTGGTCGGCGTAAAAGCGGGCCGAGGCGAGCTTGTGGCGGTAGAAGGGGTCGCTGCTGCCGCCTTCGATGGCCTGGCTGGCGAGGCGGGCGGCCTTGCCCATCAGCCAGCCGCCGACCACGGTGGCCAGCAGCTTGAGGTAGGGCTCGGCCACCAGCAGGCCGGCGGCGGGTTGCCGGTTCATCTTCTCCAGCAGCGCGCCGGTGGCGGTCTCCAGGTGGTCGAGGCTCTCGCCCAGGTGGGCGGCGATGGCTTGCAGCTGCGGGTTGTTGGGCCCGGCCAGGCGGTTGCGGTCCGCCCGCATCTCCTGGATCAGGCCGACGAGCACCTGGCCGCCGTCGCGGGCGATCTTGCGGCCGGCGAGGTCGGCGGCCTGGATGGCGGTGGTGCCTTCGTAGATCGGCGTGATGCGGGCGTCGCGCATGTATTGCGAGATGCCGGTCTCCTCGACGAAGCCCATGCCGCCAAAGATCTGGATCGCCATCGAGGTGAGCTCGACCGCGCTTTCGGTGCTCCAGCCCTTCAGCACCGGGGTCAGCAGCTCGACGCGGCGGTGGGCGGCATCGCGGGCGGCGGCGTCGGGCGACTGGTGGGCGATGTCCTGCAGCGCGGCGATGGTGTAGGCGAGGGCGCGGATCGCCTCGGTGTGGCTGCGCTGGGTCATCAGCAGGCGGCGCACGTCCGGGTGGCGCACGATGGCGACGCGCTCGCCGCTCTTCTGGCTCACGTCGGTGCCCTGGACGCGGTCCTTCGCGTATTCCGAGGCGAGCTGCCAGGCCCGCTGGGCGACGCCGAGGCCCTCGGTGCCCACCGACAGGCGCGCCGAGTTCATCATCACGAACATGATCTCCAGCCCGCGGCCGAGCTGCCCGATGAGGTAGCCGGTGGAGCCGCCGTGGTCGCCGTGCACCAGGGTGGTAGTGGGGCTGCCATGCACGCCGAGCTTGTGCTCGATGGAGGTGCAATACACGTCGTTGTGCGCGCCCGGGTTGCCGTTTTCGTCGAGGATGAACTTGGGCACCAGGAACAGCGACAGGCCCTTGACCCCGGCCGGCGCGTCCGGCGTGCGGGCCAGCACCAGGTGGGCGATGTTGGCGGCCATGTCGTGGTCGCCGTAGGTGATGAAGATCTTCTGGCCGCTGATGCGGTAGCTGCCGTCGGCCTGGGGCACGGCGCGGCAGGCGATGGCGGCCAGGTCGGAGCCGGCCTGGGGCTCGGTGATGTTCATCGTGCCGGTCCATTCGCCCGACACCAGCCGGGGCAGCCAGGTGGCCCTGAGCGCGTCGGAGCCGGCGATCAGCAGCGCCTCGATGGCGCCGTGGGTGAGGGTGATGACGTGGGAGAAGGACAGGTTGGCGGATTTCCACATCTCGCTCACCGCCACCGCCAGCAGGCGCGGCAGGCCCTGGCCGCCGTAGTCGGGCGGGCAGGGCAGGGCCATCCAGCCGCCCTCGGCAAATTGTGTATAGGCGTCGGCGAAGCCGGCGGCGGTGCGCACTTCGCCCTTTCCGTCGGTGCCGGCCAGCCAGCGCGCACCGTCCCGGTCGCCCACCGGGTTGAGGGGCGACAGCACGTCGCCGGCGAAGCGCGCGGCTTCTTCGAGCACCGCGTCGATCAGCCCGGCGTCGCAGTCGGCGTAGCCGGGCAGGGCGCAGATCGGGCCGCTCTCGACCAGCTCATGAATGACGAAGCGCATGTCGCGCAGGGGGGCTTGGTAGTTGGACATCGTCTCCTCCGTGAGTATCAGATAAGATCTCTTGCGTTGTGTGATTATTATAAAGTATATTTTGTTCGCGGTTAGAAATCTCATATCTGATACCGAACCCGGGCCAACAAACCGGGACCCAACCGGGACGACGTCCCACCGGAGGAGACAAAAATGAACAAGCAACGCGTGCTTTCCACCCTGGTTCTGCTGGCCGCCACGGGCGCCGCCCAGGCCGACATCAACATCGGCGTGTCCGTCTCGGCCACCGGCCCGGCGGCATCCCTCGGCATCCCCGAAAAGAACACCTTCGCGATCCTGCCCACCAGCATCGGCGGCGAGAAGATCAACTACATCGTGCTCGACGACGCCACCGACCCCGGCCAGGCCACCAAGAACGCCCGCAAGCTGATCACCGAAGACAAGGTGGATGTGCTGGTCGGCTCGTCGAGCACCCCGGCCTGCGCGGCGATCGCCGAAGTGGCCAACGAGACCCAGACGCCCCAGGTGGCGATGTGCCCTGTCGACCTGCCGGCCGCCAAGAACACCTGGGTTTTCCGCGCGCCCCAGCACAACTCGCTGATGGCCAAGGCGCTGGTCGGCCACATGAAGGAAACCGGCGTGAAGACCCTCGGCTTCATCGGCTTCTCCGACCCCTACGGCGAAGACTGGCTCAAGCAGATCACCGCCGCCACCGAAGCCGCCGGCATCAAGCTGATCGCCGTCGAGCGCTACAACCGCACCGACACCTCGGTGAGCGGCCAGGTGCTCAAGCTGGTGGCGGCCAAGCCCGACGCGGTGATGGTCGCCGGCTCCGGCACTCCGGCGGCGCTGCCCCACTCGACGCTCTTCGAGCGCGGCTTCAAGGGCCAGATCTACCAGACCCACGCGGCGGCCAACAAAGAGTTCCTGAAGGTCGGCGGCAAGGCCGTCGAGGGCGGCATCCTGCCGATCGGCCCGGTGGCCGTGGCGGCCCAGCTGCCCGATTCGCACCCCTCCAAGAAGCCGGCGCTGGAATACATCAAGCTCTACGAAGCCAAGTACGGCCCGGGCAGCGTGTCGTCCTTCGGCGCCTATGCCTTCGATGCCTACAAGCTGATCGAAAAAGCCGTGCCCACCGCCCTCAAGGCCGGCAAGCCGGGCACCCCGGCCTTCCGCAAGGGCCTGCGCGACGCCCTCGAGGCCGAGCGCGAGGTGGCTGGCGCCCACGGCGTCTTCAACATGAGCGCCAACGACCACTTCGGCCTCGACGAGCGCGCCCGCGTGCTGGTGCGGGTGCAGGGCGGCGAGTGGAAAGTGCTGTCCGGCAAGTGAGGGAGGCCGCCATGACTGCGATCATTCGCGACCCCCTGCAGCTCTTCGCGCCGGCCACCGTGCAGGTGGACCATCGGCCCGACGGCAGCCGCGTGCTGCGCTCGCCGATGGCCCTGGGCGCGGTGCCCAAAAAGCTCGGCCAGCACCTCGAGCGCTGGGCCACCGCGGCGCCGGAGCGCACCTTCCTGGCCGAGCGCGGCGCTGGCGGCGAGTGGGTGAAGCTCAGCTACGCCGAAGCCCTGGCCCGCGTCCGCGCGGTGGGCTCCTGGCTGCTCGGCCAGCGCCTGTCGGCCGAGCGGCCGGTGGTGGTGCTGTCCGACAACAGCATCGAGCACGCCATCCTGATGCTGGCGGCGATGCATGTGGGCGTGCCGGTGTCGGCGATCTCCCAGGCCTATTCGCTGGTCTCCAAGGATTTCGCCAAGCTGAAGAGCAACATCAGCCACATCACGCCGGGCGTGATCTTCGTCGAGCACCACGCCCGCTTCGCGCCGGCGCTGGCGGCCATCGCGCCGCTGCATGACGGGGTGGTGGTCACCGGCACGGCGGGCGGCCCGGGCGAGGGCTGCGTGCCCTTTTCCGAGCTGCTCGCCCGCACCGACGCCGCAGCAGTCGATGCGGCCTACGCCCGGGTGGATGGCAACACCATCGCCAAGTTCTTGTTCACGTCCGGTTCGGTGGGCGCGCCGAAGGCGGTCATCAACACCCAGCACATGATCTGCTCCAACCAGCAGGCCAAGGCGCAGATCTGGCCCTTCCTCGAACGCACCCCGCCGGTGATCGTGGACTGGCTGCCGTGGAGCCACACCTTCGGCAGCAACCACAACTTCAACATGGTGCTGCGCAACGGCGGCACGATGTACCTCGATGCCGGCAAGCCGGCCCCCGGCGCCTTCGAGACCAGCCTGAAGAACATCAAGGAGGTCTCGCCCACGGTGTACCTCAACGTGCCGCGGGGCTTCGACATGCTGGTCTCGGCGCTGCACGAGGACGAAGCGCTGCGCCAGGCCTTCTTCAAGAACCTGCAGGTGATCTTCTACGCCGCCGCCGCGCTGCCCCAGCACTTGTACGAAGAGCTGGGCCGCCTGTCGGTCGAGACCATCGGCGTGCGGGTGCCGCTGGTGTCCGGCTGGGGTTCCACCGAGACGGCGCCGCTGTGCACCGACAGCCACTTTGCGCCCGACCGCTCCGGCGTGATCGGCATCCCGATCCCCGGCACCGAGCTCAAGCTGGTGCCGTCGGCCGACAAGCTCGAGGTGCGCGTGCGCGGCCCCAACGTGATGCCCGGCTACTGGAAGCTGCCCGAGCTCTCCGAGGCGGCTTTCGACGAGGAGGGCTTCTACCAGATCGGCGACGCGGTCGAGTTCCTCGACCGGCAGCACCCCCAGAAGGGCCTGCTCTTCGACGGCCGGGTGGGCGAGGACTTCAAGCTCGTCACCGGCACCTGGGTGCACGTGGGCAGCCTGCGCATGAAGGCCCTCGACGCGCTGGTGCCGGTGGCCCAGGACATCGTCGTCACCGGCCACGACCGCGACGAGATCGGCTTTTTGATCTTCCCCAATATCCCGGAGCTGCGAAAGCTGTCGTCCAACCTGCCGGCGGAGGCCTCGGTCGAGGAGCTCCTCCACCAGCCCTCGGTGCGCGCGATGGTGGCGCGTGGCCTGGCCCGGCTCAAGAAGGAAGGTGGCGGCTCGTCCGGCTACGCGGCGCGGGCGATGCTGCTGGTCGAACCGCCGTCCATCGACGCCGGCGAGATCACCGACAAGGGCTACATCAACCAGCGCCTGGTGCTCACCCGCCGTGCCGATCTGGTGATGCGCCTGCACGCCGACCAGCCGGAACACGACGTGATCGTCCCGGCCGGCGCAGCCTGAGAAAAATGCGGGGCCAGGAGAACAGCAACTCTGCCCCGCCAACCCAGAGGAAAAAATGAACTACGAGAACATCCTGCTCAGCATCGAAGACGGCATCGCCCACCTTCGGCTCAACCGCCCGGCCAAGCGCAACGCGGTGAACAACGGCCTCCTGCAGGACATCGAGGCGGCCCTCGACGGCATGGGCGCCGACGCCACGGTGGTGGTGATCTCGGGCGAGGGCGCCCACTTTTCGGCGGGGCTCGACCTCTCCGAGCACCAGGTCCGCACCCCCTTCGAGGTGCTCCAGCATTCCCAGTGGTGGCACCGGGTGTTCCACAAGGTGCAGTTCGGCGGCCGGCCGGTGGTCGCGGCGCTGCATGGCGCGGTGGTCGGCGGCGGGCTCGAGCTCGCCACCAGCACCCACGTGCGGGTGGCCGGGCGCAGCACCTTCTACCAGCTGCCCGAGGGCCAGCGCGGCATCTTCGTGGGCGGCGGTGCCTCGGTGCGCGTCTCCAAGATCATCGGCCCCGACCGCATGACCGAGATGATGCTCACCGGCCGCCGCTACGACGCCGAGGACGGCTACCGCCTGGGCCTCTCCCACTACCTGGTGGACGACGCCGAGGTGCTGCCCGAGGCCTTCCGCCTCGCCCGCCAGATCGCCACCAACGCGCCGCTCTCCAACTGGGCGTCGATCAACGCCGTGGCCAACATCGGCGACATGTCGATGGCCAACGGCCTCTACACCGAGTCCATGGCAGCCGCCCTCGCCCAGAGCAGTGACGAGGCGAACAAGCGCATGCAGGACTTCCTCAACCGCAAGAAAGGCTGAGCCATGGCTTACGAAGATTTCCAACAGAACGCCCTCGTCACCCGCTACGACGACATCTACCTGGTGGCCGGCGCCCGCACCCCGTTTGCCGACTACAACGGCGTGCTGCGCGATGTTAACCCCATCGACCTGGGCATCTTCGCCGCCCGCGCGCTGTTCGAGCGCTCCGGCATCCCGGCCGCGCAGGTGCAGTCGGTGGTGGCCGGCAACATGGCCCAGGCCGGCTTCGACGCCTACTACCTGCCACGCCACATCGGCCTCTACGCCGGCGTGCCGGCCACCGCGCCGGCGATGCTGGCCACCCGCATCTGCGGCACCGGCTTCGAGACCATCCTGCAGGCGGCCAACCAGATCGCCCTGGGCAGCGCCCAGGTGGTGCTGGCGGTGGGCACCGAATCGATGTCGCGCAACCCGGTGGCGGCCTACACCCACCGGGCCGGCTTCCGGATGGGGCAGATCGAGTTCAAGGATTTCCTGTGGGAAGCCTTCACCGACCCGGCCACCCGCCAGGGCATGGGCAACACCGCCGAGAACGTGGCCGTGCGCTACGGCCTGACCCGCGAGGAGGTCGACGCCTACGCCGCCCAGACCTTCGCCCGCGCCAACGCGGCGTGGGATTCCGGCTACTTCGACGACGAGGTGGCCCCGGTGAGCAACGCCGAGTTTGCGCTGGAGGGCTACCAGAGCCGCTTCCTCAAGCTGGCCGACCGGCAGACTCTGTTTGCCCGCGACGAGCACGTCAAGCCGACCCCCCTCGAGACCCTGCAGAAGCTCAAGCCCGCCTTCAAGGGCGTGCAGACCGGCGGCAACAGCTCGGCCATCGTCGATGGCGCCGCCGCGGTGCTGGTGGCCTCGGGCGATTTCGTGCGTGCCAACGGCCTCAAGCCCCTGGCCCGCATCGTGGCCGGGGCTTCGGCCGGCGTGCCGCCGGAGATCATGGGCATGGGCCCGGCGCCGGCGATCCGCGCGGTGCTGGCCAAGGCCGGCCTCACGCTGGCGGATGTGGGCCGGGTGGAGATCAACGAGGCCTTCAGCGCCCAGTACCTGGGCTG
Organism: Zoogloea ramigera; assembly: GCF_006539865.1. Taxonomy (GTDB): domain Bacteria; phylum Pseudomonadota; class Gammaproteobacteria; order Burkholderiales; family Rhodocyclaceae; genus Zoogloea; species Zoogloea ramigera. Next base: position 36,415 of record NZ_BJNV01000024.1, read on the forward strand.
CGAGCGGGAGCTCGGCCTCGACCGCGAGCGTGCCAACACCCGCGGCGGCGCGGTGGCCATCGGCCACCCGCTGGGCGCCTCGGGCATGCGCCTGACCCACACGGTGTCGCGCCAGCTGCACCTCGACGATCAGCAGTTCGGCATCGCCTCGGCCTGTGTTGGTGGCGGTCAGGGCATGGCGATCCTGGTGGAGCGCGCCTGAGGCCATGTAGGTCGGGCTTCAGCCCGACACGATCGACGCACCACGCGGAGTCGGGCTGAAGCCCGACCTACAGACTTCGAAGGAACAACTCATGCAACTGCAAGACTCCATCTTCATCGTCACCGGCGGCGCTTCGGGCCTCGGTGAGGCCACCGTGCGGGCCTTCCACGGCGCCGGCGCCAAGGTCGTGATCGCCGACGTGGGCGTCGCCAAGGGCGAGGCGCTGGCCGCCGAGCTGGGCGAGGGCGTGGCCTTCTGCAAGACCGACATCACCAGCGAGGCCGAGGCCCAGGCCGCGGTCGACCTGGCGGTGAGCCGCTTCGGCGGCCTGCACGGGCTCATCAACTGCGCCGGCGTCGGCCCGGCCTGGAAGATGATCGGCAAGGACGGCCCGCACCCGCTCGATGCCTTCGCGCGCACCGTCAATATCAACCTGGTGGGCGCCTTCAACATGATCCGCCTCGCTGCCGTGGCGATGGCCAGGGGTGAGCCAAACGCCGAGGGCGAGCGCGGGGTGATCATCAACACCGCCTCGATCGCCGCCTTCGAGGGCCAGATCGGCCAGGCCGCCTACGCCGCGTCGAAGGCCGGCGTGGCTGCCATGGCGCTGCCGATGGCCCGCGAGCTGGCCCGCTACGGCATCCGCGTGAACACCATCGCGCCGGGGCTGTTTCTGACGCCGATGATGGAGGCGCTGCCCCAGGACGTGCAGGACGCCCTCGGCAAGGCCACGCCTTTCCCGCCGCGGCTGGGGCGGCCGGCGGAGTTTGCCGCGATGGCGCGCTCCATCGTCGAGAACGTGATGGTGAACGCCGAACTCATCCGCCTCGACGGCGCCGTCCGGCTGGCCGGCAAGTAAGGGCGAGGGGAGACAGACATGGCGAGAATCATCGAAGCCGGCGACGTCGGCCACCTGGTCAAGAACGGCGCCACCGTGTACTGCACCGGCATGGGCCTGGCGGGCTTTGCCGAAGAGGCGGTCAAGGCGATCCGCGAATCCTTCAATGCCACCGGCCACCCGCGCGACCTCACGCTCTACCACGCCACCGGCGTGGGCAACGGCAAGGACCGGGGCGTGCACCACTTTGCCGCCGAGGGCCTGCTGAAGCGCATCGTCGGCGGGCACTTCGGCGTCGGCGGCCCGGAGCTGATGCGCCTCATCATGGACAACAAGGTCGAGGCCTACAACCTGCCCCAGGGCGTGCTGGTGCAGATTCCCAAGCAGGTGGCCGGGCGGCGGCCGGGCTTTCTGACCAAGGTGGGGCTGGAGACCTTCGTCGACCCGCGCATCGAGGGCGCCAAGGTGAATGCGGCCGCCACCGAAGACCTGGTCGAGGTGGTGCACCTGGATGGCGAGGAGTGGCTGTACTTCCGCAACCCCAAGGTGGATGTGGCGCTGCTGCGCGGCTCGTATGCCGACGAGAACGGCAACGTGTCGATGGCCCGCGAGGGCGTGCTGCTGGAGTCGCTGTCGATCGCCCAGGCGGCGCGGGCCAGCGGCGGCATCGTGATCGTGCAGGTGGAGCACATCGTCAAGAACGGCACCCTGCACCCGAAGGACGTCAAGATCCCCGGCATCCTGGTGGACTACATCGTGATCGGCAGGCCCGAGAACCACCTGCAGACGATGAACACCTATTTCAACCCGGTGTACGCCGGTGACATCAAGGTGCCGACCCGGGCGATGGCGCCGCTGCCCCTCGACGAGCGCAAGATCATCGCCCGCCGGGCGGCGATGGAGCTGAAGTCGGGCGCGGTGGTGAACCTCGGCATCGGCATGCCGGAGGGCGTCGCCTCGGTGGCCGCCGAGGAGAAGATCGAGCACATGATGGCGCTCACCCTCGAGACCGGCCCCATCGGCGGCGTGCCGGCGGCGGGTTTCGACTTCGGGCACGCTTCCAACGCCGAGGCGGTGGTGGAGCAGCCGGCGCAGTTCGATTTCTACGACGGCGGCGGCATCGACGTGGCCTTCCTGGGCCTCGCCCAGACCGACCAGCACGGCAACGTGAACGTCAGCAAGTTCAGCGGCCGGCCGGTGGGTTGCGGCGGCTTCATCAACATCACCCAGAACGCCAAGAAGGTGGTCTTTTGCGGCACCTTCACCGCCGGCGGGCTGCAGGTGGCCGTCGAGGACGGGCGCCTGAAGATCGTCAGCGAGGGCAAGAGCCGCAAGTTCCTCGACCACGTCGAGCAGATCACCTTCAGCGGCCACTATGCCGCCGGCACCGGGCAGGTGGTGTTGTATGTCACCGAGCGGGCGGTGTTCCGGCTCAGCCCCGAGGGCGTCGAGTTGCTGGAGGTGGCGCCGGGCATCGACATCGAGCGTGACGTGGTGGCCCACATGGCCTTCCCGCCGATCATGCGCGACGTGCAGCTGATGGACGCCGGGGTCTTCCAGGCCGAATGGGGGCGCCTCGCCGAGCGGGTGGGCGGCCGCTGAAGCCTGGGCCCGCGGTGCGCCGCGGGCCTTTTTTCATTCCGGCGCCGCTCCGGAGCGCTCCCTGGGCCGGCCTCCGCCCAAGCCCGCCCCCCGTGGGCGTCAAGGAAACTCGGGGCGGCCCTGCGCTTCCTTGAGAGCCCCAACAAGCGTGATGGCGCGCTGGGGCTGCGCCTTCATTTACCCGGGAGAGCCAACGTGCCCCGCAGCCATATCCACCGTTATCGGGTCGCCTTCGTCGATTGTGACCCGGCCCAGATCGTGCATTTCTCCAACTACTTCCGCTGGTTCGACACCGCCAGCCGGGAATTCTTCACCGCCTGCGGCGTGCCGAGCTGGCGCGACACCGAGCGCGACAGCGGCATCATCGGCACACCCCTGGTGGACGCCCAGGCCAGCTTCCGCAACCCCGCCACCTACGGCGAAGACCTGGACATCGAGAGCTGGGTCGAAGCCTGGAACACCAAAAGCTTCGTGATGCGCCACGTTGCCCGCCGCGGCGACACCGTGATCGCCGAAGGGCGCGAGGTGCGCGTGTTCGCGGTGCGCGAGGCGGGCGACCCGACGCGCATCCGCGCGGTGCCGATCCCGGCGGCCTGGCGAGCCTTGTGCGAGTAGCGGGCGGGCCGCTGAAGGCCTCGGTGCTTTCCTGCCGCCCAACTGCGCCAACGCGGGCTTTGCGGGGGCGCGTTGATAAAATGATGGCCTGCGCAACGCCCGTCGTCGGGGGGCCCCCCGGCTCGTGCGTATGCCCCTTGCCGGCCCCCGCGTAGGTCGCGGTTAGCGCAGCGTAACCCGACACCACGCAGCGCTCAGCCGTCGACGATAGTTTTTTTCTTGCCTGCAAGCGTGCACATTCGAATGGCAACTATAATAATCGTGTTGTGATGCGTGACAACTCGATTGCGATAGCTTTTTCCCTCAATTGCATGCCTGCACATTCGAATGGCAACTATCGCAATCGTGTTGTCGGGCGTGCACTTCATGTTGTGCGCCGTCACAACTCAATGTGCACGCGTGCACTTCGAGTTGTGACGGCGCACAACAGCTTTGTGATGCGTGCATGAAGGAAGTGCACGTCTCACAACAGCATCGGCACCCATCACGGAAGGAAGTGCACCCGTCACCGAAGGATGTGCATGCATCACAGAGAGGCTCATACCGCCGCTTGATGGCCATCAAAGCGCGGCGGCCGGGGCGGCGTATGCTGCGGCGGGTCTCACGACCTGCTGCTGTCACGCCGCCATGGCCAAGAAGTTTCCCCTTCATCCCGCCCACCCCGAGCGCATCTGCTGGGGTTGCGACAAATATTGCCCGACCGACTCCCTCGCCTGCGGCAACGGCTCAGGCCGCACCCTGCACCCGGCCGAGATGCTCGGCGACGACTGGTACACCTACGGTGACTGGGGGCTGGATGTGGACACCCCACCGGTGCCGCCCAAGCCCTGATCGTCGCCCGGCGCGGCGCCGTCTCGATCGCGTGCGGTGAGCGTTGAAGCAGGCAGCGCAGCCAGCGCTCCCCCGGCTCTTGAGCGCGCCGGAGAGCGGTCAGCTGGCTCGGCGACGGTTTTCAGCCTGAATGTTGATGCTCTATCCCGCGCGGGAGCCCGTCGCTGCACTCCCCGCTGGTGCCAAGATAGCCAAAGAAAAACCCGAGGGGCACGGGGGGCGCCGCTCGGGTTAAATCCACACCAGAGGAGGAGGGTGGAGGAGACAGGTGAAAGCATATCGTCATGAGTGGTGCGGCGCAATATGGTGATGCGCTAAAACGTAAAGAATTTCACGGGTGCTGCGGATGTCATGCTGCGCGCGGCCCGGAAACCCGGTTCGAGTAGCGCGTCCGGGTGGTCGATGCGCCGGTGGCTGGCGGCTGGCCGGCAATGAAAAACCCCCGCCGTGTTTCCACGGCGGGGGTTTGCGGGGCTAGGCGGGTGTGCCGGTCAGACCGTGGCGGTCTGGCGCACCTGTTCCGGATTACGGAAAGCCTTGAGGCGCTCCTCGTACAGCTTCTTGGCGGTAGCCAGGTTCTTCTCCTTCACGTGGCCGAAGCCGCGGATCTCGTCGGGAACGCTGGCCAGGGCCACGGCAGCGGTGTGGTTGCTGGCGCTGAGGCGGGAGATGATCTCGTCCAGAACCTTGATGTAGTCCTCGATGGACTGGCGTTCCTGACGACGCTCTTCGGTCTTGCTGAAGATGTCGAGGGCGCCGCCACGCCAGGACTTGCGCTTGGCGAGGAACTGGAAGGCCTTGAACACCCAGTCACCGAACTGCTTCTTCTGGAGGTGGCCGGTTTCCGGGTCACGCTCGGAGAGCAGCGGGGGCGCCAGGTTGTACTTGACCGTGTAGCCGTGCTTGAACTGCGCGTCGAGCTGGGCCAGGAAGGCCGGGTCGGTGTGCAGGCGGGCCACTTCGAACTCGTCCTTGAAGGCCATCAGCTTGTAGAGGTAGCGGGCGGCGGCCTCGGACAGCTGGCTGCCCGGCAGGGCACGCTGTTCGGCGGCGACGACGCGCTTGATCACCTCGGCGTAGCGCTTGGCGTAGGCTTCGTCCTGGTAGTCGATCAGGTCGGGCACGCGGATCTCCAGCAGGCGCTTGACCTCGCCCTGGGCGCCGACGCTGTCGACGATCGCGCGGGCAGCGGGGCTGAGCTGGGGGGCGGCCTTGAGCTGGATGACACCGGCGCCGGCCTGCTTGGCGATCTCGGCTTCGACGAAGGCGCGATCGACCACGGCCATGCGGCCCCAGCGGAAGGCGGCGAGGCTCTGCTCGACACCGACGCCGGAGTTCTTGATGGCCTGCTCGATGGACTCGGCCTTCAGCGGGATGGTGCCGGCCTGGTAGGCCACACCAACCATGAAGTTGTTGGTCGCCATCGCGTCGCCGAAGAGGCCCTCGGCCATCGCCTGGCCATCCAGGAAGACGTTGTCTTCCTTGCGGGTGACGCGGTCGATGCCGGCGGTCAGGCTCTTGGTGTTCGGGAAGAAGTTGTGGCGGTTGGAGACCATCTGGCCGGTCGGGGTCTGCGTGGTCGAGACCACCGCGATGGTGCGGTTGGGGCCGCACTTGTCCAGGTTCTTCGGATCGGTCGCGTTGAGGATGTCGAAGCCCAGGTACAGGTCGGCACGGCCGTCGGAGATCTTGTTGGAACCCTGGAACGGGACGTGGGTGATCTTGATGTCGGAGATCACCGCGCCGCCCTTCTGGGCCAGGCCGGTCTGGTCGAGGCCGATGACGTGCTTGCCTTCGAGGCGAGCGGCGTTGGCCAGGGTGGCCACCACGGTCACCGAGCCGGTGCCGCCGATACCCATCACGTGGATGCCGACGCCGATGGTGTCGTCGATCTTGTTGACGGGCTGGGGCAGCTCGCGGTCGAGGACCGGGATGCGGCCCTTTTTCTTCTTCTTGGGCGCGCCGTCACCGGCAGGCTCAGGGTTCGGCGTGATGGTGAGGAAGGACGGGCAGAAGCCCTTCACGCACGAGAAGTCCTTGTTGCACGACGACTGGTGGATGCGGGTCTTGCGGCCGAATTCGGTCTGGACCGGCTCCACGCTCATGCAGTTGGACTTCTCGCCACAGTCGCCGCAGCCTTCGCAGACGCGCTCGTTGATGACGGTGACCTCGGCCGGCTCTTCGGCCTTGCCACGGCTGCGGGCGCGGCGCAGCTCTGCGGCGCACTCCTGGTCGTGGATCAGCACGGTGGTGCCGGGGGTGCCGGCGAGTTCCTTCTGGGCTTCGTCGAGGCGGTCGCGGTGCATGACCTCGGTGTGGCCGGCCAGCTGGACGCCGGAGTACAGCGACAGGTCGTCGGTGGTGACGATGATCTTGCGCACGCCGTTGGCGAGCAGGTCGGCGACCATGTTGGGCACCGGGTTGGCGCCCTGGATGGCCTGGCCGCCGGTCATCGAGGTGTGCGAGTTGACCAGCAGCTTGAAGGTGATGTTGACGTCGGTGGACGCGCAGTAGCGGATCGCCAGGCTGCCGGAGTGGGCGTAGGTGCCGTCGCCCATGTTCTGGAAGATGTGGTTGGTGTTGGTGAACGGCGCCATGCCGATCCACTGTGCACCTTCGGCGCCCATGTGGGTGCCCATCACGACGTTGCGGTTCATCCACATGGCCATGGTGTGGCAGCCGATGCCGGCCGACACGACGCTGCCGTCCGGCGCCACGGTGGAGCTGTTGTGCGGGCAGCCGGAGCAGAACCAGGCGGTGCGGGCCGCGGTGGGCAGCTTGGTGCGGGCGTGGATCTCGTCGAGGCGCTTGAGCCAGTTTTCGGCGGACTCGATGCGGGTCTTGCGGCCCAGGCGCTTGAGCAGCGCGCGGACGATGATGTCGGATTCGAACTCGCCGTAGTGGGGCAGGAGCTCTTTTTCTTCCTCGTCGAACTTGCCGACGATGCGCGGCGCGTTGGCGCGGCCGTAGAGCACCTGCTTGGCGAACATCTCGAGGAAGGGGCGCTTTTCTTCGATCACGAAGATCTCTTCGAGGCCTTCGGCGAACTCGCGCACGATGGTCGGTTCCATCGGGAACAGCATGCCCATCTTGAGCACGCGGATGCCATAGCGGCGCAGCGCGTCGGCGTCGAGGCCCATCTCGAGGAAGGCCTGCATGAGGTCGTTGTAGGTCTTGCCCGCCGTCATGATGCCGAGCCAGGCATCCGGGTTCTTGAAGACGACGTTGTTGAGATTGTTCTCGCGGGCGTAGCGCTTGGCGACTTCGAGGCGACGGGTGTAGAGCGATTGCTCCATCTCGAGGGCCTCGACGCGCACATTCATGCCGAGGTTCATGTTCGGCGTGAACTTCTGGCCGTCGAACATGAGGTCGGGGGTGACGAAGTTGAGGCGCGCGGGGTCGACGCTGGCGGTGCCGGTGCCGTCGGCCACGTTGGTGACGATCTTCATGCCGACCCACAGGCCGGCCAGGCGCGACATGTTGTAGCCGTGCAGGCCCAGGTCGAGGATTTCCTGGACGTTGGCCGGGTAGAGCGAGGGCATGCCGACGTGGAACAGCATGGGCTCGGACTGGCTGGCGAGGGAGGAGCTCTTGCAGCTCGGGTCGTCGCCGACGATGGCGAGCACGCCGCCGTTCTTGCCGATGCCGGTGTAGTTGGCGTGCTTGAGGGCGTCGCCGGAGCGGTCGACGCCCGGGGCCTTGCCGTACCACATGCCAGTGACGCCGTCGAACTTCTGCTTGCCGACGGTGTGCATCATCTGGGTGCCCCACACGGCGGTGGCGGCGAGGTCTTCGTTGAGGCCGTCAACGAACTTGATGTTGTGTTCGACGAGCAGCTTTTGTTGCTTGATCAGCGCGGCGTCGAGCATGCCCACCGGGGAGCCACGGTAGCCGGAGACGAACATGCCGGTCTTGAGGCCGCGGCGCGCGTCGGTGCGCACCTGGTCGAGGGTCAGCCGAACCAGCGCGTCGATGCCGCCGAGGTGGATTTCTCCAGACTCTTTGTTGAACACGGTGGTGAGGTTTTGCTTTGATGACATGAAATTGTCCTCTTGTTGTCTCCGCCCCCAGTCCCTGGTTTTTTGGGGCAGCACTAGGCTTGCTGAGCTGTTGCCACGATAAAACCGACTGGATTCAGGATCGGGTTACTGCAGCCAGGCGCGGCCGGAGCCGGCTGCGCCTGGCGCCCGAGCAGCACTTTCCCCGCTCCGGCGCGGCCCCGGCCCTGCCTCGTCGAGACAGGGCCGGGCAAGCGGCTGGCCGGCGTCGGGTCGGTGGCGCTTCTGGCTTTAGACGAAACGCATCGAGACGGAGCCGAGGTCCTGGAAGCGGACATTGACGTTGTCGCCCGGATTGACGGTGATGGCTTCGGTCACGCCGCCGGTCATGATGAAGGTGCCGGCCGGGATCTCCTGGCCGCGGGCGCCCAGGTGGTTGGCCAGCATGGCGACGGCGGCCAGCGGGTTGCCCAGCACGGCAGCGCCGGCAGCCATCGAGCGGATTTCGCCGTTGATCTCGAGCACCACACCCAGCGTGCGCAGGTCGAGTTCGTCGAGCTTGCGCATGTTGCCGCCGATCACGAAGCGGGAGGAGGAGGTGTTGTCGGCGATCACGCTCTTCAGGTCGAACTTGAAGTCGCGGTAGCGGGAGTCGATCACTTCAACGGCCGGAACCACGAAGTCGGTGGCAGCCATGACCGCGGCGACGTGGCAGCCCGGGCCCTTCAGGGGGGCCTTGGTGACGATGCAGATTTCTGCTTCGACCTTCGGGTGGATCATCTCGGCGTGCTTGATGTCACCACCGTCCGGACGGGCCATGTAGTCGGCGACGAAGCCGAACACGGGCACTTCGACGCCCATCTGCTTCATCTTGGCGAAGGAGGTGAGGCCACACTTGAGGCCGGCGATCTTGTTGCCGCGGGCTTCCTTGCGACGACGGATCTCGTCCTGGATGGCGTAGGCGTCGTCCCAGTCCATGTCCGGGTAGTCGTTGGTGATCTTGGTGACGTCGTGGGCCTGGAGTTCGGCGTTTTCGAGGTGCTCCGCGAGCTTCAGGATGGTGGCGTTATCGAGGTTCATGAGTTATCTCTTTCTACAATCAGATGAAGCGGACGGAGGTGCCACCCAGGCCACCAACGGTGCAAACGAGGCTGTCGCCGGCCTTGACCGGAACCAGCGGGGATTGCGAACCGGACAGGATCACTTCGCCGGCCTTGAGGCCGATGCCCAGGTTGCCTAGCGTGTTGGCAAGCCAGGCCACTGCGTTCACCGGGGAGCCCTGGACTGCGGCGCCGGTGGAGGTGCTGATGATTTCGCCGTTCTTTTCGAGAACCATGCCGGCCAGCGCCAGGTCGATGTCGGCCGGGCTCTTGCGACGGCCGCCAAGCACCAGCACGCCGCAGGAGGCGTTGTCGGCGACGGTGTCCTGGATCTTGATCTTCCAGTCCTGGATGCGGGAGTCGACGATCTCGAAGCAGGGCACCACGAAATCGGTGGCGCGCAGCACGTCGGCCGCGGTAACGCCCGGGCCCATCAGGTCGCTCTTGAGCACGAAGGCCACTTCGGCTTCGGCGCGCGGGGCGATCATGGTGCTGGTGTCGATGGATTCGCCTTCGTTGAAGACCATGCCGGAGGTCATCATGCCGAAGTCGGGCTGGCTGACCTTGAGCATGTCCATGACAACCTTGCTGGTCACGCCGATCTTCTTGCCGATGATGGTCTCGCCGGCGTCGAGGCGGCGCTGGATCATGCGCTGCTGGATCTGGTAGGCGTCCTCGATGGTGATGTCGGCTTCGCGGTCGGTCAGCGGAGCGACGGCCTTGCGGTTGATGAGAGCGTCGTAGAGCTCGTCACCGTACTTTTCGATCTTGGATTTATCCATCATGGGGAAAACCTCGGGTGTCAGGATTGCTGGTCGGCCTCGGCGAGGAAGTCGCCGACGAGCCGGTTGAAGCGGGCGCTGTGTTCGATCTGCGTCCAGTGGCCGCAGTGGCCGAACACATGGAGCTGCGCGTTGGGGATCCAGTCGGCCAGGGTCAGCGAGTTGGACAGGGGAATGACCTTGTCTTCGCGACCATGGATGATCAGGGTTTCGTGGGGCAGGGCGCGGATGTCGGCCTCGGCGCTGGTCATTGCATCCACCCAGCGCTGGCGCGGTGCCGGGAACATCGCCGAGAAGGACTCCTGGAAGCCGGGGCGGATGCTGGCTTCGTAGCGGAGCTTGGCGAGCTCGTCGGTGACGAGTTCGCGGCTCCAGGCGAAGTAGTCCATGATGCTGCGCATGTTCTCGAACGAGGCTTGGTAGCCCCACACGGCGTCGAGCCCTTCGGTGATCGGGAAGGGGACGCCGACCGAGCCCATCAGCACCAGGCGCTGCACCCGCTCGGGGGCACGGATTGCGAGGGCCATGGCCAGGGCACCGCCGAAGGAGTTGCCGACGAGGTGCACCCGCTCGAGCCCGAGGGCGTCGAGGAGATCAAGCCCCTGCCGGACCCAGGTGTCCATGCTGTACTCGATGCCGGCCGGACGGTCGGTGTAGCCGAAGCCCACCATGTCCGGCGCGATCACCCGGCGGCTCCCGGCGAGGGCCGGGATCGCCTGGCGCCAGTTGGCCCAGGCGCTGACGCCGGGGCCGGAGCCGTGGATCATCAGCACCGGCGTGCCGCTGCCGGTGCCGACATCATGGACGTTGCTGTTGAAGCCGCCGGTGCGGATGCTGCTGGCGATTTCGGGGTTCTGGCTCATGGCGCCGGCTCTTAGTACTTGACCATCACGTTGCGCAGCTCGGTGTAGAACTCGAGCGAGTGCACACCGCCTTCACGGCCGATGCCAGACTGCTTGGAGCCGCCGAACGGGGTGCGCAGGTCACGCAGGAACCAGCTGTTGATCCAGCACAGGCCGACTTCGATCTCGCTGGCCAGACGCATGGCGCGGCTGATGTCCTGGGTGTGGATCGAGGTGGCGAGACCGTAGCGGTTGTTGTTGGCCATCGCCACGACTTCTTCTTCGGTGTCGAAGGGCTGGATGTGGCAGCACGGCCCGAAGATTTCCTCGGTGACCACGGTGGCGGTCTCGGGCAGGCCAGTCCAGATGGTGGGTTGAACCCAGCAGCCGTCCTTCAGTTCTTCGGGCATGTCGGGGATGCCGCCGCCGAAGACGATGTTGGCGCCTTCTTCCTTGGCCTTGGCGTACATGCCGAGGACTTTCTTCTGGTGGATCTTGCTGACCAGGGGGCCGATCTTGGTGTCGGCGTCGAAGGGGCGGCCCGGCTTCATCTGCTCGGCCTTTTCCTTGAGGGCGGCGACGAACTTGTCGAAGATCGGGCGCTCGACGTAGACGCGCTCGGTGCCCAGGCAGACCTGGCCGGCGTTCTCGAAGCAGGAGCGGGTGACGGTGGCGACGGCGTTGTCGAAGTCGCAGTCGGCGAACACCAGCGCGGCGTTCTTGCCGCCGAGCTCGAGGGACACCGGGCGGATGCCGTCGGCCCCGGCCTTCATGATGGCGGTGCCGGTCTTGGTCTCGCCGGTGAAGGTGATGCCGTTGACGTCCGGGTGGGAGGTCAGGAAGGAGCCGGCGGAGTCGACACCAAAGCCGTTGACCACGTTATAGACGCCGGGCGGGACGCCGACCTTGTTCATCACCTCGCCCAGCAGGGTGGCGGTGCTCGGGGTGGCTTCGGAGGGCTTGACGACCACGGTGTTGCCGCAGGCCAGGGCCGGGCCGCACTTCCAGGTCATCAGCAGCAGCGGGAGGTTCCACGGGCAGATGATCGCGATCACGCCGCGCGGGGTGCGCACGCCGTAGCTGCGGGCGGTCTTGCCGTCGGGGGTGCGCATCTCGAAGGATTCGGTCGACACGTTCTTGATGGTGTCGGTGAAGATCTTGAAGTTGGCAGCGCCGCGGGGGATGTCGATGTGCGAGGCGAGGGTGGCGGGCTTGCCGGTGTCGGCGATCTCGGCCTGCAGGAAGTCGTCGAAGCGGTTGTTGATCTCGGCGACGATGGCGTCGAGCATGTTGCAGCGCTCGACCACCGATAGCTTGCCCCAGGGGCCCTTGAGGGCAGCCTTGGCGGCGGCGACGGCGGCGTCGACTTCCGGCTTGCCGGCTTCATGCACCATGCCGATCAGGGAATTGTCGACGGGGTTGCGCTTTTCGTACGTCTTGCCGCTGACGTTGGATACGTACTCGCCGTTGATGAAATTCAGGATGTCTTTCATGTCGTACTCTCTCCTTATGGTGTCGCGGCCCCTGCCGTGCACCGATGGTCTGTGCCTGGTGTCTTGAACAGACAAGCTGCGTCTGGATGGCGTTTTACTCACCGCTGGACGTGATTGAAGTCACGTCATGCGGTTGATGCGTAATATACCGATATTTGAAAAAAATCTCGATATTTTTTTGCTGCAAATCGTCTGTGCAAAACCCCTCGCACCGCAAGCTGCGGTGCGAGGGAGCGGCATGTCAGGTGAACACGCTCAGGAAGGCTTCGTTGAGCTTGCGATCATGGTAGAAGATCGCCGGGCCGAGGCTTTCGTCGTACCAGGTGATGACCGGCTTGTCCGGGTAGTAGATGTAGCCGCCGGAGAAGACTTCGTTACGGTTGCCCGAGGGATCAAAGAAGTAGATCGTCTCGCCGCGGGTGATGCCGTGACGGGTCGGGCCGATGTCGATGGAGGTCTTGGTGCGGGACAGGATGTCGCCGGCACGCAGGACCTGCTCCCAGCTGCGCAGTTCGAAGGAGGCGTGGTGGAACTTGCCCTTCACCGGCTGGCGGATGAAGGCCACGTCGTGGGCCTTGTTCGAGCACGACAGGAAGGCGCCGATCATGAACTTCTTGTCGCCGGCGAGCATGACCTGCTCGGCGATGCCGAAGCCCAGCACTTCGGTGAACAGCTTGACGCTGCCGTCGAGGTCGTCGCCGTAGAGCAGGCAGTGGTCGAAGCGGGTCGCCGCGATGCCCTTCAGGCCGTCCGGCCACGGGTCGGGGTTGATGTCCTGGCCGTCGGTGCCGCAGTTGTTGCCAACGATGGCCTTCTCGGCGAAGAGCTCCATCACGTGCCCGGTGGGGATCGTGAAGCGGAAACGTTCGCCGGTGGCGGGGTGCTCGCCGGCCGGAATCCAGGACATCTCGGTGGCGAGACCGGACTGCTCAACGTCGGCGGCGAGCTTCTTCAGGGTGGCGGGGGAGTCCACCTTCCAGCCCATGTAGTCCATGCCAGCTTCGTCGGCCTCACGCAGCACCACGCTGTGGTGATCATGCTCGTCCCAAGCCTTCAGAAAGACCCGGTTCTTGTCGTCGCGGGCGACTTCGATCAGCCCAAGCACGTCCCTGTAGTGCTTCAGGGCCGGCTCCATCTCGAGCACGCGCAGTGCGACGTGCCCGGGGCGCAAAACGCCAGTCAGTGCCATTCACTTCTCCTCGACGGGTTTATTGGTTTTCATCGTCGTCGTGAACCCGAAATCGGACGACGCGCTCTGTTGGGCAACAATGGCGCGAGCCATCTTGCCGACCACCTCGACCTCCAGATCGCTCTGGGGGAAGATCTTGCAGGCCAGCACGCAGCCGGAGGCTTCTTCCTCGGCGCTCACCACGCCGCGGCTCATTTTCCGCTTGGCGTATTGACCTTTCTTGACTTGAACCTTGCACACGCCACAGCCGCCATTCCGGCAGCCGACCGGGATCCCCTTGCGGCACAGTTGCTCCATGCCGAGGAGGACGTTGGTTTCCTCGTCGCAGCGGAAGGTTTCGCCGGTGTTTTCGATTGTGACGGTGTGCTTCATGCCTGGATAGCCTTTGCTGACGCGATCATCCTGGGGGAGGCAGGCAAAAATACGTTTCCGGGGCGGGCGGAGGGCCGTGTATCCGGAGCTGCGGGTGTGGCCTGCCGGCGATGCCGTGGAGCTTCCGGGCAGGCGTGTCGCTGACCCGGCAGGGCAGGCAAACGAACTCGCTCCAGGGCCATTGCAAGGCAGGCCGACTGGCTGCGCCGCATGGACCTGGAGCGAGGATTCACAGCTGACTCCGTATTACAGGGCCGAGGCCGAACGGCTCTGGTTGACCAGGCCGACAGCGATCAGGGCGATCACGGCCGGGATGGCGATGGCGATGAAGTTCTGCTCGAGCGGCAGGGCCATGCCCACCAGGGTGCCGATCACGATCGGCGCCAGGATCGCGCCGCTGCGGCCGACGCCGGAGGCGAAGCCGATGCCGGTGGAGCGGATCGCCATCGGGTAGTACTGGCCGACGTAGGCGTAGATCAGGATCTGCGTGCCGATCGTCGAGGCGCCGGCCAGGCCGACAACGAAGAAGAGTGCGTCGGTGGGCATCTTGACGCCGAGCAAGGTGATCGACACTGCTGCCAGCGCAAAGAAGCACATCACGACCTTCTTGATGCTGAAGCGGTCGGCCAGCCAGCCACCACCGATTGCACCGATCATCGCGCCGAAGTTGAGCACCAGCACGAAGGTCAGGGCGGAGCCGAGGCTGTAGCCGGCCTGGGCCATCAGCTTGGTCAGCCAGGAGCTGAGCGCATACACCATGAACAGGCACATGAAGAAGGCGATCCAGAACATGGCGGTGCTGAAACCGCGGCCGTCCTGGAACAGCTTGCCGATCGGGGCGCCTTCGACCTTCTGGGTGCTGGGCAGCTCGAAGCTGTCGCCGGCGGAGGGGGTGTAGCTGGGCTCGAGGCGCTGGACGATCTTCTTGAGCTCGTCGATGCGGCCCTTCTTGAGCAGGAAGGCCATGGATTCGGGCAGGGACATCAGCACGAAGGGGATGATCAGCACCGGGACGGCCGCCGCGTAGAACACGTAGGACCAGCCGTAGGTTTCGATCAGACCCTTGCCGAGCACCGCCGCCAGCATGCCGCCCACCGAGTAGCCGCTGAACATCAGCGTCACCAGCGTGCTACGCATCTTGCGCGGGGAGTACTCGGTCATCTGGGCGACCACGTTGGGCATCACGCCACCAATGCCGAGGCCGGCGAGGAAGCGGGTGATGCTGAAGGTGACCGGGTCGTGGGTCATGCCTGCCGCAGCAGTGAAGACGCTGAACAGGATGATGCAGATCACGATGGCCCAGCGGCGGCCGATCTTGTCGGCGATGGTGCCCAGGAACATGGCACCGAACATCATGCCGAACAGGGCCGAACTGACCATGTAGCCGGCGGTGGCGGGGGTGACGCCCATCTCCTTCATGATGGACGGCAGGGCGATGCCGGCAACTGCCAGGTCGTAGCCGTCAAAAATGATGATGATGGCGCACCAGAACAGAACCATGCCGTGGAAGCCGTTGAACTTGGCGTGGTCGGCAATTTCGTGAACATCTATTTTGGCCATGTTGTCTCGCTTGATCTAGTTATTGGTATGAATGATTTTTAGGTGACGGGGAGGGAGGTCTTGGGAGTTTCTTATTATTAGCCGAGGTCGCCGCCACCCACGGGCAGTACCGACCCGGTGATGTAGGAAGACTCATCGGAGGCGAAGAACAGGATCGGAGCGACCTGCTCTTCGATGGTGCCGTAGCGGTGCATCAGGCTGGAGTCGATCGTCTGGTCGATTACGCCCTGGTACCATTCTTTTTCTTGTGCAGTCTGTTCGACGGCGTTCTGGTTGCGCGGCACGCGGCGCGGCGGTGCATCGGTGCCGCCGGGAGCGGTGGCGTTGATGCGGATGCCGTGCTGGGTGTTTTCCATGGCCAGGGATGCTGTCAGTGCATTCACGCCGCCCTTGGCTGCCGAGTACGGCACGCGGTGCACGCCGCGGGTGGCGACCGAGGAGACGTTCACGATGACGCCGCTCTTCTGCTCGATCATCGTCGGCAGCACGGCGCGGCAGCACCACAGGGTGGGGAACAGCGAACGGCGCACTTCGGCCTCGATCTGGGCTTCTTCGTAGCACTCGAAGGGCTTGGCCCAGATGGTGCCGCCGACGTTGTTGATGAGGATGTCGACCCGCTTGAACTGCTTGAGCGCCTCCGCTACGACGGCCTGTGCGCCGGCGTAGGTTTCGAGGTCGGCCTGGAAGGCGACTGCCTTGCCCTTGGCGGCCTTGATCTCTTCGACGACTTCATTGACCAGGTCGGAGCGGTCGACGGCCAGCACCTTGCCGCCCTCGGCGGCAACCTGCAGCGCGACGCCGCGGCCGATACCCTGAGCGGCACCGGTGACGATGACAACCTTCTTCTTGAAGCGGTCGGCCTTGCTCATTCGTGAGCTCCCGCGGTGGAGGACGAGAACTTCTCGAAATGGAAGCTGTTCGGGGTGACGCCGACGCCGGACATCCACTTGCGGACACCTTCGACCATCGGCGGGGGGCCGCAGACGTAGACGTCGACGTTGCCGTCGTGCAGATCCTTGGCGCTCAGGTGGTCGGTGACGTAGCCGCACTTCGGGTGGCCGCTGGCGGGATCGACGATGACCGTGAAGAACTCGAGGTTCGGCATGGCGGCCTTGAGCGCGTTCAGGGCGTCGAGTTCGACCAGGTCGTCATTGGTGTTGACGCCGTAGGCCAGCATGATCGGGTGGGTCGTCGGGTTGGACTTGAGCCACAGCAGCATCGACAGGAAGGGGGCCAGACCGGTACCGCCTGCCAGCATCAGCACGGGGCGCTCGACGGGGCGCAGATAGAAGCTGCCGTAGGGGCCGGTGAAGCTCATGGTGTCACCGACGTTGGCCTGGCTGCGCATGTAGGTGCTCATCAGGCCGTTGGGGACGTCACGGATCAGGAAGCCCAGCTCGGTGCTGTTCGGTGCCGAGCTGAAGGAGTAGGCGCGGGTCTCCTGGGTGCCGGGGACGCCGAGGTTGACGTACTGGCCGGGCAGGAAGGAGACCGGACGGTCGGCTTCGATGGTGAAGGAGACGGTCGTCTTGGAGTCGCGGTTGATCTTGGAGACCTTGGTGGCGTAGGACGCGACTTCGGTCTTGCAGGCGGCCGAGGAGGCCGGGATCTTGATGACGCAGTCGGAGGTCGGCTTCATCTGACAGGTCAGGACGTAACCCCGGTCAGCTTCCTCGTCGGTCAGTGCGTCTTCGATGTAAACACCTTGAGTATACGTGCCGCTTTCACAGTGGCACTTGCAAGTGCCGCAGGCGCCGTCGCGACAGTCGAGGGGAATGTTGATCTTGGCGCGGTACGCGGCCTCGGATACAAGCTCGTTGGCGTCGCAGGGGATGACGCGGGTGACCCCGTCTTCGAACTGCAGGGCAATGTTGAACGGCATGGAATTGTCCTTATCGGCGATTGAAAGCTGCAACCCGTCCGTGCGCGGGCACGGACGGGTCATTTCACGTCGGCTTAGATGTGGTAGATGTCGAGAACGTGATGGATGTAGTCGTTCTTCAGCACCACGTACTTCTTCTTGATCACGGGCTTCGGACCAGACGTGTCCAGGGTGTACTCGGAGTAACCGAAGTAGGTGTCCAGGATGTCGTAGCGGAAGCTGTTGGTGATCCAGTTGAAGCGCAGCTTGACGCTGTTTTCGTCCTGGGAGAGCACCTCGAGGTTCGAGATCGACTTGCCGTGGCGGGTATCCGGGATCGTCGCGCTGGAGCGCTCGGTCTCGATGCGGAAGATGCGGTCTTCCAGGCCCGAACGGCTGGCGTAGTAGATCAGCGAGACTTCGTTCTGCGGATTGTTGGTCAGCGTGTCGTCTTCATCCCAGGCCGGCATCCAGAATTCGACGTCTTCGGCATAGAACTCAAGCCAGTCGGCCCAGCGGCGTTCGTCAAGGGCACGTGCTTCTTGGAAAACAAAAGATTGAATGGCTTCGTAGGACAGCATCACTTGGCTCCGTCTTGTTCGGCTTGTTCGGCGATATAGGCTTTTTTCATGGTCTCGAGCCAGTACACGTGCTGCATGACGTACAGGCCTTCGTCCTCGGTCTTGATGCCAGAGAGCTCGGGCTTGAGGCCGATGAGGTCGGCGTTGGCGTCCGGGCCCTTGACCCAGTGGGTCGCGCCACGGGTCATGTCGTTCCACTTGACGGCGCGGGCGTTGAAGCCGTGCTGGCAGGAGCGGAACTCTTCGAGGTCGTCAGGGGTGGCCATGCCGGTGGCGTTGAAGAAGTCTTCGTACTGGCGCAGGCGGCGGGCGCGGGCGGCAGGCTCTTCACCCTTCGGCGCGATGCAGTAGATCGTGGCTTCGGTCTTGTCCACCGAGATCGGGCGCAGCACGCGGATCTGGGAGCTGAACTGGTCCATCAGATAGACGTTCGGGTAGATGCACAGGTTGCGGGACTTCTTGAGCATCCAGTCGGCCTTGGCTTCACCGAACTTGGCGATCCACTCGTCACGCTTGTGCCACAGGGGACGGTCTTCCGGGTTGGCCCAGTTGGTCCACAGCAGCATGTGGCCGTTCTTGAAGGAGTAGGAGCCACCGCCCTGACGCGCCCAACCGCCGGCGCTCATGGCCTTGATGGTGTCTTCCTTGCCGTCGGCGGTGCGACGGCCCTGGGTGGCGGCGTAGTTCCAGTGAACCGCGGTGACGTGGTAGCCGTCGGCGCCGTTCTCGGCCTGCAGCTTCCAGTTGGCGTCGAAGGTGTAGGCGCCGATGCCGCGCAGGACTTCAATGCCGTCCGGCGCCTGGTCGACGATCATGTCGATGATCTTGGCCGCTTCGCCCAAGTAGTCGGCGAGGGGAACGACGTCCGGGTTGATGCTGCCGAACAGGAAGCCGCGGTAGTTTTCGAAGGCGCCGAGCTTGACGAGGTCGTGGCTGCCGTTCTTGTTGAAGCACTCGGGGTAGCCGGCGTCCGGGGACTGGTCCTTGACCTTCAGCAGCTTGCCGCTGTTGTTGAAGGTCCAGCCGTGGAACGGGCAGGTGAAGCTGGACTTGTTGCCCTTCTTGTGACGGGCAAGCGTCGCACCGCGGTGGGTACAGGTGTTCGCCATCGCGTGCAGCTGACCGGTCTTGTCGCGGGTGATCAGCACCGGCTGGCGGCCGACGTAGATGTTGAGGTAGTCGTTGACGTTCGGGATCTGGCTTTCGTGGGCCAGGAAGATCCAGTTGCCTTCGAAGATGTGCTTCATCTCGAGTTCGAACAGCTCTTCATCGGTGAAGGCTGCGCGATCGATGCGGTACATGTTCTTGGCGGTGTCTTCTTCAAGCATCGCTTCGAGCTTGGCAATTTTTGCTTGGGTGTCTTGATTGACTTGGGTCACGCTCGTCTCCTATTCGTGGTCACAATCGAGAACTACTTCAGGACTTGGTGTCAGATGTCGCCGGATTCACAAGCCACCAGTCGCGCCCCCGCCCTGCGGTTGCGCTGCCTGGGGACTGCTTCAGGAAGAGAAAAATGCGGTGCTCACATGCTTTGGCGGCCGCCGGGGCAGGCCGTGTGGAGCTTGTGCCGATTGGTTGATCCTCTTCCTTCTCACGCCTCTCTGCCGGGCATTCTTGGGCTTTATCTAGGCTTCGCAGACACCCTCGGGTGCCGTCGAGCATTTGGTTACACTTGCAGCCTCAGCAACCTTACTTAGCAGGGGGCGTGCCAGCTTCGTGACAGATGTCGCAGAAAAGCAGGGAAGTCCTTGTGCCGCAAGGTGAATCCGGTTGGCGAGCGGTGGGGTGGTCCGGGGTGGTACGGTGGTGCCTTTTCGGGGGATTGAATCAAATGATTTAATGTGCGGATAAATATTGCAGTGCAGCATGTATCAATGGATGCATGTGCGTTGCAGCAAAGGTGGCAAAAGCTTTTCCTGTGCTGCCGGGCAGCGTATCTTTGCTACGTCGTCGGATCGGTGTTGAGGAAATTATGGCGTCTGTTCGATGCGAGGAGACTACAAGAACTATGAATGCGATTCGTTGTTGCGGTGCTGGTGTCGGTCAGGATGTGAGCTGCGGGGGTGTCCGATGAAGAGTGGTGCCCGCGTCCGGGCGACGACCTCACGTGATCGCCTGGCGGTCGTTGATCCGGCTCAGGTTGAGCACGACAAGGTGCGTTTCCCTGATCTGGCTGATCTGCTCGCGCGGCTTCGCTTCTCGACCAGCGATGGGCGCATCTGGCTCGATGATCAGCGGATGCTGCTGGTGCACGCCAAGTCGTTGGGAGCGCTGCGAAGGGAGATGATCGAAGTCCTGGGGCTTGATGTCGCGCGGGGTTTTCTGACGCGCATGGGCTACCGTGCGGGCGTGCACGACGCCCAGATGGCCCGGAAAGTGCGCTCAAAGACGACCCTCAAGGACATCTTCGTCGTCGGGCCGCAGATGCACTGCCTTGAAGGTATTGGTGTCTCCGAGGCTGTCCGGCTCGAGTTCGATCTCGAGCGTGGCAGGCACTATGGCGAGTTCCTGTGGACCAGCCCCGTCGAGGACGAAGAGCACATCCGTTATTTTTCGATCGGCGATGAGCCGGCCTGCTGGATGCAGATCGGCTACGCCTCGGGGTTTTCAACGGAGTTCATGGGGCGGCAGGTTCTTTACCGGGAGGTGGAGTGCCAGTCGATGGGGCATGCCGCCTGCCGGATCGTGGGCAAGCTCGTCGAGGAGTGGGGAGACGAAGCGGCCCAGGATCTGCGCTACATGATGCCCGACTTTTTTGCCGAGCTCGGGGCGAGCACCGGCAAGCGTTCGGTCAGCCCTTTCGGTTTGCCCAAGACGCAAAGCGAGGTGGCGGATGGTCCGGTGGGGATTTCCTCCGGCTTCAGTGCCGTGATGCACATGGTCCGGAAGGTGGCGCCAACCCAGGCGACGGTCCTGTTTCTGGGTGAGAGCGGTGTGGGCAAGGAGGTCTTTGCACGAACGCTGCATCGGATGAGCGCCCGAAGTAGCAAGAGCTTCGTTGCTGTTAACTGCGCTGCGATTCCTGAGCAGTTGATCGAGTCCGAGTTGTTCGGTGTCGAGCGCGGGGCTTTTACCGGGGCGATGCAGAGCCGGCCCGGTCGTTTTGAGCGCGCCGACGGCGGAACCCTGTTTCTGGACGAGATCGGGACGCTCAGTTCAAGCGCGCAAGGCAAGCTGCTGCGCGTTTTGCAGGAGGGCGAAGTCGAGCGCCTGGGGGGCTCCCATACAACCAAGGTGGATGTGCGCGTGATTGCGGCGACCAACGCCGACCTGCGTGAGGAGGTCAAGGCTGGTCGTTTTCGCGAGGACCTCTTCTTCCGCCTGAATGTCTTTCCTGTCTGTATCGCTCCTCTACGGGAGCGTCGGGAAGACATCCCCTTGCTCATGTCGCATTTCCTTACCAAGTACAACCAGCTTCACGGGCGCTCGCTGACCGGTTTCACGCAGCGTGCGGTCGATGCCATGCTCTCCTACGAATGGCCCGGCAACGTCCGGGAGATGGAGAACGTGATCGAGCGTGGGGTGATTCTCGGTAGTGACAATGGCCCGGTCGATAGCTCGCATCTCTTCACGAGCGGAGAGCGCTTCGACGAGAAGCGGTTTGAAGTCGGTCGTGAGGGGCGTCTGATTGTCAGTGACCCGGCGGCACTGGTGTCCGATCCTGAGCCTGATCGCGAACTGGATCGCGTCAGTCGGGGGGTTAGCAATCTGCTTCTTGGTGAGGGCGATGATTGTGGCAACGTCTCCCTGGACGAAGTTGAAACCTTATTACTGAAGCGTGCGCTTGCGCGTGCCAACGGCAATGTGGCCGCTGCCGCCCGCCTGCTTGGCATCACTAGGCCGCAAATGGTCTATCGCTTGAAGAGCCGGGGGATTGTCGATGAGGGTGACTGACCCGGTTGCGGGCGCCCGGAAAATATAATCCATCAATCCTCTTGACGC
>NZ_BJNV01000025.1 GCF_006539865.1 Zoogloea ramigera
CCCTGCGGCGGGGCCGCCGGCCGGCGAGCCAGGCGAGGGCGCCTGCGCCGCTGAGGGCCAGCGCGCCGGGGGCCGGCACGGCGGCGGCGCGCTCCACCTCCTGCTGCCAGTAGCTCGGCAGCACGTCGTAGGGGTTGGGCATGGTGTCGTCGGTGACGTAGATCATGGCGAGGCCGAGGGGGGCAGCGTCGGCGACGAAGCTGTCCATCTGGGCGGCGCTGGCGCCGTGGACGATGCTCGCCAGGCGGCCGGCGAAGGCCGGGTCGAAGTAGCCCGCGGGGAGCTGGGCGTAGTCGGCGGCGTAGCCTTCGAAGCTGATCAACACGTCGGCGGCGGGGCTGCTGAGGTAGGCCGGGTCGGTGGGCGTGCCGGGGTTGCCGAGCACCATCAGCCCGGCGCCCTTGCTCTTGATGTAGGTGTAGAGGCTGGTGTAGTGGGCGAGATTGGCGGTGTCGCTGGCCATCTCGTCGATGAAGAAGCCGTCGAGGGGGTAGCGGGCCAGGTAGGCGTCCACGTCGGCCTGTTCGACGGCGCTGTCACGCCCGCCCCAGGATGTGTGCACATAGCCCAGCACCCGCCCGCCGGCGGCGCGCAGGGATTCGACCACCGCCAGGTAGTTGGGGTCGAGGGTGTCGCCGGGGCCGCTGTTCACGTTGACGATGGCGGTGACACCGACCCGGGCGGCAGCGTCGTCGAGGGCCTGCCAGCTGTCGCTGCCGCTGCCGGCCGGGTAGAAGTAGGCAGGTACCAGCAGCTCCAGCTTCGGGGCGGCGTGGGCGGTGCCGCCGGTGAGGCCGACCAGGACGGAGGCGGCGAGAGACGAGAGGATTTTTTTCATGGCGTCAGGCGGGCTCCGGGACGGGCGTGAATGAGGAATTTGTCACGAATATACCCGTTTCGCCTGTTGCCCGGGCTACCACCCCACGACGACTGCCGACGCCAGTTTCAGGCCGGGCGAGGGATGAGGCGCGGGGTGATGTCGGCGAGCGTGCGGCAGCCGCACAGGGCCATGGCGATCTCCAGCTCGTCCCGCAGCAGGCGGATGACGTGGGCGACGCCCAGTGCGCCGGCATTGGCGAGCCCGAAGATGTAGGGCCGGCCGACGAGCACCGCGCTGGCGCCGAGGGCGAGGGCCTTGAGCACGTCGGTGCCGCGGCGGATGCCGCCATCGACGAGCAGCGGCAGGCTGCCGCCCACGGCGTCGGCGATGGCCGGCAGCGCCGCGGCGGTGGGCAGCGCGGTGTCGAGGGTGCGCCCGCCGTGGTTGGAGACGATGATTCCGCCCACCCGCAGGCGCGCGGCCTCGCGGGCGTCGTCGGGGTGGAGGATGCCCTTCAGGAGCACCGGCAGGCGGGTGTTGGCCTGCAGCCAGGCGATGTCGTCCCAGGTGGGGGCGCCGCCCAGCAGCGCGTCGAAGAGGGCGCTTTGCCCAGGGCCGAGCTGCGCGTCGGGGCGGGGCGGCAGGCCGGCCAGGTTGACCGCCGAAATGCCCGGCGGCAGGCGGAAGCCGGCGCGCCGCTCGCGGTCGCGGGCACCGTGGCAGGGGGCGTCGACGGTGAGGACGAGGGCTTCGTAGCCGGCGGCTTCGGCGCGGCGGATGAGCTCGAGGTTGAAGCCGCGGTCGTGCTGCAGGTAGAGCTGGAACCAGAGGGGGCCGCGGTCGGCGTCGTCGCGCACGGCCTGGGCGACGAGCTCGAGCGGCAGGCTGGCCTGGGTGCTGAGCACCAGGCCGGCGCCCTGGGCGGAGGCGGCCAGCGCGGTGGCGAGTTCGCCGTCGGGGTGGGCCATGCGCTGGTAGGCCACCGGGGCGAGCAGGATGGGGTGGGCGAGCGGGCGGCCGAGGAGTTCGAGCCGGGTGTGGCCGCCGGCGAGCGGGCGCAGCACCCGGGGCTGGAGCGGCAGCTCGCGCCAGGCGCCCTGGTTGTGCTGGAGGGTGGTCTCGTCGGCGGCGCCGCCGGCGAAGTAGGCCCAGGCGTTGGCGTCGAGGACGCCGGCGGCGTGGGCTTCGTGGTCGGCGAGGCTGATGACGCCCGGCGGGAGCGTGTCGGGTTGCGGGCTCACGTGTCGGCCCACATGCGCAGGAGGTTGTGATAGGTGCCGGTGAGGGCGACGGCTTCGGCGGTTTCGCCGTGTTTCTCGCGCAGCTTCATGATGGCCATATCCAGATCGAACAGCAGGCGGCGCTGCTCGTCGCTGCGCACCATGCTCTCGACCCAGAAGAAGCAGGCGAGGCGGTGGCCGCGGGTGACGGGGGTGACCTCGTGGATGCTGGTGCCGGGGTAGAGCACGGCGTGGCCGGCGGGCAGCTTGACGCCGCGGGCGCCGTAGGTGTCCTGGACGAGCAGCTCGCCGCCATCGTAGTCGGCCGGGTCGGCGAGGAAGACGGTGCACGACACGTCGGTGCGCACCCGCTCGCCGGTGTCGGCGCGGAAGCGGATGGCGTTGTCCACGTGGGCGCCGTAGCAGGGCGTGTCGCCACCGTAGCGGTTGATGCGCGGGGTGAAGATCTTCTTGGGCAGCGCGGCGGTGAGGAACAGCGGATGCCGGTCGAGGGCTCGCAGCACGAGCTGGCGGATGAAGGTGGCCGGGGCGCAGTCGTGGGGCAGTTGCTCGTTGTTCTTGACGGTGGCGGCCTGGGGGCCGGCGCTGTCGCGGCCGTCGGCCCAGGGGGCGCCCACGAGGGCCTGGCGGGCCTGGCGGACTTCGTCGGGGGTGAGGAGGTCGGGGATCTGGAGGAGCATGGCTGAAGGGACTGTGGGTGGAGGTGAGGAGGCGCAAAGGATTTGTTGAGAATGAGAGTCATTAAATAATTTTCCGCCTCGGGCGATCTTGCGCTTGATCAAGCGCCGGCCACCCCACCCCGCGTGGCTCAGAACTTCAGGGAGCCGGTGATGTAAACCGTCCGGCCGACACCGGGCACGTAATGCCCGTTGGCGTACATGGAGTCGGCGTAGAACTTGTTGGTCAGGTTGATGAGGTTGGCCTTGAGGGTCAGCTTGTCCTGGATGGCTTCGTACTCGGCCATGGCGTCATAGGTGACGTAGCCGTCGGAGTAGAGGTTCACCGGGTTGCGGTTGGGGGTCATCTTGGTGCGGGCGTTGGCGCCGATGCCGACGCGCATCTTTTCATCCACCTGGTAGGTGCTCCACAGGGAGCCCTGGTGCTTCGGGATCAGCGACGGGCGACGGCCCTCGCCTTCGGTGCCTTCGGCGCCCTTGTCGATCTCGGCGTCCCAGATCCAGGTGTAGGAGCCGTAGACCTCCCAGCGCGGGGTGATCTTGCCGATCACGTCGGTCTCGAAGCCGGTGGCGTGGCGCTTGCCCGACAGCACCGCGATGTTGAGCAGCGGGTCGGTGTTGCGCTCGTTGAGCTTGACCCCGCGGAACAGGGCGAAGCGGCTGCTCATGCGGCGGTCGGCGGAGTCGATCTTGGCGCCGAGCTCGACGTTCATGCTCTTCTCGGGCGGGGTGTTCACCGTGGCGGTGCTGTACGAATAGGTGTCGCCCGAGGTGTTGAACGAGGTGCCGTAGGAGAGGTGGAAGGAGTGGCGGTCGGAGGGCTGGAAGAGCAAGCCGAAGCGGTTGCTCATCTTGTAGATCGACTGCTGGTAATTGGTGACGGCGTTGGTGGCCAGGTTGAAGGCGTCGTACTGGGCTGACATGCCGTCGTAACGCAGGCCGGCGAGGAGCTTCCAGTGCGGGGCGACGTGGATCAAGTCCTGGGCGTACACGCCGCCGGACAGGCTCTCGAACTCGCTGGTCTTGCCGATCACGCGGGCGTCTTCGTCGACCCAGCCGGTGCCGCCGGCGCCGATGGTGGTGGTTGGCTTGGCCGGGATGGTGACGCCGCCCTGGGCCGCGCTGCGGGCGCCGCGGACGATCTTCTTCTCCCAGGCGAAGTCGACGCCGGTGAGCACCTCATGCTTGAGGCCGAGGGCTTCGAACTTGGTGGACAGGTCGCTCTGGGCGAACAGGTTCTCCATGCTCTGGATCTTGTTCTGAACGCCGCGGGTGAGCACGGTGGCGTTGCTGAAGTTCTCGCGGGTGGCGAGCACGCCGCCGGGCTGCAGCGCCGCGCCGGCGATGCGCACGGTGCTGGCACGCTGATCGCGTTCGAAGTCGCCCTTGCGGATCTTGGTGACGAGTTCGGTGTCGGCCGAGAAACGGTGGGTGTGGGCAAATGTGGCGTAGGCGGCTGAGCCGTGGTTGTAGTCGCTCTGGGTGCCGTAGTAGCTGGACGGATCGACCGGGATGGTGGTCAGCGCGGCATTGGTGGCGCTCTTGCGGATGTAGGGCAGGCCGTAGTTGATGCCGTTGTTGTTGTTCAGGTAGAAGAAGTTCACCTCGAACTCGTCGCGGCTGCCGATGCCCCAGCGGTAGTCGGCGGCGAAGCCGTATTTGTCGAGGCTGGTGCCGGCGCCATTGTTGTCGGCCAGCGTACGCATGGCGTTGAGGCGCAGCGCCGAGTCGTCGCCGGTCTTCACGTTAACGTCGGCCACCACGCGGCGATACTGGTAGCTGCCGAGGGTCAGGTCGACCTGGCTTTCATCGAGCAGCTTGGCCTGCTTGTTCACCTGGTTGACCGCGCCGCCGGTGGAGCCGCGGCCGAAGAGCATCGACGCCGAGCCGCGCATCACCTCGATGCGGTCCATGTTGAAGGTGTCGCGGTCGTAGAAGGCCGGGTCGCGCATGCCGTCGATGAACAGGTCACCGGTGGTGTTGAGGGGGAAGCCGCGCAGGCGGATGTCCTCCTCGCCGCCTTCGGCCGCCAGGAAGGTGACGCCGGAGGTCATCTTGAGGGCCTCCTTGACGGTGTCCACCTTGCGGTCGTCGAGCAGCTTCTCGGTGACCACGGTGACCGACTGGGGGATGTCGCGCAGTTGCTGCTTGCCCTTGCCAATGCGGGTGGTGGTGGTGCGCAGGCTGTCCTTGCCGCTGGGTTCGGCTTCGGCGGTGGCTTTCACCACCACCGGCTTGAGGGTCTTGGTGTCGTCGTCGGCGGTCTGCGCCCAGCTGCTCATCGAGGCGGCGAACATCAGTGCGCCGAGGGGCAGGATGGCCCGCTCGCCGGTGGCTGCGGGGTTTGCTTGTTTGGGGATGTGCCGGTGACGGCTTTTCTTGTGTGCCATGTGCCTGTATGCCCTGGGGGCCTCCGGAAATGAGGGCGCCCGGGGGCGGGCGCCGAGGATTTTCGTGACCTGTGGCTGGCTGGCTGCGTGGCGATGGGCGCGTTGGGGCTGGCTTGCTCGAAGGATCTGCTTGCAATATTAATGCAAGTGAGAATGATTCGCAATGGTATTTCGGTGTATGGGCGGCTTGCCCGGTCTTCCATCCCGTGACACCTGCGCCACAGGAGGCGGGCCGTCGCCTAACGCCAGGGCAGGGCGGAAGCGGCCAGGGGGCCGGCGAAAGACGCTTGCATGTGGGTTGGGCTGATCTATGGTGAAAAGATGCCCGGCGCCTCATGCCTGGTGAATGCCGGAGGCGTCGGGCGCCGCGCAAGGTGGCGCTTGTGCACCAGGGAGTCCGGGAGGAGGAAAGCCATGAGCCGTTCGATGCGAGACGCGCTGCTGCGGGCCGGGGCAATGCTCGCCCTGTCGCCGCTGGCCTGGGGGCAGGCGGTGGTGGATTGGGGCAGCTGCCGCTCGTTCTGTAGCCAGACGGAGATCGGCAACGCGCTGATCGAAATCCACATGCCCCACGGTGAAGCCTCGGCCCGCGGCAACGGTGCCGTGCCGAAAACGCTGTCCGGCCCGCCGTCGGCGCTGGACATCACGACCTACGTGGATGGCTTTGGGCGGGGCCGGGCGATCACCCTGCCGCTGGTGGGCGCGAGCCCCACGGCGCGGCGGGGCGAGGGCAGCTTCGCCACCTCGCGCGCGCCGATGCCGCGGCGGGGCGACGCCCCGGCCCCCGGCCTCGAGAGCATCGCGGTGCGCAGCGTGGCGGCGGGGGCGGCGCTGTCGCCTCTGAGCCTGCCCCGGGGCGCGGTCGAAAACCCTGAGTCGCCGGATTCGGTGGTCACCCTCGACCAGGCCGAGCCCGGCCGCACCTATTTCATCCGGCCCGCCGCCTCCGAGGTGGACGCCCTGGCCTGCCAGGCGGCGATCTGCCCGATGGACATGGCGAGCCCCGCCAAGCCCACGGCCCGGAGGCCAAGATGAAGCGCTCCATGCTCCACACGCCGGCCGTCCGCTGGGCGCTGGCAGCGCTGGGCGCCTTTGCCTGTATGCCGGCGTCGGCCCAGATCGCCATCGACGAGATCAACCCCATCCGCTCCTCGCTGCATGCCACCAATGCCAACGGCGGCTCCGGCGGCCGCATTCAGTCGGTGGCGGCCGACCCGCAGGACGGCAACGTGTACTACGCCGCCTCCGAGTGGGGCGGGCTTTACAAGACCGCTGACCGGGGGCGCACCTGGGACCGCCTCGACAACTTCCTGGCCACCGCCGCCTGGCGGGTGGCGGTGCAGCCGGGCAACTCGCAGGTGCTGGTGGCGACGGCCTTGTTCGACGGGCGCACCGACTCCCGCGCCGGCATCCTGCGCAGTGGCGACGGCGGCCTCAGCTGGATGCGCCCGGCCTCGGCCACCCCGCCGGCCGGCGCCTGCGCGGACAACCGCGCGGTGCAGGAACTCAGCGGCTTCGGCGTGGCCTTCGACCCGGCCCACCCGGAGCGGGTCTATGCGGCCACCAATTGCGGGCTCGCCGTCAGCACCGATGGGGGGCAGAACTGGCGTTACCTCAACCCGATGGGTGCCGGCGGCGCCCGGCGTCTGGTGGATGTGATCGTCCACGGCGGCGGTATCGACGTCTGCGGCGACATCGGCCACCGCCGCTCCACCGACGGTGGCACCACCTGGAGCGGCCCCGCCGCCGCTGGCAACCCGCTGCCCGGCGGTGTGTGCTCCCTGGCCGTGTCGCCCCACGAGAGCGGCGTGCTGTTTGCCACCAGCGGCACCGCCATCTTCGAGTCCGACGACGGTGGCGGCAACTGGGGTGGCTCCTACGTCAACCCGGCCCGCCAGGGGCGCATCCCCTTCGTGATGACTAACCGCACGGGCACAGACAGCTTCGATCTGTGGTTTGGCGACGTGAGCCTGTTTCGCGCCGCCTGCGCGCGCCCGGCAAACGGCACCGGCAACCGTTGCCCGGCCTCGGGTAGCTGGGTGAATGTGAGCACCGGCGCCCACGCCGACGCCGGCCGGGTCGCCTTCGACCCGCGGCCACCCGAGACGCGGGTCGTCTCGCCGGCCTGCAACGCCCGCTGCCAGGCCGACCGCCGGGAATGCGCCGCCGAGGGCCTCACCCGGCCGGCCACCTGCACCAGCCGCCTGCGCGCCTGCCTGGCCCGTTGCCCGGCGACGATGGTCGCCACCAGCGCCTGCCCGGTGCTGTTCAGCAACGACGGCGGCGTTTACCGCAACACCCGCGCTACCCACCCGGCCTGCCAGACCCCGGCCTGGGACCAGCCCGAGCGCACGCCGCGCTCCCTGTGGCTGTGGAACCTGAGCGGCGCAGCCCTCAGCGGCGCCGGCCAGGAGGAGGCCTACATGCTGGCCCAGGACAACGGCGCCATCGGCACCCGCACGGCGGCCAGCACGCCGCCCACCTGGAACCACAGCGAATGCTGCGACGGTTTCGGCAGCGGCGCCCAGCCCAATCAGGTGGTGTATTCGCTGGGGGTGTACAGCCCGCCACCGGCGGTGCGGCTGTTCCGCCGCGGCGGCGGGATGAGCGGCGGCCTGCTGCTGCCGGTGGCCAGCCAGCCGCCCGGGGGCATCGTGTCGTTCAACTTCGGCAAGTCGATCGCCTGGATCGAGGGCAATGTTTACGTGGTGCTGACCGGCACCGGCCTGCAGCGCACGGCCGACATCACCGCCGGCACGGTGGCGTGGACGCGGCTCGGCACCTTGCCGGCGGCCGGCTGTTCGGTGAGCGTCAGCCGCAGCGGCGGGCAGCTGTCGTTCTTCGTGCAGTCGGGCACCTGCGACGGCAGCGGCAGCGACCGGGTCTTCCGCTACGACGGCCAGGCCACCGGCGGCACATGGGTCGAGCTCACGCCGCCGGTGATCTCTGCCGGCCAGGCGTCGCGCTTCGCGCTGTTTGCCGTCGACCCCCACAACCGCCAGAGCTTCATCGCCGCGGTGGTGGCCGGGCCCAGCCTGCAGATGATGCGCAGCGCCAACGGCGGCACCACCTGGACGCGCATCCCCGGGCTCGAGACGCGGCTCACCGCCAACGGGGCCTTCCTGATGCGCAGCGCCCTCGGCCCGACCGGCTTCAGCCCAAACCTCTCGGGCTACGCCCAGCCGACGCTGCTGGCGTTCTCGCCCCTCGACGGGAGGACCATCGTGGTCGGCGGCTACGACTCGGGCCTGCAGCTCAGCCTCGACCGCGGCGCCACCTGGACGACCCTCACCGACAACTCCGGCGGGGCCGCCAACCCGGTGATCCCGCGCCCGCGTACCGCCCATTTCGAGGCGGATGGCGCAAACGGCCGCTTGTACATCGGAACCCAGGGCCGCGGCGCGTGGCGGGTTGCCTACCCGCTGCCCAGCCCGCCCGAGGCACCCACCCCCTGCGCCGACGATTGCTCCGCCGACCGCGACAGCTGCCTCGCCGACGCCGGCACGCCAGGGCAACCCACCGCCGCCCAATGCGCGCAAAGCTTCGCGCGCTGCGTGCGGGCCTGCGGCACCCGTGGCTGCCGGACCGGCCAGAAGTGCTGCGAGCCCGGCGGGGAGAGCTGCCGGATCTGCGTGCCGCGCGCGGCCCAGTGCCCCTGATCGCCGGGCTGAGCTGCCGGCCCGCGGGGCGAGGGGCGCGTCCTTTACCCGGCGGCGGTGATCGTTTAGAGCAGCCCGCCGCCGCTGCCGGTGGGCAATTGCCGGACATGGGATTTTTCGATGACAAAGGGGTCAATTTGCAGGTGTCGCGGCCGTTAAAAACCGTGTCTTTGATCTCCAGCCCTGCGATGCCGGTTTTTCAGCGCTTCATGACATCCATACTGCCGGGCCCGGCGCTGCGTGCGCTCGGGGCCGTGTTGCTGCTTGCCCTCGGCTTTCCCGTGCTGGCGGCGACGCCGGTGACGCTGCAGCTCAAGTGGACCCATAACTTTCAGTTTGCCGGCTACTACGCGGCGCTGGAGAAGGGCTACTACCGGGATGCCGGGCTCGAGGTGCGCATCGAAGAGGCCCGGCCCGGGCTGGATGTGGTCGGGCAGGTCGTCTCGGGGCGGGCGGATTTTGGTGTTGGCAACAGCGCCCTGTTGCTCGACCGGCACGCCGGCCGGCCAGTGGTGGTGCTGGCCACGATCTTCCAGCACTCGCCGGCGGTGTACATCGCCCGGCGCCAGTCGGCCGCCCAGTCGGTGCATGATCTCGCCGGCCAGCGGGTGATGGTCGAGCCCGCGATGGCCGAGCTCACCGCCTACTTGCGCCGGGAAGGCATCGCCGACGACCGGCTGACTGTTGTCGAGCACAGTTTCAACACCCGGGATCTCATCGACGGCAAGGTCGATGCAATGTCGGCGTATCTGTCGTATGAGCCGTATTTTCTCGACCAAGCCGGCGTCGACTATCAGATCTTCACGCCCCGCTCGGTGGGTATCGATTTCTATGGCGACAACCTGTTCACCTCCGAGTCGCTGCTGAAGGCCAGGCCCGACCTGGCCAGGGCCTTCCGCCGGGCCAGCCTGCGGGGCTGGGAGTACGCCATGGCCCACCCCGGCGAGATCGCCACGCTGATCCACGAGCGCTATGCCCCCGCCGTCTCGCGGGATTTCCAGCTCTTCGCCGCCCGCCAGATGCAGTCGCTGATCCGTGCCGACATGGTCGAGATCGGCTACATGAACAAGGGGCGCTGGCAACACATCGCCGAAACCTACGAGGGCATCGGCATGTTGCCGGCGAATTTCGACTTTGCCGGCTTTCTGTATGCTCCCGACGGCAGCGCCGACTTGGAAGGCCTGCGTGCCTACCTGGGCCTGACCCTCGCGCTCACCGCCCTGGTGAGCGCCGGGGCGCTGTACGTTTACCGCATGAACCGCCGCCTCAAGCGCAGCGTGGCCGAGGCTGGGCGGGCGGCGGCCGAGCTGCAGGCCGGCGAAGAGAAATACCGTCTGCTCACCGAAACCATGCTCGACGTGGTGTGGACTGCCGACGCCGAAACCCTGCGCTTCTGTTACGTCAGCCCTTCGGTCGAGCGCCTGCTCGGCTACACCCCGGCCGAGCTGATCGGCACGCCCCTGCTGGGTGCCCTCGACCCCGCCATCGCCGACGAGGTGAAGACGGTCATCCGCAAAGGGGTCGACACCTTCCTGTCCCTCTCGCCGGGGACGCCGGTGTTCCGCACCGACGAGTTCCGCCTGCCGAGCAAGCATGGCGACGGGGTGTGGGTGGAAGTCCTCAGCACCTGCTGCCGCAACCCCGCCAGCGGTGTGCTCGAGCTGCACGGGGTGGCCCGCGACATCTCCGAGCGCCGGGCCAGCCAGGCGCGAATCGCCCACATGGCCCAGCACGACATGCTTACCGAGCTGCCCAACCGCGCAGTGGTGAGCGATCGGCTCAGTCAGGCGCTGGCTGCGGCGCGGCGCAACGGGCACCGGGTCGGCCTGCTCTACATCGATCTCGACCGTTTCAAGCCCGTGAATGATGCCTACGGCCATGCGGTGGGCGACCAGCTGCTGCGTCAGGCGGCGATCCGCATGCGCGGCTGCGTGCGCGAATCGGACACCGTGGCGCGCTTCGGTGGCGACGAGTTCGTCGTGCTGCTGCCCCTCATCGACACCCTTGCCGATGCGGCCACCGTCGCCGAGAAGATCCGCGCGGCCCTCGCCGCTCCCTTCCACCTGGCCAGCCTGCGGGTCGAGGTGTCGTCCAGCATCGGAGTCGCGCTATACCCCGACCACGGCGCCGACGAGGCCGCGCTGACGCTCCACGCCGATGCGGCCATGTACGCCGCCAAGCACTGCGGCCGCGACCGGGTGACGGTCTTCTCTCTGGCCGCCTGAGGTGCCGCCGGGGTGTCTCCCGGGCGGCTCTTGCAGCATGCGCTTACAGTCGCTTACAGCCCGTCTCGCATCGCCCCGCTAGAGTTGGCCCAACCCGAGCGTGTCGCCCGTCGCAGCGGGCCGCGCCCGGGTACGGCACGATGGCAGGGCGTCACCGGTTCAACCTGGAGATTTCGAGATGAAGCGAATTTTATGTGCTGTGGCGCTGGCGAGCCTCGCCCAGGGCGCCCTGGCGGCCGATGTGGGCGTGTCGATCAGCATCGGCGACCCGCGCTTCTACGGCCGCCTGGACATCGGCGGTTTTCCCCAGCCGATGGTGATGTACCCGCAGCCCATGGTGATCCGCCCAGCGCCCGTCCATGTGGTGCGGGAGCCCCTTTACCTGCGCGTGCCCCCCGGCCATGCCCGCAAGTGGAACCGCTACTGCGGGCGTTACAACGCCTGCGGCTACCCGGTTTACTTCGTGCAGGACGGCTGGTATCGCGACGTTTACGCGCCCCGCTACCGCGAGCACCACGGCTACCAGCGCGTCGATGCGCCGCCGCAGCGGGCCTATGGCTACGACTACGGCCGGCCTGACTATTCCGACCACCGCCGCGACGAGCGCCGGGAGCGCTTCAACGACGAGCGTGGGCGGGGCGGGAGGGGTGACCGTGGCGAGCGCGGCCACGGGCATGGACACGGCCACGGCCATTGAGCGCCCCCATGGCCGGGCCTCACCCCGCCCGCCGTGAGGATTGAGCAGACTTTGGGTGGCCCTGCGTTTCGTCGAGAGCCTTCCGAGGCCCTGCCTGCCTCGGCGTGGGCGGAGACGCATGGGTGCGTTAAAGGTTGCCGACATCAATCACATGCCTCTCCAGCGCTGCGGCCACCGGACGGGACGGGCGGCCTGTTCCGGGTCAAGGCTCGGGCAATCCTGAGGGCGTAGGCTTTCGCCATCGCTGGCCTTGCGCCACCTCATCCGATTGCCCATGAAACTGTCTGCCCATCCCCTCTGGCTCGTCGGCTTCCGCCCCTTTTTCCTGCTCGCCTGCCTGGCCGGGCTGGCCTTTCCGTTGCTGTGGGCGCTGATGTTCACCGGCAAGCTGCCGGCCCCGGCGAGCCCGGTGAGCGCGCTCCAGTGGCACGCCCACGAGATGTTCTTCGGCTTCGGCTGGGCCGTGCTCGGCGGCTTCCTGCTCACCGCAACCAAAAACTGGGTGCAGGTGCGTGGCTGGCACGGGCCCGCGCTGGTCGGGCTGGCGGCGGCGTGGGTTATCGAGCGCGTCGGCATGGCCTTCGGTGCCGGCTGGCCGCCGCTGCTGTTCTGGCTGTCCAATCTGCTGTTTCTGGCGGCCATCGTCGCGATGCTGCTGTGGACGCTGCTGCGCCACCGCGGGCAGGACAGCTTCGCCGACAATCCCTTTTTCTACGTCGTGCTGCCGGCCTTTCTGGCCGCCAAGCTGCTGGTGCTCGACCAGCCCCATTTCCATGCCGGCGTGACGATGGCCATCGGCCTGTACCGGATGGCCTTCCTGCTGATGCTCGAGCGCACCCTGACCCAGTTCATGAAGGGGTTGTTTCAGGTGGAGGTTCTGCGCAAGCCCTGGCTCGACGGCGCGATCAAGCTGCTCGGGCTCGCGCTGGTGTTCCAGGCCTGGCTGCCGGTGCTGCCGGCGGCGCTGCTCCTCGGCCTGCTGGCGGCGCTGCTGGCCGCCCGTTTCGTGGGCTGGCGGCCGGATCTCGGCTTCACGCGCATCGATCTGGCGGTGATGTTCCTCGGCTATCTGGCCATCGTCGCCCAGTTGCTGGTCGAGGCCGCTGGCCTGCTCGGCGCTGGGGTTTGGGTGGGCAGCGTGTCGGTGCATCTGTTCACCGTCGGCGTGATGGGGCTGATCATCCCGGCGATGTTCGTGCGCATCTCCAAGGGCCACACCGGCCGCAAGGTGGTGTTCGACGCCGGCGACAAGCTCGTGCTGTGGATCATGCTGACGGCGCTGGTGCTGCGCGTCGTGCTGCCCCAGCTCGTGCCGGCGGCCTACGGGCGCTGGGTGCACCTGTCGGCGGGGGCATGGTTCCTGGGCTTCGGCATCCTCGGCCTGCGCCTGCTGCCGCGCCTCATCGCCCCGCGCATCGACGGCAAGGAGCATTGACCCGGGCGCCTGACCCGGATCAAGGCGGCCGCCGCGCGCCGCCGCCAAGCTGCCGTTTTCCGACCCGAGGAGGCCCGATGCACTACCCAGAATTCTTCGATGCCGTGCCGCGCATCCGCCTGCGCGACCCGTTGGCGGAGTTCCTCGGCGCCTTCGAGGGTGGCGTCATCGAATACGCCTACCTCGACGCGGTGCGCCTCGCCGGCCATTCCTGCCCCACCGTCGCCAGCGCCTACTGGCTCACCCGCCAGGCGCTGCGGGCGCTCTACGGAGACGCGCTGCCGGAGCGGGGCGGCGTGCGGGTGGCCTTTTGCGAGCCCGCCACGGCCGGCGTCACCGGCGTCATCGCCAACGTGGTGAGCCTCCTCACCGGCGTCACCACCGACACCGGCTTCAAGGGCCTCGCCGGGCGCTTCGACCGCCGCAATCTGCTGGCCTTCGACGCCCACCAGCCCCTCGACCTGCGCTTCACCCGCGTCGACACCGGCGCCGCCGTCGACGCCGTGGCCCACCTGCGCCAGGTGCCGGCCGACCCGCAGATGGCGCCCTTGATGCAGGCCTGCATCAAAGGTGAGGCCAGCGCGGATGAAGCCCGCCACTTTGGCCAGCTGTGGCAGGACCGGGTGCGCCGGGTGCTGCTCGAGCACGGCGACGATCCGCAGATCTTCGTCATCCGCCCCGCCGCCTGAGCGCCAGGAGGATATCGTGACCCACCCCTCAGCTCACCCCTCAGACGACCCGAACCCGCCCGGCGACAAGCCGTGCAGCTCGCCGCCCTGTTACGCGGCCGAGTTCCCCGGCTACTTTGGCGACGGGCCCGCGCAACAGGTTGTCGACGGGCTCAACGCGCTGCTCGAAGCCGAGCGCGCCGGGGCCCGTGTGCTGGCGATCCTGCGCGACAGCGTCGATGCCCGCTCGCCCCTCCACGACCTGCTCGGCGCGCTTCAGAAGGACGAGGGCGCCAACGCCGTGCAGCTCTATCAGACCCTCCGCCGCCTCGGCGGCGCGGCCTCCCACGAGACCGGCGCCTTCGTCGGCAAGACCCTGGCCATCGAAGGCCTGGTGCCGCGCCTGCGTTTTGTGAACAAGGGCCAGGCCTGGGTGGTGCGCAAGATCGACGAGTTGCTGCCGGCCATCACCGACGCCTACGCGCGGACGATGCTCGAGGAGATGCGCCGCTCCCACTTGGCCAACATCGACGCCTGCGAGGCCGCCCTCGACGGGCTGCCGGCAGGCTGAGACGGTTGCGCTTGTGGGGCGAGGTCTGCTGCGCTGGGTGGCTCGGCCTGGCACGTCGCCCTGAGCACCCCCACGGCCTGGCGTTTCGCTCAGCCCACCCCCCGGGGGTAAGGAAACATGGGGCGGCCCTGCGATTTCTTGAGAGACGCCGGAGGCGGGTGGTGTGGCTGATTGCGTGAGTCCACGCTCAGCGCGCGTCGAACCCCTCCCCGGCCCTCCCCTTGTCAGGGGAGGGAGGCTTCTCGAGCGTGCTTACCTTTACAGCCGCTCCTTCGCCACCCGCCGCAGCAGGGCGCCGAACAGCAGGGTGGCGGCCAGCGTGGCCAGCACACAGCCCTCCCAGAAGCCCGCCACCGACGGCGCTCCAGCTCGCCAGGGGGCGTGGAAGCTCAGCCAGTAGCCGCCCGACAGCCCTATCCCCCAGAAGCAGAAGGTGTGCAGCAGCATCGGCAGCAGGGTCACCTTGTAGCCGCGCAGGGCGTGGGCGGCCACCGTCTGCAGGCCGTCGAAGCCCTGGTAGAAGCACAGGTAGAGCACCAGCCCCAGCGCCACCGCCTGCACCGCCGGGTCGGTGGTGGATAGCGTCACCAGCGGCTCCCGCAGCAGCCACAGCAGGATGCCGAGGAGCACCGCCAGCCCGCCGGCGAGGCCCATCCCGAGCCGGGCGGTGAGGCGTGCCCGCGCCGGGTCGTTGGCGCCGACGGCCTGCCCGACCAGCACCATCGTGGCGATCGACAGGGCCAGCGGCAGCATGTAGATCACGCCGGTGAAGTTGGAGATCACCCGGTGGCCGGCCACGGTTTCAACGCCCAGCCGTGCCACCAGGATCGCGATGAGGGTGAACGAGCTGATGTCGATGAAGGTGGATAGCCCCATCGGGCCCCCCAGCCGCAGCAGCTTGCCCAGCTCACCCGGGTGGGGCGCCTGCCAGCCACTGAAGATGCGGTATTGCCGGTAGGCCGGGTTGCGCGCCAGGTAGGCCAGCCCGCAGCCGAGGGCCAGCCAGTTGATGATCGCCGTCGACACCCCGCAGCCGGCGCCGCCCAGCTCCGGCAGGCCCGCCGCGCCGTTGGTGAGCGCCCAGGCCAGCGGTAGGTGGATGCTGGTGACGATGGCGCTGATCGCCATCAGCGCCCGCGGCCGGCCCACCGCGTTGTTGAAGGCGTAGAACGCGCGGTAGAACAGCAGCGCCGGCAGGCCCGCGGCGGTGGCCGCCAGGTAATCGCCAGCCAGCGCCGCCACGTCGGCGGGCACCTGGGCCAGGGCCAGCAGCGGGGCGGGCGCCAGCAGCATCGCCACCCCCGGCAGCGCCAGCATCGCGGCCAGCCAGAAGCCCTGCTGCAGGGCCGGGCCGATCTCTGCGTGGCGGCCGGCGCCCACGTGGTGGGCCACGGTGGGCGCCACCGCCTGCAGGATGCCGCCCAGCAGCATCACCACCGAAATGTAGAAGCTGCTGCCGATGGCCACCCCGGCCAGGTCGAGGGTGCCGTAGCGCCCGGCGATCAGGGTGTCGGCGATCATCATCGCCATCGACAGCAGCTGGGCGATGAGGATGGGCCAGGCGTGGTGGAACAGCTGGCGCACGATGGCGCCAGCGGAGGCGGGGTGAGCGGTCAAGGGGCGGGCCGGGTCAGCGGTGCACCAGCACCGGGATCTTGGAATGGGTGAGTACCTTCTGGGTCTCGCTGCCCAGCAGCAGCGCGCCGATGCCGCGGCGGCCGTGGGAGGCCATGAAGATCAGGTCGCAGCCATGGTGGGTGGCGGCGGCGATGATGCCGTCGTGCACCGTCGCGCAGGGCGTGGCGACGGCCTCGGCCGTGACGCCCGCCGCCGCGGCCTCGGCCACCAGCGGGTCGACGATGGCCCGGCCCTGCTGCTCGGCGGTGGCGATCAGGCGCTCGCGGGTGCCCGCGTCGGTGAGGCCGTAGCCCTCGTGGAAGGACACCGGGTGCTGCGGCAGCGCGGCGAAGAAGGTGATGCGGGCGCCGGTCTCGCGGGCGAAGGTGATCGCGTGGGTGGCGGTGCGCCGGGAGAGGTCGGAGCCGTCGGTGGGAACGAGCAGATGCCTGAACATGGGGGTCTCCTTGGTGTGCTCAGTTGGCGTTGGCGAGGGCCTGGAAATCGCGCTTTTCCATCAACCACGATACGCCGAAGCCGGCCACCAGGCCCCAGAAAGCGGCGCCGATGTTGAGGATGCCCAGGTCGGCCACCGTGACGCACAGGCTGATCAAGGCCCCCAGCGTGAACTTGCCGCCGCCGAACGACGCCACGAAGGCGCCCTGCAGCACCCGCAGCATCGCGAGGCCGCCCAGCACCATGATGTACTCCTTCGGCGCGGCCAGCATCAGCCCGGTGAAGGTGGGCGCCATCAGCCCGAACAGCACGCCGAAGATGCCGAAGGTGAGGGCCGCGGTGTATTGGCGGTGATGCTCGCCCGACGAGGTGAGGAGCGCGTTGGTGGGGCCGGTGAGGCAGCTGCTCACGGCACCGACCATGGCGCTGAGCGCCGCGCCGATGCCCGACACGAAGGCGATGGTGTTGACCGGCGGCTGGTGCTTGACGGCCGACAGCACCGCCACGCCCTGGCCGTTCTGCACCACCAGCACGGTGATCGCCAGCGGCACGACCAGCTCGACCAGCGCGCCGATGCTCCACACCGGCGCCTGCACCACCGGCGCGGCGAAGGCGAAGCTATGCACCACCGAGGCATCCACCCGGCCGAGCAGGCCGATGGCGATCGCCCCCACCACCAGCGCGCCGATCACCGGCGGAATCCGCTTGCCCCACACGGTGCTGGCCGACAGCAGCAGGAAGGCCACCACCATCGGGCCGGCGATGCCGACGTCGCTGTGCAGCGCCCGCACCAGGTCGAGCCCGAAGCGCAGGAACACCCCGGCCACCATGCCCATCACGATGGGCATCGGCAGCGACGACATCAGCCGCTTGACCCAGCCGCTGGCCCCCAGCACCAGTATCAGCGCGCTGGTGGCGTAGAAGGCGCCGATCACCTCGGCAAAGCTCAGGTGCTGCAGCGCCGGCCCCACCAGCACCGTGCCGGGGATGGTCCACGCGAAGCCCAGCGGCGACTTGTAGCGCCAGCTCATGGCGATGGTGATGAGCCCGTTGATGAAGAACACCCCGAACACCCACGAGGCCAGCTCGGCCTGGCTGAGCCCGCCGCGGGTGCCCACCGACAGGATGATGGCCACCGGCCCGGTGGCCGAGAAGATGAAGCCGATCAGGCCGTTGGCAAAATAGGTCAGGCCGAAGTCGGCGAAGATCTGGCGCAGGCCGGGGGTGCGGGCGGTTGGGCGTTCGAGGTGGGCGAGCATGGCGCTTCCTTTTGTTTTATGAATTCAGCGCATCACGGCCGGGGAGACGGCCATGGCGGGCGTGGGCTTGCGGGTGGTGAGCAGGATGCCGCCGAACACCAGCGCCATCCCCGCGTAGTGATACCAGGCGGGCGTTTCGCCCAGCACCAGCGCCGACAGGATCGACGCGAACACCGGCATCAGGTGGATGAACAACGAGCCCACCGCCGGCCCCACCTGGGCCACGCCGGCGTTGAAGCACACGAAGCCCAGAAAGGCCGCCACCACGCCCGCATACAAGATGCCGGCCAGCGAGCCGGCGTGGAGATTGATCGCCGCGCCGGTGGACAGCTCCCAGGCGTACATCGGCGCCATCACCGCGAGGCCCACCACGATGAAGGCCGCCAGCAGCAGCATCGGGTGCACCCCCTGGGGGCGCCACTGCAGGAAGGCCGTGTAGAGGCTCCACGAGAACACCGCTAGCAGCATCCACAGGTCGCCGGTGTTGAGCTCGAGGCCGAGCAGTGTGGCGATGCTGCCGCGGCTGATCAGCAGCACCACCCCCACCAGCGAGATCAGCCCGCCGATCACCTCGGGCCGCGCCAGGCGCCGCCCGAAGAAGGCCAGCGCCAGCACGCTGGTGACCACCGGGATGAAGGAGTTGAGCAGGGTCGCGCTGGTGGCGGTGGTGTATTGCACCGCCACGTACGAGAAGGTGTTGTAGCAGCCCACCCCGAACACCCCCAGGAAGACCACCTTCTTCCACGCCGCCCGGAGCAGCGGCCACTGGCTGCGCAGGTGGGGCAGCGCCAGCGGCAGCACGCAGCAGAAGGCCGTGACCCAACGCCAGAAGGCCAGCGCCACC
The DNA here is from genome assembly GCF_006539865.1 of Zoogloea ramigera. Lineage (GTDB taxonomy): Bacteria > Pseudomonadota > Gammaproteobacteria > Burkholderiales > Rhodocyclaceae > Zoogloea > Zoogloea ramigera. The sequence continues at coordinate 18,560 of NZ_BJNV01000025.1, forward strand.
GGCGGCAGGTCGGCCCGCAGGCCACGGCTCATCACCATGTTGCCTGCCCAGAACAGCGAGGTGAGGGCGAGCAGCAGGTAGGGGTTGAAGTGGGGGCGGCGCATGGGTTCAGGGCTCGTTGATCAGTGTGTCCGGCGGCACGGCGGCAAGGGGGCAGCGTGCCTTCGGGGGCAAGGCTGCGCATTCTGGTTGTTTCTGGAGGGGGAATAAAGGTGTGAGGAGTGAAAACACTGTTCGATTCAATCGAACAATCCGGCTGGTCGAGAGCGCCGTCGTACCACTCGTGGGCTGCCCGGACAGCACTCCTGAATACAACATTGGTATTTTGCGGGGTGCTCCGGCTACAATCGACGGCGCGCCATCCGGCGCCCACATAAACCTGTCGTCATCACCCCGGAGCCCACCCGCCATGCGCCAGAACATCGCCTCCCTCGTCATCGACGCCGAAACCCTGAAGGCCATCGATGGCACCCTCGCCACCCTCGAGAAGCAACTCGAGGATTTCATCGAGCTGTCCGCCGAGCAGCGCCGCGAGCTCCTCAAGCTGGGGCCCAAGAGCGAGGTCTTCTGCCGCGAGACTCTCTCGGTGATGGAGCGCAGCCCCGGCGCGCTGCCCGGCGACTTCGACATGGACGCCGTCCGCGAAGACCGCGAGGCCCTCGACCAGGTGCGCCCCATCCTGTCCCGCCTGCGCATGCTCACCTCGCGTGCCAACGACACCGAGATGGCCCTCGGCAGCGACCTCTACAAGGCTGCCCTCGAAGGCTACCGCTTCGCCCGCGCCAGCGGCGCCGGGGCGCTGCTGGACGAACTGAAGGCCCAGGCCAACCCGCGCTTCAAGAGCAACCGGAAACGCAAGGGTTCCGACGACGACAACACCCCCACCTGAGCCCCACCGCCGGAGGGCGTCTGGCCAGCCCCCGGCCCGACATCCCCGGCACATCGACCTTGATGCAAAAACACTCGACATCGACCCTTGGAGGGTCGATGTTCATCTTCGGAGGGTCGATATCGAGGCTCGGAAGGTCGATGTTCATCCTCGGAAGGTGGATGTCGAGGCTCGGAAGGTCGATATCGAGGCTCCGAAGGTCAATGTCCATCTTCCGAGGGTCGATCTCGAGGCTCGGAGGGTCGATGTCGAGGTTCGGAAGGTCGATGTCGATCCCCTGAACCTCGCCCCCCCCGGCGCGGTGGGCGAGGTGCTTCCCGGGCCGCAGCCCGACACCGCCTCCCATCGTTTTTCGCGCCGCTCTTCCGTGCGGTCGTCGGCCTCGACTCCAGCATCGACCAGATCGCAAACACCACCCCCTGGCGAGCGCGTCACCTGTGGGTGCGCACCGGCCGAACAACTCCACCTCGCCGATGGCAGCGCCAGCCTGATCACCGTCGCCCAGGCCGCCCATTGGTTCGACCTGCCCGCCTTCTACCGCGAGGTTCGTCGGGTGGGCGCGCCGGGCGGCGTAGTGGCCCTCATCAGCTACGGCGTGCTCAATCTGGAGCCAGCCCGCGATGAGCGCTTCCGACCTGAATCGGGCCCGCCCGCCGGCGACGTCGCGGGCTACGCTTGCCCGGACGCGCCTTCCGCCTCCAGCCACCCCCGCACTTCCGCCGCCGGCAGCGGGCGGGCAAACAGGTAGCCCTGCGCGGTGTCGCAGCCGAGCTGGGTGAGGAAGCGCAGCTGCTCGTCGGTCTCGACGCCTTCGGCGACGACGGTCTTGCCGAGGCCGTGGGCGAGGGCGATGGTGCCCTGGACGATGGCGGCGTCGTCGCCGCCGTGGGTGATGCCGGCCACGAAGCTGCGGTCGATCTTGAGCTCGGACACCGGGAAGCGCTTGAGGTAGGACAGCGACGAGTAGCCGGTGCCGAAATCGTCCACCGAGATGCCCACCCCCAGCTCGGCCACCCGCAGCAGCAGCTCGGCGACGAAGTCGGGCTTGTGCATGGCGGTGGATTCGGTGAGCTCGATCTTGAGCAGCTGCGGGTCGAGCCGGCTGTGGGCGAGGGCGTCGCGGATGGTGTCGACGATGGCCATGTCGGCGCACTGCCGCGACGAGACGTTGATGGCCACCGGCACCAGCGTGAAGCCCTCGGCGGACCAGCGGGCCAGCTGGGCGCAGGCTTCGCGGATGACCCACTCGCCAATGCTGCGGATGTAGCCGCTCTCCTCGGCGGCGGGGATGAACTGGTCGGGCGGGACCAGCCCGAAGCCGGGGCGGCGCCAGCGGATGAGCGACTCGAGGCCCACCAGGCGCCGCCCGCTGAGGGACACCTGGGGCTGGTAGAAGAGCTCGAACTCGCCATTGGAGAGGGCCCCGCGCAGGGCGCTCTCGGTGCTCAGCCGGTCCCGCGACCAGACGTTCATTTCGGCCGAATAGAAGGTGAAATTGCGGCCGCCGTCCGTCTTGCCCTGGTACATGGCCTTGTCGGCCATCGACAGCAGGGTGTCGGCGTCCTGGCTGTCGTCGGGGCCGATGCTGATGCCGATGCTGCAGGCGAGGAGCAGGCCGCGCACGTCGACGCTGTCGATCTCCTGGTCGAGCAGGGCGATGAGCTTGCCGGCGATGTCGGCCACCGAGCGGCGGTCGGCAATGCCGTCGAGGAGCACGATGAACTCGTCGCCGCCCCAGCGCGACACGGTGTCCTCGGCGCGCACCGCGGCCAGCAGGCGCCGGGCGACAGCTTGCAGCACGAGGTCGCCGCAGTGGTGGCCGAGGCTGTCGTTGATGCGCTTGAAGCGGTCGAGGTCGATGAACAGCACCGCCACCACGCTGCCCGAGCGGGCGCTGCGGGCGATCGCCCGGTGCAGGCGGTCGAGCAGCAGGCTGCGATTGGGCAGGCCGGTGAGGGGGTCGTGGGTGGCCTCGTGGATCAGGCGAGTGGTGGAGGCGACGCTCTCGGTGACGTCGTGGAAGGCCAGCACGGCGCCACCCTCGTCGCTGTCGATGGGGGCGAGGGTGACGGTGAGCATGTGGCGGGCGCCGCCGGCGCCGGCCCAGGCCAGCGGGCCGGCGAGCTGGAACTGGCGGCCGCTGGCGATGCAGCGCTGGATGAGCGCCTCGAGCTGCCCGGCGTCGGCGGTGAAGCGCACCAGTAGGGGCGCGAGGGGCTGCCCGCCGAGCTCTGCGAGGCCGGCCCCGAGCAGCGCCTCGGCCACCGGGTTGATGAACAGGATGTTGCCGCCGCGATCCACCGAGACCACCCCGTCGGCGATCGAGCGCAGGGTGGCGTCGGCCTGGTGGCGGGCCCGGCGCAGGCTGCGGCGGGCGTCGATGTGGCGCAGCACCAGGGACAGCAGATGCCCGCCCAGGATGCCCCCCGCGGCGGCGGCGGGCGGCAGCCAGAGCTGCGCCTCGCGCAGCAGCAGGCCGCTTGCCGCAAACGGCAGCAGCAGCCCGCCGGCGGCGAGGGGGATCTGGATAGCCCGGCGCTCGGTGCGCAGGAGCATCGCCGCCAGCAGCAGTAGCAGGGTGGCGGCGAGGGTGAGGGCCGGCGTGGCGGTGCTGTAGACGCGCCCGGCCAGCAGGGCCTGGTAGGCGCGGGCGTGGAACTCGACGGCGGGCATCGGGTGCCCGTTGGCGGCGTCGGGGGTGGCGAGCCCGGCGTCGAGGCCGGCCGCCATCGCGCCCACGAAGACCGCCTTGCCGGCCAGCGCGCCGGCCAGGGACGGCGCGCGCAGGACGTCGATGTAGGAGTAAACCGGCGGGGCGTCGCGTTGCTGCGGGTAAGGCAGCAGCATTTCACCGTCGCGCACCCATTGGGTGGGCGAGGCGATGATGAGGCCCACGGCCTGGGGCGTGGGCGGGGGGCTCGCGCTGGCCGGCCGGGTGGCCTCGGCGACAGCCACCGACAGGGCCGGCCAGTGGGCGCTGCCGAGGCCGGCGTGGCGGAAGGTGCGGCGGACGAGGGCGTCGGCGTCGAGCTCGACATCGACATGGCCGAGGGCGGCCGCCCCGGCGGCCAGCGCCGGCAGCGGCAGGAGGGCCTGCACGCCGCGGCCGACGGGGGCTTCGGCCGGCGCCACCGGCAGGCTCACGCGGCCCGAGCGGGCGAGGGCGGCGGCGAGCTGGGAGTCGCCCGCGCCGGGCTCGGCGAACAGGATGGACACGCCGACCGCCGCAGCGCCGGCTTCGCCGAGCCGGTCGAGCAGGCGGCCGTGCACGTCGCGGTCCCACGGCCAGCGGCCGAGGGCGGCGAGGCTGGGCTCGTCGATGGCGACGATGACCGCCGGCGGCTCGGCCGCGGGGGCAGGGGCCACCAGGGGCTCGAGGCTGTCATACAGCAGCAGGTCGAGGCGCTCCAGCGGGCTCGGGTTGGCGAGCGCCGCCAGCGCGGTCGGGACGATTACGAGAAGCCAGCCCGTGCGCGCCTGCAACCACCGGCGGATGGGGGACCTCGGGCTCACAGCACGAAGAGGAGTGCGGGCAGCACGAGCAGCATGGTTTTCCAGTAATCCCGCGGGATCTCGATCTGTTGCGGCTTGCCCCACGGCCCGGGCGGGCTGCCGGGCTCGAGGCTGCGGATGCGCACATGGTGGACGCCGGGGGCGGGCGCTTCCATCGACAGGGCCGGGGCGTCGGTCTGGAGGTCGTGCTCGGGGGCGGCGAAGGCCGGGTCGGTGCTCAGCTGGACCTGGTAGCGGTGGTCGGCGCCGCTGGCCCGCCAGCGGAGCTCGAGGCTGCCGATGCCGAGCCGGGGCGGTTCGGCCTGGGGGCCGGGGGGCGGCCGCCGGAAGGCTTGCGGGTCGGAGAAGGGGCCGCGGCCCTCGGCGGCGGTGGTGACGGCGACGCGCCAGAAGTAGGCGCCGGGGGCGAGGCCGTCGGGCAGCGTGAACTGGGCTTCGGCCAGGCCGTCCCGCTCGGCGACGCGCTGCTGGAAGCCGGCGTCGGTGGCGAGCTGGAAGTGGTACTGGGTGGCGTCGGCGACCTTCGCCCAGCTGAAGGCGGGGGTGTCGTCGGTGACGACGCTGCCCCCCGCCGGCTGGCTGGGGAAGGGCGGTTCGGGGCGGGCGTCGATGACGATGGTCCGCTCGGCGTCGAAGCCCTCGAGGCCGTTGTCGGCGATGGCCCGCACGCGGATGCGGTGCACGCCGTCGGGGAGCTCGGCCGGGGCGCGGGCCTGGGGGCGGCTGGCGAGCTGGTCGGATTCGATCACCGAGAAGCCGGCCTCGGGGGCGAACTGGCTTCGGTAGCGGACGGCGCCGGGGACGGCGGGGAGCTCGAGGCTGGCCGGCAGGCGGTCGATGCGCTCTGGCAGGGCGTCGAGGCGCGGCGCGGGCAGCAGGGCCTGGGCGGCGCCCGGGGCCTGGCCCGCCGGGGCGCTGACGCCGGTGCCGGCCTTCATGATGCTGCGGCCGGCGCGGTTGCGCAGCTCGACCTCGCCTTCGAGGGTTTCGGTGCGCAGCACGCGGCCGGCTTCGGTGACCCGGAAGCGGGTGCCGCGCACCGCGGTGACGCCGGACGGGGTGTCGATGATGAAGCGCCCGCCGCTCTTGCGTTTGTCGGTGATCTTGTTCTCGACGTAGCCGCGGAGGAGCTCCATCTTGATCTGCCCGCCCGAGGAGGCTTCGATCTGGCGGGCGGTGCTGAGGCGCAGCTCGGTGTCGGGGCCGACGAGGCTGCGGCTGCCGTCGGGCAGCAGCAGGGTGAGGCTGCCGTTGGCGCCGGTGCGCAGCAGGCTGCCCTCGACGATGGTCATGCCGCGCTCAAGTAGCTGCGCGGCGCCGCGGTTGAGCACCTCGACCTGGCCCTGGAGGTCGGTGATCCGCACCGGGCGCGCGCGGCTGCGCAGCCAGCCGGCCGGAATGCGCAGCTGGGTGCCGGGCGGGATGGTGTCGGGGCTGATGATGCGGTTGTACTGCTGGAGCTGCGGCCAGTGGTCGATGGACTTGAGGTAGCGGGTGGTGATGTTCCAGGGGCTGTCGCCGGCGCGCACCACGTAGATGTAGTCGTCCGCAGCGCTGGCCGGCCCGGCGGCGCTAAGGAAGAGGGCCAGGGCGGCGAGCGGGCGGCAGAGCGCCCCGCGCCGGAAAACCGTGGTGGGGGCAGGCTGAGCCGCGCCAGTGGAGGGTGCTGCGCTGAGGGGGTCGTGAAACTGCACGCTGTGTCTTCTCTACGTGTTGATCGTCGGGAAAGGCGGAGGGCCTGTGGCGGCCAGGGCTGCATTATTGATGAAGTCATCATCATATGTGGAATTTTGTTTCATGACCCGCTTCGGGTATTGCCGGGCGCGTGCCGTTCAGCCCGGCACGAGGCGCACCACGAGATCCCGCAGCCAGCTGACGGCCGGGTCGGCGTGGTTGCGCGGGTGCCAGGCCATGCCGAGGCGGAAACCCTTGTCGTCGTAGGGCAGCTCGAACATGTCGAGGGCCCCGGCGAAGCGCGTCATCAGCGTGGCGGGGAGGGTGCAGACGTAGTCGGAATTGCGCAGGATTTCGGGCACAAGCATGAATTTTTCGACTGAAAGCACCACGTTGCGGCGGCGCCCTAGCTTGTCGAGGGCCTCGTCCACATAGCCGCTCAAGCGCCCGCCGATCTCGGCGACGAGCACATGCTGCAGCGTGCAGTAGGCGTCGAGGTCGAGGGGGCCGGTGCCGCGCGGGTGGCCCTTGCGCTGGGCCATCACGAAGCGACCGTCGATGAGCGGGCGGGTCTTCATGTTGTCGGGCACCAGGCGTTCGGTGGCGATCAGCAGGTCGACCTCGCCGCGCTCCATCTGGTTGGCGATCAGCGCCACCTCGGGGGTGCGGAAGGCGATGCGCACGCCGGGGCCAGCGTGGGCGGCGAGCGTCTCGATGAGCGGCAGGCCGATCACGGTCATCGCGTTGTCGTTGGCGGCGATCTGGAAGGTGCGCACGTCGGTGAAGGGGTCGAAGCTCGGCTGGTGGCAGACCACCGCCTCCAGGTCCTTCAGCGCCGAGCGCAGTGGCGCGCCCAGGGCCAGCGCGCGGGCGGTGGGCGTCATGCCGCGGCCGGTCTCGGCGGGCAGCAGCAGGGGGTCGCCGAAGATATGACGCAGCTTGCCGAGCTGGGCCGACAGGGCCGGCTGGCTAAGGTGGAGGCGCTCGGCGGCGCGGGTGACGTTGCATTCGGCCAGCAGCGCGTCCAGCGAGACGAGCAGGTTGAGGTCGATCCGGCGCAGGTCGGTGGGGTGGATGTCCATGAGTGATCTGCTGTGGTTATGGGTCAAATACGGATTATAAATTTCAAATATGGGTAGGGGCGCCCTAGAATGCAATCCATATCAGAGGCCGCCGCCATCCTCCCGAACCCGGGAGCGCGGCGAGCCCGGCAAGAGAGGACCGCAAAATGGACATCGTCGAAACCCTTCGTGTGAACCCCGAGCACATTGCGCTGCGCGATCAGGCGGCGGACGAGATCGAGCGCCTGCGCGTCGAGAACGAGCTGTTCCGCCGCGCGCTCAAGTCGGCCGATCAGGCGATCGCCGCGGCCCCGATCTGGCACGTCCAGCACCGGGTGCTGAGCGAGGTGATCGGTGGGCTCAAGAAATCCCTCGGCCAGCTGCGCCAGGGCCGCAGCGGCTGCCCGGCCTGAACCACCGCAACGCACTGGACCGGCCGGCGCGTGTTGCCCGACAATCGCCCGCTGCTGACACCCCAACCGAAAAGGATCGCCGAATGAGCTACCCCGACACCCAGTTGCTGATCGATGGTCAATGGCAGGACGCCGCCGATGGCCGCACGCTGCCCGTCTTCAACCCGGCCACCGGCGCCGAGATCGGCCGCGTTGCCCACGCCGGCATCGCCGACCTCGACCGGGCGCTGGCGGCCGCGCAGAAGGGCTTCGAGGCCTGGCGCGACGTGCCGGCCATCGAACGCGGCCGCATCATGCGGCGGGCGGCGGGGCTGATGCGCGAGCGGGCCGACGGCATCGCAGCGGCTCTCACCCAGGAAAACGGCAAGCCGCTGGCCGAGGCGAAGATCGAGACGATGGCCGCCGCCGACATCATCGAGTGGTTCGCCGACGAGGGCATGCGCGTTTATGGCCGCATCGTGCCGACCCGCAACCCGGCCGTGCGCCAGCTGGTGGTGAAGGACCCGGTGGGCCCGGTGGCGGCCTTCACGCCGTGGAACTTCCCGATCAACCAGGCGGTGCGCAAGGTGTCGGCGGCGCTTACCACCGGCTGCTCGATCATCGTCAAGGCCGCCGAGGAGACTCCGGCGGCGCCCGCCGCGCTGCTGCGCGCCTTTGCCGATGCAGGCGTGCCGGCCGGCGTGATCGGCCTGGTGTATGGCAACCCGGCCGAGATTTCCGGCCACCTGATCCCCCACCCGGTGATCCGCAAGATCAGCTTCACCGGCTCGACGGTGGTGGGCAAGCAGCTCGCCGCGCTGGCCGGCCAGCACATGAAGCGCGTCACGATGGAGCTGGGCGGCCACGCCCCGGTGATCGTCGCCGAGGACGCTGACCTCGAGCTGGCGGTGAAGAGCTCCGGCGCGGCCAAGTTCCGCAACGCCGGCCAGGTGTGCATCTCGCCGACCCGCTTTCTGGTGCACGAGAGCATCCGCAACGACTTCGCCGCCGCGCTGGCCCGCCACGCCCAGTCGCTGAAGGTGGGCGACGGCCTCGCCGAAGGCACCCAGATGGGCCCGCTGGCCAACCCGCGCCGCATCGTCGCGATGGCCGGCATGCTCGAAGACGCGGTCCAGCGCGGCGCGACGGTGGCCACCGGCGGCGCGCGCATCGGTGAGGCGGGCAACTTCTTCGCGCCCACGGTGCTCACCGACGTGCCGCTGGATGCCCGCGTCTTCAACGACGAGCCCTTCGGCCCGGTGGCGGCGATCCGCGCCTTCAATACGCTCGAAGAGGCCATCGCCGAGGCCAACCGCCTGCCCTACGGCCTCGCCGCCTACGCCTTCACCCGCTCGCTGAAGAACGCCCACCTGCTCAGCCAGCGGGTCGAGGCGGGCATGTTGTGGATCAATCAGCCCGCGCTGCCGCTGCCCGAGATGCCCTTTGGCGGCGTCAAGGACTCCGGCTACGGCTCGGAGGGCGGCCCGGAGGCCCTCGAGGCCTACCTCAACAGCCGCGCGGTGTCGATCGCCAACGTCTGAGTGTCCTGCCGGCCCGCCACTGCGGGGGGCCGGCCCCAGCCTTGTTTCAACCTAGAAGCGGCAGTTGACCGCTTTCTGTAGCCTCGAAAACCGCATGACCACTTGCGATAGTGCCTTCGCCGACGCCCACCCGGAGGGTGAGCGCGCTACACGCCCGCTGGTACGCCTGGGCGGGCGCCTGGCTTTGTCGCTCCGCCTTGCAGGCACGAGCCTGCAGCGTTGTCGCTTCGCGCCAGACACCCGCCCAGACGCACCAGCAGGCGCGTCCAACTACCGTTTCTAGGTTCAACAGGAAAGCCCAAAATGGAAGCCACCACCAACATCCCCGCCAGCGCTCCGGCCGTGCCCGGCCACGTCACCCGCATCGCCCGCCGCCGTGCCCGGCCAGGCCAGGAGGCGGCCTACGAGGCGCTGGTCCGCGAGATGTTCGGCCAGATGCGCGCCAGCAAGGGCTTTCTGGCGGCTGACCTGCTGCCGCCGGAGGCGCCGGGGGGCGACTACCAGGTGGTGATCAACTTTGCCTCCGAGGCCGATCTGGCGGCCTGGGATGCCTGCCCGGCCCGCGCCGCCATCCATGCGCGGATGCGCGAGGTGGCCGAGGCCGAGCCCGAATACCGCAGCCTGTCGGGCCTGGAGGCCTGGTTCGCGCCGGCGGTGGTGCCGGCCTCGATGCACCCGCCCCGGGTTCGCATGGCGGTGGTGACCTGGCTGGGGATCTTCCCCACGGTGTCTTTCTTCCTGTACTTCGTGCTGCCCTACCTGCAGGGGCTGCCCTTCCTGCCCCGCACGGCGCTCCTCACCGGGCTGATCGTGATGACCATGACCTGGGTGGTGATGCCGCGCCTGACCCGCTGGATGAGGGGTTTCCTCAACCCCCACGCAAAAAAATAGGCGGTGTTCCAGCCGCCGCCGGGGTGCGCGGAGGCGATCCTTGATGACTGTCAATCGTCGGAATAATTTGCAGCGCAGCGTGCCTCGATAAGCCTGTAGGGTTCGGGATGGGCGTGCTGTCGTCTTGACGGGCGCCATCTACGGGAGCATGCACGATGGAGCTGGCGATGAAGTCGATGGGCGTAATGGGTTCGATGGTGCCGCCATCGACCGAGCTCAAGGGCAGCGTGCCGGGCAACCGGGGCATCTGGGTGGGCATCCTGTGCGAACTCGCCGAGTTTGCGCTGATGTTCCTTGCCTACGCCTGGTTCAAATACACCCATCCGGAAGACTTCCACCGCGGGCCGGCGATGCTCTACACCGCCTGCGGCGTGGCCAACACCGTGACGATGCTGACGAGCGGCTACTTCGCGGTGCGCGCGCTGCTGGCGATCCAGCGCAACGACCGGCGCAGCGCCCGCAACTGGCTGATCGGCACCTTGCTTGGCGGGCTCGCGTTTCTCGGCATCAAGGCCTGGGAGTTCAGCTGGAACATCGACCACGGCGTTGTGGGCACCGGCAACAGCTTCGTGGCCATGTACTACTACCTCACCTTCAATCACCTGGTGCACGTGGTGTGGGGCTGCCTGGGCCTGATCTGGGTGATCCTGCGCAACGAGTTCGGCGCCTACAGCGCGGAAGACCACGAAGGCCTGGAGGCGGCCACCCTTTACTGGCACGCCACCGACCTGGCCTGGATCGTGATCTTCCCGTTGCTTTACGTGCTGCGCTGAGGAGGGCCGAGCATGGACACGCAAGAGAAACGCGTCACCCTGGTGTGGCTGGCGCTGGTGGCATTGACCCTCGGCAGCGCCTGGCTGGGCGAGGAGGGCTTGCCGGTGGTGGCCACCGCGCTGGTGGTGGCGCTGATCGTGGCGGCGAAGGGCCTGCTGGTGATCCGCCACTACATGGGACTCGAGGAGGAGGGGTCGCGCCTGCGGAGCGTGATGCGCCTTTATTTTGTGGTGGTGCCGGCACTCATTCTGGTGGCCGGCGGCACGAGCTGGCTGGCAGCCTGAGGTGTGCTGCCGGGCGTGCGCGTACCGGGTGCTTCCAGCTGCCCTTGTCAAAAGGGATAAAAACATTCGACGCGCGTGAAATGCCTTGCTATTGTTTGAATCAGCGGACCTCTTCCTGGCCGCCTTTCACAAATGGAGCGCGTCAATTGGGCACTAAGCTTTATGTGGGCAACCTTGCCTACAGTGTGGACAAGGGTCATCTTGAAGAGATGTTCGCCGACTTCGGGGCCGTGGTTTCGGCCCAGGTGATCATGGATCGCGAAACCAACCGCTCCAAGGGGTTCGGTTTCGTCGAAATGAGTTCCGATCAGGAGGCGCAGGCGGCCATCGCCGCCCTCAACGGCAAGAACGTCGACGGTCGCAACCTCACGGTCAATGAAGCGCGCCCGCAGGAGCCGCGGAGTGGCGGCTTTGGCGGCGGCGGCGGTCGTCGTGGCCCCGGCGGTGGAGGTGGTGGCGGTGGTGGCTTTGGCGGTGGTGGCGGCCGTCGCGGGCCCGGCGGCGGTGCCGGCGGTGGTGGTTATGGCGGCGGCGGTCGTTACTGATCGTTCCACGCCCTTGCGGATGCCCTGATCGCGGGGTGCGCCGGTTTCGCCCGGTGCCCTCTTTGCGTCATCTGGTGGTGTCTGCTCATAAAAAACCCGCGTGAGCGGGTTTTTTTGCGCCCGTGCTCCGGCGGAGGTTCAGGCGGCCTCGAAATGCTCCAGCATCAGCTGGATGCCGGCGACCCCGTTGTACTCATTCACCGCCAGCCGGAAGGCCGCGTGGATGTTGGGGGCCGCTGGGTCGGCATGGTTGAACTGGATCGCGTCGATGCGGGTGTTGCCCTTTTTCAGCTGCAGCTTGAGGTGCTTGTCCTTCAGGATGCGCTGGTTCTCGACCCGGAAGGTGTCGTCGAAGACCGGTGGGGCGAAGCCCTGGCCCCAGATCTCGCGCTCCAGCAGGCGGGCGGTTTCGAGGTTGTAGAGGCTGTCCTCGAGGGCACCGTCGGTTTCGAGGCGGCGGGTGAGGTCGGCCGGGTCGATGAGGCCCTGTACCACGCTCTCGAAGATCGCCTCGAAGCGGGGCAGGTCGGTCTCGCGGATCGTCAGGCCGGCGGCCATTGCGTGGCCACCGAACCTGAGGATGAGATCCGGTGCTTGCTTGGTGACGAGATCCAGTGCGTCGCGCAGGTGCAGGCCGGGGATGGAGCGCCCGGAGCCCTTGATCTCGCCGTCGTTGCCCCGCGCAAAGGCGATGGTGGGGCGGTGGAATTTTTCCTTGATCCGCCCGGCCAGGATGCCGATCACGCCCTGGTGCCACTCGGGCTGGAAGAGCGTCAGGCTGGCGTGGCTGCCGGGGTCGATGCTGTCGAGGCCGGCCATCGCCTCCTGCTGCATGTCGGCCTCGATGGCGCGGCGCTCGCGGTTCAGCTTGTCGAGCTCCTGGGCGATGTTGAGGGCGCGGCCCATGTCGTCGGTGATCAGGCACTCGATGCCCAGCGACATGTCGGCGAGGCGGCCGGCGGCGTTGAGGCGCGGGCCGAGGGCGAAGCCCATGTCGAAGCTGGTGGCGCGGGTGGCGTCGCGGCCTGCCGCCGCGAACAGCGCGCGGATGCCCGGCTGCATGCGGTCGGCGCGCATCCGCTGGAGGCCCTGGGCCACCAGGATGCGGTTGTTGTGGTCGAGCTTGACCACGTCGGCGACGGTGCCCAGCGCGACGAGGTCGAGGAGCTCGGCCAGGTTGGGTTCGGCCTTGCCGGCGAAGGCGCCGCGCTCGCGCAGCTCGGCGCGCAGGGCGAGCATGGTGTAGAACATCACGCCGACGCCAGCCAGCGCCTTGCTGGGGAAATCGCAGCCGGGCTGGTTGGGGTTCACGATCACGTCGGCCTCGGGCAGCTCGTCGCCGGGCAGGTGGTGGTCGGTGATGACGGTGGCGATGCCGTGGTCGCGGGCGGCGGCGACGCCCTCGACGCTGGCGATGCCGTTGTCGACGGTGATCAGCACCTCGGGCTCGAGGCCGGTGGCGAGCTCGACGATGGCCGGGGTGAGGCCGTAGCCGTACTCGAAGCGGTTGGGCACGAGGTAGCCCACGTCGGCGCCGAAGGCCCTGAGCGCGCGGATGCCCACCGCGCAGGCGGTGGCGCCGTCGCAGTCGTAGTCGGCGACGATGACCATCCGCGCGCCGGCCTCGATGGCGTCGGCGAGCAGGCGGGCGGCGTCATCGACGCCCTTCAGGCGGGCCGGCGGCAGCAGCGACTTGAGGCTGTAGTCGAGCTCGTCGCGGCTCTGGATGCCGCGGGCGGCGTAGATGCGGGCGAGCAGCGGATGGGTGCCGGCTTCGATGAGGCGGGTCACGGCGCGGGCGGGCGCCGGGCGGGGCAGGATGCGGGTCATGGATTCTGTGCTTGTACTTGCGGGGCGGTGGCGAGCAGCTCGGCGAGGGGCCGCGGCTTGCGCCAGAACTTCCACAGGCCGCTGGCTTCGACTTCTATCTGCAGGCTGTGCTTGTCGCCGGGGGCGCTGATGACGAGCCGGCGGATCTGCTTGGCCTTGAGGGCGGCGAGGAGCGGCGCGAACCAGTCGCGCTCGAGGGCCTCGAGTCCGGCCAGCCAGGCGGTGGTGTCGTGGCGCAGGGCCGGCAGATGCAGGCTGTCTACGTGGGCGAAGCCGCCCTCGGCGTGGGGCCGGAAACGGTCGGCCGGGGCGACGGCTGCGCCAGCCGTGCGGGCCAGACCGCGGGTGAAGGGCGCGTCGGCCTGCACCTGGCGCGCGGGGGACCGCAGCGGCATGTCCCGGGGGCCGGCGCCCCACAGCCACACGCCGTTGAGGGTGCGCTGGCCGGCGGCCTCGCGGGCGGCATTCACCGGGTGGTTGTAGAGCCACACCTCGATCTCGTTGGTGAGGCGGGCCCAGCGGGCGATGTCGTTGCCCTCGGGCATGAACAGCTGCACCGGGCGGCCATTGACGTCGGCGAGGGGGTGGAAGAAGGGCTGGGGCTCGTCGGGCAGGGCCAGGTACCAGCGCTCGGGGGTCGGAGCCTCGAAGCGGCCGATGTCGGCGAAGGTGTCGTTGAGGCCTTTGATGAGCGCGTCGGCTTCGTCGCGGCGGATGGCCAGCATGCTGGCGTCGGCCAGGAGCAGGTGCTCGCGGGCGAAATGCAGATGCACCGGGTCGACGCACAGCCAGTGGGCGTCTGCGCCGGGCGGCGTGGCTTCGCCGGCGCGGCGCAGGCCGGCGTAGGGCAGGCGGCTGGTCTCGAGCCCGAAACGGGCGGCGAGCCAGGTTTCGGGGGCGCTTGCGGGCAGCCAGCTGTGGCGGGCGTGGCCCAGCAGCGCGGCGAGAGCCGGCAGCGCGGGCAGGGCCGCAGATGGGCCGATGGCCCAGCCGAGACCGGGCAGAACGAGGTGAAACTGCATGGGCAGTGGGCCGTGAAGATCAGGTAAGTGCCGGATAGGAAAACGAAAATCCGGGGCGCGAGTCTAGCAGCCCGGCGGGCTTAAAGGAAATCGACGAAACCCTCTGCTGTCCAGTCGGATCTTCACCCCGACGCCCCATGCGCGACAGGCTGCGCGGAGGGGGCCAGAGGGCCTCGGTCAGCGCCCGTCCCGGACGTCGACGATGGCCGAACCGAAGGCGGTGGAGCAGCGGCGGGCCTGTTCCATGCCCATGTTACGGGTTTCGCTGCGGGTGCAGGCGGGGCTGTTGTCGCCTTCGATCACCTCAAGCGGCAGGTCGCGCAGGGTGCGCCCGTCGGCCGGGGCGGTGGCGAAGGCGCCGTTGCCGCCGAAACCCGCCCGCAGAAAGTTGCGCGGCGCTTCGCTGACGAGGGCCAGGATGCGTTGCCGGCCGGGCGGCAGTGCGACGGTGGCCTGGCCGCCGAAGCGTTCGAGCGAGGCTGCCGCAACCGGGTGGACCAGTGTGAAGCCGCTATCGTCGGCTCCCAGCACATAAAGATAGCCGCCCGCCGGGCCGCTGACGGTGAGCTGGCGGGCGCCGCCGGTCGGGGTGGCGACCACCCGGCGGTCTTCGCTGCGCTGGGCGTGGAGCGCCTGCAGCAAGTCGGCCGGGCGGACCGGGCCGGCGCCGCTCCCGGGGGCTCGTGTAGGTGCGGGGGCCAGGGCCGGGTTGCCGGCGAGGCTGAGCTGCTGGTGCTTGCCAGGGCGGGCGTCGAGCTGTTTCTGGGCGCAGCGGCGCCAGTCTTCGCCGCCGGGGAGGCCGCTGCCGCTTTCCAGCGGGGCGCTGCCGTCGAGGCAGGCGAGCAGGGCTTGGGTGGCGAGGCCGCCGCGGCTGTCTGCGAAGGCGTTGCCGCCGGGGCGGTTGGCGCGGATCACCAGCATGTTGTGGCCGGCCGGCATCGCCCGTGGGGCGTCGCCGCGGCAGGGGGCCGCCACGAAGCGCCCGGTGAGGCCGGCGGCGGGAGGCAGGCCCTCGCCGCGGCCGGTGTCGGTGAGCACGACCAGCCGGCCGGCCTTCTGGGCGAGGGTGGTGGCGTAGCGGGCCAGCTCGTCGAGGCCGAAGGCCTGGCCGGAGGGGGTGAGCACGCTCTCGACGCACTGCCCGCCCTGGCTGGTCTGGCTGCCGAGGCCGGAGATGTAGAGCAGGGCGCGGTCGCCGTGGCCGATGCGGCCGTCGAAATGAGCCAGAGCCTCGCGCAGGCCGTCGGGGGTGGCGAGGGCGTCGGCGGTGGGCTGCTGGATGTTGGCGTCGGGCACGCCCATCACGCGGGCGATGGCGGTGGCACTGGCGGCGTCGGGGCCGCTCGCACCGCCGAGGGGCAGGATCAGGGCGTGATTGGTGGCACGGGGGAGGCTGCGGGGCTGAGCGTTGGGCAGCGCTGGCGCCGCGGGCATGGCGGCGGTCGCCTGCAGGGCGGTGAAGGCTTCGCTGGCGCTGAGGTCGAGGTCGCGTTCGGCGATCCAGCCGCTGCGCATGCCGTCGGCCTCGACCTTGATCCAGTCGCGCCGGGTTTCGAGCACGCGCACGCTGGCCCGGCGGCGCATCTCGATGATGCTGCGGGCGCCCGCATCGGGCTGCTCGCGCAGCGCGGTGGCGTGGGTGACGGTGGCGGTCTGGGCGCTGGCGAGGGGGCTCGAAACCAGCAGGGTCAGGGCGAGGGCGAAACGGAGCCTGTGGATCATGGGGACTTCCGGCACAGAAGTGGGGGGGCCGGCCGCGGGTGCCGGAGTGTTTTGCGGCAGCATGACAATGATTTGCATCCTTGTCACGCCGAGTTACGGCGCTGTCGTGAAGAGGCTGACACCTGCGGCGATCAGGTGACGGCGGGTGGCGGTGGGTGAGATATCCAGCGCCGCCTAACTCCGGCACAATGCGGCCTCGCCCTTCCCCGGGCGTTTCCGGTTTCTTGCTGATGTCCTACGAATTCCTCGTCGGGCTGCGCTACACCCGCTCCAGGCGGAGGGCGCAGGGCCGCAATCGATTCATATCCTTCATTTCGCTGGTCTCGATGCTGGGCATCGCGCTGGGCGTGGCGGCGCTGATCGTCGTGCTGTCGGTGATGAACGGCTTTCAGACCGAGCTGCGCACGCGCATCCTCGGGGTGGCCTCCCACGTGCAGATCTCCGGCTTCGACGGCGAGCTGGGCAACTGGCAGCGGGTGGCCGACGATGCCGCCAAGCACCCGCAGGTGCGCGCCGCGGCGCCCTTCGTGCAGGCCCAGGGCATGCTGTCCTTCGACCAGACGGTGCGCGGCACGCTGATCCGCGGCGTGCTGCCGGACGCCGAGGACAAGGTGGCGGATTTTGCCAGGCACATGCGCTTCGGTCGCTTCGAGGATCTGCAGCCGGGTGCCTTCGGCATCGTGCTGGGGGCCGACCTGGCGCGGGCGCTGCGGGTGGGGCCGGGTGAGAAAGTGACCCTGATCGCGCCCCAGGGCCTCGTCACGCCGGCGGCGATCCTGCCGCGGCTCAAGCAGTTCACGGTGGTCGGGATCTTCGAGGTGGGGATGTTCGAGTACGACTCCAGCCTGGCCCTGGTTCATCTGCAGGACGCCCAGACGCTGTACCGCATGGAAGACCGTGTCTCCGGCGTGCGCCTCAAGATCGACGACCTCTTTGCCGCGCCTCGGGTGGCCCGCGAGCTGATGCAGTACGTGGATGCCGACACGCTGATCTCCGACTGGACCAAGAGCCACGCCAACTTCTTCCGGGCGGTGCAGATCGAGAAGAACGTGATGTTCATCATCCTGCTGCTGATCGTCGCGGTGGCGGCCTTCAACATCGTGTCGACGCTGGTGATGGCGGTGCAGGACAAGCAGGCCGACATCGCGATCCTGCGCACCCTGGGCGCCAGCCCGGGCTCGATCATGGCGATCTTCGTGATCCAGGGCGCGCTGATCGGGCTGATCGGCCTGGCGATCGGGGTGCTCGGCGGGGTCACGCTGGCGCTCAACATCGACGTGGTGGTGCCGGCCATCGAGCGGGCCTTCGGCGTCCAGTTTCTGGCCAAAGACGTCTATTACATCTCCGACCTGCCCTCCGAGCTGCAGTGGGCCGACGTGATCACGATCTCCAGTGTCTCCTTCGTGCTGACCCTGGTGGCGACCCTTTATCCGAGCTGGCGCGCGTCGCGGCTCAATCCGGCGGAGGCCCTGCGCTATGAGTGATGTGCCGATGGATCAGCCGGTGATCGAATGCCGCGGTCTCTCCAAGTCGTTCCGCGAGGGCGCCGACGCGGTCGAGGTGCTGCGCGGGGTGAGCCTGTCGGTGGCGCGGGGCGAGCGGGTCGCGGTGATCGGCTCGTCGGGCTCGGGCAAGAGCACGCTGCTGCACCTGCTGGGCGGGCTCGATGTGCCTTCGGCGGGCGAGGTGAAGCTGCTCGGGCGCAATTTTTCGGCCATCTCGGACGCTGAGCGGGGCCGCTTGCGCAATGAATCGCTGGGCTTCATCTACCAGTTCCACCACCTGCTGGGCGAGTTCTCGGCCCTCGAGAACGTGGCGATGCCGCTCTTCGTGCGGCGCCTGCCCCGTGATGAAGCCCTCGCGCGGGCCGCCGAGACGCTGAATGCGGTGGGGCTGGGGCATCGCCTCGAGCACACGCCGGGCGAGCTTTCCGGCGGCGAGCGCCAGCGGGCGGCCATCGCCCGGGCGCTGGTGACCCGGCCAGCCTGTGTGCTGGCCGACGAGCCCACCGGCAACCTTGACCGCCAGACCGCCGAGAAGGTGTTTGCGCTGATGCTCGAGCTGGCCGAGGAGCAGGGCACCGCGTTCGTCATCGTCACCCACGACCCGCAGCTGGCCGGCCGCGCCAACCGGGTGCTGCAGCTGTGTGACGGCGTGCTGGCGGGGTAGGCGAGGGCGCGTCTGTCCCGGCTTGGCCGAGGGCTACGGGTTTACCACGGCGGGGAGCCCTCAAGTTCACCGGCAGGGCGGTCGATAAACGAAGACGTTTGTCAAATTCGATCTCGGTTTCCTTGTCGGAGACCCCATGAAAGCCCTATTCGCCCCCGCGATCCTGCTGCTCAATCGGCTGCGTTTCCCGGTCAAGTTTGCCTTGCTCGGGCTGATCGCCCTGCTGGTGGTCGGCGCGCTTCTGTTCCAGCTGGCGATGTCCTTGCGGGAGAGCATCGTGTATGCCGAAAAGGAACTCGAGGCCAGCGAGCGCCTGCCCCGCGTGCTCAAGGTGATCCAGCTGCTCCAGGAGCATCGCGGCCTGTCGTCTGGCGTGCTGAGCGGCAACGAAGCCATGCGCCCGCTCCTTCAGAAGAAGACGGAGGAGGTCGTCGAGGCCATGAAGCAGGGTGAGGCCGGTCTGTCGGGCGGCGTGGCGCAATCCGCCTCGCAGCGCTGGAAGCAGGTCGCCCAGGACTGGGAGGTCCTGCGCACCGGCGGCCTGCAGCTGACCCAGCGCGAGAGCGTGGTGGCCCATACACGACTGGTCGCCAAGGCCATGGAGGCACTGCACGATCTGGGCGACGACGGTGGCCTGAGCCTCGACCCGTCGGCCGACAGTTTTTACCTTATCGGCGGCGTGCTCCACAGCCTCCCCGATGTGGGCGAGCGCCTCGGCCGCCTGCGGGCCCTGGGCACCGGGGTGCTGTCGTCCAAGGCCCTCGGCGATCAGCAACGCTACGACATCAGCGTGCAGCTGGGCGAGTTGCAGCTTGCCCTGCATGCGGTCAATGAGAACCTGCACCGGGCGGCGGTGGCCAACCCGGGCCTCAAGTCTTCCCTCGAGCGGCTGGAGAAGGAGTTCAACGCGCAGACGAACAAGGTCGTCGAGCATCTGCGGGAGAAGATCCTGAAGGGTGACTTCGAGATGGCGCCCCAGGCTTATTTCGACACGGTGACGGTGGCGATCGACATGAGCTTCGCCAAGAGCTACGACGAGCTGATCCCGGCCGTGCAGACGCTGCTCAAGTCCCGTCTCGACGGGCGCCGCCAGACCTTCGCCCTGCATGCCGCGTTTGCCGGCGTGGCGGTGCTGGTTCTGGTCTATCTGGCAACGGCCTTCTGTTTCGCGATGATGCAGTCGGTGAGTGAGCTGCGGGCTGGCGCCCAGGCGCTGGCCGCCGGTGACCTGCGGGCCCGCATCGCCCTGACAGCTGACGACGAGCTGCGCCTGGTGGCCGGGCAGTTCAACGAGATGGCGGCGGCCTTCTCGGCGGTGATCGGCAAGGTCCAGTCCGGTGCCAACGATGTGGCCAGGGCGGCCGTGGAGTTGGCGGGTTCGGCGTCGCGCGTTTCCGACGGCTCCGAACAGCAGAGCACGTCGGCCACCGGCATGGCCGCGGCCATCGAGGAGATGACCGTGGGGATCTCCGAGATCGCCAGCAGCGCGGCTTCGGCCGAGGGCATCTCGTCGGCGTCGGGGCGCATCTCGTCGGAGGGCGGCGCGGTGGTGGCCAAGACGGTGGGCGAGATGGAGCTCATCGCCAGCTCGGTGCGTGAGTCGGCTGCGGTGATCCAGGACCTGGGCCAGCAGTCGGCGCAGATCTCCACCATCGTCAGCTCCATCAAGGAAATTGCCGATCAGACCAACCTGCTGGCCCTCAACGCCGCCATCGAGGCGGCCCGGGCCGGCGAAACCGGCCGCGGCTTCGCGGTGGTGGCTGACGAGGTGCGCAAGCTGGCCGAGCGCACCGCCAAGGCCACCGATGAGATCACCGGCATGGTGGCCGCAATCCAGAAGGGGACGCGGCTGGCGGTGGAGACGATGAACGAAGGTGTCACGCGGGTCGAGGGCGGCGTCGAGCTGGCCGGGCAGGCCGGTGCCTCGATGGAGCAGATCCGCGCCGGCGCCACCCAGGTGGTGGATGCGGTCGCCGACATTTCGGCGGCGCTGCGCGAGCAGGGCGCGGCGAGCAACGAGATCGCCCGCAGCGTCGAACACATCGCCCAGATGGCCGAACAGAACTCGGCGGCGGTGCGCGACACCGCCAACACCGCCCAGCGCCTTGAGGGCCTGGCCCAGCATCTGCGGGACGAGGTCGCCCACTTCCACATCTGACCATCCCGCCGCCCCGCGGTGGGGCGGCGGCGCGGAGCTCAATCCGGCAGCAGCGCGCCTTCTAGCTCCTGGCGGCCCTGGGGCGAGGCCATCACGATCACGTGCTGGCCGGGCTCCAGCATGAATTCGTCGGACGGGTTGAACACCAGGTTTCCGCCGTGCCTCACCGCCAGCAGCACGTAGTTCGGGCTGCGCAGGCGAAGGGTGTCGAGGGCCCGGGGTTCGAAGCGTTCCGGCACCAGCACCTCCTCGAGCCGCAGCTTGTGCTCCGAGCGCAGCATCTCGTCGAGGAAGGACACCACGTGGGGGCGGATCATGCTCGAGGCGATCCGCATTCCGCCGGTGAAGTCGGGCGAGATCACGCTGTCGGCGCCCGCCTTGCGCAGCTTTTCGGCGTTGCGCACCTCGTGGCAGCGGGCCACGATGCGCACCTTAGGGTTGAGCTGCTTGGCGGTGAACACGATCATCAGGTTGCGGCTGTCGTCCCCGGTGACGGCGAACAGCCCGTGGGCGTCCATGATGCCCGCCGACAGCAACAGCTCGTCGTCGCTGGCGTCGCCGCCCAGGTAAACCAGGCCGGGCGTGCGCTCCCGCTGGGTTTCAAGCGCCGCCTCGTCCGAATCGATGGCCACGAAGTGCCGGTGGGTGGTGGTGAGCTCGTTGGCCACATTGCGGCCGACCCGCCCGAAGCCGCATATGATGAAGTGGCTGTGCAGCTTGCGAACCTGCTTTTCCATGCGTCGTCTCCGCAGCGTGTAGTCGAGATCGGTTTCAAGAAAAAACACCGTGAGGCTGGTGAACAGAAAGGTGACCGCCCCGAAGCCGGCCAGCGCGATCAGGCCGGCAAACAGCCGTTCGCCGAAACTGTGGATCGGCACGACTTCGCCGTAGCCCACCGTGGTGACGGTGATCAGCGTCATGTAGAAGGCGTCGGAGAGGTTGGCCCGCTCCTTGCCGATGAGGTAGAAACCCGCGGTGCCGACCGCCACCAGCGCAAGCAGCACGCCGGCGGCGAGGTAGATGCGCAGCAGGATGCGCGGCAGCTGGCTGTGCCGCCTGGGCAGGTGGGCCGCCTTGCGCCTGTTGAGGTGCAGGAGGCGGCGCAGCAGGGCCAGCACGTAGGCGATCTTTGTCACGGTCGGGACTTCTTGCGCCGCTGCCAGGCGCGCACCAGGTACTGGCGCCAGACCACCCGAACCAGCAGGTAGGCCGTGGCCGACAGCACCGAGGCCAGCGTGATGAGGCCCAGCGCCAGCGGCCGGCCCAGGCCGAGCATCCACTGGGCGAGGGTCTCCAGCCATTCCAGCAGGCCCGCGCCACTCCAGCTGCCCGCCCATTCGGGGGGCGCGGTGAAGTGCCCGCCGCCACCGAGTATCCATTCGCCGATCGTGAACGCCGCGAGGTAGAGCGGAACGATCGTGAAGGGGTTGGTGTAGAGCGTGGTGAACAAGGCCAGCGGCAGGTTGACCCGGAACAGCACGCAGCACAGCGCCGCACCCAGCATCTGGAAGGGGCCCGGGATCAGGCCGCAGAACATCCCCACCGCCACCGCGCCCGCGGCCGAATGGCGGTTGAGGTGCCACAGCCGGGGGTGGAGTAGCGTGTCCCCGAAGGGCGCCAGCCAGCGGTTGGTGGCCAGGGCCTGGTGATCCGGCAGGTGGCGCTTGAGCAGTCGTCGCATCGTCGTGTGGGTGTTCGAATGGCTTCCGGTCTTCCGACACCCGGTCTCCCGCAATGGTCCTGATAGCTGTCGTTGACAGCCCCCGGCGGGCTCAAGATCCGTATGGCGGTGCTCATGGGGGGCACCGAACTTCCGCCCTTGCGTATCGTCTGGCGGGTCGGATTGCCATTTTCACGACGATTCTAACCGAGAGCCCGATTGTGGGCTGCATGTGCACCCCTGGCCGGTTTTAGGATAGATTCCGGCCTATGGGGGTTACTTCTCTGGCATTCGCGATTGGCATTCTGGCGTGGCAGCTCGGCGCCACGGCGCCGCCGCATAACGGGGGGTGGGTGGCGTGCCTGGCGGCGGCCGGGCTGCTTGCCGCCGTGCTTTTGCGTGGCCGCTCCGGCCTGATCGGGCGTGCTGCGGCCGTGCTGGTGCTGGCGGCCGCGATCAGCACCGGCTGGGCCTACGCGGCCTGGCGGGCCGAGCTGCGCCTCTCCGAGGCCCTGCCCGGCGAGTGGGAGGGGCGGGACGTGGTCGTGACGGGTGTGGTCGCCAGCCTGCCCCAGGATTTCGAGCGGGGTCTGCGCTTCGTCTTCGAGGTTGAAGAGAGCGCCGCGCCGCTGCCGCCGAAGATCTCGCTGGCCTGGTACAAGGGCTTCCGCGACGAGGAGATGCACATGCTGCCGCCCCTCCACGCGGGCGAGCGCTGGCGCCTGACGGTCCGCCTCAAGCGGCCCCACGGCAATGTTAACCCCCACGGTTTCGACTATGAGCGCTGGCTGCTGGAGCAGGGTATCCGGGCCACCGGTTACGTGCGGCCGGCGCCCGACAACCAGCGGCTCGACGCCTTCGTGCCGGGCTTCATGTATGGGGTCGAGCGCCTGCGCGAGGGCGTGCGGGAGCGCTTTCGCCGGGCCTTGCCGGAGGGCGCCTACGCCGGCGTGCTGGTGGCGCTGGCGGTGGGCGACCAGCGCTCGATTCCGCCGGAGCTGTGGCGAGTGTTTGCACGGACGGGCATCTCCCACCTGGTGGCGATCAGCGGGATGCACGTGACGATGATCGCCGCCCTGTTCGCCGGCGCCGTTGGCGGCCTGTGGCGGCGCAGCCCGGCGCTGGCGCTGCGCTGGCCGGCCCAGCAGGCCGGGGTGGTGGCGGGTTTCGTCGTCGCGTTTCTGTATTGCCTGCTGGCGGGCTGGGGCGTGCCGGCCCAGCGCACCCTCTACATGCTGGGCTGCGTGGCCTTTGCGCTGGTGCTGCGGCGGGAGACCGCGCCCGGCCGGGTGCTGGCGCTGGCCCTGGCGGTGGTGCTGGTGCTCGACCCGTGGGCGGTGATGGCGGCCGGCTTCTGGCTTTCGTTCGGGGCGGTGGCGCTGCTCTTTCTCGTCAGTAGCGGCCGCCTGGTGCCGGAGGGGCGGCTGCGGGGTGCGCTGCGGGCCCAGTGGGCGGTGACCCTCGGGCTGGTGCCGGCGCTGCTCGTGCTGTTTCAGCAGTTCTCGCTGGTCTCGCCGCTGGCCAACGCCATCGCGATTCCGCTGGTCAGTTTCGTCGTCACGCCGCTGGCCATCGGTTTCGCGATTCTGCCCTTGCAGATGCTGGCCGACCTGGCCCACGCGGCCTTCACGCTGACGATGCTGCCCATCGACTGGCTCGCCGAGCTGCCGTGGGCCAGCTGGCAGCAGGCCGCGCCGCCGCCCTGGCTGGCGGTGCTGGCTTCCCTGGGCTGCGTCTGGGCGCTGCTGCCGCGGGGCACGCCGGCGCGTTGGGTCGGCCTGGCGATGCTGCTGCCGCTGCTGCTGTGGGCGCCGGCCCGGCCCACGCCGGGGGAGGCCCGGGTGACGGTACTCGACGTGGGGCAGGGGCTGGCGGTGCACGTGCAGACCGCCGGCCACGACCTGCTCTACGACACCGGCCCGGCCTTCTCGGCCGATGCCAACAGCGGTGAGCGCATCCTGCTGCCCTACCTGCGGGCGGAGGGCGTGCGGCGGCTCGACAGCCTGGTGGTCACCCACCAGGACAACGACCATTCGGGTGGCGCCGAGGCCGTGTTGACCGGCATCCCGGTGGCTGAAGTGCGCTCGTCGCTGTCGCAGAACCACCCGGCCCGCCTCATCGCCGGCGCCCGCCACCAGCCCTGCGTGGCCGGCCAGACGTGGGATTGGGACGGGGTGCGCTTCACCATGCTCCACCCCGGCCGCGCCGCGGACGACAGCCCGGGCAGCAAGACCAATGACGTGGCCTGTGTGCTGCGGGTCGAGGCTGGTGGCCTGAGCGCCTTGCTGACATCGGACATCGAGGCCGTCTCGGAGGCCGAGTTGTTGCAAGGGCAGGCCGGGCAGCTGGCCAGCGACGTGCTGGTGGTGCCCCACCATGGCAGCCGCAGCTCATCGACGGCCGCCTTCATTGCGGCTACGCGGCCGCGCTGGGTGATTTTTCCGGTGGGCTATCTCAACCGTTTCCGCCATCCCAACGCCCAGGTCTGGGCGCGCTGGGCCGCCACCGGGGCCGGCATGTGGCGCACCGATGCGGCGGGCGCGGTGAGCGTGCATCTGGCCCCCGGCGGGCCCCGCTTCGAAACGGCCCGCGCGGCAGCGCCACGCTACTGGCACGGCCGCTGAGGCGCGGTGCCGGCGCCGCCGATGCTATCCTTGGCCATCGTCATTCATGCCCCAGACCCGCCATGAGCCAGAACCCCGACTTCAGCCTGCCTTCCCCCACCGACACGGCGTCTGGCCCGCGCCGGCGCAGCGTCCAGTGCGTCGGCCCCCATGGGCTGCACCGCATGTCCTACCTGGAGTGGGGCGACGCCCGCAATCCCGAAGTACTGGTGTGCGTGCATGGGCTGACCCGCAACGGGCGCGATTTCGACGATCTGGCCCGGGCGCTGGCGCCGCGTTACCGGGTGATCTGCCCGGACGTGGTCGGGCGTGGCCTGAGCAGCTGGCTGCCGGTGAAGGACGACTATCAGCTGCCCACCTATGTGGCCGACATGATCACGCTGATCGCCCGGCTAGACGTGGACACCGTGCATTGGGTCGGCACCTCGATGGGCGGGCTGATCGGCATGATCATCGCCAGCATGCCCGACAACCCGATCCGCCGGCTGGTGCTCAACGATGTGGGGCCGGTGATCACCGCGGCGTCGCTGGCGCGCATCGGACAGTATGTGGGGACGGCGCCGGTCTTCCCCGGCTTTGAGGCGGCCGAGGCCTACATCCGGGCGGTGAGTGCGCCCTTCGGGCATCTGTCCGATGCCCAGTGGCGGCATCTCACCGAGAGCTCGGTCAGGGAGGTCGAGGGCGGCTGGGCGATGCGCTACGACCCGGGCATCGGCGACCCCTTCCGCAAGACGCCGACCCTCGAAGACGTGAGCCTGTGGCCGATCTACGACGCCATCGGCTGCCCCACGCTGCTGATGCGCGGGGCCGAGTCCGACCTGCTGACCCGTGAGACGGCCGACGAGATGGGGCAGCGTGGCCCCCGTGCCCGGCTCGTCGAGATCCCGGGCGTCGGCCACGCGCCCACGCTGATGGATGCCGCCCAGATTGCGCCGATCCGTGACTTCCTGCTGGGCGGTGAGGCGGTGCGATGAGCGGCGCCTGGCTGGCGGCCTTCAGCCTGCCCGACTGGATCGCGATGGGGTGGTTCCTGACGTGCTGGGTGGGCTATGGCTGGGTGGTCGAGCACGGCCCGCTGGGCAGCACCCGCGGGCTGCTCGGGGCGAGCCATGGGTTCCGCCTCGAATGGGGCCGGCAGATGCTGCGCCGGGACAACCGCATGGCGGATGTGGCGTTGATCGGCAACCTGATGCAGAACGTGTCGTTCTACGCCAACACCACCATCTACGTGATCGCCGGCCTCTTGGCGCTGCTCGGGACGATGGACCGCTTGATCGACGTGGCCTCCGACCTGCCCTTTGCGCGGCATGTGTCGCGCGAGGTGTGGGAAGTGAAGCTGCTTCTGCTGCTGATGGTGTTCATCGTCGCGTACTTCAAGTTCACCTGGTCGCTGCGCCAGTTCAACATGCTGTCGCTGGTGGTGGGCGCCGCGCCACCCCCGGGCGAGGGTAGCGAGGTGGACGCGCGGCGCTTTGCGCGGATCAACGCCCTGTCGGGGGACGAGTTCAACCGGGGCATTCGCGCGTACTACTTTGGGCTGGCGGCGGTGTTCTGGTTCATCCAGCCGTGGATCTTCGTGGCGGTCACCACGCTGATCATCGGCGTGCTGTACCGCCGCGACTTCCGCTCCCAGACCCTCGCGGCGATGCAGAGCTGAGGCGGGCCGGGTTGCCTTATTCGTCCTGCTCGAGCTTCACCGCCACCGAGTTGATGCAGTAGCGCAGCCCGGTGGGGGCGGGGCCGTCCTCGAAGACATGGCCCAGGTGGGCGCCGCAGTTCTTGCACAGGACTTCGGTGCGCAGCATGAAGTGGCTGCGGTCTTCGGCTTCTTCGACGTTGTCGGGCGCGGCGGCGGCGTAGAAGCTGGGCCAGCCGCAGCCGGAGTCGAACTTGTGCTCGGATGAGAACAGGTCGGCGCCGCAGCAGGTGCAGCGGTACTGGCCGGGCTCGTGGCAGTCCCAGTAGCGGCCGGTGAAGGCGCGCTCGGTGCCTTTCTGGCGGGTCACGTGGTATTCGTCGGGGCTGAGCTGGGCGCGCCATTCGGCGTCGGTCTTCTCGATCTTGCGGGTCATCGCGGTCTCCGGGGCAAAAAAAGGGCGGGAAGCAAGCTCCCACCCATCACTGACCGTGGATCAGTGCAGATGTTTCGGCATCTGCTCGGCCTGTTCTTCGGGCAGCTCGGCATGCACGGCCTCGCCCTCGGGCGAGGGGTACATGGGGGCGCCGCAGTCGTCGCAGTATTCCATGGGGAACTCGTTGTCGAGCACCAGCAGGTCGGTGATGCCACAGGCGCGCAGGGTGGCTTCGATTTCGGCGAGGGTCTCGCTGCTTTCGTCTTCCGCGCCCAACAGCGGCCACACCACGCCGTGCACGACCTCGCTCTGGGCGCGCAGCGTGAAGCCGATGCGGTATTCCTCGACCTGGCGCTCGAAGAAGGGCGCCACCACGGCACGCAGGCCGGTGGCCGGGGTGTCGAGGGTGGTGGACAGGAAGGCCACCGAGGCCTGGATGGAGTAGGGCCGCGAGGCCTTGTCGGCTTCGCGGCTGGCGGCGAAGTAGGCGTTGGGCAGCACCACCTCGAAGGCGCAGCCGGTGAGCAGCGGCGCAAAGCAGGCGCCGCCCTGGGCGCGCCATTGTTCCTGGGCCTGCTCGCGGGTGCAGTCTTCTTCCTGCCAGCGGAAGATGGGCGCGCCCTTGGGCACCATCACCGCGCCCAGCAGGTAGCGGGTGTCGGACAAGAACTGGGCGGTTTCGGGCAGGTTGTCAGTCTTGATGTGCAGGTCGGTGTCGGTGCCGGCGGCCTTGCCCAGGTGGGTGGCGAAATCGGCCGTGGCGCAGTAGCCCTGGGGCAGCTGGTCGGGGCTGAACAGGAAGTCGGCGAGGGCCAGCCGGACGTCCTTGGCGAGCACGTGGGCCTTGAGCTGGACGCGCAGGTTGGACATGGCGGCTGCGGCGATCGGCGCGGCCGGGATGCGGTAGCGCGACCAAGCCATCACCGGGGCGGCGATCAGCAGCACGTCGTGCTGTTCGTCGGACTTGAGTGCGCCTTCGGCCCGCGACTCGATCATGTCGGCCAGCTCGTCGTAGGCGTGGGCGCTGGCCGTGGAGAGGTGGTCGAGGGCGGTGTTGAGGGCGTCTTCGTCTTCGGAGCGCAGCAGGGTGTCGACGGCGTCGGCGAGGCGCTGGTCCCAGAAGTGGTCTTCGGCCCGGCTGCTCGAATCGGCCAGACCATTGGCGAGCCACAGAAGCTGTTCGGCGTCCCGCGGCAGGCCGCCGCGGCGCCCGAGTCGGTTGCGTTTCATCGGGGCTCTCCTTTTAATGTTGATGAGGTTTTGACAGGTGGCACAGGCCGATGATCGGCCGGCCGGCGTTTAGTAGGAGGGCGGGTCGAGGCGGACTTCCTGGAGGATGATGGTGGAGATCTCCTCGATGGACTTGGCGGTGGAGTCCAGCCACTTGATGCCCTCACGCTTCATCATGCGCTGGGCGGCCTCGATCTCGTGGAGACAGTTCTCGATGGAGGCGTAGCGGCTGTTGGGGCGGCGCTCCTGGCGGATCTGCGACAGGCGGTCGGGCCCGATGGTGAGGCCGAACAGCTTGCCGCGGTAGCGGGTGAGCTCGACGGGCAGCTTGTTGCGCTCGAAGTCTTCGGGGATCAGCGGGTAGTTGGCGGCCTTGATGCCGAACTGCATCGCCAGGTAGAGGCTGGTGGGCGTCTTGCCCGAGCGGCTCACGCCGACCAGGATCACGTCGGCCTCGGCCAGGTCGGCGTGGGAGACGCCGTCGTCGTGGGCCAGGGTGAAGTTGATCGCTTCGATGCGGCGCTTGTAGTCCTGGCTTTCGGCAATGCCGTGGAAGCGCCCGGCGGCATGGGTGGAGCGCTGCCCGAGCTCGTTCTCGAGGGGCTCGATGAACTTCTCGAAGAGATCGAGGAAGAGGGCGTCGGCTTCGCGCAGGCCAGCCACCGCGTCGGGGTCGACCAGCGTGTTGAAGACGATCGGGCGCTGGCCGCTCTCGACGGCGGCGTCGCGGATTTTCATGGCGCAGTCGCGGGCCTTGTCGGGGGAGTCGACAAAGGGCATGCGGTGGGGGCGGAAGCGGGTATCCGGGAACTGGGCCAGAAGACTGTGACCGAGGGTCTCGGCCGTGATGCCGGTGCCGTCTGAAACGAAGAAAACGGGGCGGGTCTGGGTCATGGAGGTGCCAACAGGGAAAGGACGATGATGCTTGGCCCGGCGCCGCCGGGCGATGCTGCATCTTATCCCATTCCGGCCCCGAGGGCAGGCCACAGAGGGCTTCCGGCGGGCGTGGAGGGTTCCACGCATTAGGATAAACCCTGGATGCGGCATAGCAACATTGGTCTTAGAATACGGTCCGAATAAATATCAAACGCCGTTTTCTTTTTCTCCCAGGAAGATCCCCCATGGCCCGCAATGTCATTCCGTTCCAAGAACTTCGCATGAGCGACGTCGAGCAGGTTGGCGGCAAGAACGCCTCCCTCGGCGAGATGATCAGCCAGCTGCCCGCCAGCGTGCGCGTTCCCGGCGGCTTCGCCACCACCGCCGACGCTTACCGCAAGTTCCTGTCCCATCAAGGCCTGGCCGAGCGCATCCGCGCCGCCCTCGAGAGCCTCGACGTGGATGACGTGGTGTCCCTGGCCCGCTGCGGCGCCCAGATCCGCCAGTGGATCGTCGACACCCCCTTCCCGGCCGAGCTCGAAGCCGAGATCAAGGCGGCCTACGACCAGCTCACCGCCGAAGGCGACGGCAGCTTCGCGGTGCGTTCCTCCGCCACCGCCGAAGACCTGCCGGATGCGTCCTTTGCCGGCCAGCAGGAATCCTTCCTGAACATCCACGGCTACCAGAACATCCTGCACGCCATCAAGGAAGTCTTCGCGTCGCTCTACAACGACCGCGCCATCGCTTACCGCGTGCACAAGGGCTTCACCCACGCTGAAGTCGCCCTGTCGGCCGGCGTGCAGCGCATGGTCCGCTCCGACATCGGCGCCTCCGGCGTGATGTTCACCATGGACACCGAATCCGGCTTCGACGGCGTGGTCTTCATCACCGCCTCCTACGGCCTCGGCGAAACCGTCGTGCAGGGCGCCGTGAACCCGGACGAGTTCTACGTGCACAAGGCCACCCTGGCCCAGGGCAAGCCGGCCGTGATCCGCCGCAACCTCGGCTCCAAGCTGATCAAGATGGTCTTCGCCGACAAGAAGGAAGCCGGCAAGTCCACCCGCACCGTCGACGTCTCCGAAGCCGAGCGCAATGTTTACTCGCTGACCGACGCCGACGTGCTGGAGCTCGGCCGCTACGCCATGATCATCGAGCAGCACTACGGCCGCCCGATGGACATCGAGTGGGGCAAGAGCGGCGACGATGGCAAGCTGTACATCCTGCAGGCCCGCCCGGAAACCGTGAAGAGCCAGCAGGCTGGCCACGTGCTCGAGAAGTACCGCCTCAAGCAGTACGGCAAGTCCCTCACCCACGGCCGCGCCATCGGCCAGAAGATCGGCGCCGGCCAGGTCCGCGTCGTCAAGGACGCCTCCGAGATGGACCGCGTCAAGGCCGGCGACGTGCTCGTCACCGACATGACCGACCCGAACTGGGAGCCGGTGATGAAGCGCGCTGCCGCCATCGTCACCAACCGCGGCGGCCGCACCTGCCACGCGGCGATCATCGCCCGTGAGCTGGGCATCCCCGCCATCGTCGGCTGCGGCAACGCCACCGAAGTGCTGAGCGAGAACGAGGACGTCACCGTCTCGTGTGCCGAAGGCGACACCGGCTACGTTTACCGCGGCAAGCTCGACTTCGAGGTCGTCACCACCGACACCGGCAACCTGCCCGAGATCCCCGTCAAGATCATGATGAACGTGGGCAACCCGGAGCTGGCCTTCGAATTCGCCCAGATCCCGAACGAAGGCGTCGGCCTGGCCCGCCTCGAGTTCGTCATCAACAACATGATCGGCATCCACCCGAAGGCGATCCTCGAGATCAACCAGGTGCCGGCCAGCCTGCGTGCCGAGATCCTGCGCCGCTCCCGCGGCTACGCCACGCCGAAGCAGTTCTTCATCGAGAAGCTGGTCGAGGGCGTCGCCACCATCGCCGCGGCCTTCTACCCGAAGCCCGTCATCGTCCGCCTGTCCGACTTCAAGTCCAACGAGTACCGCAAGCTGCTCGGCGGCGAGATCTACGAGCCGGAAGAAGAAAACCCCATGCTGGGCTTTCGCGGCGCCTCCCGTTACATCGCCCACAGCTTCCGCGACTGTTTCGAGATGGAATGCGCCGCGATGAAGAAGGTGCGCAACGAACTCGGCCTTACCAATGTGCAGCTGATGGTGCCCTTCGTGCGTAACGTCGAAGAAGCCCAGGGCGTGGTCGAGCTGCTGGCCGAGCACGGCCTGAAGCGCGGCGAGAACGAGCTCAAGCTCATCATGATGTGCGAGATCCCGTCCAACGCGCTGCTCACCGAAGAGTTCCTGAAGCACTTCGACGGCTACTCCATCGGCTCCAACGACCTGACCCAGCTGACCCTGGGCCTCGACCGCGACTCCGGCCTGGTGGCCCACGCCTTCGACGAGCGCGATCCGGCGGTCAAGATCCTGCTGTCGATGGCCATCAAGGGCGCCAACAAGCTGGGCAAGTATGTCGGCATCTGCGGCCAGGGCCCCTCGGATCACCCCGATCTGGCCGAGTGGCTGATGGACGAAGGCATCCAGACCATCTCCCTCAACCCGGACACCGTGGTTGATACCTGGCTGAAGCTGTCGGCCCACAGCAAGGGCGAGTGATCGCGCGCCTGCGCTGACAAGTAGCAAATGAAGCCGGCCCGTCGAAAGACGGGCCGGTTTTGTTTTGGGAGGCGGCGTCGATGAACGCAGACCCTCCGTCGCCTCAAAATGAGGCGATCGAGGCTTGCCGTCACCCTCCGGTTTCAGAGCAGATGCCAAACTGGCCCTGGCGGCGCAAAATGGGCGCGACAGGGAAGCGCGGCGGCGCGGGCAAGGAGGTGGCATGGATTTCGAATGGTGGCACTGGATCGTGCTGGGCATTGCGTTGGTGATCGCCGAGCTGGCGGTGCCGGCCTTTTTCGTGATCTGGTTCGGGCTGGGGGCCCTGCTGGTGGGGCTGTTGCTGCTCGTGGCGCCGCTGGGGGCGACGGCGCAGATCGGCCTGTGGATCGTCGCGTCGGTGGCGATGGTGGGGCTGTGGTTCCGGGTGTTCAAGAGCGGTGAGTATCTGCGCTCGCGTACGCAGGTCGGCCAGTCGGATGGGGACACGCTAGGCGAGATCGGGCTCATGACGAAGCCGACGGAAGCTTTCGCCCGGGGCAAGGTGCGCTTTCAGAAGCCGGTGCTGGGGGCAGAGGAGTGGGAGTGCGTGGCCGATGCGCCCATTGCCATGGGAGAGCGGGTGCGGGTGGTGGCGATCGAGGGCAGTTTCCTGAAGGTTGTGAAAGCGTGAGGAGCAGGCCATGAGTGATGCAATGTTTGTCGTGCTGGCGATCCTGGTGTTTGTGGCGGTGACGATCGCCAAGGGGGTGCGCATCGTGCCCCAGGGCGAGGAGTGGATCGTGGAGCGGCTGGGCAAGTATTACGGGACGCTGAAGCCGGGCCTCAACATCATCATCCCCTACCTGGACAAGGTGGCCTACAAGCTGGTGACCAAGGACATCATCCTGGATGTGCAGGAACAGGAGGTGATCACCCGCGATAACGCGGTCATCCTTACCAACGCGATCGCCTTTTTGAAGGTGACCGACCCGGTGAAGGCGGTTTATGGCGTGACCGATTTTTCCGAGGCGATCCGCAACATGATCATGACCACGCTGCGCTCGATCATCGGCGAGATGGAACTGGACGAGGCCCTGTCGAGCCGCGACAAGATCAAGGCGCGCCTGCGCGAGATGATCGCCGACGAGGCGGTGGATTGGGGTCTGACCGTGAAGTCGGTGGAGATCCAGGACATCAAGCCTTCCGAGTCGATGCAGAAGGCGATGGAGCAGCAGGCCTCGGCCGAGCGGGAACGCAAGGCCGTGGTGACCCGCGCCGAGGGCGCCAAGCAGGCGGCGATCCTGGAGGCGGAGGCGCGGCTGGAGTCGTCAAAGCGCGACGCCAACGCTCAGGTGATGCTGGCTGAGGCGTCGGCCGAGTCGATCCGTCGGGTGGCCGCGGCGGTGGGCACCGAGACTGCGCCGATGCTGTTTTTGCTGGGCGAGAAGTACATCGCGTCGCTGGAGCGGATGGGCTCGGCCGACAACGCCAAGGTGGTGGTGTTGCCGGCTGATCTGCAGGAGGCGGTGCGTGGCCTGGTGGGCGGGGCGCTGAAGCGTTAGCCGCCGGGGCTTCGTCATCGGCGCCGGGCCATGTAGGATAGGCGGCCTATGTTTGCCTACATCGTCCGCCGCCTGCTGTATGCGCCGCTGATCCTCATCGGCGTCAATCTGCTCACCTTTGCGCTGTTCTTCGTCGTGAACACCCCCGACGACATGGCGCGCATGCAGTTGGGCGCCAAGCGCGTGACACCCGAGGCGATTGAGCGCTGGAAGGTGGAGCGGGGCTACGACAAGCCACTGCTCTTCGATGGTGCGGCGGAGGGGGCGCAGAAGCTCACCAACACCATCTTCTTCGAGAAATCCCTGCGCATGTTCGTGTTCGACTTTGGCCGCGCCGACGATGGGCGCGACATCGCCAACGAGCTGACGACACGCATGGGGCCGTCCCTGGCGATCGCATTGCCGACCTTCGTGCTGGGGCTGTTTGTGACGGTGTGCTTTGCATTGCTGCTGGTTTTCTTTCGGGCGTCCTACCTGGATTTCTGGGGCGTGGTGCTGTGTGTGGCGATGATGTCGATCTCCGGGCTGTTCTACATCATCGGTGGCCAGTGGCTGGTGTCCAAGGTGTGGCATCTGGTCCCGATCTCGGGCTACGGCGCCGGGCTGGATGCGGGGCGCTTTCTGGTGCTGCCGGTGGTGATCGGGGTGATCGCCGGCATCGGCGGGAGCGCGCGCTGGTATCGCACGATCTTCCTCGAGGAGGCAGGCAAGGACTATGTGCGCACGGCCCGGGCCAAGGGGCTGTCCGAGCTGCAGGCGCTGTTCCGCCATGTGCTGAAGAACGCGATGATCCCGATCCTGACCGGCGTGGTGGTGGTGATCCCGTCGCTTTTCATGGGCAGCCTGATCTATGAATCGTTCTTCGGCATCCCGGGCCTCGGCAGCTACACGATAGACGCGATCAATTCGCAGGATTTTCCGGTGGTGCGGGCGATGGTCTTCATCGGGTCGCTGCTGTACATCGTCGGGCTGATCCTTACCGATCTGTCTTACACCTTGGTCGACCCGCGGGTGAGGCTGGAATGATGGGCTTTCAACCGGTGGTCCTGTGGACCGATCTGCTTCTTTTTGGCCTGCTTGGCTGCATACTGCTTGCAGCCTGGAGTGCCCGCCGCAGCGAACCCATGCGTGCCGCCTGGGGGCGGGTGGGGGCGAGCGGGGTCGGGATGACGTCCCTCACGCTGCTGCTGATCTTCGTGCTGGTGGGGCTCGTCGACAGCCTGCATTACCGGGAGCGCCTGGCGCCCGCCGGCGTTGCGGCCGCCGAGACGAAGCCGCAGCTATCCACTGACGTCCGCAGCGCGCTCGACGCGCTTGCCGAGCCTCTGCGCACGCGGGTCGAGAAAACCTACTCGGCACCGCTGGCCTGGCAGCTTTTTGCCCGCCAGACCGTGGAGGGCAAGGATGGCAGCCAGCATCGCGAGTTCCCGCGCCTTAAGTACGGCGGCGCGGGGCTGCAGTATCCGGAACAAGACCTGGCCGGTGACGTGGCGGGCCGCATCGCCACTGGGCTTGCGGCGGCAGCGGGCGTCTGGCTGGTGTTGGCGGGGGCGGTCGTGGGGCTGGTGGCGCGTTCGCGGCGGGTGCCCTTTGGCGCGGGCTGGCGGGCTGTGTGGCGTGGCAAGGGCGGGCTGGCCTGGCGGGCGATGCTGCTCACACTGGCCGGTGTGCTGTTGCTGGTGGGGCCGGTCACGGCGCTGGCCACCGAATACCACGTGTTCGGCACCGACAAGGTGGGTCAGGATGTACTCTTCCTCACCCTCAAGAGCATCCGCACGGCGTTGGTGATCGGAACCCTGACGACCCTCGTCACGCTGCCCCTGGCCGTGGCGTTGGGGATCGTAGCGGGCTACCTTGGCGGCTGGGTCGATGACGTGATCCAGTACGTTTACACGGTGCTCAACTCGATCCCCGGTGTATTGCTGATCGCCGCCGCGGTGCTGATGATGCAGGTGGTGATCGACACTCACCCCCAGTGGTTCGAGACTGCTGCCGAGCGGGCCGACGCGCGCCTGCTGGCCTTGTGCCTGATCCTCGGGATGACCAGCTGGACGGGTCTGTGCCGCCTGCTGCGCGGCGAAACCCTCAAGCTGCGGGAGCTTGAATACGTGCAGGCGGCGCGGGCCTTTGGGGTGTCGACCACCCGCATCCTGGCTCGCCACGTGCTGCCCAACCTGATGCACCTGGTGCTGATCGCGCTGGTGATGGATTTTTCGGGCCTGGTGCTGGCCGAGGCGGTGCTCTCTTACGTGGGCATCGGTGTCGATCCGAACACCATCAGCTTTGGCACGATGATCAACGCCGCCCGCATGGAACTCGCCCGTGAGCCCATGGTGTGGTGGAGCCTGGTGGCGGCCTTCATCTTCATGTTCGTGCTGGTGCTGGCCGCCAACCTGTTTGCCGACGTGGTGCGAGACGCCTTCGACCCGCGGGCGAGCTGAGCTTCAGGTGGGTTTTGAGGCGGGCTTCCTGGGGGCAACCTTCCGCCGGGGCTTGCTTGCTGCCTTGGGCTTGGGTGCTTCGGGGGCCATGTTTGCATCCGGGGCAAGGGCGGTGAACTGGGCGGGGATCCGGCTGGTGATTGTCGACGGCTCGGCCACCATCGCGGCGTCTGACAGCAGTCCGACCTGGTAGTGGCCGTTGTAGTAAACGATGCTGATCGCCAGGCCGAGGTCGCCGGGGGCCGGACTCCAGAACATTTCCTCGACGATCTTTGCCCCTGCCAGGTAGCGCGCCTGGCGGGAGCCCTGCACGTGGCAAAGCAGGGCGCTGGTCTTGGCCGCCAGCAGGCGGAGCGTCTGCTGCTGCACGGCCTTGGGGGTCTGGCCGATGAGGCTGAAGATGCCGAGGGCGCGCTGGGTGTCGTAGGCTTTTGCGAACACATCCACGCGGCGGTGCGTTTCGGCCAGCCGTTCGCGCGGGTCGGCGATGCCCACGGGCAGCTCGATGAGCATCAGTCCGCTGCGGTTGCCGAGCGGGTCGTCGGCCTCGGCGTTACGCAGGTTGACCGGCATCAGCGTGCGCAACTCCACGCCGGCGGTCGCTGCGCCTTGGTTCCGGAGGTGGTCGTGCAGCGCGCCACTGAGGCAGGCGAGCAGTACGGCATCGGTCGTCGTGCCGGTGTTGTCGGCGAGCTCCTGCACGGCATCTTCGGGCAGCGGCGTACTCCAGCTGACCCGCTTGACGCCTTGGGGCTGCCCCTTCAGGAAGGTCAGGCTGTCGTCCTGCAAGCCGGTGAGCTTGCCGATCTCGAGGGCCAGGGCTGCGCTCGCCCGGGCGTAATCGAACACCTGCTGGGGGTTGAGCATCAGGCTCAGGTACTTCGCCCAGAAGGCTCCCGATATCTTGATGCTTTCAATCATGCCGCGGGTGAGCGGGGCGCAGAGTTGCTCGAAGAAGTTGTCTGGATGATCACCGGTGGGGGTTTCCGGAGGCGTTTCGTCGTCGGGCCCGGCATCGGTGAGGGAGCGGAGTACGCTGAAAAGGGCGATGCCGTCGGCGATGCAGTGATGGATGCGGACGATGAGCGCGCTGCCCTGCTGATAATGCCTCACCAGATGAAGCTGCCAGAGCGGACGTGTCGGGTCGAGGGGGCGGGCGGCCAGTTCGCCCACGGTGGCTTCGAGGGCCGCCCGTTCATCGCCGGCCGGCAAGGTGAGCTCGACGATGTGGGCGTTCAGGTCTACCTGCCCGCTCTCCCAGACGGCCCCGGCGCTATCGCGCAGTACGTGCTGGCCGAAGCGTTCAAGGCGCAGCAGGCGGGTCTGCAGCCGTTCTTCGAGGCGTTGCCGGTCGAGTGGAGTTTCGAGCAACAGCACGCCAACGACATGCATGAGGTTGGTGTCCCGTTCGATCTGAAGCCAGGTCAGATCCAGGCTGCCGAGTCGTTCAAGTTTGCTCATGGACGGGTTTCTCCGGAAGGACAGGCGGGCGTCGCGTCGCAGATTTTGCGCTCATTCTTCGGGCGCCGGAAGGTATCCACGCCGTCCCGGCCCAGTTAAAGAAGCGCCCCCTGCCTGCCGTAAAGAATAATCAATGGCGGGAAATTTGCCTGCAGCTGGCTTCGGATCCAAAAAATGACAACGCTCGCCGTCACTCCCCCTGAAGAGTTCATCGAGTTTCTAGAAGACGATGAACCGGCCCACGCTGCACCTGCCGAGCGCCCATGGAAGGTGCTCATCGTCGACGACGATGCCGAGGTGCACCAGGCCACACTGTTCGCACTTCGTGGGGTCACCATCAGCAACAGGAAGCTGGAGTTGCTGAACGCCTATTCATCCGCGGAGGCCCGGGAGGTACTCGAGGCCAATCGGGATGTGGCGGTGATCCTGCTCGATGTGGTCATGGAGAGTCATGACGCCGGGCTCACCCTGGTTCAGGTCATCCGCGAAGAGCTCGGACGGCGGGATACGCGAATCATCCTGCGTACGGGCCAGCCGGGTTACGCACCCGAGCTAAGCGTGATCCGCGATTACGACATCAACGACTATCGGACCAAGTCCGAGCTCACCCACACCCGGCTGATCACAACCCTGACTGCCGCGATCCGCTCCTACGAACAGATCTGCGCGCTCGACGAGCATCGCCGGGGCCTTGAGCGCATCATCGAGACCGGCAATCAGCTGTTCGTCCCGAGGGACATGCGTGCCTTTGCCGAAGTCGCCTTGAAGCACTTGGCGGACTTCGTCGGTGGTTCGCTCAATGCGGTGTTCTGCGGCCCCCCGACAGGCGGCTGGGAAGGGGAGGACCGTGAAGATTTGCGCGTCCTTGCCAGCTGCGGCCGCTACCATGGTCTGACTGAAACGGCCCTCGCCGAAATCGGCAGCGAGATCTTGCGGAGCTCCCTGATGAGATGCCTCGCTGCGCGACGCCATGTGTTCGATGCGGGTGCGGCTTGTCTGTATCTCGGGCGAGTTCACGGAAAGGAGGCGCTGATTCATGTCGATCTCCCCCGCCCGGCCACTGAGTTGACCCGCAGGATGGTCGAGGTGCTTTGCATCAACCTCGGTGTGGGGTTCGAAAATGTCGTGCTGTTTGAGCGTCTGCGGCTATTTGCCTACTATGACCCGCTCACACGCCTGCCCAATCGCAAGCGCTTCCTTGATCTGATCGACGAGGATATGTCAGTTCTTGCGGGTGGCGGCTGGACCCTCGGGATCATCGACATCGTACGTTTCTCGGAGCTGAACGATGCGCTGGGGCACCGCAGCGGAGACCTGTTGCTCGTCGAGGTGACCCGGCGTCTTCAGGAGGCGGTCGGTCCGGACGCAGTGGTGGCTCGTGTCGCCGGTGATGCGTTCGGTGTCTGCTGGAAACCCGGCCACGAGGGAGCGGGGGCAGCGCTGGAAATCTTCGCAGCCCCTTTTACCGTGCGCGGACACGCGATTCCCATCCGCGCTCGAGCAGGTTTCGTTGATCTAACGGCCACCCCGGGCGGGGCTGTCGAACTCCTGAAGCGAGCGAATCTGGCCCTCAGTCACGCAAAGCAGGCCGGCAACCAGCACTGGCGCTTTTTTTCGGGCGAGATGGAGGCGACCACCCAGAATCGCGTGCGCCTGCTTACCGAATTGCGCTCGGCGTTGAATCAGGGCAAGGGGCTTGAGCTGCATTACCAGCCACAGGTCGCGTCCGACAGCCACGCGCTCGTGGGTTGTGAAGCCTTGATCCGCTGGGTCAAGGCCAGCGGAGAGGCGATCTCGCCTGATGTCTTCATTCCTCTCGCAGAATATACGGGCATGATCGTGGATATCGGGGATTGGGTCCTCCGCGAGGCTTGTCGGCAGATCGTGCGTTGGGATGCCTTGGGGGTGCCGGGTTTTCGGGTGGGAATCAACATTTCTGCCGCTCAGTTCCGCGAGCCCGATTTTGTGGCGAAAACAGCCCGGATCATTCTGGAGAGCGGAGTTGCCCCGTCCCGACTAGAGCTCGAAATCACAGAATCGGTTGCAATGGAAGATCCCGTTTCGGTGGCGCATCAGTTGCGCGAACTCAAAGCTTTAGGTTTGCGGGTTGCCGTTGATGATTTTGGTTGCGGATTCTCATCCCTGGGCAGCCTCAATCGTCTGCCTTTCGACAGGATCAAGATCGATCGTGCCTTCGTTGCAGAATTGACGCCAGAAACCCGGGAGGACTGCATTGCGACGATGATCGTAAAGTTGGCCAAGAGTCTGGGGCTGGATGTCATCGCCGAGGGTGTCGAAACCGACCAGCAGGCCCGTCTTCTGGATGAAATGGGCTGCGGGGAAATGCAAGGCTTCCTTTATGCCCGCCCGATGCGGGCGGGGGAACTGGAGAAGTGGATTGCTTGCTCAGCGCCGGCGTCTCAGTAGTCCACGCAGTCAAAGCTCGGCTGTCTCTCCAAAATTTATTTTCTCTAATGTGTTGACGCT
>NZ_BJNV01000026.1 GCF_006539865.1 Zoogloea ramigera
GGGTGTGCGTCGGCGAAGGCACTATCGCAAGTGTTCATACGGCTCTCGAGATTGCGGAAAGCGGTCAACTGCCGTTTCTAGGTTGAATGCTCTGCCCCCTTCACGCATTGAGAGCCCCGGAAACCCAGCTCGCTCATCAAACTCCGGCGGCGCTGGTGCGTTGATAAAATCACGCGCTCATGCCAAGCCGCCCAGGACTGCCGCGGGGCCGGTGGCAAATACTCTGGCGCTTGCAGACGATGAAGGGAGAGGCGATGCGAAACGGCGTGATCACCGAAGCGGACACCTGCCGAGAATTCGTCACACCGCGGCTGCTCGAGGCCGGCTGGGGCGTGGCGCCGCATGCCATTGGAGAGCAGCGCAGCTTCACCAACGGCCGCATCATCGTGGCGGGAGGCAAGGTCCGGCGTGGCAAGCAGAAACGCGCCGACTACCTTCTGTATTACCGCCGCGACTATCCCCTGGCGGTGGTCGAAGCCAAGGAAATCGGGCTGTCCGTGGAAACCGGGGTCCAACAGGCGCGGGAATACGCCGAGATTCTCGGCCTCAAGTTCGCCTACGCAACCAACGGCCACCGCATCATCGAAATCGACTACCTCACCGGCACCGAACGTGAGGTGGATCGCTACGCCACACCCGACGAGTTGTTCGCCCGCCTGACAGCCGCCACGCAACTGCCGCAGGCCTCGGCGAGCCACCTGCTGGAACCCTTCAACCTCGTTTCCGGCAAGGTGCCGCGCTACTACCAGCAGATCGCGATCCACCGCGTGATCGAGGCCATCCTGCGTGGCCAGAAGCGCATCCTGGCCACCCTGGCCACCGGCACCGGCAAGACCTGCGTGGCTTTCCAGATCTGCTGGAAGCTGTGGAGCAGCCGCTGGAATCGAACGGGCGAATACCGTCGCCCGAAGATCTTGTTTCTCGCCGACCGCAACATTCTGGTCGACGACCCGATGGCCAGGATGTTCGCGCCCTTCGGCGATGCAAGGCACAAGATCGCCGGAGGCGACACCAGCCAGGGCCGAGACATGTACTTCGGCATCTATCAGGCGCTCACCACCGCCAGCGGCGACGTCTTCCGCCAGTACCGCCCGGACTTCTTCGACCTGATCATCATCGATGAATGCCACCGCGGCTCCAGCCGTGACGAGAGTGCCTGGCGCGCGGTGCTGGACTACTTCGCGCCCGCCGCGCAGTTCGGCATGACGGCCACGCCACTGCGCGAGGAGTCCCGCGACAGCTACGAGTACTTCGGCAACCCGGTCTACACCTACAGCCTGCGCCAGGGCATCGAGGACGGCTTCCTCGCGCCCTACCGCGTGCATCGCGTCATCACCACCGTGGATGCCGCAGGTTGGCGCCCCAGCAAGGACGAACTGGACCGCTACGGTCGCAAGGTGCCCGACGAGGAATACCAGACCAAGGATTTCGAGCGCATCGTGGCCCTGCGTTCCCGCACCCGGGCCCTGGCCCGGCACCTGACCGATCTACTCAAGGGCACCGACCGCTTCGCCAAAACCCTGGTGTTCTGCGTCGATCAGGAACACGCCGCCGAGATGCGGCAAGAACTGATCAACCTCAACGGCGACCTCGTCCGGCAATACCCCGATTACGTCTGCCGCGTCACCGCCGACGAGGGCGCGATCGGCCTCACCCATCTGTCGCACTTTCAGGATGTCGACAAGCCCACGCCGGTCATCCTCACCACCTCCCAGCTGCTCACCACCGGCGTGGATGCCGAGATGGTCAAGAACGTGGTGCTGGCGCGGGTGGTCGGCTCGCGCTCGGAGTTCAAGCAGATCGTCGGTCGCGGTACGCGCTTGAAGGTGGATTACGGCAAGGAATACTTCAACATCATCGACTTCACCGGCACCGCCACGCATCACTTCGCCGACCCGGACTTCGACGGTGAGCCCGCGCGCATCGAGGAAGCGACGATCGACGAAACGGGCGAGCTGGTCGAGGCCACCACCAACGAGCCCCCCGCTGCAGCGGAGCCGGAAGCTGCGTACCTGGCCGAACCCGAACAAGACGAAACGCCGGACGGTGGTGGCGAAATCATCACCGACCCGCCAGCTGAGCCACGCAAGTTCTACATCGACGGCGGCGAGGTCGAGGTGATCGGCCATCTGGTCTACGACCTCGACACCGATGGCAAGAAGCTGCAGGTGGTCAAGTACACCGAATACTCCAGCCGCGCCGTGCGCAGCCTGTACCCCACCCGCGAGGCATTGCAATCGGCCTGGGCCGATCCTGACACCCGCAGCGAGGTGCTGCGCGCGCTGACCGAACGCGGCATCAGCTTCGAGGAGCTGGCCGCCAGCAGCGAACAACCCGACGCCGACCCCTTCGACCTGCTGTGCCATCTGGCCTGGAATGCCCCCCTGCTCACCCGCCGCCAACGCGCCGATGCGGCAAAACGCCGGGCCCACGACCTCTTCGCCCAGCGCAGCGACACCGCCCGCGAAATCCTCTCGCTGCTGCTCGACCGCTACGTCGAGCGCGGCATTCTGCAGTTCAATGTCTTGTCCGAGCTGATGAAGGTGCAACCCTTCGACCGCTACGGCAGCCCTTCCGAGATCGCCGCACGCCACTTCGGCGGAGTGCGCGGCATGAAGGACGCCGTATCCCGGCTGCAGACGGCGCTCTACCAATAACGAGACCCCCACCCCATGCCCAGATCTGCCACCCCCGGCGACAAAAAACCCCGCGCGCCGCGCAAAGCCAAGACGCCGCTCACCACCCGTGAAAACCTCTCGGCGCTGATCGGCACCGCCCGCAAGATCCTGCG
Organism: Zoogloea ramigera; assembly: GCF_006539865.1. Lineage (GTDB taxonomy): Bacteria > Pseudomonadota > Gammaproteobacteria > Burkholderiales > Rhodocyclaceae > Zoogloea > Zoogloea ramigera. The sequence continues at coordinate 2,792 of NZ_BJNV01000026.1, forward strand.
CAAGGACAAGGGCCTCAACGGCGATGTGGACCGCCTGCCGCTGCTCACCTGGGTGATGTTTCTCAAGTTCCTCGACGATCTCGAGATCGTGCACGAGGAAGAAGCCGAACTCGACGGCAAGCGCTACCAGCCCATCATCGAAGCCCCCTACCGCTGGCGCGACTGGGCCGCGCGCGAAGACGGCATCACCGGCGACGAGCTGCTGGCCTTCATCGGCCAGGAGGCCACCGTGCGTGCCGATGGCAGCACCGGCAAGGGCCTGTTCGCCCATCTGCGCGGCCTCGCGGGCGAAGGCGAAAAAGGCAGCCAGCGCGAAGTGATCGCCAACGTGTTCAAGGGCGTGCAGAACCGCATGGTCAGCGGCTACCTGCTGCGCGACATCCTCAACAAGATCAACGGCATCCACTTCTCGGCCAGCGAGGAAATCCACACCCTCTCGCACCTGTACGAGTCGATGCTGCGCGAAATGCGCGACGCGGCGGGCGACGCCGGCGAGTTCTACACCCCGCGCCCGGTGGTGCGCTTCATGGTGCAGGTCACCGACCCGCGCCTCGGCGAAACCGTGCTCGACCCCGCCTGCGGCACCGGCGGCTTTCTGGTCGAAGCCTATGACCACCTCGCCCCGCAGGTGAACACGCCGGACCAGCGCCGCAGCCTGCAGCGCGACACGCTCTACGGCCAGGAAGCCAAGCCGCTGCCCTACATGCTGGCGCAGATGAACCTGCTGCTGCACGGCCTGGAAGCCCCGCAGATCGCCTACGGCAACACGCTGGCGCGGCGGGTCGGCGAGATCGGCCACAGCGAGCGCGTGGACGTGATCCTCACCAACCCGCCCTTCGGCGGCGAGGAGGAGGTCGGCATCAAGGCCAACTTCCCGCCCAACATGCAGACGGCGGAAACCGCCCTGCTCTTCCTGCAGTACATCATGCGCAAGCTGCGCGTGGCCGGCGCCCCGGTGCCGGGTGGCAAGCCTGCCGCCCGGGGGGGCCGTGCCGCCGTGGTCGTGCCCAACGGCACCCTGTTCGGCGACGGCGTCTGCGCCGTCATCAAGGAAGAGATGCTCAAGGAGTTCAGGCTGCACACCATCGTGCGCTTGCCGCAGGGCGTGTTCGCGCCCTACACCGACATCCCCGCCAACCTGCTGTTCTTCGAGCGCGGCGGCCCCACCGACACCATCTGGTACTACGAGCTGCCGCTGCCCGAGGGCCGCAAGAAATACAGCAAGACCGCGCCCCTGCAGTTCGACGAGTTCGCGCCGGCCCTGGCCTGGTGGAACGCCCGGGAGGAAGGCCCCCAGGCCTGGAAGGTGGACTTTGCCGCCAAGCGCGCCGCCGCCGTCGCCGCCGCCACGCCGCACTGGCAGCGGGCCGAGGCCGAACGCCAGGCCGCGCTCGCCGTGGGCCAGCCCATCCGCGAACGGGAGCAAGCCCTGCAGGCCGCCAGCGACAAGGCCGCGCTGCAAGAGCAGCTGCGCGCGTTGAAGGCCACCCAGCAGGCCCACGAGCAGGCCGCCAGATCGGCGCAGGCCGAGGGCGACGCGCAGTACTGGCCGATCTACAACCTCGACCTCAAGAACCCCCATGCCAAGGCCGGCCTGGAGCACGCCGACCCGCAAGACCTGATCGCCGCCATGCGCAGCCACGAAGCCGAGGTGATGCGCCTCCTGGGCGAGATCGAAGCCCTGGTGGCCGAGGTGCAGGCATGACCGAGCGCAGCACACCGGCCAGCCCGGACCCGGCCGGCTACGCCGCCGTCCACGGCGACATCGTCGCGCTGCTCGAGGCCGCCCGCCGCACTGCCGCGCGCAGCGTCAATGCGCTGATGACGTCCAGCTATTGGGAGATCGGGCGGCGCATCGTCGAGTTCGAGCAGAGTGGCAAGGAACGGGCCGACTACGGTGAAACCTTGCTTGCGCGTCTGGCAACAGATTTGAATGCCCGCTTCGGGCGCGGCTTCAGTCGGCAGAACTTGCAGCAGATGCGGCAGTTTTACCTGGCGTGGCCCACGGTCAAGATTTGCCAGACACTGTCTGGCAAATCTGCCGCACCGCAGATTTCGCAGACGCTGTCTGCCGAACCTCTGGTTCAGACATCCATCGATCTATCCCGCCTCGCCCAGGCCTTCCCGCTGCCCTGGTCGGCCTACGTGCGCCTGCTGTCGGTCAGGAACGAACACGCCCGCGCTTTCTATGAAACCGAAGCCCTGCGCTGCGGCTGGAGCGTGCGCCAGCTGGACCGGCAGATCAACAGCCAGTTCTACGAGCGCATCGCCCTGTCACGCAACAAGGCCACGATGCTCGAAAAGGCCGAGGCGGCCGAACCCGGCGACGCCATCACGCCCGAGCAGGCCCTCAAGGACCCTTTCGTGCTGGAGTTCCTGAACCTCAAGGACGAGTATTCCGAATCCGAGCTGGAAGAGGCGCTGATCCAGCACCTCGCCGACTTCCTGCTGGAGCTGGGCGACGACTTTGCCTTTCTCGGCCGCCAGCGCCGGCTACGGCTGGACGACAGCTGGTTTCGCATCGACCTCTTGTTCTTCCACCGCAGCCTGAAGTGCCTGCTGGTCATCGACCTCAAGGTCGGCAAGTTCAGCTACGCCGACGCCGGCCAGATGCACATGTACCTCAACTACGCCCGCCAGCACTGGATGAAGCCGGGCGAGAACCCGCCCATCGGGCTGATCCTGTGTTCAAGCCAAGGCAGCAACGAAGCCCATTACACGCTGGAGGGCTTGTCCAACAAGGTTTTGACGGCCGAATACCGCACGGCGCTGCCCGATGAAAAGCGGCTGGCCGAGGAGCTGGACAGGACGCGGCGGGAACTGGAGGCGCGACGGATCGCGCGCGGCGGGGATGCGGAGGGCGGGGTATGAAGGCGTGGCCTAAAGTTGCGTTGGGCGAATTGCTACGACGCTCCGACGAATCTGCAGTGATCGATCCGGCTGCTGAGTACCACGAAGTCACCATCAAACTATGGGGCAAAGGGGTTGTCAGTCGAGGCAAGGTTACTGGCAGCGATGTCGTATCGGTTCGACGTGTTGTGCGTGCCAACCATTTGATCCTGTCCAAGATCGACGCACGCAACGGCGCAATTGGTCTGGTACCGCCAGAACTAGATGGCGCGATTGTCAGCAACGATTTCCCCTCGTTCAAGTTTCGTGATCCGGACCAGTGCGATGCGGCGTTCATGGGTTGGCTGGTCCGCTCGACACCCTTTGTTGAGCTATGCAAAGCGGCCAGCGAGGGTACGACGAACCGGGTTCGCATCAAGGAGGAGCGTTTTCTCGACCAGCAGATTGCGCTGCCGCCACTGCCCGAACAGCAAGCCCTCGTCGCCCGCCTCGACGCGCTGGCCGAGAAAACCCGGCAGGTCGAAGCGCATCTGGCGGCCGTTGAGCGCGACGCCGAGCGACTGGTCAGGGCGTACATTTTTCAACCTCCAAATGAGCAGCCGACGAAGCGGCCGATGTCGGAACTGGTATCCCAACGACCGCCCGATGTGACGGTCGACGGAACCGTTCAATACCGTTTTGCGGGCGTCTATTCGTTCGGGCGCGGCGTCTTCCCGAGTGTCGTCAAGGCAGGCAGCGAGTTTGCCTACGAGCGGCTGTCGACCGTCCGGGCGGGTGATTTCACGTATCCCAAGCTGATGGCCTGGGAAGGTGCTTTGGGCGTCGTGCCGCCGGAATGTGACGGCATGGTGGTCTCTCCGGAATTTCCGGTGTTCTCGCTCAACACGGATGAAGTCCTGCCCGAGCTGCTGGATATCTACTTCCGCACGCCCGAGATCTGGCCTCAGCTGGCAGAGCGGAGCGGCGGCACCAACATCCGCCGTCGCCGCCTGCAGCCATCGGCATTCCTGAGCTACGAAATGCCGGTTCCGTCGATGGCAACGCAATTAAAGCTGCGCGAGGCGCATCGACTTACCCAAGCCCTCAAAGCCAGACACGCCGCGATCCGCGAGGCCAACGCCGCGCTGCTGCCGGCGGTGCTGGAACGGGTGTTTGCGAGAGCCGATTGAAGGCAGCTCGCCAGCCGCGGCCCCGCGCCGGGTGTCATGTATGCCCTGACGCGGGCCCTCTCCGAATCGGGACAGGGGCGGCCAGACCGCCTGACCGACCTGAACCGAATCATGTCGGCGGGCAGGGAGCCTGTCAGATCGACGACGCCCCGACTTGAACTTGTTCAAGTCGAAGCTCGGTGAGTTCAAGTCCAGCCTGAACCCATGCAAGTCTGAGCATCAAAAGTTCAAGTCTGACCTTTGAAAGTTCAAGTTTTTGCTTTGAAAGTTCAACTCCAACTTGAACGGGTTCAAGTTGGAGTTGCAGCAGTTCAAGTCCGACCTCGAAAAGTTCAAGTGCGGCTTGAACCGGTTCAAGTTTACCCATCGAGGGTTCAAGTCAGACTTGAACCCGCCGCCCCCGCCCCGCAACGATCAAGCCTGATCGCCGCCCTTGGCGCCCTTGCGCTTGCCCTGCCGGGCAAACCGCACCGACGCCTGGGCCTTCAGTTCGTCCAGCGCCGCACCCTTGCCGGCCAGCTTGGCATAACGGTAGCCCTCCAGCGCCGCGCTATAGATGTCGCTACCCAGCGCCATCTCGGTGTCGTCCGCCCGCCCGGCCAGCGCCGCGATCCGGGCGAACACCGGCCGCAGCTGGTCCAGCGCCTCGAGATCGACCGTAAAGTCGGCAAGCTCGAACGTGCCCGGCAGGATCTCCGGCGACTGCGCCAGCACGTCATAAGCCTTGCGCGCGAACATCTCCGACTTCGGCCCCATCTTGCGCAGCTCACTCCGATCATCCACCGACAGCGAAATCAGCTCCGTAAGGTTCTTCTCGAGCATGTCGAGCGCCTTGTTCACCTCGGCAAGTTGATCCGCAGACAGGGCCAGGGAAATCACGTTCTGAGACATTTGTCGCTCCTCCTGAATGGTGTTTAGGTATGATGTTCGCACGGCAGTGCGAGGTTTGGATTCTGGACGGAAGCGGGCGTGGATGTCAAATAGGTTTTCGGGGGCGGATGGACATGTGGCTGGGGGGCACCGACCGGCACATAAGAAGGGGCGGCAGGTTGTCGGCCGAAGGAGCCGTTGGAATCCCCCACAACGAACGGCAGCAGCGCGCTCCACTGCTGCCCTTTGATGATTACCGAACGGTGGTCTGCATGCCGAGACGTACGGACGGTGGTTATAACGTGACAGGCATTAATTATCCCAATAAGGTAAGGTGGACACTATTTCGGCATAGATAGCGGCTTTTGAAAGACACCCTACCTTTGCCATTGAATGTGGAATGAGGGATATACGATGTCTAAGGTCAGCGTAGAGCGCATAACAAAGATCGTGCGCCTTATCCGCAAACGGGGTTCCGTTTCGATGGCGTTCCTGATAGACGAACTCGAGGTCTCCGAGGCATCCGTCAAGCGCGACTTGGAATTCCTACGCGATCGGATGGGTTGTCCGCTCGAATGGGATCGCAGCAAGCGCGGTTATGTCATTCGAGATGAGGTGACCGAAGGCGGGAGATTCGAGCTTCCAGGGGTGTGGTTCGATTCGTCCGAAGTGTTCGCACTCCTGACCATGCTTCACCTAGTCGAAGGAGTCCAGCCGGGTCTGCTCGAAGACCACATAGCCCCACTCAAGTCCCGGTTGCGAGGCATGCTGGCGGAGGGCACAAAGTCGGTTCGTCCGCTTGAGCGCAAGCTTCGTCTTGTTCACTTCGCGCCGAGGAAAGTCGAGCCCAAGCACTTCCAAGTCATAGCTGGCGCGCTGCTTGAGGGAAGGCGCCTGGAGCTGACGTACTGGAACAGGGAGCGACGGGAACAGACGCAGCGAACCATCTCACCGCAAAAACTGGTTTACTACCGCGAGAACTGGATCCTCGATGCGTGGTGCCACTTGCGGCAGGGCCTTCGCTCCTTTGCGCTTGAGGCAATTGAGCGGGCGCGAGTCCTCGACCAGCATTCCGTAGAGATCAGCCAGCAAGAGCTAGACGAGCACTTTCGGGCCGGCTACGGCATCTTCGCTGGTCCTGCCAAGCACCGCGCCCGCCTGAAGTTCACCGCTGCGCGTGCCCAGTGGGTGAGTAAGGAAACCTGGCATCACGACCAGACAAGCTCTGTTGAGCCGGACGGCAGCTATATCTTGGAGATACCGTATTCAAATGACCATGAGCTTGTCATGGATCTCCTTCGGCACAGCCCAGAAGTCGAGGTTCTGGCTCCCGCCGAGTTGAGGCAAAAGCTTCATGCTGCGTTATGCGAGGCAGCATCAATAAATCGGCCCGTCAGTTCTCAGTAGGTCACTCTTTGAGCTAGTGATCTATCTAGAATGCGCTCCATGTCTACGGTTAGTTCAGCAAGGAGCACTCCATGAGGGTCAATCTCGCCCATCTTCGAGAACGCAGTCGCAGCGGCGGCTGGATTAACTTCGCAGTGTTCGATGCCAGATCTTCATCCGGGACTCGCGAAGACAACTCCCGCCTCTTAGCGCAGCTGACCGCCCGGGCCCGGCTTGCGAACCTACGTGTCGACCAGTCTGCGCTGGCCTACATGTCCGGCGGCCGAGTGCAGTTCTTTGGTAGCCCTGCGCTCGTGGACTACTTGTCCGATGCCGGCCTCCCGAGCTGGACCCACACGATCGACGCTTGAGTCCGAAAGGAGAGAACGGTCGTCACGAATACCTTTACGACCGGTCAGTGCCAGATCCAAAGTTTTCCATCTGGACGCGAACCTATTACTGTATTCGGAGGGCATCACTTTCCGACGCCCAAAGCGAGGGTCTGAATAAATACGGCGCGCGGTATCTCGACGAAGTATGGGCTACTGCATATAGTTATTTCATTCTTCATCGAATATCGCTATTAGATTCTTCCCTTTTGCCCCGCCAACACACAATGCGCTTTACGCCCAATGAAAAGGTAGTCGTTTAATGAATGTCGGAAAGATGATTGAACGGTTTGAAGGCGATGCAGGCCGCGCAGCTCTTGAGGACGCGTTATCGCAGCAAAGGCTAGTCTTGGGAAACGACGCCTTGGCCAGCCGGTTGGCGGATGCAGGCTCCCTGTTGGACATGGCGGCGGGCCAAGTGCTTATCACACAGGGGGCACAAGATACCGATGTCTACTTCATCATCACCGGCCGTTTTCAAGTCCAGGTTCATGGCCGTGAGGTTGCCAGTCGCGGCCCCACGGAGCATGTCGGCGAGATGTCGGCACTGGTTGCCACTGCTGCACGCTCCGCTACGGTCCTCGCCACCGAGCCGTCCGTTGTTCTGATGGTATCCGCTTCGGACTTCAAAAATGCAGCGAACGACTTCCCGCGAGTCTGGCAGCAGATCACCCGCCAACTCGTCGAGCGACTGCATCAACGCAACAACTTGGTCCGTCCAGCCCATCAGTCGGCGCGGGTCTTCATCATCTGCTCGGTTGAAGCCCTGTCCATCGCTCGCGCTATCGAAAACCACTTCGAGCACGACAAATTCTTCGTGAAGATTTGGACTGAAGGGGTCTTTCGCGCTTCACGATACCCCATTGAAAGTCTGGAGGAGCAACTCGATGAGAGCGATTTCGCCATTGCGATCGCACAGCCGGACGATCAGATTACCGCCCGCGGGGAGACACAAGGCACTCCACGCGACAATGTCATCTTTGAGCTTGGCCTTTTTGTTGGCCGACTGGGTAGGATGCGATCTTTCCTCCTTGAGCCCAGGGGGGACGAAGTTCGCCTTCCATCGGATCTGACGGGCCTTACGACCATCGGCTACCGCTTGGCCGCCGGCAAGGACATAGCCGCCAGCCTCGGCCCTGCTTGCAACCAACTGCGGGACATCTTCAATGAACTCGGGCCGAGGTAGAACGGTGCGCCCGCATTCGTCTAAGGCACGCGCTTGAACGATCGAAAGTCGCTTGCCGCATCTAGAGGGAGAATTCAGTGAGCAAAAACTGGAACCATGACCGCGCCGCCGAGCACATCGACAAGAAGATTGCTGATGTGAAGGACGTCACCATCAAGGACTACACCCGAGACATGTCACTGGAATCAATTCCGACGAACGTGGCCTACCGGGTTGATGGCGTTCACTTGTATGCAGACATACTCAATCTCGACGACATGCTCAACATCACGAACGTTGAGGGCGTTGACTGCCACAAGCGGACGTTGCGTTTCCTAGATCAGCACTACCGTGCCGTCAAGCGCATCCTCGACAAGGTCGACGCCCGGCGCGTTGACTTCCACAGCCAGCGGCTGCACTCCTTGTTCACCAAGCCTTACAACAGCGAAACCAGTGCTGAAACCAAGCGAATCCAGCGCGCAGTCGCCACAGCCCAACTCATCATCGACGTGCTTGCCGAAACGGGTGACGATGATGGGCAAATCCCGGCGGCCAAAGTGCGTATAGGTATCGACAGCGGCCGCGCCCTTGCCGTCAACAACGGCCGCAATGGCTATCGTGAACCGCTATTCCTCGGCGACCCCGCAAACCATGCGGCCAAGCTCGCCAGTAAGCACAACGTGAAAGGCATCTATCTCACGAACGCAGCTCGCAAGGCGATTGGTCTCGCAGAGAAAGAGTCACCCGAAAAATCCGCCCTGAGCGCCGACGAGATCCATGCATGTCAGGAAGCGGCCAAACTCGACGTGACTGCTGACGAAGTTATCAAGGACTGGCGTGACGACTTGGAGAAGAATCCCATCGGAGGCTACCAGTTTACCCGGCAGACTCCGCCCCTACGTGACATGGACATCTCCGCGCTGACGCCCGCGAACTCCAAGCGCCAGGAAATGATTAGCCTGTACGCCGACATCGACGGCTTCACCGCCTACGTGGCTGCGCATATCGATGACAATGCTGAGGATGTCGTACGTACGTTGCACGTCTTGCGCGCTGAACTGGAGCGCGTGGTTACCTCAGATTTTCAGGGCCGCCGGGTCCGCTTCATTGGTGACTGCGTGCACGGCTTGTACTGCGATGGCACAGCTCAGACCACGGACGAAGAGAAATCCATTTCGGAATCTACCCGCTTGGCAGGGGCGCTGCGCAGCAGCTTTAACCTTGGCATGGAGCGTTTGCGCTCCAAAGGCTACAAAACGGGCGACCTCGGCTTGGCCATCGGATTTGATTTGGGCATCATCGCTGTCACCCGGCTTGGCAAGAAAGGCGACCGCATTCGCTGCGCGATCGGACGCAAAGTGCTCGAATCAGAGAATCGCCAATGCGCCTGCTCGGGCACGGAGACCGCGATTGGGCAGGCTGCTTATGACGCCGGATCCGATGCCATTAAAAAGCTGTTCGGCAAGAATCGTCGGGTCGCTAACATGGACTACGTGGAGGCAACCGAAGCGCTGGCTGACAAGGGCGACGAGTCCGCCAAGCAAGCACGGGCAGAAGCTTACGCCGGAGCGCCCGCAATCATCCGCGCCGACATCCGCGACGTTCGCCCCCATGCGAACATCGCTGTTAACTGAGTCAAGCCCCTCTTGACCACTGCTGTCGATCTAATTGCCCTGGCTGCTCCCGATTTCGGGGGAGCCCTCACGAGATCGCCTGACACATCGGCCATCCTTGATTTGCCGGTCAAGTTGGTGGATGGCAGGATCATCCCCTACAAACTTCTGCTTAAACAAAAGGGTGACCGCGTAACGGCCCAGGAAGAGACGCCACAGCATCTGCCGCCTTTCTGCCCGGAGCGGCACATCAATCCGGATGGCACCTTCTGCCTGTACTTTACGGGGACAACATGCCTAAACGTCATAGACGAAGAGTCCGCGCGAGCGTGGCTAGAGACAGTATATAGGTACCTAAAGCTGCAAGAACGCGTCCGTCTCAAACGGAGGTGGCCGAACAACGATACATGGGCCCATGGGGATGCTGCATACCACCAGCGCCAGGCGCAGGCTGCGGCTACCGCCATCAATGACAGAATGCTTAGCGCGCTTACTGACGGCAGATTGCAGCTCAAATTCAAACGTTCAAAGGGCCGGCCCATTCTGGATCTGTGGATTGACAGCACCCATATCTACAGCGTCTGGGAGCTCGACAAGAGGGTCATCAATCAAAAGCAGCGCTGCTTCTGCGGAATGTCCGGTTTGAAGGTGGCAAAGCGTGTCCGTCGCTGCGCTGACCATGCCAAGCGAGCAAGCGAATTGGTTCTTGCCCTTCGTGATTGGGAGGATGCAGAAGAGCTTTACTGGAGGGCAATGCAGGGAAAGAGCTGTTGCGGAACCTGCGACTCCTGCCCTCTAAGGCGTTGAGGTCGATGTCGGCGGCTCGACGTTGCGTTTGAGCTTGCAGGAGGCAAGGAATGTCCGCCGTTCAGACCTTACGAACGCTGGCTGACAGCTGTCGGTTACATTGCGGCCCCATCAAAGCTCACTGGCCGGCAGAAAAGGCCGACAACCAGTCCCTCACCAGACGAATCCCTTCACCTCTTTCCACTACCCTTCACAGCCCTTTCCACATCCTCCAGCATCCGCAAATCCTCTGCGTCAGCCTCCTGCGCATCAGCCTGCCGGCGCTGGGTGTCGAAGAGGTCGTAGCGCTGGTGGGCGATGGCCTTGGCTTGTTCGGCCGAGCGGCTGCCGGAGCCTTGCAGCACAGGGTGGTCGTTGAATTCGAGCAGGCGGTCGACGTTCTTGCGCCAGTAATCGAGCGTGAGCTGCTGCTGCTGCTTGACGCGAAGTTCGGCCTGTTCGAGGAAGATCACGACGAGGCGGTTGAGGGTGTCGATCTCGTCGGCAGAGAGGTAGTTCTTGGCGACGATGACATCCTGCTTGCGCACCCGGTTTCCGCTCCAGGTGACGAGGCCCATGTTGGGGGCGTCGGCCCGGGCGCGGTCGATGATGATTTCGGCGGCGGTCTTCTGGGTGACGGCGTAGAGCAGCTTGTTCTGCACTTCGGCAAAGAACTGGTCGGCCCCCCGGTCGCCGGCCCGATAGTCGGCGCTGAGGGAGAACAGGTCGCGGACCTTCTGGTAGAAACGCTTCTCGGAGGCCCGGATCTCGCGGATGCGGGCCAGCAGCTCGTCGAAGTAGTCCCAGCCGCCCGGGTTCTTGAGGCGTTCGTCGTCCATGACGAAGCCTTTGACGAGGTATTCGGAGAGGTAGGTGGTGGCCCACTGGCGGAACTGGGTGCCACGCACGCCTTTGACGCGGTAGCCGACGGCCAGGATCATTTCGAGGCGGTAGAGCTTGGTGCGGTAGCGCTTGCCATCGGCGGCAGTTATTAAAGATTCCTTAATAACTGAATCTGCCTGCAGTTCGCCCTCTTTGAGGATGTTGCGGATGTGGATGTTGGCGTTAGGTACCGTGGTTGCGAACAGCTCCGCGATCTCCGCCTGGCTGAGCCAGGCGCTGCCGTCTTCGGCACGTAGCTTGACCTGGGCCTTGCCATCGTCGGTCTGGTAGAGGATCAGCTCGCTCATGCGGTGTTCTCCTTGAGAGGTGGTACTGGCGCCCGGAAGGTAGAAGCTGACGTCACCACTACCTGTGGAAGCGGTGCTTGTTGGTCGGTGCGTTGTGGGTGTGGCTTCAGGCGCATGCGGCCGGTAGGACCAAGGTAGATCCCCTATTCGCCTCTGCGGGCGACTGAAGTCGCCCCTACAGGGGGTGTCGATGGGGGGAGGTGTTTCCACCGACAACGATGACGGCGCCCAAATAGAAAGAGGCTGCGGGAGCCTCTTTCTGGGGTGTTGCGATGGTTCAGCGCGGGGGGTGTGCGCTCAGAAGCGGGCCTGCGGCCTCACACATCCAGATTCCTCGCATACAGCGCGTTTTCTTCAATAAACGCCCGGCGGGGTTCGACGTTGTCGCCCATCAGGGTGGTGAAGATTTCGTCGGCGGCGATGGCGTCGTCGATCTGCACGCGCAGCAGGCGGCGGACGGCCGGGTCCATGGTGGTTTCCCACAGCTGCTCGGGGTTCATTTCGCCGAGGCCTTTGTAGCGCTGCTTGCTGAGGCCGCGTTCGACTTCATTGAGCATCCAGGTGATGGCGTCGGCGAAGCGGGTGACGGCTTGCTGCTTTTCACCGCGGCGCATGACGGCGCCGGGGCCGATGAGGCCGGAGATGGATTCGGTGGCCTGGCGGATGGTGCGGTAGTCGCCGGAGGCGAGGAAGTCGGCGTCGATGCGGGTGCGCTTGCGGTTGCCGTGGTGCATGCGGGCGATGTCGAGCGTCCAGCTTTCGCTGGCTTCGTCGTGGCCGGCGGTGATGGTGAGGCTGTCGCCGATGGCGGCCTGCAGGCGGGCGGCGGAGTCGCGGGCGGCGGCTTCGTCGGCGAGCGACAGGGGCAGGTCGTTGGCGAGCAGGGCGTGCAGCACGTCGGCGTCGATCCAGTCGGCGAGGCGGCGGATCACGCCTTCGGCGAGCAGGTAGGTGCGGGCGAGGCCGCCGAGGGCGTCGGTGTGGATGGGGTCGGCGCCTTCACGGGGGGTGAGGGAGGCGCCTTCGAGGCCGAGCTTGAGCAGGTGGGCGGAGAGCTCGGTGTCGTCCTTGATGTAGATCTCGTTCTTGCCGTGCTTGATCTTGTAGAGCGGCGGCTGGGCGATGTAGATGTGGCCGCGCTCGACGAGTTCGCGCATCTGGCGATAGAAGAAGGTGAGCAGCAGGGTGCGGATGTGGGCGCCGTCGACGTCCGCGTCGGTCATCAGGATGATGCGGTGATAGCGCAGCTTTTCGGGCTTGAAGTCGTCGGCGCCGATGCTGGTGCCCAACGCGGTGATGAGGGTGGTGATCTGCTCGGAGCTGATGAGCTTGTCGAAGCGGGCGCGCTCGACGTTGAGCACCTTGCCGCGCAGCGGCAGGATGGCCTGGAACTTACGGTCGCGGCCCTGCTTGGCGGAGCCGCCGGCGGAGTCGCCCTCGACGATGTAGATCTCGCACAGGGCGGGGTCTTTCTCCTGGCAGTCGGCGAGCTTGCCGGGCAGGCCGACGCCGTCGAGCACGCCCTTGCGGCGGGTCATTTCGCGGGCGCGGCGGGCGGCCTCGCGGGCGCGGGAGGCTTCGACGATCTTGCCGCAAATCGTTTTGGCGTCGATGGGGCGCTCGAGCAGGAAGTCGGCGAGCTTTTGGGCGACGACTTCTTCGACGGCCGGGCGGGCTTCGCCGGAGACCAGCTTCATCTTGGTCTGGGAGGCGAACTTGGGGTCGGGCATCTTGACCGACAGCACGCAGGCGAGGCCTTCGCGCATGTCGTCACCGGAGATGTCCACCTTGGCCTTCTTGGCGATCTCGTTTTCTTCGATGTACTTGTTGATGACGCGGGTCATCGCGGTGCGCAGGCCGGTGAGGTGGGTGCCGCCGTCGGCCTGGGGGATGTTGTTGGTGTAGCACAGCACCTGTTCGGCGTAGCTGTCGTTCCACTGCATGGCGACTTCGACGGTGATGGGTACGCCGGCCTGGATGGATTCGCCGCTGGAGTGGAAGACGGTGGGGTGCAGCACCGATTTGGCGCGGTTGATGTATTCGACGAAGCCCTTCACGCCGCCGGCGAAGGCGAAGTCTTCTTCCTTGCCGGTGCGCTGGTCCACGAGGCGGATCTTGACGCCGTTGTTGAGGAAGGACAGCTCGCGCAGGCGCTTGGCGAGGATTTCGTAGTGGTATTCGACGGTGCCGAAGATTTCTTCGTCGGCGAGGTAGTGCACCCGGGTGCCGCGCTTGGTGGTGTCGCCGATGACCTTGAGCGGGCTGGTTTCGACGCCGTCGACGAGCTCGATGTTGCGGTCGACGGCGTGGCCGCGGTTGAACTCCATGAAGTGCTTGTGGCCGTCGCGGGCGACGGTGAGGCGCAGCCACTTGGAGAGGGCGTTGACGCACGACACGCCGACGCCGTGCAGGCCGCCGGAGACTTTGTAGGAGTTCTGGTTGAACTTGCCGCCGGCGTGGAGCACGCACATGACGATCTCGGCGGCGGAGCGCTTGGGCTCGTGCTTGTCGTCCATCTTGACGCCGACCGGGATGCCGCGGCCGTTGTCGGTGACGGAGATGGAGTTGTCGGCGTGGATGGTGATGACGATGTCGTCGCAGTGGCCGGCGAGGGCCTCGTCGATGGCGTTATCGACAACTTCGAACACCATGTGGTGCAGACCGGTGCCATCGGAGGTGTCGCCGATGTACATGCCGGGACGCTTGCGCACGGCCTCCAGCCCTTCGAGCTGCTGGATGCTGGATTCGTCGTAGTTGTCGGCGGCGGGGGTTTGCGGGGTATCGGACATGGTGTTCTCGGTTTAGCGAATGTTTACCGGCCAGGTGCTTGGCCTCACGGCTTTGTCTTCTGCTCTATGACGACAAAGCGTCAGGCGCGTGAAGAAACCGTAGCGAGCGCGCCGAGGTCGCAGCGAGGAGCGGAGCTGTACTGGAGTACAGCGAGCACCGGAGCTGCGAGATCGGCGGGCGCAGTAGGTTTATTCATGCGCCCTTAGATTCTCATCGGCATGACTACGTACTTGAAGTCGGGGTCGTCGGCCAGGCCGAAGAGGGCGCTGGCGTTGCCGTCGTTGAAGCGGATCTCGATCTCGTTGGCGGACAGGTTGTTGAGCACGTCGAGGAGATAGGTGACGTTGAAGCCGATGTCGAGGGCGTCGCCGCTGTAGTCGACTTCGAGCTCTTCCTGGGCTTCTTCCTGCTCGGCGTTGGTGGACACCAGCTTGAGGCTGCCCTCGGAGAGCATCAGGCGCACGCCGCGGAATTTTTCGTTGGTGAGGATGGCGGCGCGCTGGAGCGACTGCAGCAGCGCCAGGCGGCTGGCCTTGACGAGCTTGGGGTGGCCCTGGGGGATGACCCGCTCGTAGTCGGGGAACTTGCCGTCGATGAGCTTGGAGATGAGCTCGATGTGGCCGAAGCGGAAGACGATCTGGTTGCCGACGATGGTGACCTCGAGGGCGTCGTCGGAGTCGGCGAGCTGGCGGGCCAGCTCGACCACCGTCTTGCGCGGCAGGATCACGTCGGTGCGGGCATAGTCGCCCACCAGCGGGGAGGCGGCGTAGGCGAGGCGGTGGCCGTCGGTGGCAACCATGCGCAGCATGTCGCCGGCCACGACCAGCAACAGGCCGTTGAGGTAGTAGCGGATGTCTTGCTGGGCCATCGCGTACTGCACCTGGGCGAGCTGCTTCTTGAAGGCCTTCTGGGTGGTGGTGAAGTGCACACCTTCGCCTTCGGGCGGCGCGAGGCGCGGGTAGTCGGCGGCGGGCAGGGTCTGCAGCTGGAAGCGGCTCTTGCCGGCCTTGAGGGTGATGCGCTTGTCGTCGAGGGTGAGGCTGACGTCGGCGGTGTCGGGCAGGGCGCGCAGGATGTCCTGCAGCTTGCGGGCGCCAACGGTGATCGCCACGTCGTCGGCCCCGAGGGCGGCGGTGGTGCGGTTGCGGATCTGGATCTCGATGTCGGTGGCGAGCAGGGTGAGGGCGTCGCCCTTCTTCTCGATCAGGACGTTGGAGAGGATCGGCAGGGTATGGCGTTTCTCGACGATGCCGGATACCGATTGCAGCGGGGCGAGGAGGGCATCGCGGGGCGCGGTGAAGAGCAGCATGAGATCAGGTCTCCGTATCGTTTCTGGTGGGTGCGGCAGGCTTGAAATCGGTGGGCGTCATCCGCGCAGCACCTGGGTGAGCACGTGCAGGTCGTGGTTGAGCTGGGTGTCGCCGAGGCGGAGCTCGGCGATGGTGCGGCAGGCGTGGAGCACGGTGGTGTGGTCGCGGCCGCCAAAAGCCTCGCCGATGGCCGGCAGGCTCATGGGGGTGAGATCCTTGGCGAGAAACATGGCCACCTGGCGCGGCCGGGCGATGACCCGGGTGCGCTTCTTGGAGTGCATGTCGGCAACCTTGATCTTGTAGTAGTCGGCCACGGTTTTTTGGATGAACTCGACGGTGAGCTGCCGGTTGTGGGCGTTGAGGAGATCCTTGAGGGCCTCCTTGGCCACTTCCAGCGTGACTTCCTTGCCGTGGAAGCGGGCGAAGGCGAGCACCTTTTTGAGGGCGCCTTCGAGCTCGCGCACGTTGGAGCGCAGGTTCTTGGCAATCAGGAAGGCCACGTCGTCATCCAGCGCAATGCGCTCGACTTCGGCCTTCTTTTTAAGGATGGCGACGCGCATCTCGAGCTCGGGCGGCTCGATCTGCACGGTGAGACCCCAGTCGAAGCGGGAGATCAGACGGTCTTCGAGGCCCTGGACGTCCTTCGGGTAGGTGTCGCTGGTGATGATGATCTGCTTCTTGGCCTCGGTGAGGGCGTTGAAGGCGTGGAAGAACTCTTCCTGGGTCCGGTTCTTGTTGTTGAAGAACTGAATGTCATCGATGATCAGCACGTCGAGCGAGCGGTAGTAGCGCTTGAAGACGTCGAAGGACTTTTGCTGGTAGGCGCGCACGACGTCGGCGTAGTAGTCCTCGGCGTGCACGTAGCGGATCACCTTGCGCGGGTCGTGCTTGAAGACGTAGTTGCCGAGGGCGTGGATGAGGTGGGTCTTGCCCAAGCCGACGCCGCCATAGATGAACAGCGGGTTGTAGGAGACGCCCGGGTTCTGGGCCACCTGCAGGGCGGCGGCGCGGGCCAGGTCGTTGGCGCGGCCGGTGACCAGGGTGTCGAAGGTGAAGTCGGGGTTGAGGCGCGACTTGTCGTAGTTGGCCGTCTCGGCCGACACGGGCGCTTCGGGCATGGCCGGGCGCGGCATCGGCGGCGCGGGCTGAGGAGCGGCGGCCGTGGATTGGGTGGCGGTCGACACCGGAGCCGCCGACGGCGGCGCGCTCGGACGGCGGACGCCACCAGCCGGCGCCAGGCCGACTTCTATCGCCAAGGGTGCGCCGAAGTATTCCTCGCCCAGCTCTTCGATGCGCCGCAGGTAACGGTCGCGCAGCCACTGGCGGTGAAAGTTGGAGGGCGCGACCAGGCGCAGCCCGGCCCCATCGCCACCGCTCGGCTCTTCGGCGCGCAGCGGGACGATCCAGGTTTTATATTGCTGGGAGGGCAGCTCCTGTTCAAGGCAGCTCAGGCAATGCGTCCAGAACGCAGCGCATTGGGGCATGGAGGAGGCTTCGGGCACGATGGTCGGGTGGGCGTGTTTCTATGGCGGAATGTGCGCTGCCTGGGGCTTTGCGGCCGGGCTTGCGCCGGGCGGCGGAGCTGGCTGGAAGCGCACACGAGCCAGTCTGGCCAAACGGGCATTGTACCTTTCCGGACCAGACTTATCCACAGCTTCGGAGCGCCGAAAACCGGTGCCCGGGTGGCACAAACGGCCCGGATCGGCAGCCCGGGCCTTGCGGCCGATCAAAAGAATCTTGACAAACAGAGGGTTAAAAGATCAAATTGCGTGTTTGACTTAACTTTTTTCGGGCTTAGAAAATGAAGCGTACTTACCAACCGTCCGTCGTCCGTCGCAAGCGCACCCACGGCTTCCTGGTTCGCATGGCCACCCGTGGCGGCCGCAAGGTCATCGCCGCTCGCCGCGCCAAGGGCCGTCATCGTCTCGCCGTCTAAGGGCTCCGAGGGCGCCAAGGGCGCCTGCGAGGCCCCAGCCTCCACTGCCGACGCCCCCGAGTGCCCGGCAGCGGATGTTGTAGATACGGCAGGATTCGGCTTCGGCTCGTCCCTGCGACTGCACAAAACGGATGAGTATTCATCCGTTTTTGCTTTCCGGCGCGTGCTGCGCGGGCGCTGGTTCAACCTGCACTACTGCCCGAACAGCCTCGGTCATGCCCGTATCGGCCTCGTCGTGGCCAAGAAGCTCGCCAAGCGCGCGGTACAGCGCAACCTGGTGAAGCGGATCGGCCGCGACCTGTTCCGCCATGCGCAGGCCGATCTGCCCGCCCACGATCTGGTGTTACGATTGTCGGCCAAGCTCGACAACGTGACCCGGCGCATGATGCGTGAAGACATGAACAGTCTCCTCGGACGCCTGCCGAAGAAATGAAAAGCCTCGTGCTGGCCCTGTTGCGCGTCTATCGCTACGCCATCAGCCCGATGCTGGGGCGCAACTGCCGTTTCGTGCCGAGCTGCTCCGAATACGCCGTCGAGGCCGTCGAACGCCATGGCGCCCTGAAGGGCGGCTGGCTGGCGGCCCGGCGCGTGTGCCGCTGCCATCCGTTCAGCGGTGGCGGTTACGACCCGGTCCCCTGAGCCTTCCCACCTCGCCCCACCTACTTCCAGACACTGACTCCGATGGATAACCGTCGCCTGATCCTCCTCCTCGTCTTCTCGTTCTCGCTGGTCATGCTGTGGGACGGATGGCAGAAGCACAACCAGCCCAAGGCCCCCGCCACCGCGGCAGCCGCCGGTGGCACAGCCGGCGTGCCGACCCCGACGGCGGCCGGCGCCCCCGGTGCCGTCGCCGTGCCGGGCCAGCCCGCCGCGCCGGCGCCGGTCGCCGCCCCCAAGGCAATCATCCGCACCGACGTGCTGGTGGCCGAAGTCTCGGCCCAGGGCGGCGACATCGTCCGTCTCGAGCTCACCAAGCACCACTCCAGCGAGGACAGCACGCGCAACTACGTGCTCTTCGACAACGGCGAGAAGCACAACTACGCGGCCCAGACCGGCCTGATCGGCAACGGCCTGCCCAACCACAAGACACTGTTCACGCTGGGCGCCACCGAAGCCGCGCTGAAGGATGGCGAAAACGCCGTCACCCTGCGCCTCGACGCGCCGCCCACCGCCGACGGCATCAAGGTGGCCAAGCTGATCACCTTCAACCGCGGCAGCTACCAGGCCGAGGTGAGTTACGAGATCACCAACGGCAGCGGCGCCCCGATCGCCCCCCACGCCTACTTCCAGTTCACCCGTGACGGCCAGCCGGCCGAGCAGCCGGGCGGCTTCGGCGTGCAGACCTTCACCGGCCCGGCTTTCTACACCGAAACCGAGAAGTACCAGAAGGTCGCCTTCGAGGACATCGCCGCCAAGAAGGCCAAGTTCGTCACCAAGGCCGCCGATGGCTGGGCCGCGATGGTGCAGCACTACTTCGTGGCCGGCTGGGCTCCCACGGGCGGCGAGCGTGAGTTCTTCGCCAACCAGGTCAGCTCCGATCTCTACTCGGCCGGCGTGATCCTGCCGGTGGCCTCCATCGCCCCGGGCCAGGTCGGCAAGCTCGCCGTGCCGCTTTACGCCGGCCCGCAGGAGCAGTCCCGCCTCGAGACCTTCGCCAAGGGCTTCGACCTGGTGGTCGACTACGGCTGGCTGACCATCATCGCCGCGCCGCTGTTCTGGGTGCTCGAGTGGTTCCACAAGCTCACCGGCAACTGGGGCTGGGCGATCATCCTCGTCACCATCGCCCTGAAGGCGCTGTTCTTCCCGCTGTCCGCCGCCAGCTACAAGTCGATGGCCAAGATGAAAACGCTTGGCCCCCGCCTGCAGCGCATGAAGGAGCAGTACGGCGACGACAAGATGAAGATGCAGCAGGCCATGATGGACCTCTACAAGCGCGAGAAGGTCAATCCGCTCGGCGGCTGCCTGCCCATCCTGATCCAGATCCCGGTGTTCATCGCCCTCTACTGGGTGCTGCTGGGCGTCGTCGAGATGCGCGGCGCACCGTGGCTGGGCTGGATCCAGGATCTGTCGGTGAAGGACCCGTACTACATCCTGCCGCTGATCATGGGCGCCACCAGCTTCATCCAGACCAAGCTCAACCCGGCTCCGCCCGATCCGATCCAGGCCAAGGTCATGATGATGATGCCTATCCTGTTCACCTTCATGTTCCTGTGGTTCCCGGCCGGTCTGGTGCTGTACTGGGTCGTCAACAACACCCTGTCCATCGCCCAGCAATGGCAGATCAACCGCATGATCGAAGCCGGTGGCAAACCCGCCGAGTGACCTGATCGCCGCCATTGCCACCGCGCCCGGGCGTGGTGGCATTGGCGTGGTCCGGCTCTCCGGGCCGAACCTCGCCCCGCTGGCGGCCCGCATCTGTGGCCGTGAGCCCCAGGCCCGGCTGGCCCATTTCGCACGCTTCCACGATGCGTCCGGCGGCCTGATCGACGAAGGCCTGCTCCTCTACTTCCCGGCGCCCCACTCCTTCACCGGCGAAGACGTCATCGAGCTCCAGGGCCACGGCGGCCCGGTGGTCATGCAGATGCTGCTGGCCCGCTGCCTCGAGCTCGGCGCCCGCCTGGCCGAGCCGGGCGAATTCACCCGCCGCGCCTTCCTCAACGGCAAGCTCGACCTGGCCCAGGCCGAGAGTGTCGCCGACCTCATCGAAGCCTCCACCGCCGCCGCGGCCCGCTCGGCGGTGCGATCCCTCACCGGCAACTTCTCCACCGAAGTCCGCGGCCTGTGCGACCGCCTCATTGACCTGCGCATGCTGGTCGAGGCCACCCTCGATTTCCCCGACGAGGACGTCGACTTCCTCGTCGAAGCCAGGGCCTTCGAGCGCATCGAGGCCATCGCCGCCGAGCTCACCGCGATCCTCGACCGCGCCCGCCAGGGCAGCCTGCTGCGCAATGGCCTCCACGTGGTGCTGGTCGGCCAGCCCAACGTCGGCAAGTCCAGCCTGCTCAACCGCCTCGCCGGCATCGATCGCGCCATCGTCACCGACATCGCCGGCACCACCCGCGACGCACTGCGCGAAACCATCCAGATCGAAGGCATCCCGCTCCACATCACCGACACCGCCGGCCTGCGCGAGACCACCGACGAGGTCGAGAAGATCGGCATCGCCCGCACCTGGCAGGAGATCGAACGCGCCGACGTGATCGTGCGCCTGGTGGATGTGCGCGACGGTCTCACCGCCGCCGACGCGGCCATCGACGCGCGCCTGCCCGCCGGTGTCGAGCGCATCACCGTCTTCAACAAGGTCGACCTGCAGGCCCGCCAGCCCGAACGCATCGAGGCAGATGGCGCGGTGGGAATCTACCTGTCGGCCAAGGCCGGCCAGGGCATCGAGCTGCTACGCGCCGAGCTTTTGCGCGTGGCCGGCTGGCACCGCCACGGCGAGGACGTGATCCTCGCCCGCGAACGTCACCTCATCGCCCTGCGCGAAGCCCACGCCCGCGTCCACGCCGCCCTCGACGCCCGCCACGCCCTCGAGCTGATGGCGGAAGAGCTCCGCCTCGCCCAGGAAGCCGTCAACGAGATCACCGGCGAGTTCACCCCCGACGATCTGCTGGGGGTGATCTTTTCGCGGTTCTGCATCGGAAAGTAACGAAGCCCTCCGGCACTCCATCTAAGCAAAAAGCCCGCTAGGCGGGCTTTTTTGCTTGGATGCCATCGGCTTTGTCCGTGAAAGCGGAACTCCACCAGGACCGACGTCACAAAGCGCTGTCGCCCTTCACCCCGGCAGGCGGCTCCTTCTTCAGCTCCCGGTGGGTTGCATCGGCGGCATCCTGCATCACCTTCATCACGGCCTGGTGGGCGGCCTTCGAGATCTCGTCGCCCGGACTACCGCTCAGGAAGTAGGTGGGCCCTTCGACGTTGCCCGACGGAAAGCTGCGCGTGAAGATGGGTTTCCCGCTGTTGGCCGCCAACACGAGCTCCAGGTCGACCACGGCCGTCGGGGTGATTGCAAAGCCGGCATTCCGGAGGGCGTTGTATTCATAGCTGAACTGGGTGACCCGGGGGCGGACAACGGCCACATGCCCCATCTGCCCGCTGGCCGACTCGACAACCTTCACCCCGTCGGAAAAGACATTCCCGAACGCGAGGGTCGCCGCCTCCCGCGTGATCTCGCCGATCTGCAGGGTCAGGTTTGTCGCAGCGCCCGTTAGGCTGGTCGGCTTGCCGATGAATTTTTCGTCCTGCACGGCCTTCGGCATTTCTATCAGGGCCCGCCCCCTGATCGGCCCATCATAGACGCGGGACTCGTACTTGAAATGGTTCGGATTGACCCCGCCCTGGAAGGCACAGCCCCCCAGCCCCAGGGCACCGACCGCCAACACCGCCACACACAGATTTCTCACAATACCCCTCCCCTGACCGTGAAAACGGCGTCAGCCTGGACGCCATTGCGAAAATAGCGCATCCGGAAAACCTGCTGCGGGTCCTGGCTTGCCAGAAACTGCTTGAGCGAATCCGAATCGGTGATCGCCTGCCCGTTGAAATCCAGCAGGACGTCCCCCACCCGCAGGCCCGCCAGCTCGGCGGCGCCTCCCGCGTCGACCCAGGTCACCCGCACGCCCTGGCGGCCGGGCAGGCCCGGCACACTCCCACCAATGTCGGTGACGTCCTGCACCCGGCACCCCAGACGTAACGGCCCTCCCACCAGAGGCTTGCAGTCGAGCGGGACACTGACTTCGCTCGGATAATCGTAGGCCGCGCCATTGACCACATCGACACCGGCACCAATGACTCCACCGAGAAGGATGTTGCCGTAGGCCATACCCTTGGTGGATGAAGGGAAGGCCTTCGTGACCGGCAGCGATGCGGCTTTGCTGCAACTGACGACCAGATCGGCAAAGGAGCGATTGATCACCACCGAAGCAGGCGTCGTTGCGACATGCCAGCGGCCCTTGTCGTTGTGCAGCTGGCAGGCGGCCCCCGGGCAATCGGGCGTCAGGACCAAGATGGACTGGTTCCGGCCGTCGACGAGGGACGCACAGCCTCCGGCCAGCATCGCCGCGGCAAGCGCGGGCAAGACACGACGCAACATACGCCCCTCCTTCTCACTCTCCCGGTCCAGGTTGGCGTCAGGAGCCCAAGGAAGAGCATAAACATCCGGACGCCGCCGTGATTTGATCCAGCACAACCGGCGAATCCGTCGACCGCCTCCAGGCAAGGCAGCTGCGCCCCCACCTTTCCCCGCCAGGCACCACAAAGATCCCGAACCGTCCCGATCATTGGCCTCGCCGGGATTTAAAAATCCCCCGTTGGAATCAATAAATCCGATTCAGGCTCCAACTTGCGCATGAACGGGATTTAAAAATCCGGCGGAGCATATTTTTAGGGCCTCTACGGTATTTTCTCGGGCCGATCCCGCATTTTTTAATCCCGAAGCCGGATTAAAAGATTCGGCTTCGCTGCAGGGATGAGCGGATTCCGGATTTTTTAGGAGCGCCGAGGGATTAAAAGATCCCGGATTCGGAATTTTCCGGAGCTGCCGGGGAAAACCGCGTCGCCGGGCTTGCCCGGGTCACCTCCCCCAGGCGCATCCACGCCAACCGGGCATCCGTTGGCCTGCGTGATGACCCACGTCGCGCCGGTCAGAGCATCCCCCGCTCGCGGATGAAGCGAATCACCGCGTCCAGCCCCTCGCCGGTCTTGAGGTTGGTGAACACGAAGGGCCGCTCGCCGCGCTGGGCCTTCGCGTCGTGGGCCATCACCTCGAGCGAGGCGCCGACCAGCGGCGCGAGGTCGATCTTGTTGATGACGAGCAGATCCGACTTGGTGATGCCGGGGCCGCCCTTGCGGGGGATCTTCTCACCGGCGGCCACGTCGATCACGTAGAGCGTGAGGTCGGAGAGCTCGGGGGAGAAGGTGGCGGCGAGGTTGTCGCCGCCGGATTCGATGAGGATCAGCTCGACGGCGGGGAAGGCGCGCTCGAGGCGGTCGACCGCTTCGAGGTTGATCGAGGCGTCCTCGCGGATCGCCGTGTGGGGGCAGCCGCCGGTCTCGACGCCGATGATGCGCTCCGGCGCGAGCGCCGAGTGGTTGACCAGAAATTTGGCATCCTCGGCGGTGTAGATGTCGTTGGTGACGACGGCCATGTCGATCTGCTCGCGCAGGGCCTGGCACAGGGCGAGGGTCAGGGCGGTCTTGCCGGAGCCGACGGGGCCGCCGATGCCGACTCTAAGGGCTTGTTTGTTCATGGTTCAGGACCTGAAGAGACGTGAATACTGGGTTTCGTGGCGGGCGCAGGCGATCGCGAAGGCCGGCGTGAAGTTGGACCAGCGGGCCTCGGGCCGCTGCCGGGCCGCGGCGGCGACCTCGACGATGCGCCTGCCCAGCCGGGCCAGCAGGCGCTGGCCGGCGGCCTGGCCGAGGGGCACGGCCTTGAGGGCGGCCATCACCTGGTTTTCGGCCCATGACCACAGGTAGGCGCACAGCGCGGCGTCGGGGTCGATCTGCCAGCGGGCGGCGATGCCGGCCCACACGGTGGGAAAGGCCACCTCGGGCTGCGCGTCGGTGACGGCGAGCACCGGCGCCAGACTGTCGTCGCGCAGGTCGCGCAGCAGGCGGCGCATCGAGAAGCCCATCTGGGCGGTCTCGGCGCGCAGCTCGGCGGACTCGCGGCTGGCCAGGAAGTCGGCGTCGAGGCGGGCGACCTCGGCATGGTCGTCCGCCTGCCAGGCGGCGATCAGGGCCGCGACCAGCGGTGCCTCGTAACCGCCAATGCCATGCTCGAGCAGGTCGGCGACCCAGCGCCCGGCGCTGGCCTCGTCGCGGATCACGCCACTCTCCACCGCCCATTCGAGGCCTTGCGAATAGGTGTAGGCGCCCACCGGCAGGGCCGGGCTGGCCAGTTGCAGCAGGCGGACGAGTTGCAGGCTCACCGTGGCTTGAACTCGTGGATGCGCGGTACCGACCGGTGGGGGCCGTGGCCGGGATCGTGCAGGTCGGCGGCATCGTCGTGGTGGTGATGCCCGCCGCCGTAGGCGCCGGCCTCGGGCTGGAAGGGTGCCTCGATCTCGGCGACGCTACAACCGAGGCCCTTGATCATGTCGGCCAGCACGTGGTCGGCCTGGAAGCGCAGCCGGCCGCCGGCCTCGGTGGGCAGGATCTGCACCGGCACGTGGCGGTTGCCCAGGTGGTAGGCGGCGCGGGCGAAGAGCAGCGGGCTGTCGGCGATGGCCTCGATGAGCTTCTCGGGGGCGGCGACGATCTCGACGACGGTGCCGCCGTCGTCGGTAATCAGCCGGTCGCCACCCTGCAGGTGCTCGCCCCGCTCGAGGAAGATGCCCGCCTCGCGGCCGGAGGCCAGCGTGAGGCGCAGGCGGCTGCGCTTGCGGGCGTCGTAGCTGAGGGCCACCGAGTCGGTGGCGGGCAGCTGGGTGCGTCGGGTGAGGAGGATCATGTCAGAACAGGAAGTAGCGTTGTGCCAGCGGGAGCTCGGTGGCCGGTTCGCAGACCAGATGCACACCGTCGGCCTTGACCACGTAGGTCTCCGGGTCGACGGTGATCTCGGGGGTGGCGCCGTTGTGCACCATGTCGGCCTTGGTGAGGGTGCGCGTGCCCGAGACGGCGACCAGCGGCTTCTGCAGCCCGAGGGCGGCGATCGCCGGATTGTGCAGCGCGGCCTGGGAGACGAAGGTGACGGAGGTCTTGAGGGCCTTGCCGTAACTGCCGAACATCGGCCGGTAATGCACCGGCTGGGGCGTGGGGATGGAGGCGTTGGGGTCGCCCATGGCCGCCGCGGCGATCATGCCGCCCTTGAGGATCAGGCTCGGCTTGACGCCGAAGAAGGCCGGCTTCCACAGCACCAGGTCGGCGAGCTTGCCGACCTCGATGGAGCCCACGGTGTGGGCGATGCCGTGGGTGAGCGCCGGGTTGATGGTGTATTTGGCGATGTAGCGCTTGACCCGGAAGTTGTCGTGGCGGGGCGTGTCCTCAGGCAGGGCGCCACGCTGCAGCTTCATCTTGTGGGCGGCCTGCCATGTGCGGATGATCACCTCGCCGACGCGGCCCATGGCCTGGGAGTCGGAGCTCATCATCGAGAACACGCCCAGGTCGTGCAGGATGTCCTCGGCGGCGATGGTCTCGCGGCGGATGCGGCTCTCGGCAAACGCCACGTCCTCGGCGATCGCCGGGTCGAGGTGGTGGCACACCATCAGCATGTCGAGATGCTCGTCGATAGTGTTCACCGTGTAGGGCATCGTCGGGTTGGTGGAGCTGGGCAGCACGTTGGGCAGCCCGGCCGCCTTGATGATGTCCGGCGCGTGGCCGCCGCCCGCCCCTTCGGTGTGGAAGGTGTGGATGGTGCGGCCCTTGAAGGCGTCGATGGTGGCCTCGACGAAGCCCGATTCGTTGAGGGTGTCGGTGTGGATGGCCACCTGCACGTCCATCTCGTCGGCCACGCCCAGGCAGCAGTCGATGGCCGCCGGCGTGCTGCCCCAGTCTTCGTGCAGCTTGAGGCCGATGACGCCGGCCTCGACCTGCTCGCGCAGGGCCTCGGGCAGGCTGGCGTTGCCCTTGCCGAGGAAGCCGAGGTTCATCGGGAAAGCGTCGGCCGCCTCGAGCATGCGGTGGATGTGCCACGGCCCCGGCGTGCAGGTGGTGGCGTAGGTGCCGGTGGCCGGGCCGGTGCCGCCGCCGATCATGGTGGTGACGCCGGAATTGAGCGCCTCCTCGATCTGCTGCGGGCAAATGAAGTGGATGTGGCTGTCGATGCCGCCGGCGGTCACGATCATGCCCTCGCCGGCGATGACCTCGGTGCCGGGGCCGACAATGATCGTCACACCCGGCTGGATGTCCGGGTTGCCGGCCTTGCCGATGGCGGCGATGCGGCCGCCCTTGAGGCCGATGTCGGCCTTCACGATGCCGGTGACGGCGTCGACGATGAGGGCGTTGGTGATCACCGTGTCGGCGGTCTCGGCCGACACCCGCTGGCTCTGGCCCATGCCGTCGCGGATGACCTTGCCGCCGCCGAACTTAACCTCCTCGCCGTAAATCGTGTGGTCATGCTCGACCTCGATGATCAGCGCGGTGTCGGCGAGGCGCAGGCGGTCGCCGGTGGTGGGGCCGAACATCTCGGCGTAGGCCTGGCGTGAAATTTTGGTGCTCATTCGAGCGCTCCCTGGACGAGGCCGCGGAAACCATAAACCTTGCGCTCGCCGGCCAGCGCCACCAGCTGCACGGTGCGCGTCTGGCCCGGCTCGAAGCGCACCGCGGTACCGGCGGCGATGTCGAGCCGGTAGCCTCGCGCCGCCTCGCGGTCGAAGGCGAGGCCGGCGTTGGTCTCGTGGAAATGGTAGTGGGAGCCGACCTGGATAGGCCGGTCGCCGGTGTTGGCGACGACCAGCGTGATCGTCGGGCGGCCGACGTTGAGTTCGAGCTCGCCGGGCTCGGCGAGGAGTTCGCCGGGGATCATTCGCGGCCCTTCCCACGAGCAAGGAGGTAGACCAGCAGGCCGACGGCGACGAGGCCGGGCAGCACGTGTTCGGGCGTGAACCAGTGGGCCCAGCCGTCGACCACGCCGTGGCCGGGATGCGCCAGGGCCAGGGCGGGCGAAGCCGCCGGCACGGCCGCGGCGATGCGCTTGAACAGGGGTGTCATGGCAAGCTCCTCGGGGGTCAGACGATGGGGTTGTGGACGGTGACCAGCTTGGTGCCGTCCGGAAAGGTCGCTTCGACCTGGATCTCGGGGATCAGCTCGGCGATGCCGTCCATCACGTCGGCGCGGCCGAGCACCTGGGTGCCCAGGTGCATCAGCTCGGCCACGGTGCGGCCGTCACGGGCGCCTTCCATGATCGCGCAGGTGATCAGCGCGACGGCTTCCGGGTAGTTGAGCTTCAGGCCGCGGGCCTTGCGCCGCTCGGCGAGCAGGCCGGCGGTGAAGATCAGGAGCTTGTCCTTCTCGCGTGGCGTGAGTTCCATTCAGCGTACTCCTTCAGGTGTTCCAGATTCGGGGCGGGACGGCCGGGCGGCCGCAGCAGGCCGGGCGCAGGGTCTGCCACAGGCGGGCGAACCACAGCCGGGCGGCCTCACTGTTGTCGCCCAGGTAGCGGGCGACGAGCACGCCGGGCAGCGCGGTGATGCCGTGGCTGGCGCCGTCGCCCGGAGCGATGGCGCGCAGCGCTTCGAGCAGGCCTGCGGCCTGCCGCGGCAGGTCGGGGAAGGCGCACAGCAGCGTGCCGCCCACGCCGTGGCCGGCCCAGCCGGCGGGGCTGGCGAGCATCGGGTCGGCACCATCGAAGCCGCCGCGCTCCAGCCAGATCGGCGCACCGCCACGCTCGACGCGGCACAGCAGGTCGAAGCGGCCGTGCTCGAAGCGTTCGCCGGCGGCAGCCCGGCCGAGGCACAGGATGTCCCAGCCGATAAAGCGGCTGTCGGCCGCCAGCCGGACGCGGGTCTCCATGCGCGCCCGGGCACCGTCGAAGACGATGGTTTCCTGGGGCAGCCATTCCAGCGCGGCGCCCTCCTCCACCGTCAGCTCGAGGCGCTGCGACGCCTCCGGCCCGCCGCTGCGGTACCACTTGCCGGCCCCCGGCGTGGTGAGCTGGGCGTGGGCGCCGGCGCCCACGGTGGCGGAGATCAGCAGGTGGTCGCCCCCGGCGATGCCGGACGGCGGATGCAGCACGATGGCCTGGCAGACGCCCTCGCCCTCCGGGTAGAGGGCCTTCTGCACGCGCAGGGGGCCGTGGTGGCGGTTGTCGCGCAGCACCGTGCGCTCGCCCGTGCGGGCGAAGGCGAGGTGCAGCGCGGCGTGCCAGGCGGGCGCGGGCGAGACGGAGGGAAGGCGCGAGTTCATGGCCGGATTATCCGGATAAGGCGGCGGGCGTGGGAGTTCGTTACTCAGACCGCCAGCGCCTCGCGCACGCCGTCCTGGGGCATCGTCTCTCCCCTGCCCCGCATGATGAACTCGCCGCGCTCCATCAGCAGGTACTGGTCGGCCAGCGATTCGGCAAAGTCGTAGTACTGCTCGACGAGCAGGATCGCCATCTCGCCGGTCTGCGCCAACATGCGGATGGCGCGCTCGATATCCTTGATGATGGACGGCTGGATGCCTTCGGTGGGCTCGTCGAGGATCAGCAGCTTGGGCCCCATCGCCAGCGCGCGGCCGATGGCGAGCTGTTGCTGCTGGCCGCCGGAGAGGTCGCCGCCGCGGCGGTGCATCATCTTGGCGAGCACCGGGAACATCTCGAAGATGCGCTCGGGGATCTTGCTACTGCCGGGCCGGGTGGCGAGGCCCATCAGCAGGTTCTCTTCCACCGTGAGGCGCGGGAAGATCTCGCGGCCCTGCGGCACGTAGCCGATGCCGGCCTTGACGCGCTCGTGGGGCGGCAGGTGGGTGATGTCCCGGCCGTCGAAGCTCATGCTGCCTTCCCGGGTCTTGACCAGGCCCATCAGCGACTTGAGCAGCGTGGTCTTGCCGACGCCGTTGCGGCCCAGCAGGGTGGTCACTTCGCCGGTCTTCACCTCGAAACTGAGGCCGCGGAGGATGTGGCTGCCACCATAGGCCTGGTGGAGGGATTCGACTTTGAGCATGTTTCAGCGCCCCAGATAGACTTCGATTACGCGTTGATCGTTCTGCACCGTGGCCAGGTCGCCCTCGGCGAGCACCGAGCCCTCGTGCAGCACCGTGACCTTGCCGCCCAGCTTCTCGACGAAGGCCATGTCGTGCTCGACGACGACCAGCGAGTGCTTGCCGGCCAGCGACACGAAGAGCTCGGCGGTGCGCATCGTCTCGTCGTCGGTCATGCCGGCCACCGGCTCGTCGAGGAGCAGCAGCCTGGGCTCCTGCATCAGCAGCATGCCGATCTCGAGCCACTGCTTCTGGCCGTGGGACAGCAGCCCGGCCGGGCGGTCGGCCTCCTTGTCGAGGCGGATCAGGCGCAGCGTGTCGGCAATGCGGTCGCGGGCCTCGCCGGAGAGCCACGCGAACAGGCTGGTCCACACCCGCTTGTCGGTCTTCATTGCCAGCTCGAGGTTCTCGAACACCGTGTGGCGCTCGAAGATGGTGGGCTTCTGGAACTTGCGGCCGATGCCGGCGTGGGCGATCTCGGGCTCGGTGAGGCGCGTCAGGTCAATGGTCTGGCCGAAAAAGGCCTTGCCCGCGTCGGGCCGCGTCTTGCCGGTGATGACGTCCATCATGGTCGTCTTGCCGGCGCCGTTGGGGCCGATGATGCAGCGCAGCTCGCCGGCGTCGATGGTCAGGTTGAGCTGGTTGAGCGCCCGGAAGCCGTCGAAGCTGACGGTGATGTCCTCCAGGTAGAGCGCCACGCCGTGGGACAGGTCGAGCCCGCCGGTGACGAGGTGGCCCATCTGCTCGGCACCGTGGCTGCCCTCCGGGCGGCCTTCGAGGGAGTGGGAAATGGCGGCGTTCATGCGGCGGCTCCTTCCTTGTTCATGAGTTTCTTCCACAGGCCGACCAGGCCCTGCGGCAGCATCAGCGTGACGACGATGAACAGCAGGCCGAGGAAGAACAGCCAGTATTCGGGGAAGCTGACGGTGAACCAGCTCTTGGCCAGGTTGACCACGAAGGCGCCGATGATCGGCCCGATCAGCGTGCCACGCCCGCCGACGGCAACCCAGATGGCGATTTCGATGGAGTTGCCGGGCGACATCTCGGACGGGTTGATGATGCCCACCTGGGGCACGTAGAGGGCGCCGGCAATGCCGCACAGCACCGCCGACACGACCCAGATGCCGAGCTTGTACCAGAGCGGGTTGTAGCCGATGAACATGACCCGGGACTCGGCGTCGCGGATCGCGGTGAGCACCCGCCCGAACTTCGACTTCACCAGCCAGGCGGCAAACACCAGCGTGGCCGCCAGCGCGAGGGCGGTGAGGCCGAACAGCACCAGCCGCGTCTCGGGGGCGGTGATGCCGTAGCCGAGGACGCGCTTGAAGTCGGTGAAGCCGTTGTTGCCGCCAAAGCCGGTCTCGTTGCGGAAGAACAGCAGCATCGCCGCGTAGGTGAGCGCCTGGGTGATGATCGAGAAATACACCCCCTTGATCCGCGAGCGGAAGGCGAAGTAGCCGAACACGAAGGCCACCAGGGCCGGCAGCGCCATCACCAGGAAGGCCGCCCAGCCGAAGCTGTCGCTGCCGAGCCAGAACCACGGCAGCTCCTTCCAGTCGAGGAAGACCATGAAGGCGGGCAGCTCGGCGGCATCGTGGCCGATCTGGCGCATCAGGTACATCCCGAAGGCGTAGCCGCCGAGCGCGAAGAACAGCCCGTGGCCGAGGGACAAGATGCCGCCGTAGCCCCAGATCAGGTCCATCGCCACCGCCACCAGGGCGTAGCACATGATCTTGCCGAGGAGCGTGATGGCGTAGGTGGAGACGTGGAAGGGGCTCTCCTCAGGTAGCGCCAGGTGCAGCACCGGCACGACGGCCAGGGCCAGGCCCAGGAAGACGGCCATGGCGATCCAGGCCCTGGTGTCCAGCGAGGACAGGATGCGAACGACGAGCGGCTTGCGCATGGTGTCCATTCCTTATTCGACGAAGCGGCCCTTGAGGGCAAAGATGCCCTGCGGACGCTTCTGGATGAAGACGATGATGGCGACGAGGACGGTGATCTTGGCGATCACCGCGCCCGCCCAGCCTTCGAGCAGCTTGCTGAAGATGCCCAGGCCCAGCGCGGCCCACACGGCGCCGGCCAGCTGGCCGACCCCGCCGACCACCACCACCATGAACGAATCGACGATGTAGCCCTGCCCCATGTCCGGCCCGACGTTGGAGATCTGCGACAGCGCCACCCCGCCCAGCCCGGCGATGCCGGCGCCGAGCGCGAAGGCCATCGTGTCGATGCGGGCGGTGTGCACCCCGACGCAGCCGGCCATCGGGCGGTTCTGGGTGACGGCGCGGACGAACATGCCCAGCCGCGTGCGGTTCATCAGCACCCACACCAGGAACAGCACGAACATCGCGAAGCCGACGATGATGATGCGGTTCCAGGGCAGCAGCAGGTTGGGCATCACCTCGATGCCGCCGGACATCCAGCCGGGGTTGGCGACCTCCACGTTCTGCGCCCCGAAGGCCACCCGCGCGGCCTGGATCAGCACCAGCGAGATGCCCCAGGTGGCGAGCAGGGTTTCCAGCGTGCGGCCGTACAGCCAGCGGATCACCGTGCGCTCCATCACCACCCCGACGGCCGCCGCGGTGAAGAAAGCCACCGGGATCGCCGCCGGCAGGTACCAGTCGATGAGGCCCGGCGCGTAGGCGCGGAACAGGCTCTGCACGCCGTAGGTGGCGTAGGCGCCGACCATCAGCAGCTCGCCGTGGGCCATGTTGATGACGCCCATCACCCCGTAGGTGATGGCGAGCCCCAGCGCCGCGAGGAGCAGGATGGAGCCCAGCGACAGGCCCGAGAAGACCCGCCCGAGGTTCTCGGCGACGGCGAGGCGGCCGTCGATCGCCTTGACCGCCTCGATGGCCGCGTAGCGCACCTTGTCGTCTGCCTCACCAGCCTTGTCGGTGAGGGGCAACAGCATGCTCTTGACGGCAGGCGAGGCGGTGTCGGCCAGGGCCTTGACCGCTGCCAGCCGGACGGCCGGGTCGGCGTCGCCGAGGGTGGCCTGGGCGTGGGCCACCACCAGCAGCGCCTTGATGCCGGCGTCGGTCTCCCGCTCCAGGGCCCGGGCCAGCAGCGGCGCCATGCCGGCATCGGCGCTGGCCTGCAGCGCCTGGGCCGAGGCCCGCCGCACGGCGGCATCCGCGTCGAACAGCTTGAGGGCTGCAAGGGCGTTGGCGAGCTCGCCGCGGAGGCGGTTGTTCACCGTCACCGCCTCCGGCTCGGCCGGCATGTCGACGGCGGCCCCGGTGGCGGCGTCGAAGGCCTGCTCGCCGCTGATGATCAGCGCCTTGTCCCGGGCGACATAGAGGGCATCGTCGGCCATCGCCTGGAGCACGCGCACGGCGTCCGGGTCGGCCGTCTGCGTGAGCTGGCGGATGGCGGCGACCTTGTCGGCCGAATCTTCGGCCGCCAGCTGGCGGACCTGCGCCGGGTCGAGGGCCGCGTGGGCGCTCACGCCGGCAGCGCAGAGCAGTACGAGGAGTAGTTTTTTGATCATGGGATGTCCGTCCGCAGTTTGTGCAGTGCAATGCCAGCTTACGGACCGGGCCGCTGCCCAGAAATACGCTGAATTGCGTAGGGCTACGCAGGCCGCCCCCAAAACGAAAACGGGGGCCGAAGCCCCCGCTGCAGACACTGGCCGAGCCGGCTTACTTGGCCTCGGGCTCGCCCTTTTTCTTGTCGTTGCCCGGGATGTAGGGGCTCCACGGCGCAGCCTTGACCGGGCCGGGGGTCTTCCAGACCACGCTGAACTGGCCGTCGGCCTTCACCTCGCCTAGGAACACCGGCTTGTGCAGGTGGTGGTTCTTCTCGTCCATCTTCACGGTGAAGCCGGAGGGCGCCTTGAAGCTCTGGCCGGCCATCGCGGCGATCACCTTGTCGGTGTCGGTGGACTTGGCCTTCTCGACGGCCTGGGCCCACATGTGGATGCCGATGTAGGTGGCCTCCATCGGGTCGTTGGTGACCACGGTGCCGGCGTTCGGCAGCTTCTTGCGGACGGCCCAGTCCTTGTACATTTTGATGAACCTGGCGTTCTCGGGGTTCTTCAGGGACTGGAAGTAGTTCCACGCCGCCAGGTGGCCGACCAGCGGCTTGGCATCGACGCCGCGCAGCTCCTCCTCGCCCACCGAGAAGGCCACCACCGGCACATCGGTGGCCTTCAGGCCAGCGTTGCCGAGTTCCTTGTAGAAGGGCACGTTGGAGTCGCCATTGATGGTGGACACCACCGCCGTCTTCTTGCCCTCGGAGGCGAACTTCTTGATCTTGGCGATGATGGTCTGGTAGTCGCTGTGGCCGAAGGGGGTGTACTCCTCCATGATGTCGGCGTCGGCGACGCCCTTGGTCTTCAGGAAGGCGCGCAGGATCTTGTTGGTGGTGCGCGGGTACACGTAGTCGGTGCCGAGCAGCACGAAGCGCTTGGCCTCGCCGCCGTCCTTGCTCATCAGGTATTCGACCGCCGGGATAGCCTGCTGGTTGGGCGCCGCGCCGGTGTAGAAGACGTTCTTCTCGAGCTCCTCGCCCTCGTACTGCACCGGGTAGAACAACAGGCCGTTGAGCTCTTTGTACACCGGCAGCACCGACTTGCGGGACACCGACGTCCAGCAGCCGAAGGTCACCGCCACCTTGTCCTTGGTCAGCAGCTGACGGGCCTTCTCGGCGAACAGCGGCCAGTTGGAGGCCGGGTCCACCACCACCGGCTCGAGCTGCTTGCCCATCACGCCGCCGGCCTTGTTGATCTCCTCGATGGTCATCAGCGCGGTTTCCTTCAGCGCCGTTTCGGAGATCGCCATCGTGCCCGACAGCGAGTGCAGGATGCCAACCTTGATGGTGTCGGCGGCGTGGGCGCTCATGCCCATCGAAGCCAGGGCGGCGGCCACTATGGTGGCCTTGATGAAGTGACGACGGTTGCTCATGGAAGGCTCCTCGGACGTTGGATGATCTGGCCGCGTTGTTGCGGTGCAGCGCCAGATTACGGCCGGGGTGCCGGGTGAGAAATACGTTGGATTGCGTAGGTGCCGCCGGGGTGGCCCGGCGACGGGTGTCAGCTGCCGCGCATCCGGCCCATCGCCAGGTTGGCGGCTGCGGTGCGGGTCTCGACGCCGAGCTTCTCGAAGACGTGCTCCAGGTGCTTGTCCACGGTGCGCGGGCTGCTGCCCAGGATGTCGCCGATGTCCTTGCTGGTCTTGCCGCGCACGACCCAATACAGCACCTCGGCCTCGCGCTGGGTGAGGCGGAAGGCGGAGATCAGCGACTCGACGGCGGAGGCGTCGTTCTCCTCGCGCAGCACGACCAGCCATTCGTCATCGCCGGTGCGGTCGTGGAAGGAGGCCAGCAGGCGCTTGTTGCCCTCGGAGATCAGCAGGGAGGCCGGCTCGCGGCCCTCGCCCCGGGCGCGCCGGGCCGCGGCGATCCAGGCCAGCAGCTCTTCCGGCGCCACGGTTTCGGGGTTGGCGAAGTAGGTGTTGAGCAGGGTCCGGGCCAGCGGCGTCTGCCAGACGATGCGGCTGTCGGCGGCGCGCACCGCGACGGTGGCCTGGCCGAAGGCGTCGAGGGCGCTGCGGGCCTGGCGCATCTGGCGGGCGTTGGTGATGTGGGCGGCGATCCGCGCGATCACCTCGGCCGGGCGGATCGGCTTGGTCACGTAGTCGGC
Organism: Zoogloea ramigera; assembly: GCF_006539865.1. Lineage (GTDB taxonomy): Bacteria > Pseudomonadota > Gammaproteobacteria > Burkholderiales > Rhodocyclaceae > Zoogloea > Zoogloea ramigera. The sequence continues at coordinate 37,509 of NZ_BJNV01000026.1, forward strand.
ACCGCCGGCGGCAAAGGCAGCGACGATGTGCTCGGTCTCGGTCAGCCCGGTCATGAAGACGATCGGGATGTGCTGGGTCGTGAAGTCGGCCTTCAGGCGGCGGGCCACCTCGAAGCCGTCCATGCCGGGCATCAGCGCATCGAGCAGGATGACCTCGGGCAGGCTCTGGCGGGCCCGCTGCAGCGCCGCCTCGCCGTTGGTGGCGACGAGCACCGTGTGCCCCGCCTCGTCGAGGGCGTCGTGAAGCAGGGAGAGGTTCTCGGGCACGTCGTCCACGACCAGGACGATGTGGGAGAGGGCGTTTTCATTGGGGGGCATTGCTGGCCTTCCGGATGATTTCCTTCATCGCGTCGAACTGGAATTGTCGCGCCAGATCGCGCAGCACCCGGACAAATTCGGCATGGGCCGTATCCTGGCGCTCGATCTCGCCCAACTTGTTGAGGATGCCACGCAGGTAGCCGAGGTTGATCAGGTCGACCAGCGCCTCCAGCTCGGCCGCCCCCGGCGGCACCAGCGGCGGCGGAGTCACCGGGGCCGGCGCGGCGGCCGGCGGCAGCGTGCCGCTGCTGACCCACTCCAGCTCCAGCACGCGCCCGATCCAGTCGAGGAGCTCGTTGAGCTTGAAGGGCTTGACGATGAAGTCGTCCGGGCCGATGCCCACATCGTTGTCGAGGTTCTTGTCGAAGGCGTTGGCAGACAGGATCGCCAGGCGGGCGCTGCCGAGGCCCTGCTGGCGCAGCCGCCGGATCGTCTCCCAGCCGTCGATGCCGGGCATGCCGAGATCCATGAAGATCACGTCCGGAGCAAGGCGCGGCACGATGGCCAGGCATTCGAAACCGCTCGCCGCCTGCTCGACGATGAAGCCGAGGGGCTCGAGCATGGTGCAGAGCAGCTCCCGGTCCACCTTTTCGTTATCGACCACCAGAATCCGCCGCCGCACACCGGCGTACGCGACGCGGTCGACGCGGGGCAGCTCCCGGGCAGCCTGGGCCGAATGCACCTGGGGCAGGAACAGGCGGATGCGGAACAACGTCCCCTCCCCCGGCTGGCTGGAGACCTGCATCTCGCCGCCCATCAGGTCGGTGAGCATGCGGGCGATGGTCAGGCCGACCCCGCTGCCCGCCGCCGTCACGTTGCTGCCGCGAGCAAAGGGCTCGAAGATGCGCTGCATGTCGTCGGCCAGGATGCCCGGGCCGCTGTCGCGGATCTCGAAGGTCGCCATCTCGCGTCGGCATTCCACGCGGAAGACGACGCCGCCCCGCACGGTGAACTTCACCGCGTTGCCGAGGACGTTGATGAGGATCTGGCGCAGCCGCTTCTCGTCGGCCCGCACGATGGCCGGCAGCGCGCCCACCGGCTGGTAGTCGAAGGAGAGCCCCTTGTCGCGGGCCTGGAGCTCGAACATCCAGACCAGCTGCTGCAGCAGCTCCGGGAAATCCATGGCCTTGATGTCGAGGGTCAGCTTGCCGCCCTCGATGCGGGCGATGTCGAGGGTCCGCTCGATCACCGACAGCAGGTGGTCGCCGGACTTGCGGATCACGCTCACCGCCTGCCTGCGGTTGGGCGGGATGTCGTCGTCGGCGGCCAGGATCTGCGCGTAGCCGAGGATGCTGTTGAGGGGCGAGCGCAGCTCGTGGCTGATCGCCGTGATGTAGCGGCTCTTGGCCTGGTTGGCCTGCTGCAGCGCGGTGTCGGTGCGCCGATGGGATTCGATCTCCTGCATCAGCAGCTGGGTCTGGCGGTTGGACTCCTCCTGGGCGACCCGCCGGCTCTTCTGGGTCAGCACCATCCACCAGGCGAGCACGCCGGAGAGCATCAGGAGGGCGGCGAAGGTCTTGACGAAGGTGTCCTTCAGGCGTGCCACGGCGGCCAGGTCGTCGGCGCCGACGATCAGCACTTCGTGGGTGTACAGCACGCCGAGGATCAGCGCGAGCAGCGGCACGATGCCGGCCATCAGCAGCAGGTAATGGGCGAGCCCGGTATCGATGTAGGGCTGGGCCGCGCGGGGCAGAACCCGGCGCAGCAGGGCCAGCCACTGGGCCGACAGGCTGGCGCTCGGCTTGCACAGGTCGTGGCAGCGGGCATCGAGGGAGCAGCACAGGGAGCAGATCGGCCCCTGATAGGCCGGGCAATGGGCCATCTCCTCACCTTCGTAGGGCCGTTCGCAAACCACGCAGACACCGGCGGCAGATGCCGCCACAGGGCGCACCAAGTAGTAACGCCCCCCGTCGCCCAGGCGATCAGTGGCGAGAAGACGAAGGCGCCGGCCAGCGCGATGAAGGAGGCGTAGGGCGCCACCTCGCTTCCGAACAAACCGGCAAACGCGCAGATGGAGAGCGCCGACGCGATCGCCATCGCACCGAGCCCCACCGGGTTGATGTCGTACAGGTTGCTGCGCCTGAACTCCAGCCCGGCAGGCGACAGCCCGAGAGGCTTGTTGATGACCAGGTCGGCAACCACCGCCGCCATCCACGAAATGGCGATGTTGGAATACAGGCCGAGCACCTGCCCGATGGCCTGGAAGACGTTCAGCTCCATCAGCATCAGCGCGATCAGGCAGTTGAAGACCACCCACACGACGCGCCCCGGGTGGCTGTGGGTCAGGCGGGCAAACACGTTCGACCAGGCCAGCGAGCCCGCGTAGGCGTTGGTGACGTTGATCTTGAGCTGCGAGACGATCACGAACACCACCGTCGCGGCGATCGCCAGGCTGGTGTTGTCGAAGACGTGGGAGAAGCCGATCAGGTACATCTGGTTGGGGTCGACCGCCCGCTCCGCCGGCACCGCATTGCGCAGGGCCAGCCAGGCCAGCAGCGCACCGCCCAGCATCTTGAGGACACCCGGCACGACCCAGCCCGGGCCACCCAGCATGACGGCCGCCCACCAGCGTCGCCGATTGGCGGCCGTCTTCACCGGCATGAAGCGAAGGTAATCCACCTGCTCGGCGATCTGGGTGACGAGGGCGATGCCGATGCTCAGCGCGGCACCGAACAACTGAAAGTCGAAGACCGTGCCGTGGCCGCGCTCACCGCCGTAATGCACCAGGCCACGCAGCGCGTCGGGCTCCTCGGCCAGCACGAAGGCGTAGGGCAGCACCAGCAGAAAAAGCCACAGGGGCTGGGTCCAGGCCTGCAGCTTGCTGATCCAGGTGACGCCGTGGGTCACCAGCGGGATCACCGCCAGTGCGCAGACCAGGTAGCCCCAGGCCGGCGGCAGCCCGAAGGCCAGCTCCAGCGCGTAGGCCATGATGGCCGCCTCGAGGGCGAAGAAGATGAAGGTGAAGCTGGCATAGATCAGCGAGGTGATGGTCGAGCCGATATAGCCGAAGCCCGCGCCCCGGGTGAGGAGATCCATGTCCAGCCCATGGCGGGCAGACATCACGCAGACCGGCAGGCCGAGCAGGAAGATGATCAGCCCGGTGGCCAGGATGCCCCAGAACGCGTTGATGAAGCCCGCCTCGATGAGCATGGTGGCCCCGACCGCCTCCAGCACCAGGAAGGCGGCCGCGCCAAAGGCGGTGTTGGCAACCCGCCATTCCGACCACTTCCGGAAGCTGGGCGGCGTGAAACGCAGCGCGTAATCCTCGAGCGTTTCGTTGGCGACCCAGGTGTTGTAGTCGCGCCTAACCTTGACGACGCGTTGGGCGGGCGGATGGGCATTCGATGTCATCCGTGGATTAAAACATGAAGCCCGCCGGGGGCGGCGGCGGCCCAACACTCCGGCCCTCGCCGTGCCTGCTGGCGTCGCGGCCTGCGCATGAAACGCATCACAAAGCCCGGGACCGGGCGGAAGGGGGCACCCATCGCCAGACTACCCGGGGCGATACACCCGGAGCCCAGGCTTCGATACCCCTTACATTTCCACACCACTCCTTACAAGCTTCCGGCCTGCCTTGCTCTACAGTCGGGCCATGCACCATGTCTGCCATCCGCAGCAGACCGCCTCCAACAACCCCGGAGAACAATCATGAAACTCTTGCTCAAACACCTGCTGGCCGTCCTCGCCCTGACCGCCTTCACCGGCTGCGCCAACATGAACGCCCAGCAGAAGAACACTGCAATCGGCGCTGCCATCGGCGGCGTGGCCGGCTCGGTGCTCACCAACGGTAGCTCCGTCGGCACCGTCGGCGGCGCTGCGGTGGGTGGAGTGATCGGCAACCAGATCAAGCGCTGAGCCTCCTCAGCCCGCCCCGATGGACGAGAACCCGGCTGCGGCCGGGTTCTTCTTTTTGTGCCTCCCGACCTGCCTTCGGCGACAATCAAGGCTTTCGGAGGAAGGCGGATCATGGGCTGGGAGCCAGAGCGATACCTGCAGTTTGCCGACGAACGCCTGCGCCCGGCGCAGGATCTTCTCGCCCGGATTCCCCTCCCGGCGCCGGCTCGGGTGGTGGACCTGGGCTGCGGCCCGGGCAACGTCACCCGCCTCCTCGCAGGCCGCTGGCCGCGGGCGCAGATCACCGGCGTCGACGCCTCGGCCGCCATGCTCGAGCGGGCTCGCCCCACCCTGCCCGAGGCCCGCTTCGAGCTCGCCGACATCCGCCACTGGACGCCTGCCGAAGCCCCCGACCTGATCTTCTCGAATGCCGCGCTGCACTGGCTGGACGACCACCCTTCCCTCTTCCCACGCCTGCTCTCGCTGCTCGCGCCGGGTGGCGTGCTCGCCGTGCAGATGCCCGGCAACTTCGACGCGCCGTCCCACCGCCTGATCCGCGAGCTGGCCGCAGCACCGGCCTGGGCCGAGATGCTCACCGAGGCCCGGATGGGGGCGGTGCTGGGCATGTCCGACTATCACCATCTCCTCGCCCCCCACTGCACCCAGCTGGCCCTGTGGGAGAGCATCTACTGGCAGCGCCTGAGCGGCCCCGCCCCCGTGCTCGACTGGCTGCGCGGCACCACCCTGCTCCCCTATCTCGCACCGCTCACCACCGCCGATCAGGCACGCCTGCTGGCCGAACTCGCACTGCAGCTCGCCGAGGCCTATCCCCCCGACGCCTCGGGCACCACGCTGTTTCCCTTCCGCCGCATCTTTCTGGTGGCCTGCCGATGAGCATGCAGCGCCTGTGCGACGAGGCCGCCCGCCTGATCCAGGGCGCCGACGGGTTGATGATCACCGCGGGGGCCGGCATGGGCGTCGATTCCGGGCTGCCCGACTTTCGTGGCAACGCCGGCCTGTGGCGCGCCTATCCAGCCCTGGCCGGGGCACGCATCGCCTTCGAGGAGATCGCCAGCCCCGACGCCTTCGTGCGTAGCCCAGCCCTCGCCTGGGGCTTCTACGGGCACCGGCTCAACCTGTACCACCGCACCGTGCCGCACCCAGGTTTCGCGATCCTGCAGGCCATCGGGGCACGCCTTCCCCGCGGGAACTTCATATTCACCTCGAACGTGGACGGCCAGTTCCAGCGGGCCGGTTTTGACGAAAACCGGGTCTGCGAAGTGCACGGCTCCATCCACCACCTGCAATGCCTGGACGGCTGCGACGGGCGCATCACCCCAGCCGACGGCTTCGAGCCGGAGGTGGACGAAGACGCCTGCCTACTGCGCTCTCCCCTGCCCCGCTGCACCGGCTGCCACGCGCTCCTGCGGCCCAATGTGCTGATGTTCGGCGACTGGGGCTGGCTGAGCCAGCGCACCGCCGCCCAGCGCCGGCGGCTGGAGGCCTGGCTGGGCGGCACGCAGCGAGCGGTCGTGATCGAGATCGGTGCCGGCCTGCACGTCCCCACAGTGCGTTGGTTCAGCGAGACGCTGGGCGAGCCACTGATCCGCATCAACCCCACCGAGCCCGACATTCCGGGCCGCGGCGTCAGCCTGCCCATGGGTGGCCTGGCCGCCCTCGAGGGCATCCAGCAGGCCTTGTTGCAGCGCGGCTTCTTCGAGCGCTGAATATTGTTTCACGTGAAACATTGAGCATGGACCCACTCTTTCTCCTCCTGCCTGCGGGCGCCTTCTTTGCCGGCCTGGTCGACGCCGTGGTGGGCGGCGGCGGCCTGATCCAGATCCCGCTGCTGTTCTCTGCCTTCCCCAACGCGACGCCGGCAACCCTGTTCGGCACCAACAAGCTGGCCAGCGTCGTGGGCACCACCAGCGCCGCGATTCATTACGGGCGGCGCATCACAATCCCCTGGCCCATCGTCGGCCCCGCCGCCGCTGCGGCCGCCATCGGCGCCTGGCTCGGCGCCCGCGCGGTGTCGCTGTTTCCGCCGGTCGCCCTGCGGCCGCTGATATTGGCGCTGCTCATCGCCGTGGCCATCTACACCTTCATCCGCAAGGATTTCGGCATCCATCACCAGCGCCTGTCGAACCCTCGCCGGGAGCTGCGCTTGGCCGTCGCCATTGGTGCCGGCATCGGTTTCTACGACGGCTTCTTCGGCCCGGGCACCGGCAGCTTCCTGATCTTCCTGTTCATCCGGCTGCTGCAGATGGACTTTCTGCACGCCTCGGTGATGGCCAAGATCGTCAACGTCAGCACCAACCTCGCCGCGATCGGCTTTTTTGTCTCCCACGGGGAGGTGTTCTGGAAGGTCGCGGCGGTAATGGCCCTGTGCAACCTGGCCGGCTCCCAGGTAGGTGCAGCCATCGCCCTGCGCTACGGCGCGGCCTTCATCCGCAAGGCCTTCCTGGTCGTGGTCACCGTGCTGATCCTGCGCTTCAGCGCCGACATCTTCCTTGCCTGAGAGATTTGTTTCACGTGAAACAACAGCCGATCACCCTAGCCCTGGCGCCCGACGCGACGCTCACGCTCCATGCCAGCGCCCCACCAATCGAGGTGCGCAGCAGCTTCCAGCACATCTCGGTGGAACACACGGCATCCTTTGGCCAACTCTACCGCCTCGACGGCGACGCCATGGCCGCCGAGGCCGACGAGTTCATGATCCACGAAAGCCTTGCCCACCTCGCCGCCCTCGAACACCCCGCGCCACGCCGAGCCATCATCCTCGGCGGCGGTGATGGCGCCAGCGCCCGCGAGCTCCTAAAACACCCGAGCCTCACGCGCATCGTCGTTGCCGAACTCGACCCGCTCGTCGTCAGCACCCTGCGTGAGCACATCCGCTCCCTCTCCACCGGCGCCTTCGACGACCCGCGCGTGGAACTCTGCGTCGGCGACGCCGCCCGCAGCCTGAAGGCCCTCCACGACCAGGGCGAGGCGTTCGACCTGATCCTCTTCGACCTCACCGAGACCGACGACCCCGCCTGCGCCCACCTCCACGACGACGTCTTCCTGGCCCTGTGCGCCGCCAGCCTCGGCCCCGCCGGCATCGCCCACGTCCAGCTCGGCTCGCCCTTCTACCAACCGGACAAGGTCCGCAACCTGTGCCAACGCCTGCGGCGCAGCTTCGCAAACGTCCGCCTCAGCCTGATCCATGCGCCGCTTTACGGCGGCCCCTGGCTGCTTGCACGCTGCCGCACCCAGCCCACGCCCGGCCCCGACGCCAATCTCCTGCAACAACGGCTAGAAGAACGCGGCATCCGCGGCCTGCGCTACTACAATCCAGCCCTGCACCTCGCCAGCGAGGCCCTGCCCAACCACCTGCGCGACCTGCTCGCCTGACGCCATGCCCACTCCTGCCCACCCCGCGCCCCCGACTCGCCTGCCCGAGGACAGCCTCGGCTACGCCCTGCTCACCAGCGCCGAGCTGATTGCCGAAGTCGTCGGCGGCACCGCCCTCACCGATGCCCTGGCCCGCCTGTGGGCCGCCCACCCGGCCACCCCGGCCGGCGTCCGCGGCGCCATTCTCGACCTCACCTACAGCACCCTGCGCGACTACGGCCGGCAGGACTTCATCCTCGGCAAGCTGCTCCAGAAGCCGCTGCCCGAGCCGGTTCAATCGCTGCTGCGGGTCGCCCTGCATCGCCTCGCCGTGCGCCCCGACACCGCCCACACGGTGGTCGACCAGGCTGTCAGCGCCGCATCCAACCTGATCGGCGGCAAGTTCAAGGGCGTCGCCAACGGCGTGCTGCGCAACGCCCTGCGCCAGTCCGGCGAGCTCGCCCAGGCCGCCGACACCGACATGGTCGCCGAGCACCGCCACCCGCCCTGGTGGATCCGTCGCCTCAAGAATCAATACCCGCAAAAATGGCGCGCCATCCTCGCCGCCGGCAACACCCACCCGCCGATGGCCCTGCGGGTCAATCCGCTGCGGGCCAGCGACGACGAAGTGCTGGCCGACTTTGCCGCGGCCGGCATCACCGTAAAACGCCTCGCCGCGGGCACCCTGCTCCTCGACCAGCCGCTGTCCGTCAGCCGCCTCCCGGGGTTTGCCGAAGGCTGCCTCAGCGTGCAGGACGCCGGCGCCCAGCACGCTGCGCGCTATCTCGATCTTGACGACGGCCAGCGCGTGCTCGACGCCTGCGCCGCGCCCGGCGGCAAGAGCGCCCACATCCTCGAGACGGCCGACGTGGCCCTCACCGCCCTCGACAGCAGCCCCGTCCGGGCCCAGCGGATCAGCGAAAACCTGGCCCGCCTCGGCCTCGCCGCCGAGGTGAAGGCCAGTGACTGCCGCAAGCTCGACGCCTGGTGGGACGGCCGCCCCTTCGAGCGCATCCTCGCCGACGTGCCCTGCTCCGCCTCCGGCGTGGTGCGCCGCAACCCCGACATCAAGTGGCTGCGCCGCTCCGACGACATCCCGCGCTTCGCCGCCCAGCAGGCGGAGATCCTCGAGGCCCTGTGGCAGACCCTCGCGCCGGGTGGCAAAATGCTCTATGCGACCTGCTCGGTGTTTGCCGAAGAGAACGGGGATCAGATCACCGCCTTTGCGGCCCGCCACCCCGATTGCCGCCGCCTCCCCATCGCGGGGCAACTCGACTGCCAGTACCTGCCTTGCGCCGAACATGACGGATTCTTCTACGCCCTGCTCGAGAAAACCGCCTGAGCGCCGTCGCTTCATCGGCGGCGTGGTGGCCCTCGCCGCGGCATCCAGCCTCGGCCTCGCCCCCACGCCGGCAACGGCCGCCGAGGCGGAGATCCGCAACGTCGCGCTGGTGCTCGCCGACGACACCTACGTGCTCAACGCCGACATCGTCGCCGAGCTCACCCCGCTGCTGGCCGACGTGGTGGCCCGCGGCGTATCCCTCTACTTCGTCACCGAGTTCGAACTCGCAGCGCCGCGCTGGTACTGGCTGGACGAGGAGATCGTCACCAAGAGCCTCACCTATCGGCTCTCCTACCAGTCCCTCACCCGCCAGTACCGCCTCACCAGCGGCGCCCTGCACCAGAACTTCGGCAGCCTCGAAGAAGCCCTGCGCACCATGCTGCGCATCCGCAACTGGAGCGTCGCCGAGCGCGCTGCGCTGCGCGTCGGCCGCAGCTACAACGCCGCACTGCGCTTCCGCCTCGACGTGGCCGAGCTGCCCAAGCCGCTGCAGGTGAGCGCCCTTGGCCGCAAGGACTGGAACCTCAGCTCCGACTGGTACCGCTGGACCTTCGCCGCCGGACGGGACGCCCGATGAGGCCCACCGTCCTCGTCGTCGCCGCAGCGATCGCCGGCATCCTGCTGTTCCTGCTCGCCACCGCCAGCGCCAACACCCCCTTCTTCGCCCGCAACTACACCTTGCTGCTGGGGCTCAACGGCATCATCGCGCTGGGCCTCGCCAGCCTGGTGTTCGTGCAGCTGCGCGGGCTGTGGCAGGAATACCGCTCGCGGCGTTTCGGCTCGCGGCTCAAGCTGCGCCTGATGGCCATCTTCGCCGCGATGGCGGTGGTGCCGGGCGTGCTGGTGTATGCGGTGTCCCTGCAGTTTGCGGTGAAGAGCATCGAATCGTGGTTCAACGTACGGGTCGACACCGCCCTCGAGAGCGGCCTGCAGCTCGGCCGCGCCTCCCTCGAGATGCTCCTCGACCAGCTCGCGGTCAAGGCCGACCGCATGGCCCAGGAGCTCGAGACCGCACCGCAGCTCCGCTCGCCGCTGCTCAACGAGCTGCGCGAGCGCCACGGCGTCGAGTCGGCCACCGTCTTCTCGCCCGGCGGCAAGATCATCGCCACCGCCGACGCCCAGCTGTCGGCGCTGATGCCCGAGCAGCCCACCGCCGCCCAGCTCCGCGAAGCCCGCCAGAGCCGCGGCTACCGCGCCACCGAAGGCCACGCCGCCGACGGGCTGCTGCTGCGGGTGATCGTGCCTATCCCCTCCCGCCGCCTCAGCGAACCCCAGCTCTTGCAGATCACCCAGGACGTCCCCCAGACCTTCGCGATGCACGCCGAGAGCGTCGAGGCCGTGCACCGCGACTACCAGGAGCTGTCCCTCGCCCGCAACGGCCTGAAGAGCATCTACACCCTCACCCTGACACTCACGCTGCTGCTGGCCCTGTTCGCCGCCGTGGCGGTCGCCTTCGTGCTCACCCGGCGCCTGGCCGCGCCGCTGTTCATCCTCGCCGAGGGCACCCAGGCAGTCGCCGCCGGCGACTTCAGCCCGCGCCAGGCCCTGCCCGCCCACGACGAGCTCGGCGTGCTGACCCAGTCCTTCAACCAGATGACGCGCCAGCTCGAAGACGCCCGCGCCCAGGCCGACAACAGCCGCGCCGCCGTCGAACGCAACCGGGCCTACCTCGAGAGCGTGCTGGCCAGCCTCTCGGCGGGCGTGCTCGCCTTCTCGCCGGACGGCCACCTGCGGGCCGCCAACCACGGCGCGATGACCATCCTCAACGACGGCCTCGACGGCTACGAGCACACCCGCCTCGCCGACTGGCAGGCCCACGCCGCGTTCCGCGACGCCCTCCTCGACGGCTTCGCCGCCACCGAGCCCGACTGGAACCGCCAGCTCGAATTCTCCAACCCCGACGGCAGCACCCAGACCCTGCTCCTCCACGGCACCCGCCTGCCCGACAGCACCGGCGGCGGCTGGGTGGTGGTGTTCGACGACATCACCCGCCTCATCGCCGCCCAGCGCACCGCCGCCTGGGCCGAGGTCGCCCGGCGCCTGGCCCACGAGATCAAGAACCCCCTCACCCCCATCCAGCTCTCCGCCGAGCGGCTGCACTTCAAGCTCGCCGACCGCCTCGACGACGAGGGCCGCCAGATGCTGGAGCGCTCCACCCAGACCATCGTCAACCAGGTCGAGGCCATGAAGAACCTGGTCAACGCCTTCCGCGACTACGCCCGCCTGCCCAGCCCGCAGATGACGCCCATCGACCTCAACGCCCTGGTCCGCGAGGTGCTGGGGCTCTACGAGGGTTCGCCGGTGATGATCCACGCCGAGCTCGGCACCGACCTGCCCCGCGTGCTGGGCGACGCTACCCAGCTGCGCCAGGTCATCCACAACCTGCTGCAGAACGCCGAAGACGCCCTGGCCGACCAGGATGACGCCGAGATCGAGCTGTTGACCCGCAGCGATTCCCGGCGGGTAGACTTGTTCCTGCGCGACAACGGCCCGGGCTTCGCCCCCGAGATCCTGTCCCGCGCCTTCGAACCCTACGTGACGACCAAGGCCCGTGGCACCGGGCTGGGCCTGGCCATCGTAAAAAAGATCATCGACGAACACGAAGGCGAGATCCGTCTTGCCAACCGAGAAACCGGCGGCGCGGAGATCCGCATCCGCCTGCGCAGCGCCCCCCAATCAGAACCCAGCGTCCATGGCCAAAATTCTCATCGTTGACGACGAAGTCGGCATTCGCGAGCTCCTCTCGGAAATCCTCCGCGACGAGGGGCACGACATCATCCTCGCCGAAAACGCCGCGGCCGCCCGGGCCGCCCGCAACGCCGCCCGCCCCGACCTCGTGCTGCTCGACATCTGGATGCCCGACACCGACGGCGTCAGCCTGCTCAAGGAATGGTCCGCCAACGGCCAGCTCACCATGCCCGTCGTGATGATGTCCGGCCACGGCACCATCGACACCGCCGTCGAGGCCACCCGCATCGGCGCGATGGAGTTTCTCGAAAAGCCCATCGCGCTCCAGAAGCTGCTCGCCGCAGTCAAGCGCGGCCTGGCCCGCATCAAGCCCGCCCACACCCCCAGCCCCCTGGGCCTCGGCGCCTTCGCCCGCTCCGCGCCGCTGCGCGACCTCAAGAAGCGCCTCGAGCAGATGGCCGACAAGTCGCGCATCATCCTGCTGCGCGTCGGCCCGGGCAGCCTCGCCGAGCTGTGCGCCCGCACCCTGCAACGCATCGGTACCCCGTGGCTCGACCTGTCCCTGTCCGCCGCCCCCCTCGAGCTCAACACCCTCGAGGGCGCACGCAACGGCCTGCTCTACGTGCCCGAGCTGTACTACCTGTCGCGGCCCCAACAGAAGAACCTGGTCTTCGCGATGGACCGCCTGGAGCGCCACGGCCACACCCTGGTCGTCGCCACCGAGCACGGTATCGACGAGCTCATCGAGCATGGCTGGGACGAGCGCGCCCTCACCCGGCTGTTCGAAGTCTCCCTGGCGCCGCCGGCCCTCGGCGAGATCCGCGACGAGATCCCCGAGATCGCCAGCCAGATCCTGCTCCACTTCGTCGAGGCCGGCGAGGTGCCGCCCCGCCGCCTCAGCTCGGCCGCCCTCAACGCGCTGCGCAACCGCAACTGGAGCGGCGGCTACGCCGAGCTGAAGGCCGCCATCAAGTCCCTCGCCCTGGGCACCCTGGAAGAAGAAATCGACATGGACGAAGTCGCCCATCTGCTGGTCAAGACGCCGACCGCGGCCCTCGGCCTACCCCTCGACCTGCCGCTCCGCGAGGCGCGGGAGATCTTCGAGCGGCTGTACTTCGAACACCACCTGCAGATCGACGGCAGCAACATGACCCGCCTCGCCGAAAAAACCGGCCTCGAGCGCACCCACCTCTACCGCAAGCTCAAGCAGCTCGGCATCAGCGTGGGCAAGCGTCACGACAACGGCGACGGCTGACCCGGCACACATCGGCCCGGCCTGCGAACCGACCCCCAAAGGAAGAGAAGAACAATGAAGATCATCATCCTCGGCGCCGGCCAGGTCGGCACCTCGGTGGCAGAGAGCCTCGTCTCGGAGGCCAACGACATCACCGTCGTCGACTACGACGGCGAACGCCTCGCCAACCTGCAGGAGCGTCTCGACCTGCGGGTCGTCACCGGCAACGCCGCCTCGCCGTCCATCCTCGACCGCGCCGGCGCCGCCGACGCCGACCTGCTGATCGCCGTCACCCAATCCGACCAGACCAACCTGTGCGCCTGCCGGGTCGCCAAGACCCTGTTCAACGTCCCGACCCGCATCGCCCGCCTGCGCGCCGCCGACTACGAGGACCACCCCCAGCTCCTCGACGACACCAACTTCGCCGTCGACCACTCGATCTGCCCCGAGCAGATCGTCACCGACTACATCCGCAAGCTCATCGAGTTCCCCGAAGCCCTGCAGGTGCTCGAGTTCGCCGACGGCATGGTGACGATGATCGCCATCCGCGCCTTCGAAGGCGGCCTGCTGGTCGGCAAGCCCCTGAAGACCATTCCCGAGCGCCTGCCCAACATCGACACCCGGGTTGCCGCCATCTTTCGCCAGGATCAAGCCATCTCGCCGACGGGCGACACCGTCATCGAGAGCGGCGACGAAGTCTTCCTGATCGCCGCCAGCACCCACATCCGCCGGGTGATGACCGAACTACGCCGCATGGACAAGCCGATCCGCCGCATCATCATCGCCGGCGGCGGCAACATCGGCCTGCGCCTCGCCAAGGCCATCGAGAAGAACGTCGCGGTCAAGCTGATCGAACGCGATCGCCGCCGCGCCGAACAACTGGCCGCCGAACTCGAACGCACCGTCGTGCTGCGCGGCGACTCCACCGACGAAGCCCTCCTCGACGCCGAGAGCATCGAGGAGACCGACATGTTCCTCGCCCTAACCAACGACGAGGAAGACAACATCATGTCGGCCTCGCTGGCCAAGCAGATGGGCGCCCGCCGCACCCTCGCGCTGATCAACCGCAAGTCCTACGTCGACCTCGTGCAGGGCGGGCGCATCGACATCGCCATCTCGCCGGCCCAGACCTCCATCGGCCAGCTCCTCGCCCGCGTCCGCCGCGGCGACGTGGCCGCCGTGCACAGCCTGCGCCGGGGCGCCGCCGAGGCCCTCGAGCTGATCGCCCACGGCGACGCCAAGCACTGCAAGGTGATCGGCCGCAAGCTCGAGGAGCTCGACCTCCCCGACGGTGCCACCATCGCCGCCATCGTCCGCCAGACCGGCAAGAGCCGCACCGAATACCGCGAGCTGGTGGCCTACGAGGTACCCATCGTCGAGGTCATCATGGCCCACCACGACACGGTGATCCGCGCCGACGACCACGTCATCGTCTTCTGCACCAGCAAGAAACTCGTCGCCAAGGTCGAAAAGCTGTTCCAGGTCGGCTGGGGATTCTTCTGATGGATGCGCTGCTCCCCGTCGCCAATGTGCTGGGCCGGCTGCTGTCGATCTTCAGCTTTGCGTACCTGATGCCGATCGCCGCCGCCATCTACTACAACGATGGCACCACCGCCGACTTCGTCGCGGCAATGGTGATCTCCCTGCTCGGCGGGCTGACCCTCTACTTCACCACCCGCGCCAACTACCGCGAGCTCAAGCCCCGCGACGGCTTCCTGCTGGTGTCTTCGGTGTGGGTGCTGATGGCTTCAATCGCCACCATCCCCCTGCTCCTGGTGTACGACACCATGAGCTTCACCGACGCCTTCTTCGAGACCATCTCCGGCCTCACCACCACCGGCGCGACGGTGATGACCAACCTCGACCACGCGCCGCCGGCCATCAACCTTTGGCGGCACGAGCTCAACTGGCTCGGCGGGATGGGCATCATCGTGCTGGCGGTCGCCGTCCTGCCGATGCTGGGGGTTGGCGGCATGCAGCTCTACAAGGCCGAAACCCCCGGCCCGATGAAGGACGCCAAGCTCACCGCCCGCATCGCCGACACCGCCAAGGCCCTGTGGCTCGTCTATGTCGGCTTCACGATCGCCTGCACGCTGCTGCTCCAGCAGGCTGGCCTGTCGTGGCTGGACGCCATCTGCCACACCTTCGCCGCCATGTCCCTCGGTGGCTTCTCCACCCGTGACGCCAGCGTCGGCGCCTTCGACAACCCCCAGGTCGAGTTCATCCTGATCGTCTTCATGATGATCGCCGCGATGAACTTCGCCACCCACTTCCTGGCCATCCGCGGGCGTGACCTGCGCACCTACTGGCGCGACATGGAAGTGCGCGGGGTGATCGGCCTGATCGTCGCCTCATGCTTCGGCGTGGCGCTCTATGTATGGCTGGAAGGCACCTACGAGGACTACCCCACCGCGCTGCGCCACGTCAGCTTCAATCTCGTCTCCATCGGCCTGTCCTCTGGCTTCGTCAGCCAGGACTACGAAAAATGGCCGGTATTTGCCCCCTTGTGGATGATGTTCCTCGCCAACATCACCTGCAGCTCCGGCTCCACCGGTGGGGGCATCAAGATGATCCGCACCCTGATTCTCGCCAAGCAGGCCAACCGCGAGCTCACCCGGCTGGTGCACCCCGCCATCGTCAACCCGGTCAAGGTTGGCGGCAGCCCGATCCCCAACAACGTGGTCATCGCGGTGCTCGGCTTCATCTTCCTGTACTTCATGAGTGTCGTGATGCTCACCTTTTTGCTGATCCTCAGCGGGCTCGACTTCATCAGCGCCCTGGGGGCCGTGGTGGGCAGCATCACCAATGCGGGGCCGGGCCTCGGCGTGGTCGGTCCGTCGTCCAACTACGCCGGCCTCACCGATTTCCAGACCTGGGTATGCAGCTTCACGATGCTCCTCGGCCGTCTCGAAGTGCTGTCGCTGGCCGTGGTGTTCACGCCGCAGTTCTGGCGAAAGTAGGACGTGGGGAATGGGTAGCAGGTAATGGGAAGTGGGCGCTGCTGAACGCGGCTGCACTGACGATCAGCCGCACCCCACTTCCCAATACCCAATCCCCACTTCCCACTTCCTACTCCCCATTCCCCAAAAAGCGGATAATCCCGCCTTTGCCGCCCTGCGCGGTGCTGCTGCCGAGGATTCCACGTGAGCCGTCCGAAGAACGACACCTTCCTGCGCGCGCTGATGCGCCAGCCCACCGACTACACCCCGCTCTGGCTGATGCGCCAGGCTGGCCGCTACCTCCCCGAATACCGCGAAACGCGCAAGCGCGCCGGCAGCTTCCTCGACCTCTGCAAGAGCCCCGGCATGGCCTGCGAAGTCACGCTGCAGCCCCTCACCCGCTACAAGCTCGACGCCGCGATCCTCTTCTCCGACATCCTCACGGTGCCCGACGCCATGGGCCTGGGCCTGTACTTCGCCGAAGGCGAGGGCCCCAAGTTCGAGCGCCCGCTGAAGGAAGAATGGGAGATCCGCAACCTCGCCGTGCCCGACCCCAACATCGAGCTCGGCTACGTGATGGACGCCGTCGCCGAGATCCGCCGCGCCCTCGACAACTCGGTGCCGCTGATCGGCTTCTCCGGCAGCCCGTGGACGCTCGCCTGCTACATGGTCGAAGGCGGCGGCTCCGACGACTACCGCAAGGTCAAGGGCCTGCTCTACAGCCGCCCCGACCTCATGCACCACATCCTCGGCGTCACCGCCCAGGCCGTCACCGCCTACCTCAACGCCCAGATCGAAGCCGGCGCCCAAGCCGTGATGATCTTCGACTCCTGGGGTGGCGTGCTGGCCCATGACGCCTACCGCGAGTTCTCCCTCGCCTACATCCGCCAGATCGTCGCCGGCCTCACCCGCGAAAAGGACGGCGAGCGCGTCCCGTGCATCGTGTTCACCAAGGGCGGCGGCCTGTGGCTGGCCGACATCGCCGACTGCGGCACCGACGCAGTCGGCCTCGACTGGACGGTGGACATCGGCGCCGCCCGGCGCCTGGTCGGCGACAAGGTCGCGCTGCAGGGCAACCTCGACCCGGCCGTGCTGTTCGGCAGCCCCGAGGCCGTCGCCGCCGAAGCCCGCAAGGTGCTCGACGCCTACGGCCCCAACCCCGGCCACGTCTTCAACCTCGGCCACGGCATCTCCCAGTTCACCCCGCCCGAGAACGTCACGGTGCTGGTCGACACCGTTCACAGCTACAGCCGCCAGCTGCGGGCCCAGGCCGGCTGAGAGCCTGCGATTCAGTAATACCCAAGGGCCGGCCCGCGCCGGCCTTTTTGTTTCCGCGGCACCGAAAACGAGATGGGCAAAGAAGCCCCCGTCAAGCAGAAAATTTGTCGAACAGGGCTTGACTTGTACACAGCGACAGCCCGTGTTTCGATCACGTTACAGAAACCTTTCTCACGCACTACGCATTTTTCAAGTCTTTGTTTTTAAACGATATAATTTTTGTGCAGGAATGAGGCAGAGCAGGCGGAAGGCTTGCTGGGAGCGGGTTTTGAGGTACTTTACCCACGTTCCCCACAAAGTTATCCACAGATTTTGTGGACAAGGCCAAATACCCGCTTCACGCCAAAGGTTTCAGGGTCGTTTCCCACCCAGAACTTCACGAAACGCAGCCAACCCCTTGAAACAAAAGCCATTTAACCCTGGTTTGCAAAACGCTCCACAAAACCGCCCATGAGCCCCGCCATCGTCCGCGTAGCGCTGCCCGTTCCGCTGCCCCAATGCTTTGATTACACGGCAGAAAGCATCGCTCCCGGCGACCTCGGGCGGTGCGTGCGGGTGCCCTTCGGGCGTGGTGAGAAGACCGGCCTGATCGTCGCCCTGCCCGATGCCGCCGAGCTGCCGGTCGAGCGCCTCAAGCCCGTCATCGCCATCCAGCGCGAAGCCCCGGCCCTGCCAGCCGACTGGCTGGCCCTGGTGGAATTCACCGCCCGCTACTACCAGCACCCCCTCGGCGAAGTCGTCGCGATGGCCCTGCCGCCGCGCCTGCGCCGGGCCGATGCCGTGGCCGGCGCCGAAGCCGACCCACTCCTCGAGCTCAGTGCCGCCGGGCGCCAGGCCCTCGCCGACAGCAAACGCGAGAGCCGCGCCCTGGCGCTGCTGCGCAGCCTCGACGCCGACGGCCCCAGCCGCCGCCAGCTGCTGCGCGATCACCACGGCCCAGCCGTCTCCGACGCCCTCAAGCGCGGCTGGATAACCCCCGGCAGCGCCGCCGACCCGGCACAGATGGCCGGCGCCCCCACCCTCACCGACGAACAGCAGGCCGCCGTCGCCAGCCTCTCGGAAGGCTTCGGGTGCTTCCAGCCCTTCCTGCTCTTCGGCGTCACCGGCAGCGGCAAGACGGAGGTCTACCTGCGCCTCGTGCAGCAGGTCATCGCCGGCGGCGGCCAGGCCCTGATCCTGGTCCCCGAGATCGCCCTCACGCCCCAGCTCGAAGGCCGCGTGGCCGGGCGCTTTCCGGCGGCGCGGGTGGTCAGCCTGCACTCGGCGCTGGCCGAAGGCGCCCGCTCCCAGGGCTTCGTGCAGGCCATGGAGGGCCGCGCCGACATCGTGTTGGGCACCCGCCTGTCGGTGTTCACGCCGCTGCCGCGGCTCGGCCTGATCGTCGTCGACGAGGAACACGACGCCAGCTACAAGCAGCACGAGGGCGTGCGCTACTCCGCCCGCGACCTCGCCATCTGGCGCGCCCGCCAACGCAGCGTGCCCATCGTGCTGGGCTCCGCCACGCCGTCCCTCGAAAGCTGGCACGCCGCCGAGACCGGCCGCTACAAACGCGTCGAACTGGCCAGCCGCGCCGTTGCCGCCACCCTGCCCAAGGTGCGCCCGGTGGACGTGCGCCGCGAGAAGCTCCAGCACGGCCTCTCCGAGCACCTGCTGCGGGCCGTCGAGGTGCGCCTGCAGAAGGGCGAGCAGAGCCTCATCTTCCTCAACCGGCGCGGCTACGCCCCGGTGCTCTCGTGCCCGTCCTGCGGCTGGGTCAGCCGCTGCCCGCACTGCACCGCCAACATGGTGCTGCACCTGGCCGACCGGCGCCTGCGCTGCCACCACTGCAGCTTCGAGGCCGGCATCCCGCTGGCCTGCCCCGACTGCGGCGACCAGGACATCCAGCCCTTCGGCCGCGGCACCCAGCGCCTCGAAGAGACCCTCGCCGAACGCTTCCCCACCGCCCGGGTGCTGCGCGTCGACCGGGACGCGGCACGCACGCGCAGCCAGTGGGACGCCCTGCTCGAGCAGATCGGCAACGGCGAGGCCGACATCCTGGTCGGCACGCAGATGATGGCCAAGGGGCACGACTTCCCCAAGCTCACCTTCGTCGGCGTGCTCAATGCCGACTCGTCCCTCTTCGCCGCTGATTTTCGTGCCCCCGAGCGGCTGTTCCAGCAGCTCATGCAGGTGGGCGGCCGCGCCGGCCGCGGCCAGCTCCCGGGCGAGGTGATGGTCCAGACCCAGTACCCCGACCACCCCCTCTACCAGTGCCTGGCCCGCCACGACTTCCAGCGCTACGCCGCGCTGCAGCTCGACGAGCGCAAGCAGGCCCGCTTCCCGCCCTTCGCCGCCAACGCCCTGCTGTGCGCCACCGCCGACGAGGTGGGCACCGCCCTCGACTGGCTCAAGGCCGCCCGCGCTGAAGCCCTGCCCTACGCCCAGGCCTTCGGGGTGATGGTGTTCGACCCGGTGCCGATGCGCATGGTCCGCCTGGCCCGCCGCGAACGCGCCCAGCTGCTGGTCGAAGCCCCCGCCCGCCCGGCCCTGCAGGCCTTTCTGAGCGCCTGGAGCGAGCGCCTGTGGGCCCTCAAACCCCCGCGCGTCCTGCGCTGGCACCTGGACGTGGACCCGGCCGAAGTCTAGCGGCCTGTCGGGCCTGGATAACCCTGGAGCGACAAGGCCAGGCGTCGATGTGCCAGCGGGCGTGTAGTGCTCCCACCCTCCGGGTGAGCGTCGGCT
>NZ_BJNV01000027.1 GCF_006539865.1 Zoogloea ramigera
TTCCTGGCGCATCTTCTGCAGGATGCAACGGCCAAGATCTTCCTGATCGTCGACAACCTGCGGGTTCATCACGCCAAAATTGTCCGCGCGTGGGCAGAGCCCCTCAAGGACAAGATCGAACTGTTCTACCTGCCGCCCTACGCCCCGGAGTCCAACCCCGACGAGTACCTGAACCACGACTTCAAGACGTCCCTGCGCCTGGAGCCGGCCAGCGACAACGGCAGCGACCTGATGCAGAAGGCGATGCGGATCATGAAACGCCTCGCCCAGATCCCCGGACGGGTTCAGTCTTACTTCCGGCACCCTCTGGCCGCCTATGCTGCATAGACAGGCTATTTAAGGGCCGGGTTAATAGATTGAGGGAATCTCTGTGCTTTGATATCGAAAAAAATTCTCATGACATACGGTAAACGTATTTTTAAAGTGCGTTTACCGTATTAAAAATAATAAACTGACCGCCGGATGATCACCGACTACCACGCCAAGTACTTCGCCCACGAACTGAGCCGCCGGCATTCGGCGGCGGATTCCGAGAAACTCGCGGGAGCCCTTCTCGACGCCCAGGTCGACCTCAACCCCCACCAGCTTGAGGCGGCCCTTTTCGCGTTTAAGTCACCCCTTTCCAAGGGCGCGATCCTCGCGGACGAAGTTGGTCTCGGCAAGACGATCGAAGCCGGACTGGTGCTGGCCCAGAAATGGGCGGAGGGAAAGCGTCGGATCCTCATCGTCACGCCCGCCAACCTGCGGAAGCAGTGGTCCCAAGAGATGGCGGAAAAGTTCTTCCTCCCCACGCTCATCCTCGAGGCGAAGAACTACAACCAGCTTCGGAAGTCCGGCGTCCGGCGTCCGTTCGAGCGGGACCAGATGGTCGTCTGCTCCTACCAGTTCGCAGCCAAGCACGCCGACGAGCTCATGGTCACGCGCTGGGACCTGGTGGTCATGGACGAGGCCCACCGCCTCCGCAACGTCTACCGTCCGGACAACAAGATCGGGAACGCCCTCAAGCGGGCGCTCGGAAACGCGCCCAAGGTCCTCCTGACAGCGACACCGCTGCAGAACTCCCTGCTCGAGCTCTACGGCCTCGTGAGCCTGATCGACGATTACGCCTTCGGGGACGCGAAGAGTTTCCGCACCCAGTTCGCCAGACTGAACGGCGATTCGACGTTCGACGAGCTGAAGGTCCGTCTGAAGCCCATCTGCCACCGGACTTTGCGGCGTCAGGTGCTCGAATACATCCGGTACACGAACCGGATCCCGATCACCGAGGAGTTCGTCCCCTCCGACGACGAGCACGCGCTCTACGACATGGTGTCGGACTACCTTCGTCGGGAATCCCTCCACGCCCTGCCGAACTCCCAGCGCCAACTCATGACGCTGATCCTCCGGAAGCTCCTCGCGTCGTCGACCTTCGCGATCGCCGGCGCCCTGGAGTCGCTGGCGAACAAGCTCCGCAAGCAGATCCGTGACAATGCCGCGGCCACCGGGGACGAGGACGCGATCGCCGACGACTTCGAGGAGTTCGACGAGTACGCCGACGAATGGGGCGACGACCCGGAGCCGGAAGCCCTGTCCCGCGAGGAAATTTCCTCAATCGAGGAGGAGATCGCGGCGCTCGAGGAGTTCCGCGACCTGGCGGTCTCGATTTCGGAGAACGCCAAGGGAATGGCGCTGCTGAAGGCGCTGAGCGCCGGGTTCGCCAAAGCCAGGGACCTCGGGGCCGCCGAGAAGACCATCGTCTTTACGGAGTCCCGCCGGACCCAGGACTACCTGGTGCGCCTCCTGAGCGACAACGGCTACGCCGGCAAGCTCGTCCTGTTCAACGGCTCCAATTCGGACGACCAGTCGAAAGCGATCTACGCCGAATGGGTCGAGGCCAACAAGGGGACGGACAGGGTCACCGGATCCAGGAGCGCGGACATACGCGCGGCGCTGGTGGACCACTTCCGGAACGAGGCGACGGTCATGATCGCCACCGAGGCCGCGGCCGAAGGCATCAACCTCCAGTTCTGCTCGATGGTGGTGAACTACGACCTCCCCTGGAACCCCCAGCGGATCGAGCAGCGGATCGGCCGCTGCCACCGCTACGGGCAGCGCCACGACGTCGTCGTGGTCAATTTCCTGAACAAGAAGAACGAGGCCGACCAGCGCGTCTTCGAGCTCCTCGCCGAGAAATTCAAGCTCTTCTCGGGCGTTTTCGGGGCGAGCGACGAGGTGCTCGGCGCGATTGAGTCCGGGGTGGAGTTCGAGAAGCGCATCGTCGCGATCTACCAGAACTGCCGCACCACGGGCGAAATCGAGTCCGAGTTCTCCCGGCTCCGGGAGGAGATGGAATCGCAGATCAGCGAAACGATGGAAGACACGCGGAAGAAGCTCCTCGAGAACTTCGACGCCGAGGTCCACGACCGGCTGAGGGTCAACCTCGACGAGAGCCGCGAGTACCTGAACAAGTACGAGTCCATGCTCTGGGCGCTCACGAGGCACGAGCTCGCGGGGAAAGCCGAGTTCGACGACGCGGCCTTGCGTTTCCGCCTTCGGGAGCCCCCTTACCCCGGCACGGGAATCGACGAGGGCGCGTACGCGCTCTCGAAATACCCAGGAGCCGCCCACCGGTACCGGATCGGCCACCCCCTCGCGCAGGCGGTGATTGCGGCAGCTTCCGGACGGAGCCTTCCCGAAGCAGAAGCGGAATTCCATTACTCGGAATGGGCCCAGACCGCCGTGGGCGTCGAACGCCTGGTGGGACGGTCGGGATTCCTCCTCGCGAAGAAACTTTCCGTGTCCGGCGCCGACGCCCAGGACCATGTGATCCTCGCGGCGGTGGCCGACGACGGGGAGGAAGTGCCGGAAGCCGTCGTCCGGCGCCTGTTCGAACTCCCCTGCTCAATCGTCGGTACCGACCTCCCGACCGGCGCAGGGCCGGCGGCCGACGTCGCGGAACGCAGGACAAACGAGATCCTCGCTGACCTCTCGGCCCGGCAGGCTGCCTGGTTCGACGAGGAGATGGAGAAGCTCAACGGCTGGGCGGAAGACAAGCGCCACGGCCTCAAGGCTGAGCTCAAAGACTACGACGACCAGATCGCGGAACTGAAGAGACAGGCCCGAACGGCGCCAACCTTACCGGAGAAGCTCGCTGTCCAGAAGAAGCTCCGTGACGTGGACAAGAAACGGGACGAAGCCTGGCGGGCGTACGACGCGGCCGCCAGGGACGTCGAACGGCACAAGGACGGGCTCCTCGACCAGGTCGAAGAGCAGCTCCGGCAGGAAACAGCCTCGGAAGACCTCTTCGCCCTCAGATGGACGGTGCGGTGATAGCCCTTCCGATTTCAGAATATTTGAATAAACTCTGCGTCATGACTACCGAAACCTCCCACAGCCTGGACGGCACGTCGCTCGACGTCGCCGCGGACAACCGCGCGCGCTTGCGCGCCCTCTTCCCTTCCTGTTTCACGGAAACCCGAGATGAAAACGGAAACCTCGTTGAAAGCGTCGATTTCGAGCGGCTGAAGGCTGAACTCGGGACGTTCACGGACCTCTTCGAAGCCAGGCGGGAACGTTACGGGATGGATTGGCCTGGGAAGAAGGAGTGCCTTAAGGCAATCCAGTCCCCAACGTACGCGACGCTCAAGCCTGCGAAGGACCAATCAGTCGACTGGAATTCGACCGAAAACGTGTTCATCGAGGGCGACAACCTCGAGGCGCTCAAACTCCTGCAGAAGTCGTATTACGGCAAGGTGAAGATGATCTACATCGACCCCCCGTACAACACAGGAAACGACTTCATTTACCCCGACAACTATTCTGAATCGCTTGACACCTACCTCGCCTATGCCGGGCTTTTGAGCGATGACGGTAAGCAGTTCGTCACAAATTCGGCTAGAGAGGGCCGATTCCATACCAAGTGGCTGAACATGATGTGGCCGCGCCTCTACTTGGCGCGAAACCTTCTGAGTGACGACGGCGTCATCATGATCAGCATCGACGACTTCGAAGTCGACAACCTCCGCCACCTATGCAATGAAGTGTTCGGAGAAGAGAACTTCATAGCCAAGCTCGTCTGGGAGAAGGGACGCAAGAACGACGCGAAGCTCTTCTCTGTCGGCCATGAGTACGTTCTTGTCTACGCCAAACGGTTGGCCCGTCTGAAGGAGGACAAAACTGTTTGGCGTGAGGAAAAACCCGGAGCGAAGGAAATCTGGGAAACGTACCTCGAACTAAAAACGAAGCATGGGAACGACCTAACAGCGATTGAAGAAGATCTGCAAGGTTGGTTCAGAGAACTACCGGACTCCCATCCCTCGAAAAAGTTGTCCCGGTACCGACGGGTCGATCAGCATGGCCCTTGGCGTGACGACAATATTTCGTGGCCCGGCGGCGGCGGCCCTCGCTACGACGTCATCCATCCAGTTACCAAACAACCGTGCGCAGTGCCTGGGCGAGGATGGATATACGCTAGCCCGGAAAGAATGGCGCAGATGATAAAACTCGGCGTTGTCGCATTCCGCGAAGACCATACGGAGCCGCCATTCCGAAAGTCCCACATCAAGCCGATTTCGAAAGAGCTCGACACGGATTGCGAAGCAGACGGTGAGGAAGACGACGCGTCGGACCAAGCCGATGAAGAAGGGATGGCTACTCAGGTCCGCGGCAGCTACTTCTACAAGCAATCGCAAGTTACGGTTAAGTACCTCCGGAATCTGATGGGAGCAAAGCTTTTCGACTATCAGAAGGATCACGTTGAGATAAAGCGTTTGATTCGTTACGTGACTGCCGGTGACGACAACGCGGTCATTGTTGATTTCTTCGCAGGGTCTGGAAGCACCGCTGAGGCCGTAATGGAGCTCAACCGCGAGGACGGAACAAGGAAGCGGTTTGTCCTTATCCAGCTTCCAGAGCCGTGTGACCAGAAGGACAAGTCTGGCAAGGCCGCACTCAATAAAGGGCTGAATACCATCGCCGACATCGCCAAGGAACGGATCCGTCGCGCCGCGGCGAAGCTGACCGAAGCGGACAGCAACGAGAACGGCCAGGATCGCGGTTTCCGCGTCTTCAGGCTCGACAAATCCAACTTCCGCCAGTGGCAGAAGCTCGGAGCAGACGCTACGGCGGACCAGATCGCGGAGCAGCTCGAGCTCCACGTAGAACACGTCGACCCTTCGGCCTCCCAGGAGGACCTCCTCTTCGAGATCCTCCTCAAGGCGGGGTTCCGTCCGACGGAGAAGGCCGAGCTCGTCGAAATCGCCGGACTGCCGGTCTATTCGATCGCCGGCGGGGCTTTGCTGATCTGCCTCGCCGACCGGGTTACCAAGGAACTCGTCGACGCCGTGGCCGAAGCCGAGCCGATGCACTTCTTCTGTCTCGATTCCGCTTTCGCCGGCGACGACCAGCTCAAGGCGAACGCCGTCCAGACCTTCGCGGCGCGCAACCAGGGCCGGGAGAAAGCCTCGCAGATCGTCTTCCGCACAGTCTGATAGCCCGCCCATGAAACTGAAATTCGACTCATCGCTGGAATACCAGCGCGACGCCGTCGGGGCGGTGACCGACCTTTTCGAAGGCCTTCCGCAGAACCGGGAAGGGCTTTCCGTGCCACTCGGGACGGAAGCCATGCTCGGAACCGAGCACTCCGAGCTCGGCATCGGCAACGTCCTGGCCCTCGCTCCCGAACAGCTCCTCGCCAACCTCCACGCGGTCCAATCCCGCAACGCCGTCCCCAAATCCCGGGCGCTCGTCGAAGAAGGGGGGCCTTACGAGTTCCCGAACTTCTCGGTCGAGATGGAAACCGGCACGGGCAAGACCTACGTGTACCTGCGGACCGTCTTCGAACTGAACCGCCTGTACGGCCTCCGGAAGTTCGTCGTCGTCGTCCCCTCCGTGGCGATCCGCGAAGGCGTCACGACGTCGATCAAGCTCATGCGGGACCACTTCCGCGGCCTGTACGACAACGCCGCCTTCGACAGCTTCGTCTACAACTCCAAGGACCTCAGCCGCGTCCGGCAATTCGCCGTGAACAACGAGATCCAGATCATGGTGATCAACATCCAGGCCTTCGCGAAGGACGCGGAAAAGGCCGGGAACGTCATCCACCAGGAGCAGGACCGGATGTCCGGCCGCAAGCCCATCGACTTCGTCCGGGCGACGAACCCCGTGGTGATCATCGACGAGCCCCAGAGCGTCGATACCACCCCGAAGTCGCAGCGGGCCATCGCCAACCTCAACCCCCTCTTCTGCCTGAGGTATTCCGCGACGCACGTCCACCCGTACAACCTGATCTACCAGCTAGACCCAATACGGGCGTACGACCTCAAGCTCGTCAAGCAGATCGAAGTGGTGGACGCGAGTCCCACGCAGGACTTCAACCGGACCATGGTCCGCCTGGACTGGATCGGATATCCGGGAAGGGCGAAGACGCCGCAAGCCAAGGTGACGATCTTCGAGGACACGCCGAACGGCCCCCGCGAGAAGCAGGTCGCGCTCAAGCACGGCGCGGACCTCTCCCACTTCACAAACCGGCCGGACTACGACGGTTACCAGGTGACGAACGTCAGCGCGGAACCCGGTAACGAGTACGTCGAATTCGGGAACGGCCAAATCGTCGAGCTTTCGGCGGAAACCGGCGGGATGGCCGACGAGCGGATGAAGAACCAGATCCGGCAGACCGTCGAGGAGCACTTCGCCAAAGAGAAGCGGTTCAAGGAACGCGGCATCAAGGTCCTTTCCCTGTTCTTCCTCGACCAGGTGGCCAGCTACCGGCTCTACGACGACGACGGGAACCGCGGCAACGGCAAGGTCGCCGACTGGTTCGAGGAGATCTACGCGGAAGTGTCGGCGAAGTCGATCTACCGCGGCGTCCTCCCCTACTCCGCCGACCAGGTCCACGACGGGTACTTCTCCGCGGACCGCAAGAAGGGCAAGGTCGTGGGGCTCCTCGACACGAGCGGGAGCACGGCGAAGGACGACGAGACGTACGAGCTCATCATGAAGGACAAGGAACGCCTCCTCGACCCCGAGGAACCGCTCCGTTTCATCTTCAGCCACTCCGCGCTCAAGGAAGGCTGGGACAACCCGAACGTCTTCCAGATTTGCACGCTGCGGGAAATGGGCACCGAGAACGAGCGCCGGCAGACCCTCGGCCGCGGCCTGCGCCTTCCCGTCAACAAGGACGGCGACCGGATCTTCGACGAGCAGGTCAACCGCCTGACGGTGATCGCGAACGAAACCTTCCAGGACTACGCGAAGGGCCTCCAGTCGGACATCGAGAAGGCCATCGACCCCGACGGCAACTTCCGTTTCGGCAGGGTTCCGAAGCTGGCGTTCACGCCCTTGCTCAACCCGGAAGGGACGGCCCAGATCACCCAAGAGCAGTCGGAAGCGCTCTGGAAGCACCTCATTTCCAAAGGGTTCATCGACAAGAACGGCGACTTCCAGGAGGCGTTCAAACCGTCCGCGGAAGGCTTTTCCCTGGACCTCCCGGACGAGTTCGCCGAGGCGGAATTCGGAAAGTCCGTCCTCAGCCGCCTGAACCGGTTCGTTCCGCGCGACTTCGCCAAGGACGCCCGCAAGCGCGAGGCCGTGAAGTACAACAAGCGCGTCGAGCTGAACCCCGAGTTCCAGGAACTCTGGAAGCGCATCAGCCTGAAGACCCGCTACTCGGTCGAGTTCAAGACCGACGAACTGGTCACCCGGGCGGCTGCCAAAGTGAAGGAGATGCCCGAAATCAAGGCCGTCCGCATCGAGACCACCAAGCGCGCGGTCGAGCTCACGGAATCCGGCGTCGGCGGCGGACGGGTCACTTCCAACCGGATGTACGTGGTGGAGAATTCCCTCCCCCTCCCCGACATCCTCGCGTTCCTGCAGCGCGAGACGGAACTCACGCGCGGCACGCTGGTGCGGATCCTCAAGGATTCGGGCCGCCTGAAGGACTTCGGCACCAACCCGCAAGCCTTCATGACGGAGTGCGCCAAGCACGTCAACCGCGCGCTCCACGAGCTCATCGTGTCCGGAATCAAGTACGAGCCCATCGCCGGCCAGGCGTACGAAATGCGGCTGTTCGAGGAATCGGAGATCGAGGAGTACCTCGACCGGCTTTACGCCGTGCAGGAATCGAACGGGACGCTCGAGGACGGTACCGAGGTCGTGCGTACGCCGTACGACTGGATCGCTTACGAATCGGACGGCGAACGAAAGGTGGCCGAACGGCTGGACGGCGACCCGCGGGTGAAATTCTTCTGCAAGCTCCCGCGCGGGTTCAAGATCCCGACTCCAGTCGGAAACTACAACCCGGACTGGGCCATCGTCCTCGAAGACGACGGGAAGCTCTACCTGGTGCGTGAGACGAAGAGCACGCTCGACCGCGACGAACGCCGCGGCTCGGAAAACCGCAAGGTCGACTGCGGCAAGGCCCACTTCAGGGCGCTCGGCGTCGACTTCAAGGATGCCACGACCATCCACGAAGTTCTCGAACCCAACAGTCCCTAGCCCCCAACCATGCCCACGAACCAGAAACTCTCGGCGGCGATCCCCGCCGCCGGAGTATTCCTCGTCTGATCCGCGACCTACGCTCATGTGCAAACCGTCCGGACCCGTCGCGGTCGCCGACCCGGTGCTCGGCATCTTCAACTACCTGGTCGGGTGATCGCGTAACGCGGCCTGCAACCTTCCGGCGCCCCTGAAGGTTGGGGCGTTCCAGACCTCCCCGCGAACCCTGATACAATAAGTTCAGTTGCCCATCTTTACACCATGTGTAATGATGGAATTGACTTTTACCATTTAAGGGATAAACTCCACACTATGGAAGTTGAGTTCGACGACGACGACCTTGACAGGCTCGAAACCGATGCCCAATTCACCGCTGGGCACCCTCAGGAAATCGTGAGCGCCTACCGGAGGCGGATGCAGCAGATCCGCGGGTTCCGAGACGAGCGCGACTTCTACGCGCTGAAATCCTTGCACTTCGAGAAGCTCAAAGGAGACAGGGAAGGACTGCATTCGATCCGACTTAACAAACAGTGGAGGCTCGTCCTGGAGATCAGGGGCGAACACCCCTGCAAGGTCGTCGGCATCGTTGAAATCGTCGATTATCACTAATAGGTGGGGGAAATCATGAACGCACGAGTACCCGCGGAAGTATTCCCGCCAGGAGAGTTCCTGCGCGAGGAGTTGGAGGCGCGGGACTGGAGCCAGCAGGAACTCGCGGAGATCATGGGGCGCCCCGCGCGCCTCATCAGTGAGCTCATTTCCGGAAAGCGCGCCGTCACCCCGGAAACAGCTAAAGGGCTGGCCGAAGCTTTTGGGACGTCTCCCGATTACTGGATGTCCTTGGAAAGCCAGTACCAGCTTTCCAAGGTGAAGACGGAAGACGGCATCGTCGCCAGGAAAGCTGCTCTGTACGGCCGGTTCCCCGTCAGGGAAATGATCCGGCGCGGCTGGGTCCAAGCCAGCGAGAGCGTCGAAGTGCTGGAGGCTCGTTTCTGCGAATTTTTCCGGATTCCGGACGTCAGCGTCCGGCCCGAGCTTGTCCACAACGCGAAGAAGACGCACGAGCATCTCGAGGCCACGCCCCTGCAGATGGCTTGGCTGTTCCGCGTCCGGACTTTGGCTGAGAAGCAGGTCGTCCCCGCGTATTCCGTGGAGAAGCTGACCGCCGCCATCGAAAAGCTGAAAGCCCTCCTCCTCGCACCGGAAGAAGCGCGCCACGCACCGCGGATCCTGGCTGAGGCCGGCGTGCGACTGGTTTTCGTGGAAGCCATGCCCGGATCGAAGATCGACGGGGCCACGTTCTGGCTCGACGACGGGAAGCCCGTCATCGGCATGACACTCAGGTTCGATCGCATCGATAACTTCTGGTTCGTGCTCCGACACGAGATCGAGCACGTCCTCCGTGAGGACGGGAAGGCCGACGCAGACGTGCTCATAGACTCGGACCTCGGCAGCGAAACGGATGGGATCGCCGAGTGCGAGGCACGGGCGAACGAAGCAGGGGCCGACTTCTGCGTACCGAGAGGGCAGCTCGACGATTTCGTCGCCCGCGTCCAGCCTTACTTCTCCGAAAAGAAGGTCCTGCTCTTCGCGCAGCGTATCAACGTGCATCCCGGCCTAGTCGTAGGCCAGCTCCAGCGCCGCCTCAAGCGACACGATTTTCTAAGAAAACACCAGGTGAAGGTTCGGGACTGCGCGCTGCAAGCCGCAGACTCGGACGGATGGGGTTCTTTTTCGGAATAAAACGAAGGAGGAAAAATGTCCGCTTACGCAAACGAAGTTAAGGCCTATCTCGAGCGATACCAGAAGGAAGTCGACGGGAGCGGCCTGCTCGATCCGCACGCGGTCGCGGAATGGGCGTACAGGAAGGGGCTCCACAAACCGAGCATCAGCACCGTCATCGACGCGATCGCGGCGGACATCTCCAAAGTGTTCCGGGAAGAGTACCGCACGGACCCCAGTGGTCAACGTTACCGGGCCAAGCACGCCGTCCGCTCCAAACAAGGTGGGAAGACAGCCTCCCTTTGGGCTGACATCGACGATGAGAGGGCGCCGCGGGAGCATTTCGCACGGTCGTTCTCTCAGAGGCGCCAGCAAATTGTGGGCGACTGCTTCCAATTGAAGACGGATGTCGACGTCTACAACGACAAGAACCCTGCGCAGCCCCCTATCCAAATCCCCCTAGATTTCACTCTCGACGTCGAAGAACTTCAGCTTCCGTACAAGAGGAAAAAGGCAGCCTGAAGACGGCCGCGATCCCTTCCTGACGACATCACCAGAACCGGTTCCATGTTCAGATACGCCGACAAGTCCTCTGGACTTCTCTTCTCCTCCCAAGGCCTCAGCGACCTGACGGCCAAACTCGCGAAGGCGCTCCGAGACGAGATCGATTCCATTGACTCGAACAGGCTCCTCAACACGGCGCCGGCTGATCTCGCCAGCTACTTGGCAGAGAAGTACCGCCTCGACCCACCGGCCCTCCGCAGGGACGAATGGAGCGCAGAAGAGTCCGAAACGAAATTCGACGTCAGCCGCGATCAGAACCGCTGGATCAGCGATCGGAGCCGGCCCTTCTACGTCCCCAGCCAGAAGATCGACGTCGAAGTACCATTCGACGGGGATCCAGACCTCTTCTACGTCCGTCCGAACCAGTTCTCGCTCTCCCCTCCCCGAGCCGCGGTCCGGGGAGGATCGCTATTCCTTTCGTTCGAAATTCCCCAAGGGGAAGATCGGGACGTCCGGTCGGAAGCCGACCGCTCCCTCGCGGAAATCGAGCAATACCTCTCCCGGATCCATGGTGAAGCGGACCAATACAACCGGAGCCTCTCCTACGAGGCGGAGACGGCGGTCTCGAACCGCCGCGCCCGGCTGCTCGCCAACCAGGGTCGCGCCGCAGCGCTCGGCATCCCGCTCAAGAAAAGGTCGGGAACCCCTTCCACCTACGCCTTGCCGGACGTGCGGAGGAGGATCGTCCCAACCCTACCCCCTGCTACCTCCGTCCCATACGAGCCGGAGCCAGTCATTGACGCCGAACACTACGAGCATGTGCTCTCGGTCGTTCAGAACATGGTCCAGGTCATGGAACGGAGCCCGTCTTCGTTCGCCTACATGGGCGAAGAGGCGCTCCGCGATCACTTCCTCGTCCAGCTCAACGGGCAGTTCGAGGGGCGAGCCACCGGTGAGACCTTCAACGCCAGCGGAAAAACGGATGTCCTCCTGCGAGAGAACGGACGGAACGTGTTCATCGCCGAGTGCAAGTTCTGGAAGGGGCCGAAGCACTACGAGGCGACCATCGACCAGCTCCTCGGCTACTCGTCCTGGCGAGACGCGAAGACCGCGATCCTGGTGTTCAACCGGGGGACGTCGGCCTCGACCGTCCTCAACGGAGTGAGGGAACGGACGGAGGCCCATCCAAACTGGAAGCGGACTGTCGACTGGAAGCATGAGAGCGGCTGCCGGTACATCTTCCACCACCCGGGCGACCGGAACCGGGAACTCACTGTCACAGTGCTCGTTTTCGACGTGCCGTCGCCTTCTTGCACTGGCTAATTAACACCGACGGCGGGCTTCTCGACACGGCCCGGCCCAAACTGGTACTGACCGAAAAACGGGCCGGGCAGCTGCTCTCGAGCAGTTGCGATTGGCCCGGCCAGGGGGGAGGAACTTAATGTTCTGAAAATCCCGGTTTTCAGAACAAATTTTGTTGGCCGCCCGGCTAAGGGCTAAGGTAAATGGCGACCACAGCAACTGACCTAAAGTGCCGCGATAGGACACCACCGCCGATACATGAATTGTAAACCATCGTCGGCTTTCAGCCCAGCTACGCGAAGCCAAGCGCGGTCGGGTTGGGCTGGCACCGAGCCGGCTGCATCGGGCCGGCTGCATCGGGCCGGCCACACCGAGCCGGCTACACTGGGCTGGCCACATCGAGCCGGCTGCATCGAGCAGATTCGTTACTGACGCGGTTTTCTTCAGGGCTGCCTACATAGCTACTCTTCAAGAGACCGGCGTTCGGAACAACATCGGCCCGTCACTGAGTTCATCCCGAAGAAGATGACCAACTGGGAGCAGGAAAAGAGCTAGGGTCAGGCAGCCGGCGCTAGAAATATAAAAAGTTAATATAAAAATACAGTAATACAATATTATTGTATGTATTGATAGTTAAACGTTGTTGTCCAAGAATATGAGGGTGCATTCTCCGCCTGCGAGCAATGGCATGGGAGCCGTTCGCTTGCTACAACTACAGCTCCAGAACCGTCGTGACGGTACAAAAGGAACAGGGCGGCCACCTCGGCAGCCCACCTTTCTGAGTCAAAAACAATGACAACCTGGACTTACGCTTACGCCAGCGGACGGCTTGAAGCCCGCAACCAGGCCGGCGTGTTACTGCTGGCTCTCCAAGCCGAACCGCTGTGGGCGCCCTTGGCGGACCTGTTTAACGTGAACCAACAGCTTAGCCGGCTGCTGCTAAGACACTACGGGTACGTCGACGCTCGAACCTAAACGACCAACTCGGGTAAAGCGGACTACCCCTTTATCATTCCGGGGGTCCGCTCCCTACTCGCACCCTTCATGAGTTCCTATCACGTCACTTCCTTTGCTGTCCTGATCATGCTGGCCTTGGCCGGCTGCGATAACCGTCCAGTGGTCGCCACTGAAAAAACCCCCTTCACAGTGGCGGGGGTCACACTTGGAACCGACAAAGAAGAAGTGCAAGCTTTGGGCCGGCTGGGATCCTGTCAGCAGAGAACCGAGCGTCTCGCCTCGTGCAGTTACACGCCAGAAAAGGAGCGCGTGCGGTTCCTGGGGCAGAACGTGACACGAATCACCTACCAGTTCATGGACGACAGCCCGAAGGTAGTCAACATCCATGTCTCCACTGTTGGCACTCAGATTTCTGAATTGTCAGTTCGATGGGATTGGAAGCTCGAGGGCCGTTGCGTGGATGACCACGTGGCCGATGCAGTCAGGAATTTTTCCAGTGACGGCAGGTTCGCCATCGAGCAAATCAACGATATGAAACTACGCGTACACGCGGGATTTTCCTGCCTGAGCGAAGACGGGCGTTACGTTTCTGGCTCCTCGTACGCCGGAGTATCGAACCGACAATACACATCCACCATAGAAATGTTCACGGTCAATACCTCGGCGGCTGACGCCATGAACGCGGCGCTTGCCGTCCGCAAGCGGATTGAGGCGAAGAACAAGGCCCTGAACGCGGGGTCAGGATCATAGTTAGCCTGGCACCCTGCTCAGCCAGCCTTGGTCAAGCTCCTGTAGAGCGTTGCGCGCGACACACCTAAGTTGTCCGCAACCTCCTGGGCTGGGCGCCCGGCATCCATGAGCTGCTTGGCCGCGGCAATTTTTGAGTCAGACATCTTCGGTTTGCGACCGCCCTGTCGACCTCGAGCTCGAGCAGCTGCCAGTCCGGCATTGGTTCGCTCACGGATGAGCTCGCGTTCCATTTCGGCCAGCGCCGCCATGACGTGGAAGAAGAACCTCCCTGGCGCGGTCGATGTGTCGATGCCATCAGTCAGCGAGCGAAACTGGACCCCTCTTTTCTGGAGTGCCTCGACTAGGTCGATGAGTCCTTTCACCGTGCGGCCAAGGCGATCTAACTTCCACACCACCAGGATGTCACCTTCCCGAGCGTATGCGAGCGCCTCATCAAGCCCTGGACGGTGCTTCACGGAGCTGACCTTGTCCGTAAACACTTTCGCAGCGCCAGCCTGGTGCAGTGCGTCTAGCTGAAGCTCGAGGTTTTGGTCCTCTGTGGAGACCCGCGCATAGCCGATCAACATCTACAGCTCCTGAATGTCTTAAAACTCATCAAATTATAGTCGCGTGAGACTTTGATAACGAGATAAGATTTTGAGACTGTCGTTTTCAGAAGGCGACTGCACGAAATATCAGGAGTCGGCTGCACTGCCAGAACTGGCCGCCTGCAAGGCAGCGTAGAGAGCGGTTTTTCCTACCTTGAGGCGTGCGGCGGCCTCGCGGACATTCAAGCCGTTGGCGACAAGCTCCCGCGCTCGTTGCAACTTGTCGGCAGTGACAACCGGCTTGCGTCCGCCTTTGCGCCCGCGTGCGGCGGCAGCGGTCAACCCGGCCTTGGTGCGCTCGCGGATCAGGTCGCGCTCGAACTGGCCCAGCGCACCGAACACATGGAAGATGAGCCGTCCGCCCGGCGTGGTGGTGTCGATGTTTTCAGTCAACGAGCGGAAGCCGACGCCCCGTGCTTCCAGCTTGCCGACCGTCTCAATCAGGTGCGGCAGGGAGCGGCCAAGCCGATCCAGCCGCCAGACGACCAGCACATCGCCATCGCGCAGATAAGCCAGCGCATCGGCCAAGCCGGGCCGGTCTGCCTTGGCCCCGGATGCCGTGTCCTCGAAAACCCGTTCGCAGCCTGCATTGCGCAGCGCATCCGTCTGCAAGGCGGTGTCCTGTTCCGCCGTCGATACCCGCGCATAGCCGATGAGTGCCATTTCCGCCAATTTGTCCGTTATACCGTCCGCCTATCTTATTGTCCGTCATCCCGTTGCGCAAGATGTTTTCGGACAGGCGTCCGGTTTGGCCGCCTAATGATCGTTTGGCGGACAAGGCGACTGGCATCAGCCGAACAGCTCGCTATGGGAGCCAAGCCGCGCCAGTCGCAGGGTGTCGGCGTCGGACTTGCGGTAGATCAGCAGCAGGTCGGGCTTGATGTGGCATTCGCGGTAGCCCGCCCAATCGCCGGAAAGATCGTGGTCGCGGTATCGCACATCCAGGGGCTGATCGGTCGCCAGCGCGACCAGAACCGGCTTGAGGTCATCATTCGTGCAGCGGACTCCTGATACTGTTCGTTCAATAGACGACTGCACAACAGCCTTCAAACCGCGTTGTCTGGTGCAGTCGTCTTCTGAAAATGACAGCGCCGGTTGCCTTGGCGGGCTTGTCACAAACCTACGTTTTCAAGAAGAAGGAAACCGCATGCCCCGCCGTTCGATCCTCTCCGCCGCCGAGCGCGAAAGCCTGCTGGCGTTGCCGGACACCAAGGATGAGTTGATCCGTCACTACACGTTCAGCGAAAGCGACCTCTCCATCATCCGGCAGCGGCGCGGCCCGGCCAATCGGCTGGGCTTCGCGGTGCAGCTCTGCTACCTGCGCTTTCCCGGCGTCATCCTTGGCGCTGATGAGCCACCGTTCCCGCCATTGCTGAGACTGGTCGCCAACCAGCTCAAGGTCGGCATCGAAAGCTGGGACGAGTACGGGCAGCGTGAGCAGACCCGACGCGAGCACCTGGTCGAGCTGCAAACGGTGTTCGGCTTCCAGCCGTTCACGATTGGCCACTACCGGCAGGCTGTCCAGTTGCTGACCGAGCTGGCCATGCAAACCGACAAGGGCATCGTGCTGGCCAGAGCCTTGATCGAGCACCTGCGGCGGCAGTCGGTCATTGTGCCCGCCCTCAACGCCGTCGAGCGGGCGAGCGCCGAAGCGATTACCCGCGCCAACCGGCGTCTCTACGACGCCTTGGCTGAGCCGCTGACGGACGTGCATCGCCGTCGCCTCGACGATCTGCTCAAGCGCCGCGACAACGGCAAGACGACGTGGCTGGCCTGGCTGCGGCAATCCCCGGTCAAACCGAACTCGCGGCACATGCTGGAACACATCGAACGCCTCAAGGCGTGGCAGGCGCTCGACCTGCCCTCCGGCATCGAGCGGCTGGTTCACCAGAACCGGCTGCTCAAGATCGCCCGCGAGGGCGGCCAGATGACGCCCGCCGACCTGGCGAAGTTCGAGCCGCAGCGGCGTTACGCGACCCTGGTGGCGCTCGCCATCGAGGGCATGGCCACCGTCACCGACGAAATCATCGACCTGCATGACCGCATCCTGGGCAAGCTGTTCAATGCCGCCAAGAACAAGCATCAGCAGCAGTTCCAGGCATCCGGCAAGGCGATCAATGCCAAGGTGCGGCTGTTCGGGCGCATCGGCCAGGCGCTGATCGAGGCCAAGCAAGCGGGCCGCGATCCGTTCGCCGCCATCGAGGCCGTCATGTCCTGGGATGCTTTCGCCGAGAGCGTCACCGAAGCGCAGCGGCTCGCGCAACCCGAGGACTTCGATTTCCTGCACCGCATCGGCGAGAGCTACGCCACGCTGCGCCGCTACGCGCCGGAATTTCTCGACGTGCTCAAGTTGCGGGCCGCGCCCGCCGCCAAGGACGTACTCGACGCCATCGAGGTGCTGCGCAGCATGAACAGCGACAACGCCCGCAAGGTGCCCACCGACGCGCCGACCGAGTTCATCAAGCCGCGCTGGCAGAAGCTGGTGATGACCGACACCGGCATCGACCGGCGCTACTACGAACTGTGCGCGCTGTCGGAGCTGAAGAACGCGCTGCGCTCCGGCGACATCTGGGTGCAAGGCTCGCGCCAGTTCAAGGACTTCGAGGACTACCTGGTGCCGCCCGCGAAATTCGCCAGCCTCAAGCAGGCCAGCGAATTGCCGCTGGCCGTGGCCACCGATTGCGACCAGTACCTGCATGACCGGCTGACGCTGCTGGAAACGCAGCTCGCCACCGTCAACCGCATGGCGCTGGCCAACGAGCTGCCGGACGCCATCATCACGGAGTCGGGCCTGAAGATCACGCCGCTCGATGCGGCGGTGCCCGATACCGCACAGGCCCTGATCGACCAGACGGCGATGATCCTACCGCACGTCAAGATCACCGAATTGCTGCTGGAGGTAGACGAATGGACGGGCTTCACCCGGCACTTCGCCCACCTGAAGTCAGGCGACCTGGCCAAGGACAAAAACCTGTTGCTGACCACGATCCTCGCCGACGCGATCAACCTGGGCCTGACCAAGATGGCGGAATCGTGCCCCGGCACGACCTACGCCAAGCTGGCCTGGCTGCAAGCCTGGCACATCCGCGACGAAACCTACGGGGCGGCACTGGCCGAGCTGGTCAACGCGCAGTTCCGACATCCCTTCGCCGAGCATTGGGGCGACGGCACCACGTCATCGTCGGACGGCCAGAACTTCCGCACCGGCAGCAAGGCCGAGAGCACCGGCCACATCAATCCGAAATACGGCAGCAGCCCAGGGCGGACGTTCTACACCCATATCTCCGACCAGTACGCGCCGTTCCACACCAAGGTCGTGAACGTCGGCGTGCGCGACTCGACCTACGTGCTCGACGGCCTGCTGTATCACGAATCCGACCTGCGGATCGAGGAGCACTACACCGACACGGCAGGGTTCACGGACCACGTCTTCGCGTTGATGCACCTGCTGGGCTTCCGCTTCGCCCCGCGCATTCGTGACCTGGGCGACACCAAGCTCTACATCCCGAAGGGCGATGCCACCTACGAGGCGTTGAAACCGATGATCGGCGGCACGCTCAACATCAAGCACGTCCGCGCCCATTGGGATGAAATCCTGCGGATGGCCACCTCGATCAAGCAGGGCACGGCGACGGCCTCGCTGATGCTCAGGAAGCTTGGCAGCTACCCGCGCCAGAACGGCCTGGCCGTCGCCCTGCGTGAGCTGGGACGCATCGAGCGCACACTGTTCATCCTGGACTGGCTGCAAAGCGTCGAGCTGCGCCGCCGCGTGCATGCCGGGCTGAACAAAGGCGAGGCGCGCAACGCGCTGGCCCGCGCCGTGTTCTTCAACCGCCTGGGGGAAATCCGCGACCGCAGCTTCGAGCAGCAGCGCTACCGGGCCAGCGGCCTCAACCTGGTGACGGCGGCCATCGTGCTATGGAACACGGTCTATCTGGAGCGGGCCGCGAACGCCTTGCGTGGCCACGGTCAAGCCGTCGATGACGGCCTGTTGCAGTACCTGTCGCCGCTCGGCTGGGAGCACATCAACCTGACCGGCGATTACCTCTGGCGCAGCAGCGCCAAGATCGGCGCGGGCAAGTTCAGGCCGCTACGGCCGCTGCAACCGGCTTAGCGTGCTTTATTTTCCGTTTTCTGAGACGACCCCTGGCTGCGCGCCTACGACTTCACGACTGACCGCGGCGCCATGGCGCTCAATGACTACGCCCGCTCCAACGACCCCTTTACACGGGTCGGCCGGCAGCAGGTCGCTGTCGACGTCTCCAGCGTCATCCGCGCGTCCCCGGACAGCTTCCGCGTCGCCTGGGTCGAGCGCCGATACGAAAATGGCCAGCTCGCCGAGACCACGCGCTGGACCGCGATCCTGACGATCGTCGTGCAGATCCCCCGAAACGCCGACCGGCTCAGGGCGAACCCGCTCGGCATCTACGTCAACGCCATCAACTGGTCACGGGAGCTTGGGCAATGAAGCCGTATTTCCGTAAAGCCGGAAACCCGGCTTCACACACACACGTACTCCCGGCTCTCCGTAGAGCCGCATTCCCGGTCGTTCTGCTAGCGGCGACCGCGCTCGCGGGCTGCGCGACCACCAATCCGCCGCCGGAGATTTCCTACGACAATGCGGCTCCGGCGGTGCAGACCGTCGATCCACCCGCGCCGGTCACCGTGGTCGAGCTGCCCCGGCCGCTGCCGCTGCCTGGCCAATTGCAGCGTGTGGAGGAGACGCGGCGTGCCCCGGAGCCTTCTAATCCGACCGCTCGCGTCAACCAGGCAAACGAGGCGGCACGAGTCCAGCCGGTGCGCGACGGCTTCATTAACTCGATGCAGGTCTACCCGTGGACTCAAGGGGCGCTTTATCAAGTCTATACCGCCGTCGGGCAGATCACCGACATCGCGCTCCAACCCGGGGAGCAGCTTGTCGGCGCAGGCCCGGTGGCCGCCGGCGACACAGTGCGCTGGATCATCGGCGACACCGAGAGCGGATCGGGGGCAACGCGCCAGATCCACATCCTAGTAAAGCCCACCCGCGCCGACCTGATGACAAACCTCGTCATCAACACCAACATGCGCACCTATCACATGGAGCTGCGCTCGACAGAGCGCACCTATATGGCGTCGGTCTCATGGCAGTATCCGCAAGACCAGCTCATTGCGCTGCGCCGTCAGAACGCCGAGGCGCAGGCGGCCCAGCCGGTGGCGAGCGGCGTCGATCTCGCGAACGTCAACTTCCGCTATGCGATCGAGGGCGACCGTGCGCCGTGGCGGCCGCTGCGCGCCTTCGACGACGGACGCCAGGTCTTTATCGAGTTTCCGCGCGGCATCGGTCAGGGCGAGATGCCGCCACTCTTCGTCGTCGGCCCCGAGGGCAACACCTCTGAGCTCGTGAACTATCGCGTTCGCGGCCACCACATGATCGTTGATCGTCTGTTCGCGGCTGCCGAACTTCGCTTCGGCTCCGGCCGCGAGCAGAAGCGCGTCAGGATCGTCCGCACAGACGGGAGGCCGACCTCGTGAGCGAGAACCCGCCCCGGATTGAGGAAGTGCCGGACGACGATGCGCAGCCCCTGACCGGCGAGCCGGTCGGGCCTGCGCCGATGCGGCTGCGGGCCGAACCGCCCCGCGTCACCCGGTTGTCGCGGAAGGTTCTCGCCGGCCTCGGTCTTGTCGCCAGCGTCGGGCTCGGAGGTGCGCTGATCTACGCGCTTCAGACCCGCGACGCCGGTCGGCCGAACGACGAACTCTATTCGACCGAGAACCGCTCGACCGCTGACGGACTGGCCGGCCTGCCGCGAGATTACAGTGGCGTGCCACAGCTCGGTCCCCCTCTTCCCGGTGACCTCGGCCGGCCGATCCTTAGTACCCAGGATCGCGGACAGCCGGTGCCCACACCCGGGACGGCCACGCCCAATCCCGGCATCAGCCCGGAAGAGCAGCGCCGCCTTCAGGAAATCGAGACCGCGCGCACCAGCCGTCTCTTCTCCGGATCGGAAAGCCGGGGCACACCCGCTGCTGCGGGAGCTGCCCCAGCGCTCGCGCCGGTGCCGGATTTGGCGAGCATTGGCCTCGCTCCGCCGCCCGCCACGCCCTCGGCGCAGGACCGGCAGAACGCGTTTCTGAACGCCGCGGCCGATCGCAGGACGGTTGCGCCCGATCGCGTCGCTGCGCCAGTATCGCCGAACGTCCTTCAGGCGGGAGCAGTGATATCCGCGGCGCTGATCACCGGCATCCGATCCGATCTACCCGGCCAGATCACCGCGCAGGTCACCGAAAACATCTACGACAGCCCAACCGGCCGTATCTTGCTTGTGCCGCAAGGCACTCGTGTGGTCGGGCAGTACGACAACAACGTGCAGTTCGGCCAGAGCCGAGTCCTGCTCGTCTGGACTCGGCTCGTCTTCCCGAACGGGCGCTCGATCGTTCTCGAGCGCCAGCCTGGTGCTGACGCTGAAGGGTTCGCCGGGCTGCAGGATGGCGTCGATTACCATTGGTGGGATCTGGCCAAGGCTGCGGGATTGTCGACACTGCTGAGCGTCGGCGCCGAACTCGCGGTCGACAACGACGATCAGCTCGTTCAGGCGATCCGGAACGGTGGGCAGGACACCATCAACGACGCAGGGCAGCAGATTGTGAGGCGTCAGCTCAACGTCGCGCCCACGATCACTATTCGGCCCGGATTTCCCGTGCGCGTTCTCGTGACGCGAGACTTGGTACTGGAGCCATATGGAGGGTGATGATGTCGAAGCTTAAGCTAGGCCCCATCGCGGACGACAAGCCGCTTAAGGTACAGGTCGAGCTACCTGCAGCTCTCCACCAGGACCTTGTTGACTACGCCCACCTATTGGGCCGAGAGCAAGGTCAGTCCGCTGTTGACCCAGCTCGGTTAATCGTCCCGATGTTACAACGGTTCATCGCGACAGACCGTGGCTTCGCCAAAGCCAGGCGAACGTTGACGCCGGGGAGCGCCGATTAATCCGTGGTCCCCGCTCTAGAGGGGGTGTCGAAACACTTCAGCAGCAGCGGCAGAGTCGGGTTGTCGTTGTCACTGGAAGAAATTATAGCGGCCGTCGGCGCCCGCGCCGATGGGAGCGGGATCAACGCGATATCCGGCCGGTAGATCACGCTGGTGATGGTCAAGCCGAAGCCCTGTTCGACCATCGTCAGCAGGGTTTCTCGGCTGACTTGTTGGATCGAGAGTTGAACCGCTCCGTCTCCGGCGCCCACCATGCGCCGGAGTATGCCAGCGAGCTCACGCCCAGCGCCATCCGAGCGAACGAGGAAGACTTCGTCACAAACGTCCTCCCACGACAGCTGTGGCCGTGCTGCCAACTCGTGAAGCGGGGACAATGCCACGAACAGATCTGGTTCGCAGAGACGTCGAACTTGGAACTGAGGGCTCTTGCTCGCACTCAGGCTGATTGCTGCGTCCAGTAATCCGCGCTTCACCCCCAAAGTGTTTTCTTCTGAAGTGCCTTCCTCAAGCTTTACCTCGATCGTCGGATGTCTATTTCTGAATGCCGAGAGAATGTTGATGATCGGGCACGCCGGGAACGCTTCAAGCATTCCAAACCTCACGAGCCCGGTCTTGAGTTTCCGCGCGGAGCGGATCTCCGTTGCGGCGTTACGAAGGTAGCGCGCTCCCACCACCGCTTGTTGAAGGAAGCGCTCACCTTCTGGAGTCAGCCCTGCCCCCGCTCGCGTACGCTTGAAGAGAGAAAAGCCAAGTTGGCGCTCAAACAGCTGCACACGTCGGCTGACGGTGGATTGCGATATCGATAGGCGCTCCGCCGCTCGGCGGAAGCTGCCGGCCTCGGCGACCTGAACGGCGTACTTCAGGTATCGGAGATCAAGAGTCAGGTCGGGCATGAGACCCGTCCGATCATACCGGCGGTCTCATCGGCGAACCGCCTGCGCCCGGTGAGCGGCACCCATGCACGTCCACTTTCATCGAGCCCACCCCCGCTAGCGCCTGGGGAACGAGCACGTCCGTTGATCTCAGATGTGGAATCCGAGCTGAGCCCCTCAATGAGCATGACCATGTCCGAATCTGTCATAGATGCATGCGGCGGTCATACATTTTCACACGCTTGAAGTCTATGCGCGAAGCATATATTCTTGCGGTATGGAGCCTGAGGTCGCCAAGTACCATTTAGGTGCACTCGCGTTGGCCGTTGCAGACAGCATCGCCAGTGTCTCGGCCTCGTTTTCACCAAGCGGCCCGGGGACCGCCGTGATGGTGTTACTCAGCATGGAGCCCGGACTGCCGATCAGCGTTTTGGCTACCTCGATCGGGCTTTCTCATGCCGGGACGGTGCGATTGATCGATAGGCTCGAGCGCGAACAGTTGGTGGAACGACGAAGACAAATCACCGACAGGCGGGCGCGCTTCATTCACCTCACCAATTCGGGGAAGAAGATAACGGACGCCTTGCTCAAGGCACGGGAGCAGGTGATCTCCGAATGTATTTCGCCCCTGTCGCCCAATGACCTCGACATTCTAGGCATGCTGTCGGAGCGGCTCCTTGTGGCAAACGGCTTCGACAAAGATGGCTCGGTCAGCCTTTGCCATCTGTGCGGCTACAGCAGGATCGCGCCTTCCCGTGGTAAAGCTAAGCCGGGGCGCTCGCCACGCTGGAACGTCGCATCAGAAGGCTGACGATATGATCAGGCAGGCTTGAAATAATGGGATCGTTTGCGCTCGAACTTCTTCTATGCGTACTTGCCTTCGGGTTCGGATATGCGGCGAACCAAGGCGGAACCTGTTTAGTGGTGGCCGCTCATGAGTTACACAGAAGACAGCCGCCGAAAATGTTCGTCGGATTTCTCGCAGCGTCGGCAGCGGCAGGCCTGGTTGCGGTCCCGATAGTCTGGACGGGAACACTGGGCGCAACACTCGCACCCTCGACCAGCATCAATTTCCTCCTGCTCATCGGCGCCATCGCCTTCGGCCTCGGCGCACTCATTAATGACACATGCCTGCTCGGATCGCTGGCGCGGCTTGGGGATGGGGAGATGCGACTTCTAGCTCTACCCTTGGGATTAACGATTGGTATCTTGGCTGCCGACCATGGCAGGTTCGGCTACGATTCAACATGGCCAAGCTTAATCTCCAAACCGAGCGCAACAGGCCTCGTTACTCTCCTAGCCTTCCTAGTTGTGCTCGTGCTGGCACTCGTTTTCGTTTCCACGAAGAGCGTTCTGCGAACAAAGCCGGGTTGGTCGTTCGGCGCTTCGATGATTGGACTCGGTATCACTGGCGGACTTCTATATGCACTCTCGCCGGCCTGGACCTTCGCAGACGTGATTCAACGCGCCCTTCCTCTCAGAATGTCCCCGGCCGGCGAGGTCGCGCTCACTGCGGTGATCTCTTCGATCGCAGGCGCCCTAACCGCCTCCTTTCGCCAAGGCAATCTGCGTCTCCAACTGCCGACAGCCAATGGCATTCTGCGATCTGTCGTCGGCGGCACATTGATGGGTATCGGCATCGCGCTCATACCCGGCGGGAATGATGGGTTGATCCTCGCAGCGGTTCCGACTCTTTCACCTGGTGGGATAGTCGCCTACCTTCTGATGACGACGACAATCGTCTTCGGATTTGCAGCGCGTGGTAAGTTATTCCGGCGCTGCCTTTCACGGCCATGATAAGGGCAACAGAGGACTTGCCCTCCTGACATGAGCATTTATCCCGACCGGGAATATCGGCTGACTAGCTCGTATGCCTTTGCAGGCCCTTGGACCATGATGACCACTTCAAAGGCCGCCGGCCCCAGAATCCTGTAGGTTGCATGGTAGGTGTCGTCTCCGCAGGCATAGACGCCACTCGCTTCCAACCCGGTATCCGTCCGCGAGAAACTCAAGCTGAGGAACTGCGTCCCGATATGAGGTCCGTCTGCGAACTCGACGACAACACTGTCCTCGCTCAAGCGATAGCGATACTGCCGGCACGCGGAGAATACTCTGCCATCTGCCAGTGAGAGAATGCCGCTCTCTCGATAAGCGAGCGCGCCTTCGCCGATCGCTGCTACGATTTCGGTGGGCATGGTTATCTCGTCCAGGGCCGCGTCCATCCGTACAGGCTGGACGTTTGCCAACGGGCTATAGGCCCACCCGGAGCGCCAGCCCCATCAAGTCAAAATCCCGCAAAGGTCGCGCGTTTGCTGGGTAAAGGCATCGCCGATGAGGATGGCTTCGTGAGGCAGCGAAGCGCGAGCCAGC
This sequence comes from Zoogloea ramigera, assembly GCF_006539865.1. Lineage (GTDB taxonomy): Bacteria > Pseudomonadota > Gammaproteobacteria > Burkholderiales > Rhodocyclaceae > Zoogloea > Zoogloea ramigera. The sequence goes on from NZ_BJNV01000027.1 coordinate 24,507, forward strand.
CGCTCGACATATCTCGCTTATTAGTATATTATACTGTAACGCCTGCCCGAAGCACGTAGACGACGTTCGTGACGTTCCCACGGGACCACTGTTGAGGAATTTTAGATGAGCATTTTCGACCGTTATGAATTTCTTGTCCCCGAGCACGGTCGGAGGGATCTTGGCCTGCTTAGATGGGCTCTCGTGATCGTATTTCTGTGGTTCGGCGCGATGAAGTTCACAGCGTACGAGGCCTATGGTATCGCCCCGTTTATCGAACACAGCCCGATCATGAATTGGCTCGGCATGTTCGGGACGCAGGGGCAAAGCTATTTCATCGGCGTTATCGAGTTATCGACCGGTCTCGTTCTGATCCTTGGTGCATTTCGTCCACTCTTCTCTGCGCTAGGCGCACTAATGTCAGCAGCGACCTATCTGATCACGCTGACCTTTTTCATCACCACTCCAGGTGTCGCGGAGCAGACTGCCGGCGGCTTTCCTGCGATTTCGGCTGCACCAGGGCAGTTTCTACTGAAGGACGCAGTTCTGCTAGCGGCGTCCCTCGTGCTGCTGCGTGCTTCGGTCCGCCACAGAGGGGCGCTTGTGCTCTCGTGACTGTGGTCCTCTCGTGACGGCGGGCGTGCAAATCCTGCAGAACCTCCGCGGGGCATGGATGCTCCGTCGCGATATCGAGCCCGGAGGCGCTCAGCTGCATGGCGACGCGGTCTTCGCCCGTTTCGCCGCAATCCCCGACGTCGTGGAGCACGGACTGTTCCTCAATGGGATTGATACAATCGTGATCGCGCGCGGTGACACGATGGAAGTGCGACGCCGGGGGCAAGCTAGGTCTCGCTGATCTGCACCTGCGCGGCCTGGATGACAGCGCTGACGCGGAGTGATTCTCGGGCGCGACCTACGGCGATTCCGAGCGAAAAGGCTTGCCCTATAGCCGCCAGGTATCAACGGTTCCGCGGCCTTAACGAGCCGGACCCGTTTTTTTCGGCGCGCTCGATCAGTCGAAATCCTCCGAAACCCTTCTAAAACAGGACATTTTCCACAAGCCGCGCGGAGGAAGAGGACCACGGTATGGCTTGCTGTCTATGCTCCGCGCACATATAGATGTGGCAATGGATGGACCTCGAGATCGAAACATTTTCGGGGCGTTCGCACTCATGATCAGCGACGACATCGTTCGCGCTAGTTCATCGCGGGCGCCGGAAGCTGGACCCGCCGCCTCAGCGCTGGCGTTGCTCGCGCACAAGCCCGGGCTCTCGATCCGTATGCTTGCGATCGGGGTGGGCCTTTCACATGCTGGAACTGTTCGCCTGGTGGATAGATTGGTAAGCGAGGGATTGATCGAGCGTAGGGAGCATTCGACAGACGGGCGCGCGCGATCCCTCTATCTTACTCCAACTGGCAAGGTCGCGAGCGACGAGGTCCTGGCCTCGCGCGATCAAGTGATTGCCGAAGGGCTATCGATCCTTAATCCAGACGAACTGAAAACCTTATCGGACATCGCTGAACGCGTTCTCCGAAATCGCTTGGAAAACCTCGAGCAGTCATACCGCATCTGCCGCTTGTGCTGCTACGAGGGCTGCACGAACTGCCCCGTCGATGCCGAATTGCATGAGCGAGGTGTGGACCGCGAGAAGAACGACGACGCGTAGGAGACTCGCAATTGCGGCAGCTCAACGCTGCTCAGATGGCGGGGCTTCATAATGTCAGCGAGCCTACCATCAGCCGCATTCTTTTGGCTACGCGTCAAGCCGGCCGATCGGGCATGGCGGTCTCATTCTAATATGTCGGTGATCGCCCCACTTTTAGCCGCTCAATTGATCGGAACGCGGTTTCGGAAGCGGCCGTTCAAACCACTCGCTGCATTCCCATTTCTCTATGTCCGATAGGTAGTTTCGGGGAAAAGCAGTCGGGAACAGGTTTCGGGAACGCATGCTCCGGCAGGAGCGCAGCGCGCGTCCCAAACGCGTTTTCCCGGTAGAGCTTCCCAATCGGCAAAGTGCGGGCCACCTCAGACTGCGAACGCGAAAAACCGCCTGGCTGGTCACTCAAGGCAGGGTAACGACGATTTTCGCTGCGGATACACCCGCCTTCAGGGCTTCCAAGGCAGCCTGGAGCATTTCAAGGCCCTGGCCCACGATCTTCGCCGGAGGGGCGGGGACGAACGTGCGCGCCGCGAGAGCCTGCGGCAGGAATTCGCGGTAGATCATTGGACCAACCTCGTCATCCTTGAGGCTCGTCCCGGAGATGTGCGTCGCCTCGACTCCAAATGAACGCTCGTCGGGCGGGGCCAGCGTCGCTGCCACCCGGCGCGAGCCCTCGCATCTCGCAACTACGGCAAAACAGTCTTTCATGTGACCGGTCGCGTGAAGCGTTCCAGCGAGACTGCGCCCGCGCATTGCCTCAATCACGTCTTCCACGATGGCTGGACTCGAGTGGTCAAGAACCTCGCTTGCACCCAGCTCCTTCAACAGGCCGACGTTGCGCGCCGAAGCGGTGGCGACGCACCTGTAGCCCGACGCCACCGCGAGCTGGATGGCGTTGCAGCCAACGCTCGACGATCCACCCCAGACCAGAACGACCTCTGGACGCGCGGTCGGCGAGTGTAACGGTGGCGCGAGAGCCAACTGTGTCCGTCCGTAGAGCCCGCTTGCGGCGGTGCCAAGGCCAAGCGGGAGGACTGCCGCATCAGCGAAGGCAATGTTGTTGGGGATCGGCGCCGCCATGTGGTCCAGCACGATCGTGTGGTGCTGGAACGCACCCTGCGCAGGTTGATTTACGGTTGTCCCGACCGCCTGTCCGATGACTCGATCGCCGACCTTGAACCGCTCGACCGCGCCACCGACCGCCGCGACCTCACCGGAGACGTCGCTGCCGAGAATCGCGGGATAGTCGAGCCATGGCAAAAGCGCGACGTCCTGCAGAATCCAGTCGAGTGGGTTGATCGCGATGGCCGCGTTGCGGATCAATATCTCGTTCGCCGCCAGATGCGGCAGAGCGGTGACACCGATCCTCAGTGGCTGCCCCGGCGCTTTCTGCCAGGCGGCCTGATTAGTCACGGTTTCGGTCATCATCAACTCTTTCTGTCAAGTATTACAGCTGGGCGTTCGTCTGAGCGGTCCAACCGCCAGGTCGGGCGCACGAAGTGGCAGCTATAGCCCCCAGGATAGCGCACCAGGTATTCTTGGTGCTCTGGCTCCGCCTCCCAAAAGGGTTCTTCTGGGTTGATCTCCGACACGACCGGGCCAGGCCAGCTTCCTGATGCCTCGATTTCCGCGATGGTTGTGAGGGCGACTTCCTTCTGCACTTCGGTGGTGTAGAAAATCGCCGATCGATAGCTCGGACCGACATCGCTGCCTTGTTGCTCGTAGGTCGTGGGGTCATGTATCTGGAAGAAGAGTTCCAAGAGCGAGCGATAGGCGAGAACGGAAGGGTCGAAGGTCACTTCCACTGCTTCCGCATGGCCGTAATGTCTCGCGTAGGTCGGATCAGGCATTTCTCCGCCTGTGTAACCGACACGCGTCGAAATGACTCCCCTGGCTCGGCGCAGCAAATCCTCCATGCCCCAGAAGCAGCCGCCTGCGAGAATTGCTCGCTCTGTCGCGGCCGCCCTATTGCCGGTAGGCGATTGGCTCACAGTCCGTTCGCCCTCCTCCGTGTGCGCCACGGTCAAGCCAGCCTCGCGGGATCCGCAGCCTGACTGGCGCTCAAGAGCTCGGTCTGCACGTCCGAACCCCGGATGAGACTCAGATCGACGGGACACCGATCAGCGATCGCGAGGATCCGAGCGCGCTGATCATCACTCAGCGGCCCATCGAGGACAATGGTGCGGGTGAACCGGTCGGGTGGCATCATGTCCGGCACCTTCTCGTGCTGCACGGTCGTGCTCGCCCGTTCGAGCGGAAAGCCCTTGCGGTTCGCATAGAGACGCATCGTCATCACCGTGCAGGCTGCGAGGCCGGCAGATACGAGTTCGTAGGGAGATAGTCCGGTCCCGAGGCCACCGACCGATGCTGGCTCGTCGGCGAACAGAGTGTGCTCGCCGCTGCGGACCTTGAGCTGGAACGTCCCTGCAAGAGTTTCGGTGGCGACGACGCCCTCCGCAACCTCGATCTGCGGAAGATCCGCGCTGAGTGGTGGGAGAAAGCGGCTCGCCCAAACCGCCACCATGGCCGCGGCGTAGTTCGCGTCCGCGACGTCGGTGAGAAGGTGATCCGCGTTGTCGAGCGAGATGAAGCTTTTAGGGTGCCTGGACGCGACGAAGATGCGCGACGCGTGGTCGATGCCGACCACCTGATCCAGCGGAGAGTGCATGACCAGCACCGGCCGTCGCAGGGAGGCAATGGCCTTCTCGACGTCGATCCCCTCAACCGCCTCAAGGAACCCTCGGCGAATGAGGAAGGGCCTACCGGCAATCTCCACCGAGGCCTCGCCCTCGCTCGCGATGGTGTCCAGATCATTCGGTCCGAAGAGGCGCAAGATATGCTGAAGGTCGGCCGGCGCACCAATCGTCGCTACCGCCGCAATATCAGGCATGTCGGCGGCGGCTACGATCGCAGCGGTGCCACCCAGGCTGTGCCCGACGAGGAGGGACGGTGACATGCCCGCCGCCGCCATCGCATTTGCGGCGGCCCGAAGGTCCTCGACGTCCGACGCGAAGTTCACAGGTTCTCCCGTCCCACCGCCGATCCCGGTCCCGGCGAAATCGAACCTCAAGACCCCGATGCCCGCACGCGACAGCGCGCGCGAGATGTGAACAGCGGCGCGACTGTCTTTCCCGCACGTGAAGCAGTGGGCGAAGATCGCCCAGCCCCGCGGCGTCCCTTCCGGCGGTTCGAGGTGCCCGGACAGCGGAGAGCCAGCCCCACTGACAAACGTAAATGATCTTCCTGCCATGTCCATCAAACCTCCAGCACGCGGCTTGGCGGTTGCGCTCTCAGAACCTTCGACGGAGCTGAGCGGAGCGCACCGCCAACCGGTAATCGTCATCTCAGGCTATCATTTATATGTCTGGCGCATATAGACAAGCCCCTATATCATGATTATATGCGCCAAGCATACTTCTGCGACCTGCGTTCCAAAGGCGGTCTCACGGAAGAGGTATCAGTCAGGCGCGTGGGCCAAAGGACTATGGAACTCAATCAAGTCAGCTATTTCATCAACTTGGCCGAGACGCTGAATTTCACAGCGGCCGCTCGCTTGAGCGGTGTGTCACAGCCAAGTCTGACCCGCGCGATCCGCCGCTTGGAAGATGAGCTTGGCGGGCCGCTGATCTATCGCGACGGGAAGAACAGCCGCCTGACTGGCCTTGGCCATGACGTCGAGGCAGAATTCCGGCGCATGGTGGTCGCGATGAAGAGCGTTCGCAATCACTCGGAGCACTGGGCGATGGGGGGGCACCGCGTGCTGGATGTCGCCGTCGCGCCCACCGTCGGACCAAAGGAATTTACGGCATTCTTCGAGAGCGCATTGGCGGAGATGCCATCCATCGAAATCAAGCTGCACTCGCTCCAGTCGAACGAGGACACATCGGAGGTGCTTTCAGGAAAATACCACGCGTGCATCATGCCGCGTGAAACAAGACCGGAACGCAAGCTGGATGTGCATCCTCTATTTCGGGAGCGCTTCGTGCTCGGCTGTTCTGCAAACCATCCCTTGGCTGCCAACGAGATCGTGCGCGGCGAAGACCTGCTCGAGTTTCCTTTCGTCGATCGCCTGAAATGCGAGTTTCGCGATCGGATCCTCGATCACTTCGCGCGACGGGACTTGCTCATGCGACCTCGCTTTCGATCAGATCGCGAGGACTGGGTGCAACGGGTCGTCGCTGACGGCCACGCCATATGCATTCTTCCGGAACGATCGCCGACCGTGCAAGGCCTCGTCACTCGGCCGATCGACGGATTTGTCTTGGAGCGCGAAGTCGTGATCGCGACAGTATCCGGCTCCACGGCAACGGTCGAGATACGGAACATCGCGCAGCTGGCAGCCCGGTATGAGTGGAACTGAATCACGACGTGAAGAGCTTCGGCGCTATGGAAACTATACGCGCAGCGTATTGGATAAATCTGGGGCGCACTGCTATAGTCGGCGCAATGACTGCAAAGATAAATGACAGTGTGTCGAGCTCTCTAGATTAATTATTGGAGACTATCATGAAGTTTGAGAAGTCACAGGCAGCAGTTGACCGCCTGACCCCCGAGCAACGCCGGATTACCCAGGATTCGGGGACCGAAAGGCCCTTCACGGGTGAGCACAACGACAACAAGGAGCCTGGCATCTACGTCGACATAGTGTCGGGAGAGCCGCTGTTCGCTTCAACGGACAAGTTCGATTCGGGTACTGGCTGGCCCAGCTTCACCAAGCCGATCGTTCCGGCAAACGTGAACGAGGTGCGGGACAGTGCACACGGCATGGTCCGGACGGAGGTCAGGTCGGTACACGCCGACAGCCATCTGGGCCACGTTTTCCCGGACGGTCCTTCCGACCGCGGCGGTCTGCGCTACTGCATCAACTCTGCGTCCCTTCGCTTCATCCCGCGCGACGAGATGGAGTCCGAGGGATACGGTGAATATCTCGATCAAGTAGAGGAGGCTTAACATGCATCAGCGCGCTGTTCTCGCAGGAGGATGTTTCTGGGGCATGCAGGATCTGATCCGCAAGCGGCCCGGCATCATCTCGACCCGTGTGGGTTACACGGGCGGCGATATTCCGAACGCCACGTATCGTAATCACGGCACGCATGCCGAGGGGATCGAGATTGTCTTCGACCCGACAGTGACGAGCTACCGGCACATCCTGGAATTCTTCTTCCAGATCCACGATCCGACGACGCTGAACCGCCAGGGCAATGATCGTGGGCTCTCCTACCGGTCGGGCATCTATTATGTCGACGAGGAGCAGAAGCGCGTCGCCGAGGATACGATCGCCGATGTGGATGCCTCGGGGCTGTGGGATGGCAAAGTGGTGACCGAGGTCCAGCCGGTCGGCGAGTTCTGGGAGGCCGAGCCCGATCACCAGGATTATCTGGAGAAGCGGCCGGGCGGCTACACCTGCCACTTCGTCCGTCCCGACTGGGTTCTTCCAAAGCGGCATGAGGCCGGCGATGTGAGCCCTGCGGCCGGGGCTGCAGCGGAATAGGCTTCGCTGCCGTTAGTGCCGCGCCGATCCGGTTCGCAACCTCCGACGACCGCGTCAATCGACGCGGTCGTCGAACCCGGCCTTGAAGCAGATCATTCCATTCAGCCGCCGTCGCAGTGCCAGGATCCAGATATGACAGACCTCTCCTCCTTTCCCATCACGCAGCGCTGGCCAGCATCTTATCCGGATCGCTTGCAACTATACGCGGCCCCCACGCCCAACGGCGTCAAGGTCTCGATGATGCTGGAGGAGACTGGCCTGCCGTATGAGCCCCACTTCGTCGACATCTCGAACAACGAGTCGAAGGATCCAGCGTTCGTGTCGTTGAATCCCAACGGCCGCATACCCGCGATCATCGATCCGGCTGGCCCTGACGGCCAGCCCATTGGCATATGGGAAACCGGTGCGATCCTCATCTATCTGGCCGACAAGACGGGGCAGCTCATCTCAACAACACCCGCCCAGCGGTACGAGACTCTGGCCTGGGTGTTCTTTCAGGTGTCGGGCGTTGGGCCGACCTTCGGACAGCTAGGCTTTTTCCTGCGATTTGCCGGCAAGGACTATGAGGACAAGCGACCTCGGCAGCGCTTTGTTGATGAATCCAGGCGTCTTCTCGGGGTCCTGGATCACCGGCTGGAGGGCCGCGAATGGATTGTCGATGATTACTCGATCGCGGACATTGCGACGTTTGGCTGGGTGAATGCGCTGGTCGAATTCTACGCAGCGGGCGACATCCTCGGCCTAAGCAGCTATTCGAACGTGCAGGCATGGCTCGAACGCGGGCTGGCGCGACCGGCTGTACAGCGTGGCCTGCGAATTCCTGCGAGGCCTGCATGACCATTATCGCCGCATATTATTACAACGAAGGTAAGCGAGTCCGTGAAATCAGGCTCGATGAGCACGTCGAACTAAACGAGAATCGCTCGGGCTTCTGCTGGATCGCGCTTAGCGAGCCCACCGCAGACGAACTCAGCGCGATCCAGACGACGTATAACCTCCATCCTTTGGCGATCGACAACGCCATGCACCCGCTGTGCCCGCCCAAGCTCGAGGTCTACAACGATGAGTTGTACGTCGTCGCCCAGACCGCCGAGCTGGTCGGCGACCGGATCAGCTACGGCAAGATGGCGATCTTCACCGGTCACAATCACCTTATCACCGTGCGGCACGGCAATGCCGGAGCGCTGGGCAAACTTCGGGAGCAACTCGAGGCATCGCCGACGCAGTTCGGCAAGGGTGTCGACTATGTGCTGCACGCGATCTTGCACCGAGTGGTCGACCAGTATCTGCCCATCTTCGAAATGATCGAGGACGACGTCCTGGCGATGGAGCGACGGTCGCTGCACGATTTCCTCGGGCCAGAAGAGGTGGCGCGAATCTTCGAACTAAGGTCCGAACTCACGCGGTTCCAGCGCACGCTCGGGGCTATGGCCGAGCTGGTGCGAAAGCTCGTTCGCGGCCACTTTCCCTGCATCAGCGCCGAAATGACACCATATTTCCACGACGTCGCGGACCATGTCCACCGCGTGCAGTCCATGGTCGACGGCCTCCTGCTTGTCCTGTCCACGGTCTTCGAGGCCAGCAGCCTTCTGGAAGCGCAAAGGATCGGTGTGGTCACTCGCCAGCTCGCGGCCTGGGCGGCGATCTTGACGGTCCCGACGGCGATCGCCGGAATATATGGCATGAACTTCAAGCACATGCCGGAACTGGACACGCCATATGGCTACTTCGTCGTGCTCGGAGTGATAGCGGTGTTCTGCCTTCTCCTGTTCATGCGCTTCAAGAAGGCCAAGTGGCTATGAGTAACGCACTTCGCGAGCTTCTCCGTCCGCCGAGTCACAGCGCGCTTTGTGCGCGAGCGTGTCCAATCCAGTTCAAGATGAAGGTGCTTCCATGACCTCCCAGGTGACCGACGTTCTAGAAGCAGTCCAGTCATTCATCGCCAAAGGCTATGACCGCGAATACCGCGTCAAGGACGGCAATCTCGTCGATCTCGAACTAGGGTCAACCCTCGATGCATGCAGCATTCGCGTCGATGCGGCGTTGCGCCTCGAGAGCGGGGACGACGGCGAAGATGCCTCCAACATCTACGCGATCACCGATCCGGCGACAGAGCATAAAGGCCTGTTGATCGACGCCTTCGACGTGTTCCACGAAATCTGCCCCCGCGACTTGTCCGAGCGCCTTGTGGCGCATCGGGAAACAGCACCGGCAGGTGACCAGGACGCGCCGAGCAAGCACGGACTACGGAAAGTCTACAAGAGCGAGTTTCACAGCGATCCCGAGCGTTACGTTCTGCGCGAGGGCTTTCCAGACTTCCCGCCATGCCCTTTCGGCCAATCCTTCAGCATCCTCGGCTTCGATACCGCCGAGCAGGAATATGTCTGGCTCGTCACGAGCATCATTCGAGATCCTCGGCTGATCAGGGTTCCATACCAGGGCGAAGACGTCATCAGCGACGAATAGCGGTGTCGCTTAGCCGGAAAGGCTGGCCTTCCTGGCCCACACATCTGCAGGCTGAACTTTAAGAACATCGAAAATTAGGAGGTGATTATGGACTGGAACAAGGACCACATACGAGAAACTATGCTCTTGCTGGAGACAGCAGCGTTGCACAGCGCTCGCGAAAACTACCTGGACTATGTCTCTACCGCTCGGCTCGATCGGAGCGAACCGATCGAAAACGACGAACTAGCTCAGGCCGAGGTCGCGAGCGACTTCGCTGAAGCGCTCGATGACACGCTCCATGACTACGCCAATAAACTCGAAAAGCTCAGGACGATCGATTTCGGCCCCAAGTTGGCCGTCAACGAAGGCGCTGTCGTCAAGCTGTCCGGCCGCCACTTTGTGATCGCGGTGTCAACGAGCAAGTTTACCTGTCAGGGGCGTGAGCTCATGGGCATTTCCACGATGGCGCCGATCTTCGAAGCGATCGAGGGTGCCCGAGCCGGGGAGACCGTGCAGTTCAACGGCCGGGACCTCACCGTAGAAGACGTGGAATAAAGCCCTCCACCGCAGCCGGCGCGCTAGTGCCGAACGCCCTGCATCTCTTTCTGCATGCATACGGTCACTTGCAGCCGCGTTGACCTGGCTCATCAAAGGCAAACTCATGACAACACCTTCATTCTTCATCACCCCCGGATACGGGACGCGCCTGCATGACGCGCTTCATTATTCTCAGGCAATGCGCATTGGTGACCGCGTGGAGATCTCCGGACAGGGCGGATGGAACGACGATCTCGTCATTCCGGAGTCGATTGAGGAAGAGATCGAGCAGGCGTTCAAGAACGTGGAACGGACGCTCGCGACCGCCGGAGCACGCTGGCCGCATGTGGTCCACGTCAATTCCTATCACGTCGGTGGATTCCCTCCCGTGATCAACGAAACAATGGCCAAGCTGTATCGCCACTACATGCCCGACCGCGCTCCAATCTGGACGCAGTTGGGAATCGAAGCGCTGGGGCTTCCAACCATGCGTATCGAAATTCGCGTAACAGCTATCATCGCCTGACCCCGCGGTTCGTGCAGGCGCCGTGCCGCGCTAATCCCGCACGCCCTGCGCCCGCTTCTCCATGCATATCATCGTATCGAGAGATCCGGTTATCATCGGCGTGCTCGGAGAACGGGGGGCCGCCTTGGCCTGGTTGGCGCGCCTCGGCTGCCTGCGGGCGATGGCCAGCACTGCCAGGAGCGTGAGCAACGCCGCCGCATAAAGGAACAGGCCGCCAGGGCCGACGATATTCATTGCAGCTGCTCCTATTAGGGGGCCAGCGGCTGTCCCGATCCCGTTGAGCAACAGAAGCCCGCGCGCGGTGCCGAGTAGCCGACCGGCCGGAAGATCGTCGTTTGCGACGGCGAGACACAACGAATAAATCGGGATGCCAAAGCCGCCGAACAGCGCACCTGCCGCAAGGAGCAGCGGCAGAGGCGCTTCCACCGCCAACGCTACGCCGATGGCAGACGCTGCGGACGCCAGCGCCGCACCGGCGATGACAAGATTCCGGGGCACTCGATCCGAAAGCCAACCGAGTGGCCAATGGAAGGCGAGCGTTCCACCAAGAACCGCAGCCATGAAGGCGGAGATACCGCCCACATCGAGGCCGATGCTCTGGGCGAAGTTCGCGCCCATGCCCCAGAAACCACCGATAGCCAGGCCGGCCAGGAAAGCGCCAGCCGCAGCGAGAGGTGATACGAGGACGAGGTCCCTGAACGCGACCCATTCCTGTTCCACCTGGGCCGGCGGATGACTGGGCAGCAAGGTGATCGGAACCACCGCCGCTGATATCAGCAGCGACACGATGAGGAAGGAGTCGCCTCAGAAAACGGAAAATAAAGCACGCTAAGGCGTAGTTCCCTCGGGCTACACCGCGTCCGCACTGCGCGGTTCTTTCTTCCCTTGCAGTGACGCAATCAGCGGGCAGGAAACGTTCCCCTTCCGCGCATGGCAGGCGCACACCAAATCAGACAGCACGGCCTCCATGCGCGCCAGGTCAGCCATCCTCTCGCGCACGTCCTTGAGCTTGTGCTCGGCCAGGCTGCTGGCTTCCTCGCAATGGGTGCCATCCTCCAGCCGCAGCAGCTCGGCGATCTCATCCAGGCTGAAGCCCAACCGCTGGGCTGATTTCACGAAGCGCACCCGCGTTACATCCGTCTCGCCATAGCGGCGAATGCTGCCGTAAGGCTTGTCCGGTTCCGGGAGCAAGCCCTTGCGCTGATAGAACCGGATGGTCTCCACATTGACCCCGGCCGTCCTGGCGAAAACGCCAATGGTCAGGTTCTCCAAATTGTTTTCCATATCGCTTGACTCCGTACATAACTACGGAAGTAAGCTTAAGCTATCCAATTCAGATTCGAAAGGACAAACGTATGTCTGAACCTCAAAACGGGCGCGGCGCGCTCTTCACTGGCGGGCTGGCCGCCATCCTCGCCTCGGCTTGCTGCCTCGGGCCGCTGGTTCTGATCGCCTTGGGGTTCAGCGGCGCTTGGATCGGCAACTTGACGGTGTTGGAACCCTATCGCCCCATCTTTATCGGCGTGGCGCTGGTGGCGTTGTTCTTCGCCTGGCGGCGCATCTACCGGCCGTCAGCCGCCTGCAAACCGGGTGAGGTTTGCGCGATTCCCCAAGTGCGAGCTACTTACAAGCTCATTTTCTGGGGCGTGGCCGTGCTGGTTTTGGTCGCGCTCGGATTTCCCTACGTCGTGCCATTTTTCTATTGATCACAGGAGTTCACCATGAAAAAGCTGCTTTCCGCCCTTGCCCTCGCTGCCGTTGTTGCCCCCGTGTGGGCCGCCACCCAGACCGTTACGCTGTCCGTACCGGGCATGACCTGCTCGGCCTGTCCGATCACTGTCAAGAAGGCGATTTCCAAGGTCGATGGCGTCAGTAAAGTTGACGTGACCTTCGAGACGCGCGAAGCGGTGGTCACCTTCGATGATGCCAAGACCAGCGTGCAGAAACTGACCAAGGCTACCGAGGATGCGGGCTACCCATCATCAGTCAAGAACTGATCATGAAAGACCCGAAGACACTGCTGCGGGTCAGCATCATTGGCACAACCCTCGTGGCGCTGTGTTGCTTCACCCCTGTTCTGGTCATTTTGCTCGGTGTGGTCGGCTTGTCCGCGCTGACCGGCTATCTGGACTATGTGCTGCTGCCTGCGCTGGCGATTTTCATCGGCTTGACCATCTACGCCATCCAACGAAAACGCCAAGCCGATGCCTGCTGCACCCCGAAATTCAATGGAGTAAAAAAATGACCGAAATCACCGTGAATGGCATGACCTGCACATCCTGCGCCACCCATGTCAAAGATGCTTTGGAAAAGATTCCCGGCGTGAATGCCGCTGTGGTGTCCTATCCAGAAAGCCGCGCGCAAGTCATGGCAGACACCGCCGTGAGCCACAACCAACTGCTGGCCGCCATCGCCGCATTGGGTTATCAAGGCTCGATCCGGGTTGGTGATTTCAAAGATGAACCAAAAATCCGTGATGCACTTGAGGGCGCCGGTTTGCATATCGCCATCATTGGCAGCGGCGGGGCCGCGATGGCGGCGGCGCTGAAGGCCGTCGAGCAAGGCGCGACGGTCACGCTGATCGAACGCGGCACCATCGGCGGCACCTGCGTCAATATCGGCTGTGTGCCGTCCAAGATCATGATCCGCGCTGCCCATATTGCCCATCTGCGCCGGGAAAGTCCGTTCGACGGCGGTATTGCGGCAACTGTGCCTGCGATTGACCGCAGCAAACTGCTGGCCCAGCAGCAGGCCCGTGTCGATGAACTGCGGCACGCCAAATACGAAGGCATCCTGGACGGCAATCCAGCCATCACCGTTTTGCACGGTGAAGCGCGTTTCAAGGACGACCAGAGCCTGGTCGTCCGTTTGAACGAGGGTGGCGAGCGCGAGGTAACGTTCGACCGCTGCCTGGTCGCCACCGGTGCCAGTCCGGCCGTGCCGCCGATTCCGGGCCTGAAAGAGTCACCCTACTGGACTTCCACCGAAGCGCTTGTCAGCGACACCATTCCCGCACGCCTGGCCGTGATCGGTTCGTCGGTGGTGGCGTTGGAACTGGCGCAAGCCTTTGCCCGGCTCGGCAGCCAGGTCACGATCCTGGCACGCAGCACCTTGTTCTTCCGGGAAGACCCGGCCATCGGCGAGGCCGTGACAGCCGCTTTCCGCGCCGAGGGCATCGAGGTGCTGGAGCACACGCAAGCCAGCCAGGTCGCCCATGTGAACGGCGAATTCGTGCTGACCACCGGACACGGTGAATTGCGCGCTGACAAGTTGCTGGTTGCCACCGGTCGGGCACCGAATACGCGCAGCCTCGCGCTGGACGCGGCGGGGGTCACTGTCAATGCGCAAGGGGCCATCGTTATCGACCAAGGCATGCGCACGAGCAACCCGAACATCTACGCGGCCGGCGACTGCACCGACCAGCCGCAGTTCGTCTACGTGGCAGCGGCCGCCGGCACCCGTGCCGCGATCAACATGACCGGCGGCGACGCAGCCCTCAATCTGACCGCGATGCCGGCAGTGGTGTTCACCGACCCGCAAGTCGCCACCGTGGGCTACAGCGAGGCGGAAGCGCACCACGATGGCATCGAGACCGACAGTCGCACGCTGACACTCGACAACGTTCCGCGAGCGCTTGCCAACTTCGACACACGCGGCTTCATCAAGCTGGTCATCGAGGAAGGTAGCGGACGGCTCATCGGCGTGCAGGCGGTGGCCCCGGAAGCGGGCGAACTGATCCAGACGGCGGTGCTCGCCATCCGCAACCGCATGACGGTGCAGGAACTGGCCGACCAGTTGTTCCCCTACCTGACAATGGTCGAGGGGTTGAAGCTTGCGGCGCAGACCTTCAACAAGGACGTGAAGCAGCTTTCCTGCTGCGCTGGATAAAAAAAGGAGGTTTTCAATGAGCGCCTACACCGTGTCCCGGCTGGCCCTTGATGCCGGGGTGAGCGTGCATATCGTGCGCGACTACCTGCTGCGCGGATTGCTGCGTCCGGTGGCGTGCACCCCGGGCGGCTATGGCCTGTTCGATGATGCCGCCTTGCAACGGCTGTGCTTCGTGCGGGCGGCCTTCGAGGCGGGCATCGGCCTGGACGCGCTGGCGCGGCTGTGCCGGGCGCTGGATGCTGCGGACGGCGATGAAGCGGCCGCGCAGCTTGCCGTTCTGCGCCAGTTCGTCGAGCGTCGGCGCGAAGCGTTGGCCGATCTGGAGGTGCAGTTGGCCACCATGCCGACCGAGCCGGCACAGCACGCGGAGAGTCTGCCATGAACAGCCCCGAGCGCTTGCCGTCCGAGACGCACAAACCGATCACCGGCTACCTGTGGGGCGCGCTGGCCGTGCTCACCTGTCCCTGCCATTTGCCGATTCTCGCCATTGTGCTGGCCGGCACGACGGCCGGCGCGTTCATCGGAGAGTACTGGGGTATCGCAGCCCTCACGCTGACCGGTTTGTTCGTCCTGTCTGTGACACGACTGCTGCGGGCCTTCAAAGATCGATCATGAGCGCTTCCCATTGAGACAAACCACGCTGTCGCTACGTTGCCTCATGCCGGCATCAAATTCGGCTGAGTAGCTTCTCGCCATCTGGACGTAGCTCACCCTTGGGTGAAACATGCCGATACAGGGTCTGCCGCGTGACGCCAAGTTCCTGGCACAGGTCGCCGACCTTGGTCTCTGGCTGACCCATTGCCGCCATCGCCAGCCGCAGCTTGGCGGCGGTCATCTTGAACGGCCGGCCGCCTTTCCGCCCGCGCGCGCGGGCCGAGGCTAGGCCGGCAATCGTGCGCTCCGCGATCAACTCGCGCTCGAACTCGGCCAGGGCGGCGAAGATGCCAAAGACCAGCTTGCCGGCGGCGGTCGTGGTGTCGATGGCCGCGCCGTGCCCGGTTAATACCTTCAAGCCGATGCCGCGCCCAGTCAGGTCGTGCACGGTGTTGATGAGATGTCGCAGGTCGCGTCCGAGCCGATCCAGTTTCCACACGACCAGTGTGTCGCCAGTTCGCAACGCCTTCAGGCAGCTCGTCAAGCCGGGCCGATCCTCGCGCATGCCGGATGCCTGGTCCTCGTAAAGATGTACTGGATCGACCCCGGCGGCAATCAGCGCGTCGCGCTGCAAATCGGTAGCCTGGGAGCCGTCCGCCTTCGATACCCGCATGTAGCCTATCAGCATGTCGTACCTGTCACATATACGTTCGATTATGTGACAGTGTGATCCAGAAAGTTATGGCCGTCAAAAATTGTCACTTAACCCGTCATTCTGTCTAAGGCATGCAAAGGGTCCGTCAGGCATATAATGTGACAGAAATTCTGGAGGGATGCCCTCCTTTACAAACGTGACGCGCAAGCGCTCCAGCGACTCGGGGTCATGCCGTCCATAGGATGCGAGCGCGAACAGTGAGCGGGCGGTTTCGGGGTTGTGTCGCGCCTCGACAATGGCATCGCCGATTGCTTTGACGGCTTGCTGCCAATGATTGATCGGCTCGGTTTTCTGCACAACCGCTGGCAGGCCATTGGTGAACCCGGTCAACGGCTCTGGCAGGAACAGCACAGCCTGTTCCCCGCGCGGACTCAGCACCTTCGATTCGATCAGGTCGATGGCGATGGCCGCCGCCTCCAGCATCTGCAACTGTATCGTCGGGTCCAGAATCTCGTAGGGATGCCAAAGACTTTGCCCGGCGCGTAGCGGATGGCCGCAGCGCTCCCAGATATAGCGAATACTGCCGGCGCAAGTCCCGCAATGCGAGAGCGGGGTATTCAGCTCATCAAGCAGGGTGCGCAGCAACCGAAACCAGAGGCCGGCATGGATGCGTCGACGCGGCAATTCCACATACCCCAGCGTCAGCGCCTGCCAGGTACGCCGGTCCATCGTCGCGATGGCGTCGTTGGCTGGGCGCGGCGAAGCGTCGGCGTTCTCCCAGCCGAGAAAACGCCCCGGTACGCCCCAATAGGATTCCAGCCAGCAGCCATGCAGCGGACAGCTCAGCATCAGGGGCAGCTTCCAGGCGAGTAACACAGCTTGATCCGTTGGGTTATTCAGACAGAGCGGGCAGGCCCGATGGATTGACCGGCCGGGCAGCCACGCGCGCCAGCTCGTGATCGATCTCGTCTTGCGCTTGCGCTTCGGCAGCAATACCGAGAACTGGAACGCATAGGTTTCCAGGGCGGCCGGAGCACGGTCGTCGAGGCTGTCCAGCAGCCACGGCACCCAGCCGGCGACGCTCATGCCGCGCAGCCGGTCCAGCTCGATGCCGCTTCGCTGGGAGAGCATCGTCAGCAGCGCCAGTGGTGGTGCGGTGTCCAGATCATCGGCCTGGCCGTGCCCGAGATCGTGTTCCAGCAGGTCGAGCATATCCATCTGATAGCAGGCGGCGACGCGATTGAGCCATGAGGACAGGGCTTCGCCTTCTCTGGGAGCTGGATGCAGCGGCCAGCGTGGAGCCGATTTCACATCAGTTCCTGCTCGAACTGCCGACGCCGCTCGCTGGGGCCGGTGTAATCGGCCATGCTCAGCGTGCGATGGTTGATCGCTTCCTCGCCGCTCTCCACGGCGGCGAGGGCTGCCGCCATCAGCAAGTGCGTCAGTTCGCCGATGGTGCCTTCGCTGCGTGTGAGCAGGTAGCGGGCCATGTCCAGCGTGGCAATCGACGAGGGGCGCCGCAGTGGAAGCGAAGCGGCGAAGCTGGCGAGCAGTGAGCAGCAATCGTCGTTGGCCTCCCACACCGGCAGCATCATCGGCTCGAACCGATTTTCCAACTGGTCATCCGAGCGAATGGCGAGGTAGGCGTCGCGCGTGCCGACCCCGACCAGCGGGATACGTAGTTCGTTGCCGAGGAAGCGCAGCAGGTTGAGGAATTCCCGGCGGTTGACGCTGTTGCCGGCCAGGACGTTGTGCAGCTCGTCGATCACCAGCATGCGCACGCCGACCTTGCGCAGCAAGGCCAGCGCCAGTTGCTCCATTTCCGGCAGCCGTGGGCGCGGGCGCAGTGGCGCGCCCATCGCGGCGAGCAGTGCGACGTAGAAGCGGATCACCGACGGCTCGGACGGCATCTGCACGACCAGCACCGGGATGTGCTCCTGGTCGGCATCAGCACTGGCCGGATGTGTGCGCCGGAATTTCTCGACGATCATCGACTTGCCGTTGTTGGTTGGGCCGACCAGCAGCAAGTTGGGCATGCGTTGCTTATTCGGCCACGCATACAGGGTTTCCAGCCGGTTCAATGCCTCGATTGCGCGTGGATAGCCAATCCAGCGGTCGGCGCGAAAGCGCTGGATGCGCTCGTCCGCCGGCAGCCGAGCCAGCCCCTGCGCTGCCGGCAGGAGGTGGGACAGGTCGATGATGGGATATTCGTCCACGGCTACCATTCCTCGATCTGGTCGAACGGTTTGGCCGGTGTCAGGTTATCTGCCTGCGGGTCGGCAACGTCCGTTTCCGGTGGAGTCGGCTTGTCCGGCGGAACCGACACCTTGAGGTGCTGGCGGCGATCCGCATCACGCCGCGCCTTGCGCGTGGCTTTCTGTGCGCTGGTCACGATCTCGCGCATCTGCCCGATCATGCGGAACAGCGCCGATTCATCCACCTGTTCGCGCCCTTGCTGCCGCAATTTCGCCAGCGCCTGCCGTTGTTCCCAGAGGGTGACTGCCGGGTGCGACAAGGTACGGTAGGGGATTTCCAGATAATGCTGCCCCTCCGGTTCCAGCACCCAGATACGGCTGATGTCACGCGGGTCGCGCCGAATCAGGAAGGCCGGCCAGCGCTCGCGCCGCGCGATCCACGGTTTGAGCGCATCGGCGTAATAGTGGATGTGGTCGAGGACGAAGCCGGTGCGGGTCAGGGTGCGGCGAATGATGGGCAGGAAATCGACCAGGAAAGCCGTAGCGCGGGTGACGACAGCCGGTACACCGACAAGCCCCACCGCCTCGGCCCAGCGCGCCGCCGGCGGCTGAAGCAGGCCGTTGTGCACAGAGCCGTGATAGGTGCCCACCGCCAACGTGAGCCAGCGCTCCAGCTCATGCAATGTCAGAGCGGCCTTGTTTTCGGAATCGTAGTCCCCGCGCTGGTCAGGGTTGGAGAAGGTCGTCCCTGGCAATTCATCGTGGATCATCTGCATCGCCGTGCCGATGATCCGTTCCACGATGCCGCCATAGTGCGGCTGCCCTGGGGGACGATAGTCCAACCGGATGCCGTGCTGTTCGCAGCCACGGCGCAGCGCCTCACTTTTGAACTCGGCCGCGTTGTCCAGGTAGAGCAGCCTGGGCTTGCCGCTCATCGGCCAATCCATTTCTATATTCAGACCCTCCAGCCAGGGACGCTTGTCGCAGGCAACATGCACAAGGCACAGGCCGACCGAAACGGATGACGGCGCTTCCAATGTGACCACCATGCCGAGCACGCAGCGGGTGAACACGTCGATGGCGAGGGTGAGGTACGGCCGGCGAATCGGTTGCCGGTCGCGCTCGTCCACCACGATCAGGTCGATGACTGTGTGATCGATCTGCACTTGTTCCAGTGGCGCGGTCATGGCGGGGGGCTCACCACCGACACCTTGCAGGCTGCGTGACGCATCCTGACCTTCCCGGCGGCGAGCGGCCTTGAGCGGATCGAGGCCGGCGATCCGCAGGGCCACAGTGTTGCGCGCTGGCACCCGTAGCTTTTGTGCTTTACAAGCCTGCGCGACCTCGCGGTGGAACGCCGCCAAGCTACGCTTCTGCTTGGTCAGGAAGCGCTTTTGCAGCAACTCGCGGATGATGCGCTCGACCGATTCCGGCAAGCGTCCCTTGCCTTTTCCGCCGCCGGATTGGCTGCGAGCCAAGTCAGTCACAAGCCCCGAGCCTTGCCGGGCACGGCGGATCAGGACATACACCTGCCGCCTGGACAGGCTAAGCGCGTGAGCAGCGGCATCGGCGGCTTCATGCCCGACCACATCAAGGGCTGCCAGCGGCCCGATGAATTCCGCCCGTTGCCGGGCCTGCGCCCATGCCGCATCGGGCAGGGTGGCCACGCCTTGCTCGGCAATCAATGATGTGTCTGACGGCATGCTCACACCTCGCTTTGGTGCACACGAGTATTGAGCATAGTCGAGATTGGTGAAGATGACTTCTGATATTTGGCTATCAGGAGCTGACTGCACTCCGGACGTTACGTCCAGTTAATTGGTGCAATCGTCTTCTGAAAACGACAGCTGGCCAGAGAGGTGGCGATGTCTCAGAAACGGTCGTTTTTGAGATAACCGTTTCAGGGAGTTCAGGCGTGATGCCATCCGGCATTTTGGCTACAATGACCGCGGGCTGGATCAAAGCCTGCTGCCCGCCTCGGCGAACCTGGATAGGATGATCTTCACTTTACACATAGAGATCCCATTGCGGACTCGGATGCGGGCACCGTGCCTTCCGCGCTAATGGAGGTCTCCATGCGCTACATCCCCGTTACTGACGTTTTCGTCGAGAAGCTCAAGCAGCAGGCCAAGAAGCTCAAGCGTAGTAAGGCTATTCAGCAGGCCGAAGCTCTTGACCGTGTTGCCCGAACCTATGGCTTCAACCACTGGGGACATGTCACCTGGTGTTTGAAAGAGTCGGCTTCTCGGCAGTCGCAAGGGACTTCGATCAAAGCCGATTTCATCGACCCCACTAAGCTGTCGTTCACGTCAGAAGTTGAATACATCATCGGTTGTGCGCTCAAGGGCTCCAGTAACCTGGTTCGCCTGAAGTCCTGCATCCTGTTTTCCACTGGCGACGGGGATGCTTGGCTGCTGGATGCTGATGACTATCGTTCCCTCTGCCTGCTTTGGCATGGTGAGCGGCAACCAGCCAAGATCATCGAGGACGAGAAGACCTTCTATGTCGAGTACGACGGTGTGTTCGACATCAACAGCGGTAGTTTCCGGGTTTCCTCGGAGAACCCGAAGATCGGTCAGCGCACAATCTTCGGGTATCCAGCAGATGACATTGCCGAGCTTGTCGAGTCCGTCCGACGAAGCTTGGTCCACTGACCAAGACTCCCCCTCAACCAGGACAACTAGATGAAGAAGGATCGTGCAACGGCAGGCGTAGCAACTGCTAAAGACTTGGAAGTCATCAAGCGTGCAGCGATCGTTGCCATGTTCGCTGACGACGAGTTGATGGATCTACTCGTCCTCAAAGGCGGTAACGCCATGGACATCGTCCATCAAGCCAACTCACGGGCATCAGTTGACCTGGATTTCTCGATGGACGAAGACCTCGACTATGAGGCTGTGCAACCCAAGATCGAGCGGACAATCCGAGCGACTTTCGAACAGCACAAATACTACGCGTTCGACGTGAAAATGACCCAGAAACCCGGCAAGATGCCAGAGGATCTAGCGTCTTTCTGGGGGGGATACCTGGTTGAGTTCAAACTGATCTCCCAGAAGCGGGCGGACGAGGTCAAGCACGATCTGGCGACCATGCGGCGCGAAGCCATCCGGCTTGGCGAAGGCCCCAAGTTCACGATTGACATCAGCCGGCACGAATACACCGCCGACAAGAAGGAATACGAGCTCGACGGCTACGTGATCTACGCATATCCGCCGGAGATGATCGTGAGTGAGAAGCTTCGCGCGATCTGCCAGCAGATGCCCGAGTACGCTGAAATCATCCAGCGGAACGGGCTCGGCAACCAGCGCGCACGGGACTTTCTCGACATCGAGGTCCTTGTGCGGATGTTTGACATTGATCTCACCACAGAAAGGGTGAGGTATATGGTCGAGCAGATGTTCGCCGCGAAGCGCGTCCCTCTGGCGCTGCTGGGGAAGATTGGATATACACGGGATTTCCATGCTCAGGGCTACGAAGCGGTCAGAGCGACCATGAAGCCCGGCGTGGAGGTCAAGCCGTTCAACGAGTACTTCGATTTCGTGGTCGAGGCATGCCGGGGCCTAGAACCCCTCTGGAACATGTAAGCGCCAGCGGCTGTGATAGGTCGTCCTGCCCATGGCATGGGTCAGGTAAAAATCGCGTTCCATTGGCTCTCGCCTGAACAGTTCCACCTGGGAAGCCCGATAGCCTGCACGCTCCAGGTAGTAGCCGATAGCCTGATGGTACGGATAGCCGAGACGCAGTTGCTTGAGCATCGCCCTCATCGCATTGACGGATAGCTGCTCCTTGGCATTCTCAAAGGCCTTAGCCACTTCGAAAACGCCGCCTGCGTAGAAGGGCCGGACGACAATATCAATCATTGTTCGCTCAAGATTGGTGTATCGGAGCCTGAGAGGGCGCTCGCCTCCAAAGTTCACCTCACCAGCAGAGATCCCGAGCCCTTCGTGATAGGCCGCCTCCAAGAGCATGACGCGAATACCTTCCTCCTCGAGCTCGATCTGGTTGCTAGACATACGTGGAAGCCTTTGAAAGGCTTCGTCGATATTCTCCTGTGGGTAGAGCGGGGGGGTTTCCCTTCGGGAAGACTCTCCACGGTGTTTTTCTCGGCTTAGATAGACGGTTTTCGGAATCTGCTCCGTCAAACCATGAATGCGGACAGCAGTGTAGTGGCTGTAGTAGCTATCCTTCACCAGCCCGAGCAATGTTTCCAGGAGAGGAACTTCACCCCAAGTGAAGCCAGAGACGACTTCCCGAGGAAAGGTGATGGCGACCTGCCTCAGTTCGCTCTTCTCCACCATGAAGTTCGAAAACTCACGCAGGGTGGTGTTCTGCGCAAGACGCCAAAATGAGCGGTTCTGGACAAAGACCTTTGCGAGATCGCTAGGTCGCAGGATTGCCGGACCTTGCGATAAAGCCTTAACGATGTCGGGTTTAGCGATCTGAAGGCGAGTTGCCATTTAATATTTCATGCTGACGGGCATATATGCCCGTCAGCATAGATTTTTTTACATGTTAAGTCAAGACACAGACCTATACAAATCAATGGCTTTTGCCTTTTAAGCCTTGAAAATCGAAGATTTTAATGTTACTCTAGACGGCATATATGCCGGCTAGAGATATAACCCATGAAACTGCTAGCTCGTGAGCCATCAATGCACCCTCCACGGAGCCAGCTGTTGACCGCAGCAGGCCTCGGTGTAGCTATGGGGGCAAGGACAGGTATCAAGTCTTGCCCCGTTCAATGCGGGGCAGCCCCATAGCGAGGGGCGCGGGCAGGAAAACCGTGCTCCACCTTGTCTAACAAAGCGCCGCTGCCTGAACTGTTGCACTCAAAAATCGATTCTCTGCCCCCCACTTCTCGCCCCCTCGCCAGGCAACTTGTCAAGCCCAGACAATTGCCAGCAGTAAAAAAAAATTCATTAAAGTCAAATACTTAGAAACAAAAAAATCAATACCATCAACTAATTTTTCAAGCAACACAAAAAATCATAACAAAAACAACAACCTATAAAAGTCAACACCTGTTGACTTAAGCGGATAATTTATATATTATCCGCATGTTCCTCGGGTCGTTTTGCTCAAGCAAAGCGGCCCTTTAGTTCGGAGTAATTTGCATCACCTCCCCGATGAGTTGAACTAAAAAAACCCCGCCGAAGCGGGGAAATTTAAGAGTTAAAACAGCGGAAACTTTGACAGTGTTTTAGCCATATAGTAGATGGCAAGGCACACATAACCCAGAGTTTGGATGTAATCTAAAGGCATACCATAAAACGCTCTCTTTCTTCAGAGTTTTGGGACTGATCCAGTTGGTAGATCTCGGTACCGGTTGCGCCCAGTACCGAGAATTGTCCAACTTTATTAGGTTAAAGCAAGTTACCTCGACCGTCAATAAGGCGTCGGGGTATTTTTTTTTGCAAAACGCCTAAAGCCCGCACTAGGGCGGCTGTTCGCTAGGGCTACGCCATAAAAAGTCGCGATCAGAAATCGGAGAGAATGGCTAGCTACTGCAGCGCATAGTCGCATGCCCGGCCTAACGACTAAGAATGGGCCGATGGCCTGAAAAAGGCAGTCACCTCGCGCACGGTTGGAGATGGCTGCGCGAGGTCATGTTGAATACCACGTGCAAGGTTGTCGATCTGGTTTTTCATCTTTGCAGTTCCTGTGACGCGGAACAGCTGCGCTTTGTAACGTCATCGTGGCATCACGACCGGCAACGCATGACTATTAAACAGATCACTCCCCGCCCACATAGGTATCTCCCCAGGGTTGGTGATGCACCGTACACGGCTTTCCGGTGAGCGAGTTCACCCCGCCAGATACCGAAGGCCAAAGGCGCACCGGCTCCCGGCCATGCCCGCGAAGCCGTCATTGAGACACCACGCGAGCCAGAAGGGAGCTACACGATCAGGCCGCCGAACAACACCCGTCGATCTCCGTAACGAGGCCGGTTATGTTGCTCTGTGTGAGCCGAGTCTGAATCTCCGCCAGGCGGCAGAAGGCATCCCATTCCACACAACTCATAACGCATGAATCGTTCGCATTTTCTCGACCCCTCTGACGAAGCTGGTGACTCTCGCAAAGCCTTGCCATAAGGTTTTGACCCCGGGCTCACCATCGCCTTTTCGGGCAAGAAAGCCACCGAGCATGGCGATGCGTCGGATGACTTCGCGCACCGATGGCGTCTTCTTGGGCGGGTCTTTCTCGGCCAGCAGCCAGGCGGCCTGCCACTCCACCGGATCAAACACTTCGCTGGCGGGCAGCTCGGGATGAGTGCGGGCCAAATGCTGCAGATGTGTCAGGCGCCAGGCCACAACCAGGTAGATAGCCAGCGCCAACTCCAGCTTCTTGATCTCCCCCAGCTGCAGCGCCTCGACACGGCAGCCGTTCTTGAGCACATGAAACAGGGTTTCGATTTCCCAGCGGCAGCGATACCAGTCGATCAACTCCGCGGCCTGCTCCACGGTGCTTATGACCCGGTTGGTCAGCAAGCGCCATTCGACAGGCTTTTGCCCGGTTTGCAGGCCCGTTTCGCAGGCAATCAGGCAGCTCACCTGCAGGGTGCCGCCCTGACCGTCAGGCAGCGCCACGACGTGAGCATGAAGTGTCTGGCGTACGGTTCGTGCGGGCTGTCGGGTGCGTGGGCCCAAAGTGAATTCGATTTCGCCCAGAGAGGGCGTGGCCAGCGTCGCGGGCCACAGCTTGCCGCCCTGGGGCAGGCACCGGTTGTGCTGGGCGCGCAGCACATAGTCCGCCGGATAGGCCAGCGCATGGGCGCGCTGCATCAACTCAAGCATGTCGGCCTCGCGGTCAGCGACATAGACCAGCCGCGTGCCCGGCAATTTCTGCGCACGCTCGGCCACCCGTTCATACCCTTCAACCCAGCGCCGGCTCTCCAGCGTGCCCAGCGGTCGTGCCCACATCCAGTTGTCCAGAATACCCAGCGGCAGTCGCTGGGGCGTCACCGCATAGGTCGGATGCACATACATCCCGCGCTGTGCTTCATAGGACAAGCGTCCCAAGCCGTCGATGTCTTGGCCGTTGAAATCCAGCTCGGTCGTGTCCTGCAGGCACAGCACTACCGGGTGCGCTGCCATACGGGCCTCGGTGCGCGCCATGTGCGGCGCCAGAACGGACTCCCAGCCCAGCCCGCGTTTGTCCGCACGCGCCTGGTCGAAGAATCGGTAAGCCGCCTGCGTTTCAGTGCGCCCATTGCACGCACCCGGAATGCTCGCTGATGGGGCATCACCGAGCCGATCCACCAACTTGATCAGGCGCCTGCCCAGACGTGCATCCCCAACCTGCGCCCCGCCAAACTCGTCCATTGCCCAGCTCCCTTGGTGGTTCATGATCATGCCTTGGTCGATAAAATGGCATGACGCAAGCACGAGGTATACCAGACTAATGCAAAGGGTTATTCGGGGTGCGCCTCAGCTGGCAGGGGTATGGCGGATGAGTTGTGTGGAATGGGATGGGCAGAAGGTGCGCTCTAAGCGCACCACCTCCGAGTCAAATCCACTGGCCGGCACGATGCTGGACACCACCAGTACTTGATCGTTTTTGCACTGCGCGCGAATAAAGTCGGCGGCCTCGGCAAACCTGGATAGGATGATCTTCACTTTGCACATAGAGATCTCATTGCGGACTCGGATGCGAGCTTCGTTCGAGCAAGACCTGATCTGAGCTTGAAAACAAAAATATTAAACTTTAATAATATAAACATATCGTATTATTATTTTAAATTCACCCCCATCATCTGGGGATAAGTTCGTGGACAGCCTGGTTGCTTTGCTTTGAATCCCTTGGCAGACAAGGGTTTGGAAGATTCGCTTAAAATTTAAGCAGTGCTTGGACGCCTAGAACTCCTTCACCGACCAGCTTATGTTGAGAGTCACTGAGTCGGTGGCAGAGTTGTTCGGCGTCGTAGCCTGGACGCCTTCCTGTCGGAAGCGCTCAGCGCTCAGTGTGCAGGTACGGGCGTTGCATCCGGCGGTCGATGGCGTAACTCGAGATAACTGCAGTACCGTCGAAATCATTGACCTCGAGGTCGTATACGTTGGTATCGGAGACAGCGTCAATTGGCGTCAAACCGACAGCCGCAAGCACGACCACCATCGATTCACCGCGGTCGAGTTCTGCATTAACTTCGTGCATGAAGAGACGCCAGCGGCCGTCGGGTATATGTTGCCCTTGTCTCAATTCATAACATAACGTATCATAACGTAATATCATACCGTAACGCATTAAAAGGATTCGACATGGCTCGTGAAGCAACGGTTACTCAGGAGGAAGTGAACGCTGTCGCCGACCGTATCCGCGCCGGCGGTGGTAGGCCGACTGCTCGAGGAGTTCGCGAAGAGCTTGGAAGAGGCTCGATGGCGACAGTTCTGCGACTGCTCCAGAATTGGCAGGCCGGGCAGAGCCGGGCGCCGGACACGCCTGTCGCATTACCTACTGCACTTCAGCGCGCCCTGGTTGAGTTCATCGGCCAGGAAGTTGCAGCTGCAAAACTGAACCTCGAACAAGACCTCGTTACGGCACAACAGACGCAAAAAGACCTGATCGCAGAGAACGAGCTTCAGGCATCAGATCTGGAGGATCTCAAGACTGCACTGGAGGCGCTGCAAGGGGATAACAGTCAGCTCGAGGGGCGTTACGCGCAACTGCATGCAGACTTCACTGAAGCAAGACAAGCAGCCGAGACGCAGCGCCAGGCCGCTGAAGCAGCTCGGACCGAGACTGCGAAGCTCCAGTTGCGCCTCGAAGGGGTGCCCCGCCTTGAGGCTGAACTAACCAAGCTGAAGACAGATCTCGAGGCTGAGCGCGCGGCCCGAGTGGTTGCGGAGCAGGTTGCTGCGGTCTCGAACGCCAAACTCGAGCAGAGTCAGGCTTCGATTGAAGACCTAAAAGGCCGATTGGCCAAGGCTGAAACTGACCTGCGCGACGCGAACCAGGAGGCCGGGAAGCTGCGGAACCAAGTAAGTGCTCTCCAAGGATCTCTGGACAGTACAAGCAAAGAGCTGGCTCAAACCAAGGAAGAGGCTCGTCGGGCTGAAACTACCGCAACAGAGCTCAAAGGCCAACTGGCGTTGTTCGGCGAAGCTAAGTCCTAGAGAAATCAACCCGCTCGCGAAGCTCGAGCCCGGGTTTGAAGTTGATCGCCCTCTTGGCTGGAACATCAACCGTCACCCCTGTCTTGGGGTTTCGACCGAGTCTAGGAGGGCGGACATTGGTGCTAAAGGATCCGAAACCTCGAATCTCAATGCGTCCACCTTCCTCGAGCGTATCAGCCATAGCTTTAAGGATGACCTTGGCTGCGGCTGTCACGTCCGCGGCGGTTAAGGTAGGAAACGTACTGGAAAGTCTCTCGATCAGATCCGAGCGAGTCATGGCTGATTTTCAAACTGCTGAGCCTCAAGCCGCACTCGGCGCTCATCGAGAAGTTCACCATCGAACATCCAGTATCCTGAGCCGCTGACTGTTGTCGACTTGTATCCCATCTCTTGCAAGGCTTTCAGGGCAGCAGCAGATAAGCTCATCACTTCGCCCTTGTAGCTGACCTTGTTGTTGGGCACTACGAAGGCCTTCACGTCTTCATCACGTGACAGCACTAGCTCCGCTCCGGGCTCGATGCCCAGGGGGCTCAGGTTTATGCGGGCTCTACGTTGCTCCTTTAGCTTTTCCATGGCCTCGACCTCCACCGGGTCGATGTTCGTCTTGCCTGGGGTGACTTCCTTGAAACCGCCAATGCTCAGCGCAAGGACGATCTTCTCTGGTTCAACCTTGAAGAACTCTCGCTTCGGGTTGATACGCCGTTCTGCAAAGAGTTGATGCAACGTCTTCTCCAGCTTTTCGAGGTTCACCCCATCAGGGATCTCAGCTGCGAAGTGACATTCGAAGGGCAAAGGCACGCCGGTTGCGGTACTAAGGCTGGCGATACGCGACTCCACGCTATCAGTTGTGAGACCGATCTTGACTAGGCCGGGCATCACTTCGTTCTTCAGGACGTAGATGATCTTGGGCATAGACATGCAGAATATAGTATTACCGTAATATCATTGTATAGTATTTTTATCAAACAGGCCGCCCGGGCTTGAGCTTGGGAACCTTCTCCAACAGCTGCGCCAGGGTTTCAGCATCGAGATCTCGCATGGCGAGAAGGCCAGCTCGGATAAGCTCGCTACGGTTTGGGATGATCCCGACAGTCGCAAGCCGCAAACGGAGGCTGTCGATGATCGCGCTCTCATCAGGCAGAAGCGTCAGTGATTCGCGTACTGCTTGTCCACTGCGGGTAGGTCGCTTTCCCTCGGGCGCCTTAGCAGGCGCTACCCGCGCAGATTCAGCTGACTCAGCAACGGTAGCCACCGCCTGAACTAGGCCTCCAGCGGCCATTGCCGCTTCAGCAGCAGCGAACTTATCGGGAGCAGCAGCCCCAGCCAGCATTTTGTTTTTGAGCTTGTTCATACGAGAACATCCTCACACTGATATATCATCATATCGTTAGATAGTATGACAAAAATCGGTATTGAGTCTACTGTCAGGTGCCTTGCATGCCCAAGAGTTCGAGCACCTCGTGACCCACTGCGGTCACTTCTTGTTGAGCTTCTTTGGCTCCTGGGACATCGAACACAGTGCCGCCCAGGACGAGACTTTGTGCATACGCCTGGCGTTGACGGAAAACGGTCTTAAGCAAGTGACCATCCATCGTCTGAAGAACTTCTAGCGAGTCCTTCCCGAGCTGCGTCCGCGGGGTCAAGGCATTCACCAGAAAGGCGATTTTGAGGTTCTCGTTGAGCACCTTGGCCCGCTCGACAAGACCAAGCGTGTCTTTGACGCCCCAGATGTCAGCCAGGCTGGGACGCGTCGGAATGATAACGAGATCAGAAACAAGTAGGACTGACTGGGGGATCGGCGAGGTCACGGACGGAGGGCAGTCGACAATAATGAAGTCGTACTGTTGGGATAGCCGCTGGAGTTCTCGATGTATCTTCCCGCCGGCTGCAGACAATCCAACTACAGAGGCTGGGAAGGGCTTTGCATCGTCCGCTTGAGCAGCCCACTTAGTTGCCGTCTGGAGTTCGTCGGCATCCACCACCAGAACAGAATGCTTTTTGGCTAGAAAGCCAGCCAGGGTCATGCTGCCTAGTGTCTTCCCGGCGCCCCCTTTGTGGTTGCTGAAGGCGATGATTTTCGCGGTCACTTGGATTTCTCCCGTTCTGTTGATTTTCTGATGTTGCAGTGCAACCGATGCATGTACGTCGTACATGCTTTGCAAGATATCTTGAAGTCTTCTGGTTACCCGAGCTCACGCTCAAACAGCGTGGGAGTTTACCGTTATGCAGACAATCCCGACTTTGCAAGCCATTTTCGGGTTGCCCTCTCTTTGACCTTTACAACGCTAGGGTTTCCTGATTCTCGATTTGAAAAAGCCGCAGCGTTCGGTGCTCATTTGAGGCATTGGGGTTCGGCACCTTTGAATGGTTCCGACTGCTACTGCTTTTTAATATTAAGCAGCTTTAACTACTTTAGGCGTCCGGAAACCCGCGCTGGTACTGGGTTTCCAGCTCGTAAGGTCTAGGGAAACCCCCCTCTAAGGTCTAGGAAACCCCCCCCCCTTTCCAATGAAAGGTCTAGAGATTCCCGAAAGGTCTAGGAAACCCCCCCCCTAAGGTCTAGGAAACCCCCTCACCCGAACTGGTAAAGGTCTAGAAAAACCCCTCCCCCAGACCAAAGGTCCGGATGGACCGTTGCTGCCGATTCTCATAGCGGGGAACCTCTTAAAAAGGCCGAAAACTAGATTCTGCACCCCATCCGGCAAGCGATTTTAGGCCTGAACCCTTTAAAAGCCTGGGAACCTCCCCTCTCCAGTGGTCACTTCGGTGTTGCGTCTTACGGATTTCCCACGGATCGGCAGAATTCTCCTGACAACGGAGCGATCCGGTGCTGAAGGGCCCCCGAGAAAGGTCTAGAAATTCCCCCCCATCTGGCCGCCCGTGTCCAGAATCCTGCAAAGGTCTAGAAAATCCCCCCTCCCTTCAGCTTGCCTGGTGTGATACGGTTCGCTTAAGACTAGACTAGAAAAAATTTTTACAAGTCTAGTCCTTTGAACAGCATCGGGAGACATTCCGTGACGCGCTCGCAGAACATGGCTACAGAGCTGAAGAAAACAGGGGAGAGCTCCCTGGCTCAGATCAAGGCCCCGCAGGAGCTCGTGCACATCAAGCACAAGATCACGCTGCTCCAGTACAAGTACTGGATCCTCATGCTCCGGACTTACCGCGAACTTTACGAGGACGGCGAGGCTTTCAGGGCGGGGGAGTACTGTTACCTATCGATGTCCGCCGTTACCGAGGCGCTTGGCTACCAGCCGAAGACGAGCGAGATTGAGCGCGACCTCGAGGCGCTCCGCGTGGAGTCCCTCGTCCGCAACGTCCTTGAGAAGGATGGCCAGAAGGCGAAGGAAGGCACGGGCTTCATCAGCCAGTGGAAGGTGATGTCGACGAGGATCGGTGTCGTCTTTCCGGATGTGCTCCGCGAGGCGGTCGAGAACCTCGATCGCAAAGACTCGATCTTCCACCTCCTGAACTGGAACATTTTCAACAGCTTCACGGGCAAGTACGAGGCCGTCCTTTACAAGCTCTGCAAGGACTACGTCGGGGTGGGGGAAACCCCCTGGATTCCGCTCGAGAAGTTCCGTGAGTACATGGGCGTGAAGCCAGAGGAGTACGCGGACTTCAAGCGGCTCAACCAGTGGGTGATCAGCGGACCCGTGAAGCGCATCAACGCGAGCGAACTCTCAGACATCGAGGTCGATTGGGAGCCTGAGAGGAAGCAACGGAAGGTCGTCGCGCTCAAGTTCAGGATGCGCCCGAAGCGCCAGACCATGCTGGACTTGGGGGACCATCCCGCGTTCCGCTTTGCGAAGGTGAAGATCTCGCTCGCGCAGCAGAACGAGTACTTGGCGAAGGCGGACACCGAGACGCTGGAATACTCGATTCTGCGGGCCAATGAGTACGCCGAAGAGCAAGAGATGAAGGGCGAGCCGGCCGACCTCCACAAAATTTACCGGAAGGCCATCGAACAGGGCTGGGGCGATGAGTACCGCTCGAAGCTCCAGGCCGCGGAGGCGAAGAAGGCCAAGGAAGAGGTCCGCAAGCGCGCCGAGGCGGCGAAGGCCGCCGCCGACCTCGAGCGCAAGAAGGCTTCAGAAGCGCTCAGAGCCAAGGGCGAAGAAGCCCTCGCGTCCCTAGAACCCGAAGTGCTCCAAGCGCTTTTTGAGCGTTGGAAGACTGAGGCGAGCCCCCCCGCCGTGATGTCGAAGAACGGTCCCTCGTCCGTGGCGTTTCGGGCGTGGGCTAGGAAGGCACTGGCCGTGGGGGAAGGATAGAGACGAGAAAAGAGGGCGTGGCGCTGGTGCGCTTTGCCGCCACAGGCTGGGGAGAATCTGTTTTGCGCCCCAAGTAATGACAACAGGTTTATCTCAAATCCCGCACCAAAAAACAAACATATTTTAAATCATGTGCTTGGTAAGCGTCGTCCCAACCCCGTCTTGACGCCTCAGACCCTCAGCCTCTCCAGGCGCTCATTCACCGCAGACAAATTAAAGTGCCCGGGCTCGAAGTCCTCCCCGCACCACGCCCGCATGGCGTGGTGTTCGGGGTGGTCCGGGTCGAGGATGGCCTCCAGGAAGTCGGCGTAGCCCGGCGCGCCGCCCACGTCTTCGGGCGGTGCGGCGTTGGCGCCGGTGAGGCACAGGGCGCAGGCCGACAAGATGGGATCCGGCGGGTGGCGTTTCTCCACCTTGATCCGGTGCTCCCAGTGATCGCCGAAGTCGTAGAGGTACTTGAACGACTTCATGCCCGCGAGCGCCGTCTTGAGCTGGATGCGCTGCTCGGAGCGGGGCGGATCGCCCCAGTCGAACTCCGGGTCGGGGATGCCGTAGCGCTCTCCCGCGATCTCGAATTCGTGCAGATGCCCGCCGTGCCAGCCCATGACGCACTGGATGACGTGATGAAGCCTGGCAAGGGTGATCGACTCGGGGACGACGATCCGGCGCCAGATGGCGGGCTTGATCTCGGCCAGTTCGATCCGCAGTTGCAACAGATCGGCCGGTTTGCGGGTGCGCGGCTTGAGGGGGACGACGGTGCTCATGTCAGGCGGCGTTGAGAAGGGTCTTGGCGGGGTTGAGGTTCCAGGGCAGCAATTCGTCGATCCGGTTGATCGGGTGCTCGGCGATGCGCGTGAGCACTTCGCGCAGGTAGGCCTCCGGGTCGAGCCCGCTCAGCGTGGCGGTGCCGATCAGACTGTACATCGCCGCCGCCCGCTCGCCGCCGGCATCCGATCCTGCGAAGAGAAAGTTCTTCCTCTTATGTCGAGTTCAGCATAAGAGGAATTATGTCCAGTCCGCGATTATGCGG
>NZ_BJNV01000028.1 GCF_006539865.1 Zoogloea ramigera
GATGAAACTTTGTTGTGGTGGAGGTAAGCGGGATCGAACCGCTGACCTCTTGCATGCCATGCAAGCGCTCTCCCAGCTGAGCTATACCCCCGTCCAACGAAGACCGCATTATAGAGATGGTTCCGGGGCTTGTAAACCCCTTTTTAGCTATCAGCTGAAAGTTTCAGTTGTGCCCTGCCCTGCTGCTGCACACGTACACCTATATGTATGTGCACGCGCGCGCGGCAGAGACAACGCGACCTGGCCACCCCGCCAGCCGCTCACAAACCCCGAAACGAGGCGCCCATCAAAAACACAAAACCCAATACGGGGATTTTTTGATGTCAGATAATTTTACAAAGCCGCCGCAAGCCCAGGCTTTTTAAATAAATTAGTCCATGATTTTCATGCAGATACAGAACATGGCCTGCTTGTTGCTATTCACGAAGCGCCAACCTATCCAGTCTCTTGAACCCGAATCGGGTAGGCGTTTTCAATAGATTCAACCCGGAGGAATACAAGCATGTCCTTTAAGAAAGCTCTTCTGGCCGTTACGGCAGCCGCCAGCCTCTTCGCCGCAGGCGCCGCCAACGCGGCTTACACCCAATCCGCCACCGACTTCAGCGCGGCCTACAACTTTTCCAACTTCCTGAACGCCGACGGTTCTTTCAACCTGTCGTTCACCAACGTCACCGGCAAGCTGGAGTTCAACCTGCCCGCCGCGACCCCGGGCGGAGCCGATCGCCAGATTGTGCTGGATTGGGGTGATGGCACCGGCACGCCGAGCTACACCTACAACGGCGTGGCCTACACGGGCGGCAACGTCGCCGTGACCGGCGCGGGCATCACGCAGGTGCTGTCGCTGTTCCTGCCGAGCCTTGCTGCCCAGCTGAACCCGGTGATCAACGCCCAGGAAGTCTTTGATCTGGATTTCAACCTGAACTCGGGCCTGAATTTCGGCGTCACCGAAACCAACCGTACCGTCACTGGCGCGCCCGCAACCGGCATGACCGCCGAACAGGCGCTGCTGGCGCTGTCGGTGTCCCCCAACGCCGGCCTGCTGGCGAACACCCTGACGGACGTGACCACCACGGTGAGCAACGCCCCGTCGGTGATCGTCAATAACGTTCCGGAGCCCGAGAGCTTTGCGCTGCTGGGCCTTGGCGCCCTGGGCATGATGGCAGCCCGCCGCCGCCGCGCCTGATAGAGCCGAGCCGACCAGGTCATGCAAGACATGGCTTGCACAAATGCAAACGGCAGCTTGCGCTGCCGTTTGCGAGCTGATGCCGGGAGGCTATCAGGCAGACTTGCGACGACGGATGGCGCCCAGACCAACCAGGCCAAGGCCGACCAGCGCCATGGAGGCGGGTTCGGGGATGGCCACGGCGACGTTGCGCATGGCGAAGTCGGCGGTGATCAGGTTGAGGGTGTTGCCCGGGAACTGGTTGTGCTGAGCGTAGAGGTCGGCAGCGGCGAGCATGCGGCCAAAGCCAGCCCAGGTCAGGTTGGACTCGACGAAGGACAGCACGGCGCCGTCATCGAAGAGCGTGCCCGTGACGGCCAGACGGCCGGAGCCGGCGGTGGTGGCCGGCGCGACGCCGGTGAGGGTGGTGATCAGGTTGAGCACGTCACCGGAGGTGGTGCCGTCGTAGTCGATGACAAAGCCAACAGCGGTGCCGGCACCGTCATTGACGTTGTTGGCGCCCGGAGCGAAGGTCTTGTTGTAAATGCCGGCGGAGAGGCCGGTGGCGGTGATCAGGCCGTTGAAGATGTTGGCCGGGTTGTTGACCGACAGGGTCATGGCCGGCGCGCCGACGACGGGCGTCACGCTGACGAAGCCGCTGTAGTTCACGGCGTAATTGCCGTTCGGCGGAACGACGACCTGCACGGAGCCGGTGAGGTCACGCAGGGTGACGTCGAAGGTGGTCGGGGAGCCGTCGGCCATATTGGTGATGATGACTTCACCGGTCAGGCTGTCGGTGGTGCTGACGTAAGCCGGGGTGGCAAACGCGGCGGTGCTGGCCACGGAGAGTGCGGCGGTGGCTGCACAGAGGGCAAGTTTCTTCATAGGAAAGTCTCCAAAAAAAATTCGTGAGCCAGACAAGCCTCTGATGCCCGCGCCCCCGCAGGACGCGAGCGAGAAAGAGCCTGCCTGAAATGTGTTTCGCCAACCCAAAGAAGCATGTTATGTGCCAAAACTAAAAAAACCCTGAAATCATTGCCTTAAGGAAAGCTGGCGGCTCGACTTTGATGACCTGTGTAAAAAAACCCGACACAAACGTGTCTTTGGGGCAATTTTCTAGTGTGAACTAAGGCACAGGGAGGGGAAGGGGATCGTGGCAGCGGGGAGTGGGGAGTGGGAACGGCCCTCCCCCCTCACCGCCCACTTCCCACTTCCCACTTGCCCACTTCCCGCCCCCCTCAGAGCACCTTCCCCGGGTTCATCAGGCCACGTGGGTCGAAGGCCTGCTTGATGCGGCGCATCAGGTCGATTTCGACGGCCGATTTGTAGTCGGGCAGGAGATCGCGCTTGAGCTGGCCGATGCCGTGCTCGGCTGAGATCGAGCCGCCCCGCTCCACCACCTGGTCGTAGACGATGCGGTTGACCTCCGGGGTCCGGGCGATGAATTCATCATTTTCACCACGCACGGGGCGGGACAGGTTGTAGTGCAGGTTGCCATCGCCCAGGTGGCCGAAGCACACGATGCGCAGGCCCGGGTAGGCGGCGGCCAGGGCAGCGCCGGCCGCGTCGAGGAAGCCGGGGATCGCGCTGACCGGCACCGAGATGTCGTGCTTGATGCTGATGCCTTCGCGCTTCTGGGCTTCGGAGATGTTCTCGCGCAGTTGCCAGAGGGCCTGGGCCTGGCTGTCGCTGGTGGCAATGGCGCCGTCGATGACGCGCCCTTCGGCGATGGTGGCGGCGAGTTCGGCCTCGAGCAGCCCGGCCAGGGTGTCGCCGGTAACGGTGTCGCTGAGCTCGAGCAGCACGTACCAGGGGCTGGGCTGGCCCAGGGGGTCGCGGGTGCCGGGAATGTGCTGAAAGACGAGCTCGAGGGACGGGCGGCTGATGAGCTCGAAGGCCGTCACCCGGTCGCCGACGGCGGCGCGCAGGCGGCCGAGCAGCTCGACCGCGGCGGCCGGCGAAGCGACCGCCAGCCAGGCGGTGACGACGGCGCGCGGACGCGCGAAGAGCTTGAGGGTGGCGGCGGTGACGATACCGAGGGTGCCCTCGGCGCCGATGAAGAGCTGCTTGAGGTCGTAGCCGGTGTTGTCCTTGCGAAGCGCGCGCAGGCCGTCCCAGATCTGCCCGTCGGGGAGCACGACCTCGAGGCCGAGCACGAGCTCGCGGGTGTTGCCGTAGCGCAGCACCTGCACGCCACCGGCGTTGGTGGAAATCACGCCACCGACTTCACACGAACCCTCGCTGGCCAGGGCCAGCGGAAACAGCCTGTCGGCCTCCTGCGCCGCGGCCTGCACGGCGGCCAGCGGCACGCCAGCTTCGGCACACAGCGCGTTGTTGGCGGCATCCACGCTGCGGATGCGCCGCAGCCGCGACAGGTTGACCACCACCGCGGCCCCGTCGGCCAAGGGCGTGGCCCCGCCACACAGGCCGGTGTTGCCGCCCTGGGGCACCACCGGGCACCCCGCCGCTGCGCAGGCCCGCATCACCGCCGCCACCTGCGCAGTGTCGGCCGGCAGCACCACCGCACGGGCACGGCCGGTGTATCGCCCGCGCCAGTCGGTGAGGTAGGGCGCCATGTCGACGTCGACGGTAAGGCAATGGGGCGCGCCGACGATGCTGCGCAGGGTGTCGATGAGGGGCATGAACGAGCTCCGGGGGTGAGGAGTGGTGCCGGATTATTGCATTCGGGGGCACACACCGCGCGGGGGTGGAGAGGCGTTTCGCACACCCGCCGCCCGCCAAACCCCTCCCCGGCCCTCCCCTTGTCAGGGGAGGGAGCGCTCGACCCGCAGAGCCCCACCCGGAAACGAAGACGCACCATCCA
>NZ_BJNV01000029.1 GCF_006539865.1 Zoogloea ramigera
GGGCTAGCCCGCAGGGCGTAACCCGACATTTGAACGTGGGTGATGTCGGGTTACGCTGCGCTACTCCGACCTACGCCTGCTACGGCTGCGCAGCCTTCAGCGCCCGAGCGCGCGGCGGATGGACGGCAGGGCGAGTTCGACGGCGGCTTCGCCTTCGGCGATGGCTTCGGCGCCGCGGTGGTAATCCATCAGCCCGAGCTGGGCAAGGCGCGGCGAGATGAGCACGTCGGCCGGTTCGCCGGCGAGGCGGCTGCGGGCGATGCGCACGGACATGATGGAGATGCTGCTCTGCATCACGGTGAGCATGGAGGGCAGGCCTTCGGGCTCGGTCGCGGTGTCGTCGGCGGCGGCAGGCGCCCCGTTTCGCCCGAGGCGGGACAGCAGCTTGCGGTGCCAGCTGGCGGGGGTGTCGGCGGGCGCTTCGACCCGGGGGCTGTGACGCCAGGCGGCACCGACGACGTCCGAGTTGAGGTCGACGGCGATGACGATGTCGGCCCCCATGGCGCGGGCCAGGGACACCGGCACCGGATTGACGAGCGCACCATCGACGAGCAGGCGGCCGTCCTGCCAGGCGGGGGTGAGAAGGCCCGGGAGCGCGATGGAGGCGCGCACGGCGGCCGAGACGCTGCCTTCGCGCAGCCAGACTTCGTGGCCGCTCTGGAGATCAGTGGCGACGCAGCCGAAGCTGTGCAACAGCGCGGTGAAATCACGGTCGACGAAGTTGCGCTCAAAGAAACCGATGAGCTTGTCGCCCTTGATGAGGCCGCCGCGCAGGCCCATGTCCATCAGGCCGACGACGTCCTGCCAGCCGAGGGTTTCGACCCAGCTGCCGAGCTTTTCCAGATCGCCGGCCGCAGCGACGGCACCGACGAAGGCCCCGATGGAGCAACCGCTGATGATCTGCGGCTCGATGCCCTCCCGCGCCAGCGCCCGCAGCACCCCCACATGCGCCCAGCCCCGGGCGGAGCCGCTGCCAAGGGCGATGCCGATGCGGGGGGTGCGTTTCATGGGGGCCTCGTCGTGGGGGTTGGTTGTGGCAGGAACGATTGGGCGCTTGCTGCGGCCTGCGGTAGATTCGATGCGAGGGGGCGCTACGGGGGCGCGTTGTAGGGGCGACTGAAGTCGTCCCTACAAGGACAGCCGATATCCGACGGTTGGTGCCGCAGGAAACGGCAAGCTGACACCGGAACCGACGAAACCCCTCCCCGGCCCTCCCCTTGTCAGGGGAGGGAGGACACCGGCCGGTCCTCGGCGCCCCGCCAATTCTAGGAGACGCCCGACCAGCAAGGCTCACCGTATCAAGGAACCAGGGGACGGCTCGTGGGCCTCATGCGGGTAGCGTTCAGCAAGGTTCCCCCCTGCCAAGGGGGGACAGGGGGGTCTGGCCGAGGCCGTCGCCCTCCCCCGCTTACAGCGGCTCGGCGTAGAGGTCGTGGACGTCGCAGTCGGTGATGCGGACGCGGGCGAATTCGCCGGGCTCGAGGTGCTCGCCGGCGGGGATGATGACGAGGCCGTCGATGTCGGGGGCGTCGCCGGGGGAGCGCGCCAGCGCGCCTTCTTCGTCGATCTCGTCAACCAGCACGGTCATCTCGCGGCCGATGAAGCGTTCGAGGCGTTCGGTGGAGATATCTTCCTGGAACTCCATGAGCTGGATGCGGCGCTCTTCGCGGATCTCCTCGGGCACGGCGCCGGGGAGTTCGTTGGCGGCAGCGCCTTCGACGGGCGAGTAGGCGAAGGCGCCGACGCGGTCGAGCTTGGCCTCTTCGAGGAACTGCAGGAGCTCTTCGAAATCTGCGTCGGTCTCACCCGGGAAGCCGGTGATGAAGGTGGAGCGGATGGTGAGGTCGGGGCAGATCTCGCGCCAGCGACGAACCCGCTCGAGGTTGTTCTCGGAGCTGGCCGGGCGCTTCATGGCCTTGAGGATGCGCGGGCTGGCGTGCTGGAAGGGCACGTCGAGGTAGGGCAGGATCTTGCCTTCGGCCATCAGCGGGATGATGTCGTCGACGCTCGGGTAGGGGTAGACGTAGTGCAGGCGAACCCACACGCCGAGCTCACCGAGGGCGTTGCAGAGGTCGTAGAGCTTGGTGCGCAGCGGGCGGCCGCCCCAGAAGCCGGTGCGGTACTTGGTGTCGACGCCGTAGGCGGAGGTGTCCTGGGAGACCACCAGGAGTTCCTTGACGCCGGCGTTGACGAGGTTTTCGGCCTCGCGCATGACGTCGCCGATCGGGCGGCTGACGAGGTCGCCGCGCAGGGACGGGATGATGCAGAAGGTGCAGCGGTGGTTGCAGCCCTCGGAGATCTTGAGATACGCGTAGTGGTTGGGCGTGAGCTTGATGCCCTGGGGCGGCAGCAGGTCGATGAAGGGGTCGTGGGGCTTGGGCAGGTGCTTGTGCACCTCCTGCATGACCTGCTCGGTGGCGTGGGGGCCGGTGACGGCGAGCACCTGCGGGTGGGCCGCCATGACCACGTCGTCTTTCGCGCCGAGGCAGCCGGTGACGATGACCTTGCCGTTCTCGGCGAGGGCTTCGCCGATGGCGTCGAGGGATTCTTCGACCGCGGCGTCGATGAAGCCGCAGGTGTTGATCACGACGAGGTCGGAGCCTTCGTAGGACGGGGAGATCTCATAGCCCTCGGCACGCAATCGGGTGAGGATGTGTTCGGAGTCTACGAGTGCCTTGGGGCACCCAAGGCTGACGAAGCCGACTTTCGGAGCGGCCGCGGGTTTGGATTGGGTCATGCGTCAAAAACCTGAAGGGTAGAAAGCACAAGGGCCGCTACGATCGCGGCCCGGTTTTTTTATTTGGCGGAGCTGTCGGGCTCGGCCGGCGGCGTGTCCGGATCGAGCTTTTCGGGGTTGAAGCCCGCGGGGAAGGCCGGGAACTGGAAGCCGGAGAAGAGGTTGCGCGTCTGGCTGTCGAGCTGCTCCTGCATCTGCGCGTACATCTTCTTGCTCTGGTCCATGTAGGCGCCCATCATGCTTTGCATGGCGGGGCCCTGGAAGTTCAGGAACTGGGCCCACAGGTCGTGGCTGACGGTGGCGTTTTCACCGTACACCGATCGGACCTGCTCCTGGAGCTTGGCCTGCATGTCGGTGAAGGACTTGATGTTGCTCTCCAGGTACTTGCCCATCATCCCCTGCATGGCGTTGCCATAGAAGCGGATCATCTGGGAGAGCAGATCGCTGGTGAACATCGGCGCACCACCAGCCTCTTCTTCGAGGATGATCTGCAGCAGGATGTTGCGGGTGAGGTCTTCGCCGGACTTGGCGTCGACGACCTGAAAAATACCGTGTTCGAGAACGAGCTCCTTCACGTCGGCGAGCGTGATGTAGGAACTGGTTTGGGTGTCGTAAAGGCGGCGGTTCGGGTATTTCTTGATCAGGCGAATTGGATCGGCCATTAGTTATATCTCCTCGGTGGCGATAGACTCGCCCACGGAGATTATACTGCACTGCGCAATAAAAAACCCCGCCAACTGGCGGGGTTGCTGTGCAATGCGTCGCGAAAACGATTACTGGTAGTACAGACCGCCGTTGACGTTCAGCGTGGCGCCGGTGACGTAGCCAGCCAGATCGGAGGCCAGGTAAACCACGGCCGCGCCGATTTCTTCGGGCTTGCCCAGACGCTTGACGGGCACGGTGTCGATGATGGCGTTACGCACTTCTTCCTTGATCGCCATGACCATGTCGGTGCCGATGTAGCCCGGGGCGATGGCGTTGCAGGTCACGCCCTTGGTGGCGAGCTCGGCAGCGAGAGCCTTGGTGAAGCCAATCACACCCGCCTTGGCGGCGGAGTAGTTGGTCTGGCCAGCCTGACCCTTGACACCGTTCACCGAGGAGATGTTGATGATGCGGCCAAAGCCACGCTCGGCCATCTTCGGGGAGATGCTGTGGGTGACGTTGAAGAGGCTGGTCAGGTTGGTGGCGATGACGGCATCCCACTGGCCCTTTTCCATCTTCGGGAAGAACTTGTCGCGGGTGATGCCGGCGTTGTTCACCAGGATGTCGATCGGGCCGACTTCAGCGGCGATCTGCTCGACAGCGGCCTTGCACTGCTCGTAGTCGGAGACGTCGAAACCGTACAGCGGGATGTCGAGACCTTCGGCCTTGCGGGCTTCAACCCAGGCTTCCTTGGCGGGATCGCCGGGGAAGAAGTTGCCAACCACGCGAACACCGGCAGCGGCCAGGGACTTGCAAATCGCGGTGCCAAGACCACCGACTGCGCCAGTAACGAGAGCGATACGTTGCGTCATTTCACTTTCCTTTGTTGCAGTGCCAAACGGAACCGGAATTAGAACATATGCTGACCGCCGTTGATAGAGATATTGGCCCCGGTTACGAAGGCCGCCTCATCGGACGAGAGGTAGGCGATCAGGCCGGCGATCTCTTCGGGCTTGCCGAGACGGCTCATCGGAATATGAGGAAGAATCTTGCTTTCAAGGACTTCCTGCGGAATGGCGAGGACCATCTTGGTGCCGATGTAGCCCGGGGAGATGGTGTTGACCGTCACGCCGGACTTGGCCACTTCGAGCGCCAGGGACTTGGTGAAACCGTGCATGCCAGCCTTGGCGGCCGCATAGTTGGTCTGACCAAAGGCGCCCTTGATGCCGTTGAGGGAGGACACGTTGATGACGCGGCCCCACTTGCGCTCGACCATCCCGTCCATGACCTGCTTGGTCATGTTGAAGACGCTGTCGAGGTTGGTGTGGATGACGGCGTCCCAGTCGGCCTTCGTCATGCGCTTGAAGGTCATGTCGCGGGTGATGCCGGCGTTGTTCACCAGCACATCCACGGGGCCGATGTCGTGGGTGATGGTTTCGACGCAGGCCTTGCAGGAGTCGAAATCAGCGACGTCGCAGGGGTAGGCCTTGAAGCCGTAACCCATGTTGTTCATTGTCTGCAGCCATTCGGCCGCCGTGGTGTTGCCCGGCGAATGGGTGGTGACCACCTTGTAGCCGAGCGCCGCCAGCTTGATGCAGATGGATTCGCCCAGACCGCCCATACCCCCGGTAACCAGTGCTACACGTGCCATGTTGTTTCCCTCCTTGTGGTTAGTATTGTGCGGGGCCGCATGGTTGACAGCCGCCGCGGGTGAAACCTTGGTGCCCTGGCTCTGATGGCCGTTCGGGCGTCGTCAGTGAAAGCGCGGACATGCGGGGGTGATGACGAGGCGAGTTGTAGGGGCGACTTCAGTCGCCCCTACACGACACGCCCCCTCCCCTTAAGGGCTCCGGGCAACGCTGACGGTGCTGTTCATGCAAATACGGCGCCGGGCAATGCCCGACGCCGTAACGTTGTCGATCAGACGGTTTCCTTGACGTAGCGACCGGGCGCGGGCTCGATCACCTTGTACTTGGTGTTGCCCGGCTTGTTGCGGGCGGCCACCATGTCGCCGCTCTTCGGGCGCAGCCACTCGACCCAGTTGAGCCACCAGCTGCCCTTCTGCTCGGTGGCGGCCTCGAGCCATTCTTCGGGCACCGCGGCGCTGGATTCGCTGACCCAGTAGCTACGACGGTTCTTGGAGGCCGGATTGATGGCACCCGCGATGTGGCCGCTGGCGCCGAGCACGAAGGTGGTGTCGCCGCCGAGGAGCTGACGCACCAGGTAGGCGCTGGTCCAGGGCACGATGTGGTCTTCGCGGGCGGCCATCAGGTAGGCCGGGACGTCGACCTTGCCGAGATCGACCTTGACGCCGAGCATCTCGAGCTTGCCCGGAACGCGCAGGTTGTTCTCGAGGTACATGTTGCGCAGGTACCAGGCGATGAAGGGGCCGGCGATGTTGGTGCTGTCGGAGTTCCAGTACAGCAGGTCGAAGGCCTC
Organism: Zoogloea ramigera; assembly: GCF_006539865.1. Classification (GTDB taxonomy): domain Bacteria; phylum Pseudomonadota; class Gammaproteobacteria; order Burkholderiales; family Rhodocyclaceae; genus Zoogloea; species Zoogloea ramigera. The sequence continues at coordinate 5,819 of NZ_BJNV01000029.1, forward strand.
GGGCTTCTTGCCCTTGAGGTAATTGCCGACGACGTACTGCCAGATGAGGTCGTTGGCGCGCAGGCTGGAGAAGACCTGGGCCAGCTCGCGGCCCTGGAACACGCCGCCCTTGCCGATGGTGGCCTCACGGCCGGCCACCGAGGCTTCGTCGACCAGGCAGCCGATCTCGCCGGCGTCGGCGAAATCGAGCAGGGTCGTCATGAGGCTGAGGCTCTCGACCGGGTCTTCGCCGCGGCCCTTAAGCACGGCCAGCGCCGACGTAAGGATGGTGCCGCCGACACAGAAGCCCAGCGCGTGGGGCTTCTTGACCTTGGTGACGTCACGCACGACGTCGAGGGCGGTGATGGGGCCGAGCTGGAGATAATCATCCCAGCCGAAGTGGGCCTGCTCGGCCTGGATGTTCTTCCAGGACACCAGGAACACCGTGAAGCCCTGCTCGACCATGAAGCGCACCAGCGAGTTGGCCGGCTGCAGGTCCATGATGTAGAACTTGTTGATGCAGGGCGGCACGATCAAGAGCGGGGTCTTGTGGACCTGCTCGGTGAGCGGCGCGTACTGGATGAGCTGCATCAGCGCGTTTTCGTAGATCACCGAGCCCGGCGTGGTGGCCAGGTTGCGACCGATCTCGAAGGCCGAGTCATCGGTCATCGAGATGCGGCCCTTCTCCATGTCGGAGATGAGGTTCTTGATGCCCTGGGTGATGCTCTCGCCGCGGGTCTCGATGGCGGTCTGGATGAACTCGGGGTTGGTCGCCGCGAAGTTGGACGGCGCCAGCGCGTCGACGTACTGGCGGGTCAGGAACTGCATGCGCTCCTTGGTGCGCCCGTCGGCGATGGGCAGCGCGTCGGCCAGCTTGGTGAGATAGTCGGAGTTGAGCAGGTAGGCCTGGCGGATGTAGTCGAAGACCGGGCTGGCCGTCCATTCGGGGGCATTGAAGCGGCGGTCGCCGGGGGCCGGCTGGGCGATGGGCTGGACCGGCTCGCCGGGGCGGGCCTGGGCCATGCCGGCCCACAGGCGGGCGTGGGCCTCGGCGAGCTCCTGCTGGAGCCGGGCCATGTCGGAGGCTTCAGGCAGCGGCAGCTGCGGCGCCTGGGCCGGCGCGGCCTGCTGGAAGGCAGCGTTCTGCTTGCCGAGATAATCGAAAAAACCCGCGGCCAGCGACTGACCGAACTTGAACATTCCGTTGAGTGCTTCGGCAGACTGCTCCGGTGTAACAGACATCCGTATCTCCTTTTTCGATTTCGACCGCCGGCGCCACCACCAGTGGGCACACAGACAGCCCCGGACGCCGGGTGCGCGGAGAGACCCCGTCGCGACCTGCGGCCTTGTAGAATTCGTGTATGTATATTGTTGCGATTGCCTGGTTGTACGTCGCGGTGCTGGCTGCAGCAGCCGATACGACCCTCATTGGCGGGATCCTGACCTTCGTCTTTTATGGCGTGGCGCCGCTCTCCCTGTTTCTCTGGCTGTTCGGAACGCCTGCCAGGCGCCGTCGCTCAGCCCAACGCGCGCTCAGCGAGCGGGTGGGCGAAGACGATCGAGGCGATGCCGGCGGCGATCAATAATACCTGCTGGGCGGTGGCGCGCAATTCTGTTCGCCTATGGAGGCCCGGAATCAGGTCGGCCACCGCCACGTAGATCATACTCGCGGCGGCAAGGGCGAGAAACACCGGCACCAGCTGCTGCATTTCGGACAGCGCGAAATACGCCAGGATGCCGCCGACCAGCGTGGCGAGGCTGGAGAGCAGGTTGAAGGCCAGCGCCTTGCCGCGGCTGTAGCCCGAGTGAAGCAGGATCAGGAAGTCGCCGAGCTCCTGGGGGATCTCATGGGCGATGATGGCCAGCGCGGTGACGATGCCCAGCGGCGTGCTCTCGACGAAGGCGGCGGCAATCAGCACGCCATCGACGAAGTTGTGGAAGGTGTCGCCCACCAGGATCAGCAGGCCGCTGCGGCCGTGCTCGTGGCCGCCATGCCCGTGGCCGTGGCTGTGCGGCTCATGGCCGGCGCAGCCCTCGTCGTGGCAATGCCGCCACAGCACGAGTTTTTCGAGCACGAAAAACAACAGGATGCCGGCCAGGATGTTCATCGCGGCCTTTTCGGGGGATTCGGCGGCTTCGATGGCGTGGGGCAGCACCTCGAGGAAGGCGGCCCCGAGCAGCGCGCCGATGGCGTAGCTGATCAGCACCGGTACCCAGTGGGGCCGCGCGGCGTATGAAACGCCAGAGGCCACCAACACGCTGAGCAGCCCGCCGGCAAGACTCATCAGAACGATCCAGGCGATGGGCGTCATGGTCATAGGGGTTTTACAGTGGGCGGGCAGTATACCGCCTGTCGGGGCCGCGGCCGGAACTCAGGCAAGCCAGACCAGCGAGGCCATGCGGCCCGTCCGGCCATCGCGGCGGTAGGAAAAGAAGCGCGCGGCTTCGGTGAAGGTGCAGGCATCGCCGCCGTACACGCCTGCGACACCCAGCGCGGCGAGGCGCTGGCGGGCGAGCAGGTAGAGATCGGCCAGCCACTTGCCCGCCGGCCCGGCCGGGCGGAAGGCTGCCGCGGCGGCCGGATCATCCGCCACGAAGGCGGCCCTCACCTCGTCGCCGACCTCGAAGGCCTCCGGGCCGATGGCCGGGCCGAGCCAGGCCATGAGATCGCCGGCGGGCACGCCCATCGCGCGGGTGGTGGCCTCGATGACGCCGCCCTGCAGCCCGCGCCAGCCCGCGTGGGCGGCGCCGACGACGGTGCCGGCCCGGTCGCACAGCAGCACCGGCAGGCAGTCGGCGGTCATCACCACGCAGACGGCGCCCGGCTTGCGGGACACCGCACCGTCGGCATCGGGCACGCCACGCAGCGTGGCGAGGTCGACGACGGCAGTGCCGTGCACCTGGTTGAGCCAGCCCGGTTCGGCGGGCAGGAGCGCGCGCAGGCGGGCCCGGTTGGCGGCGACCGCGGCCGGGTCGTCGCCCACATGGGTGCCCAGGTTGAGGCTGTCGAAGGGCGCCACGCCGACGCCACCGGCGCGAGTGGTGGACAAGGCCCTCACGTTGGCCGGAGCCGGCCAGGCGGGGACGATCCAGGCGTCGGTCATGGGGTTTCCCCCCGCAGGCGCTGCAGCAGCTCGTCGAAGTCGGCCGGCAGCGCCGACTGCCAGCGGCAGGCCTCGCCGCTGCGGGGGTGGATCAGGCCGAGCTGCCAGGCGTGCAGCGCCTGGCGCGGAAAGGCGTCGAGGCGCGGGTCGGCGCTCTTGGCCTTGCCGTAGGTGGCATCGCCGACCAGCGGGTGGCCGATGTGGGCCATGTGCACGCGGATCTGGTGGGTGCGCCCGGTGGCGAGCTCGCATTCGACGAGGGTCGCCCGGGCGAAACGCTCGACGACCCGGTAGCGGGTCAGGGCCTCGCGCCCGCCGGGCACCACCGCCATCTTGGTGCGCTGCACCGGATGGCGGCCGATCGGCGCATTGACCTCACCGCTCGGCGAAGGCTCGCCATGCACGAGGGCGTAATAGTGCCGCTTGACGCTGCGCGCCTGGAGCTGGCGCACCAGGTCGGTCTGGGCCTCGAGGGTCTTGGCGACGACCAGCAGACCGCTGGTGTCCTTGTCGAGGCGATGCACGATGCCGGCCCGCGGCAGCTCGCGGAACACCGAAGCGTGGTGCAGCAGCGCGTTGAGCAGGGTGCCCGACCAGTTGCCGCTGCCCGGATGGACGACCAGCCCGACCGGCTTGTCGATGACGACGAGGGTGTCGTCCTCGAAGACCACCTGGAGCGGAATGTCCTCGGCCTGCTCGGCGAGCATGGCTTCGGAGGGTTCGGGGCTCACCAGCACGGCCTCGCCGCCCCACACCTTGGTCTTGGAGTCGGGGGAGGCACCGGCGATGGTGATCCGCCCCGACTTCAGCCAGGACTGCAGGCGGCTGCGGGAATGTTCGGGGAACAGCCGGGCGAGGGCCTGGTCGGCCCGCATGCCGGCACATTCGTGGGGAATCGACTCGCGTTGCGGCGAAGGGGTGGAAGCGGCTGGGCTATAATCCGGCCAGTCTTCTTCGAAAGAGTTTTCAATGGCGCATTTCACCCTGCGTAGTTTAACGCTTACCGGCTTCCTGCTGCTCGCCGGATGCAGCGGCCTCCCCGACATGGCGGACGAAACCGTCGGCTGGAGCGCCCAGAAGCTCTACACCGAAGCCAAGGAGTCCATGGGCGACGGCGCCTGGGACCGCGCCATCAAGATGTTCGAGAAGCTCGAGGCGCGCTACCCCTACGGCCGCTACGCCCAGCAGGCGCAGCTCGAGGTGGCCTACGCCTACTACAAGTCGAACGAGCAGGCGTCGGCGGTGGCGGCGTGCGAGCGCTTCATCAAGCTGCACCCCAACCACCCGAACGTCGATTACGCCTATTACCTGAAGGGCCTGGCTTACTTCAACGAAGACCTGGGCTTCCTCGGCACGCTGTCCAACCAGGACCTCTCCGAGCGCGACCCGAAGGCCGCCCGCGAATCCTTCGAGACCTTCAGGACGCTCAGCCAGCGCTTCCCCGACAGCAAGTACACCCCCGACGCCCTGAAGCGCATGCGCTACCTGGTGAACGCCCTCGCCTCCTACGAGGTGCATGTGGCGCGCTACTACCTCAAGCGCGGCGCCTACGTGGCGGCGGCCAACCGGGCCCAGGCGACGGTCAAGGACTTCCCCAACTCGCCGGCAACCGAAGAAGCCCTGTTCGTGATGGCGAAGAGCTACGACGCCCTCAACATGCCCGAGTTGCGCGACGACGCCGACCGCGTGATGCGCAAGAACTTCCCCAACAGCCGCTACCTGGGCCTCGGCCTGCCCGACGACAAGGCCCGCGCGCCGTGGTGGAAGATGTGGTGAGCGGCCACCATGGATGACGCCGTCCGCCAGGCCCTCGCGCGCTGGCCGGACGTGCCCGACTGCTTCGGCTGGCTGAGCCTGTCGCGGCGCGGCGAATGGCAGCTGCCCGACGGGCCGATCCGCCACGCGGGGCTCGCGGCCTTCATCGGCCGCAACTACGAGGCCGACGCCGACGGCCGCTGGTATTTCCAGAACGGCCCGCAGCGTGTCTTCGTGAGCCTCGCCTACACGCCCACCGTGCTGCGCCTGGCAGCGCCTGCGCGCCTGCAGACCCACACCGGCCAGCCCGTCGAAACCCTCAGCGGGGCCTGGCTCGACGACGAAGGCAGCCTGCTGCTGGCCTCGGAGCACGGCATCGCGCTGCTCGACGACCGCGACCTGGCCGCGATGGCCGCCCACCTCGTCGGCGAGCTCGAGCAGCCGGACGCGCCCATCAGCCTCAATTGGAGCGGGCGCTGCCTGCCCGTGGAGCGCATCGCGCAGGCCGACGTGCCCGCCCGCTTCGGTTTCGTCGGCCAGCCGGCCTGAAGCCAGGCCGGCGGCAACACCCGGCGGGGCTCAGCCCCGGCCGTAGGTGTCTTCGAAACGGACGATGTCGTCCTCGCCCAGGTAGCTCCCCGACTGCACCTCGATGATCTCGAGGGGCAGCTTGCCCGGGTTGGCAAGCCGATGCACATGGCCGAGCGGGATGTAGGTGGATTCGTTCTCGCCAAGCAAAAAAGTGCGCTCGCCGTTGGTGACCTCGGCGGTGCCCTTCACGACGATCCAGTGCTCGGCCCGGTGATGGTGCATCTGCAGGCTGAGGCTGGCGCCCGGGTTCACGACGATGCGCTTCACCTGGAAGCGGGAGCCGTTGTCGATCGAGTCGTACCAGCCCCACGGCCGGTGGATCTTGCGGTGGGCCGAGGCCTGGCTGCGCTTGCTGGCCTTGAGGGCAGCGACGATCTGCTTGACGTTCTGGGTCTTGTCCTTGCTGGCAACGAGCACCGCGTCGGGGGTCTCGACGATCACCGCGCCTTCGAGGCCGACGCAGGCCACCAGGCGGTCCTGGGCATACACCAGGGTGTCGCGGCTGTCCTCGAAGAGCACGTCGCCGCGGGCCACGTTGCCGTTGCCGTCCTTGTCGGCGATCTGCCACAGGGCGTCCCAGGCGCCCACGTCCGACCAACCGGCCGACATCGGCACGACACAACCGGCGATGCCGAGGCCTTCGGCCGCCGCCAGCTTCTCCATCACCGCGTAGTCGATGGAGTCCGACGGGCAGGCCCCGAAGGCGTCCTTGGCGACGCGCACGAAGTCGGCGTCCCGCGCGCCAGCCTTCCAGGCGTCGACACAGGCCGCGGCCATCGCCGGCTGCAGGCTGTCGATGGCCTTCAGCCAGGTGCTCGCCCGGACCATGAAGAGGCCGCTGTTCCAGAGGTAATCGCCGCTGTCGAGGTAACGCTGGGCGGTGGCGGCGTCGGGTTTCTCGACGAAGGCCGCGATGGCCTTGCTGCCATCGGCGCGGTCGGCGCCGCAACGGATGTAGCCGTAGCCCGTCTCGGCGCGGTCGGGCACGATGCCGAAGGTCACGATGGCGCCCTCGAGGGCCGCCGGGATGCCCGCGTCAATGGCGGCCTGAAAACCGGCCAGATCGGCGATGACGTGGTCGGCCGGCATCACCAGCATCACCGGGTCGGTGTCGGCGACCGCCAGGGCGGCCAGCGTGAGGGCCGGCGCGGTGTTGCGGCCGGCCGGCTCGAGCACGATGTTGTTGCTGCCGCGCCCGGCCGAGCGCAATTGCTCGGCGGTGACGAAGCGGTATTCCTCGTTGCACACCACGACCGGGGCCGACGCCACCGGCAGGCGGCCGGCAAAGCCGGCCAGACGGCCCGCGGTGGCCTGCAGCATGGTCTCGTTGCCGACCAGGGCCAGCAGCTGTTTGGGGTATTGCTCGCGGGAGAGCGGCCACAGGCGGGTGCCGGAGCCCCCGGAGAGAATGACGGGCTGGAGTTCCATGGAATGAAAGGTAATGAATGGAATGTAGGGTGTGGCCGACAGCTGTCAGCGGCAACCGTGCCGGCGCACGCGCAGCCGTCTTTCTAGCATGAATCCGCCGGGAGATTCGTTACCAATCAATCCAGGGGCATTATGCCGACGACGCGGACGGCGCTGCTGCCAGCCATGATCCGACCACCTGCTCCACTTCCTCAACCCCTGTCTTCTTGAGACTCGAGAACAACTGCACGGTGACCTGCTCACCGAGGGGCGCGAGCTCTTTTCGCACCGCGGCCAGCGTGGCGGCGGCCTCGCTGCGGGTGAGCTTGTCGCTTTTGGTGAGCAGCACGTGGATGGGCCGGCCGCTCGGGGCAAACCAGCCGATCATCGTGCGGTCACGGTCTTTGAGCGGGTGGCGGGAGTCCATGATCAGCACCAGGCCGATCAGGTTCGGGCGGCGGGTGAGGTAGTCCTCGAGGAGGTGCTGCCACTGGCGGCGGATGGCCTCGGGCACCTCGGCGTAGCCGTAGCCGGGCAGGTCGACCAGCACCGCGCCGTTCTGCAGCCGGAAGAAGTTGATCAGCTGGGTGCGGCCGGGCGTTTTCGAGACGAAAGCCAGGCGGACGTGGTTGGCCAGGGTGTTGATCGCACTCGACTTGCCGGCGTTGGAGCGGCCGGCGAAGGCGATCTCCGGCCCATTGGGTGGAGGCAGCCCGCTGGGCTTGGCAATCGAGATTTCGAACTGGGCGTGACGGAAGAGGGACATGGATGAGCCGACCTGGACACAGCGGGCATCTGCCTGCAGCGCCACTGCGTCGCGCAAATGACTGGAGTTAATATAGAATAACAGGTTTGAGACACCCACATTCTTGGCTTCCGAGGACATCATGATCAAGCGTTCCCTTCTGCTTTCGCTGCTTCTGGCCGCCACTGCGGCTCAGGCCCAAGACAAGGCCGCCGCCCAGCCCGATATGGCCAAGGCGAAACAGACTGCCGAACAGGTGTGCGGCGCCTGCCACGGCGCTGACGGCAATAGCCAGATCTCCGCCAATCCGAAGCTCGCCGGCCAGCATTCGGAGTACCTCCTCAAGCAGCTCCGCAACTTCAAGAGCGTCGACGGCAAACCCGCCGAGCGCGTCAACGGCATCATGGGCGGCATGGTCGCAGCCCTGTCCGACGACGACATGAAAGGCCTCTCCGCCCACTTCGCGAGCCAGCAGCTGAAGCCCGAGTCCGCCAAGAACAAGGCCTCCATCGAGCTCGGCCAGCGCCTGTGGCGCGCCGGCGACCAGAAGCGCGGCATCCCCGCCTGCGCGGCCTGCCACGGCCCCGCCGGTGCCGGCCTGCCGGCCCAGTACCCGCGCCTGTCCGGCCAGTTCTCCGACTACACCGAGGCCCAGCTGAAGGCCTTCCGCGCCGGCGAGCGCGCCAACGACCCGGCCAAGATGATGCGCACCATCGCCCTCAAGATGACCGACCCGGACATCAAGGCCGTCTCCGACTACGCCGCCGGCCTGCGCTAAGCGACGACAGCCCCCGGGGTCACCACCCCGTGGGGTGGTCATTTTGGCCCCGCCCCCCAGGGGGCACGAGGCAGGTGGCGGCCCGATCGGGCCGACGAGAGGGGTGGTCGAGGCCACCCCTTTCTCATTCCATGGCCTTGCGGTGCCGGCTCCCACCCCAGCCTGACTTTTCACGACCGTGACGCCTCTGCCATCGACCGGCCCCACCACCGCGAAAGCATCCATGCGACACCGCAGCACCTCCCGCGCCCTCTACGAACTGCTCAGTTCGATGCGCTTCGCGATCAGCCTGCTGACCATCCTCGGCATCGCCTCCATCATCGGGACGGTGCTCAAGCAGAACGAGCCCTACAACAACTACCTCAACCAGTTCGGCCCGTTCTGGTTCCCGGTCTTCGAGAAGCTCGAGCTGTACACGGTTTATAACTCGGTGTGGTTCCTGACGATCCTCGGCTTCCTTGTGCTGTCGACCAGCACCTGCATCGTCCGCCAGACCCGCCCGATGCTGCGTGACATGCGCAGCTTCCGCGAGGGCGCCCGCGAGAGTTCGCTGGCCCAGTTCCAGCACCACGCCCGGCTGGGCACCAGCCTCGACGCCGACGCCGCCCGCCAGGCTACCGAAGCCTACCTGGCCCGCGCCGGCTTCAAGGTGCGCGCCAACCCCCGCGAGGACGGCCTGCTGCTGGCCGCCAAGCAGGGCAGCTGGACCCGCATCGGCTACTTCCTGGCCCACTCGGCGATCGTGCTGATCTGCCTCGGCGGCCTGCTCGACGGCAACCTGCCCCTCAAGGCCCAGATGGCGCTGGGCGGCAAGGTCGTCACCTCGGGCAACCAGCTGATCTCCGACATCAAGCCCGAGAGCCGCCTGGGCCTCGAGAACTGGAGCTTCCGCGGCAACGTGTTCATCCCCGAGGGCAAGAGCGCCAACGTGGCGGTGCTCAACGTGCAGGACGGCATCCTGCTGCAGGACCTGCCCTTCACCGTGTCCCTGCACAAGTTCCACCTCGAGCACTACGACACCGGGATGCCGAAGCGCTTCGCCAGCGACATCCTGATCACCGACAACGCCACCGGCAAGTCGGTCGAGAAGACCATCGAGGTGAACAAGCCCTTCGAGTTCGACGGCATCATGATGTATCAGGCCAGCTTCGAGGACGGCGGCTCACGCCTCAAGCTGGTGGGCCACGACCTGCGCCCGGGCAGCACCGCCGCCACCTTCCCGGCCGAGGCCGCTGTGGGCGACAGCATCAAGCTCAGCAATGCGGGCCTCGATTACACCCTGGAAGTCGGCAGCTTCCGCGCCTTCAACATCGAGAACATGGCGAACGAAGAGGCCGCCGAGACGAACACCATCGCCAGCCTCGAGAAGCACCTGGGCAGCGGCGCCAAGTCGCCCACCAAAAAAGACATGAAGAACGTCGGCCCGAGCGTCCAGTACAAGCTGCGCGACTCCGCTGGCCAGGCCCGCGAGTACCAGAACTACATGCAGCCGATCGAACAGGACGGCGCCTGGTACATGCTGTCGGGCATGCGCGAGAGCCCCTCGGCGCCCTTCCGCTTCATGCGCATCCCGGTCGACGAGGACGGCAAGGCCGACACCAGCCTGGCGATCCGCCGCGTGCTCATCGACAAGAGCCGCCACGACGAGCTCGCCCGCCGCTTCGCCAGCGTGATGCTCGGCGCCGACGCCACGCCGGCCATCCGCACCCGCATGCACGAAACCACCGCCAAGACCCTCGAACTCTTCGCGGTGGGCGGCTTCGAGAGCGTCGGCAAGTTCATCGAGAGCACCATCCCCGAGGCCGAGCGCGAGAAGGCCGCCGACGTCTTCATCAAGATCCTCGAAGGCGCCGGCTGGGAAGCCTGGAAGATCGCCCGCGCCAGCGCCGGCCAGCCGCCCCTCGAGATGAACGGCGCCCGCGCCCGCCTGCTGCGCGACACCCTCAACGCCACCAGCGACAGCCTGCATTACGGCGCGCCTGTGTATCTGCAGCTCAACGGCTTTGAAGAGGTGCGCGCCACCGTGCTGCAGGTCACCCGCTCGCCGGGCAAGCCGATTGTTTACCTGGGCTCGCTGCTGCTGGTGCTGGGCGTCTTCGCGATGCTTTATATTCGCGAACGTCGGCTCTTCGTGCTGATCAAAGCCTCTGGCGAGGCCTTGGTGGCCCTCAGCTCCAACCGCAAGTCGCTGGACGTGGACGAGAGCTTCCGGCAGCACCGGGACGCCCTCGCCGCCCTGCTCAACCCGAACGCCGGGCCGTCTGCCCGCTCCTGATGTGAGGATCGCCTGATCATGGATATCGCCCAGCCCGACCACTCCCGCCTGCTGCGCCCCACCGGCATCGGCGACTGGCTGTTCGCCCTCGTGCTGGCCGGCGCCGCGGTGTTCGCGCTGCGCCAGTACGGCGGCTTCATGGATGTTTACGACAAGGGCATCCTGCTGCTTGTCGTGCCGGGCCTGGCCGCCATCGGCTGGGCCTGGAAGCCCTTCCGGGCCTTCCTGGCGGCGGCGGCAGCCCTCGCCCTGGCCAGCATCACGCTCTACCAGGGTGACCTGGCCCGGGCCGAGCAGGTGTTCTTCCTCAAATACCTGATATCCAGCCAGACGGCGATCATGTGGATGAGCGCCCTCGTCTTCATCGCCACCGGTGCCTACTGGCTGGGCCTGCTGGCCCGCTCCGACTTTGCCGAAAAGACCGGCTCGGCACTCACCTGGTGCGCCGTCACGATGGGCACCACGGGCCTCCTGGTGCGCTGGTACGAGAGCTACCTGATCGGCACCGACGTGGGCCACATCCCGGTGAGCAACCTGTACGAAGTCTTCGTGCTGTTCTCGCTGATCACCGGCCTGCTCTACCTGTATTACGAAGGCCACTACGCCACCCGGCGGATGGGCGCCTTCGTGCTGCTGGTGATCTCGGCGGCGGTGGCCTTCCTGCTGTGGTACAGCTTCTCCCGCGAGGCCCACGAGATCCAGCCCCTGATCCCGGCGCTGCAGAGCTACTGGATGAAGGTTCATGTGCCGGCCAACTTCATCGGCTACGGTGCCTTCGCGCTGGCGGCGATGATAGGCGTGGCCGACCTGCTGGTGCGCCGCGGCATCCTGGCCAGCCGCCTGCCGAGCCTGGATGTGCTGGGCGACGTGATGTACAAGGCCATCGCGATCGGCTTTGCGTTCTTCACCATCGCCACCATCCTCGGCGCCCTGTGGGCGGCCGAAGCCTGGGGCACCTACTGGCAGTGGGACCCGAAAGAGACCTGGGCCTTCATCGTGTGGCTCAACTACGCCGCCTGGCTGCACATCCGCCTGACCAAGGGCCTGCGCGGCCCGATGCTGGCCTGGTGGGCGGTGATCGGCCTGCTGGTGACCGCCTTCGCCTTCGTGGGCGTCAACATGTTCCTGTCAGGCCTGCACTCCTACGGGTCGCTGTAACTCACCCGCCCCGCCGGCCCGCCTCGAGGCGAGCGATCTCGGCCGCACTGAAGCCCGCCCTCCGGCGGGCTTCGACATTCAGGGGCCGCGGCGGCCACGGGGCGTCGAAATCCGCCATCAGCGCCAGATAGGTCGCCTCGGGCTCGAGGCCGCGTTCGGCGCAGAAATGGCGGAACCAGCGGTCGCCCAGCGCCACGTGGCCGATCTCGTCGCGCAAAATGATGTCGAGCACCGCGATGCTCGCCTCGTCGCCGATCCGGCGCAGACTGGCCACGATGGGCGGGGTGGCGTCCAGCCCCCGCGCCTCCAGCACCCGTGGCACCAGGGCCATGCGGGCGAGCGGGTCGGCGGCGGTCTTGACGGCCATGTCCCACAGGCCGCGATGGGCCGGGAAGTCGCCATAGGCAAAGCCCAGGTCGGCGAGGCGGGCGCTCACCAGGCCAAAGTGATGTGCCTCTTCCCGAGCCACCTGCAGCCAGCCGTCGTAGTAGTCGTCCGGCAACCCCCGAAAACGATAGACGCAGTCGAGGGCCAGGTTGATCGCGTTGAACTCGATGTGGGCGATGGCGTGCAGCAGCGCCGCGTGTCCCTCGGGCGAGCCCGGCTTGCGGCGCGGCACGGCGGTGTGGGGGATGAGCTCGGGGCGGGCCGGGCGACCGGCGTCTTCCACCGGCAGGACCGGGCAGGCGCTCGCCAGCGGCAGCGGGAGACGCCCGGCGGCGCGGTCGTCATGCAGCTGCACCACCGCTGCCACCTTGTCGGCCGGGGCGCAGCACATCAGGGCCCGGTAGGCGCGGGCGTACAGATCGTCGTTCTGGAACATGGGAGCGGATGGTAGCAGCTCCCGCTCAACCCCGCGGGCAGGGTTTGCACGCAAAAAAAGAGCCGCATCCTTGCCGATGCGGCTCTAACCCTTGATACGAACTTTCTGTTTCGGACGCTCAGGCGGCCTTGCGCTTGGCAGCCACGGGCGCCGCGGCGCCGGTCTCGACGGCACGCTTGATGGCGAGCAGGTTGGAGTCGGTGATGCCCTGGATCTGGGCGCCGACCTTGTTCATGTTGTCCATCGCGGTGATCTGGGCTTCGAGGCTCTTGCGGAAGGCGTCGAACACCACGCCGAAACCTTCCGGTGCGCCCTCGGCCAGACGCTCGATGCTCTCCTGCATCTGGCGGGTCGCCTCGACGACGGACTGCTGCAGGGCAGCGGAGATCATGTCACGGGTCTCGATGAGCACTTCGTACTGCTCACGGGCACTCGCTGCGGCGCGTTCGAAGCCCGGGGTCACATGGGCCTCCTGCCATTGCAGCAGGGCGGCCGGCTCACGCACTTCGAGCAGGGCCCGGGTGGCCGCCAGCGCGCTCTGGGTGGAGGCCAGGCCGGCGTCGAACTGGATGCGGGTGATCTTCTCGAGCTGGTCGCCCAGGCTCTGGCCAAGCTCGGCGAGACGATCGAACGCGGCCGGGTTGAACTGGACGAACTGACTGAAATCTTTGACGGACATTCCTTGCTTCCTCTCGATTGAATGAGCCGGTGGGCGGCGCGCGGGGGGTTGTCTCCTCCACCTCTATGGGTTGCGTCCCACGCAGTGGCCGGGCTCGCGATGCACCTTGATTGCGGTGCACAACGAGCCGGAGTGTGCCAAATTTAGCGATATCACCAAATCCGGCTTTTCCCCTTCAGGCATCCGGGAAAACCCGGAAGCAAGCCGCCGCCAGCCTGCTCATTGCCCGTTTTTCGACTCCGCAGACCAGCCCACGCCAACGACCAGGCGGACGAGTTCGGCCAGGGAATCGACCTGCAGCTTTTCCATCACCCGGGCACGGTGCTGCTCCACCGTCTTGATGCTGATGCCGAGGCCCTCGGCGATCTGCTTGTTGAGGCGGCCGGCGACCATCCCGGCCATGACATCGGACTCGCGGGCGGTCAGGCTGTCGATCCGCGCCTGGATCTCGGCCAGCCAGCCCCGCGCGGCACGCTGGGCGGCGGCAAACTGGACGGCCTCCTGGACACGATCCAGCAGCACCTGCTCGTTGAAGGGCTTCTGGAGGAAATCGAAGGCCCCCTCCCGCATCGCGCGGGCAACCATCGGAACATCACCGTGGGCAGAGACGAAGATGATGGGTAGCGGGTGGCCGAGGCGACTGAGGCGCTCCTGCAGCCCCACCCCACTCAGCCCCGGCATGCGCACATCGAGCACCAGGCAATGGGCCTGGCGCAGCGCCTCCTCGTCGGCGAGCACGTCGAGGGCGCTGGCGAAGCTCTGCACCGGCAGCCCCAGCGTCTCGATGAGCAGGCTCATCGAGAGGCGTACGGCATCGTCGTCGTCAACCACGCAAACCAGTGGATCATCCATTTCAGGCCTCCTGCCAGCTCAACCCCGCCGCTGCCGGCGGCTGTCGGCACAGCCTCATCCGGCGAGGGCCGGGAGCGTAAAACAGAACGTCGTCCCAGCGGGACTACTGTGTTCGACCCACAAACGCCCGCCATGATTCTCGACGATAGTGCGGCAGATCGGCAGGCCGAGCCCCACGCCGTCCGGCTTGGTGGTGAGGAAGGGCGCGAAGGGGTCGGCCCGGATGGCGTCGGCGAGCCCCGGGCCCCGGTCGGAGACGGCCAGCACCACGCAACCGTCGGCGCCGGTGCACGCCGTGATCCGCAGGATGCGCTCATCGGCGAGCTCCGCCATGGCGTCGATGGCGTTGCGGATCAGGTTGGCCAGCACCTGCTCGAGCTGCACGTGGTCGGCCAGCACCGGCGGCAGACCTTCGGCCAGATCCACCACCACCCGCACGTTGCTGGCACCCAGATCGGGCTGCATGAAACGCACCACGCTGCGCACGACGCTAGCAATGGCCACCGGAGCGGTCACCGGACGGCCCTTGCGCACGAAACCACGCACCCGATGGACGATCTCGCCGGCACGCAGGGCCTGCTGGGCGATCATCTGGAGCGGCTCGCGGATGGGGTCGGCGAGGGGCCCCACGGCATCGAGCCGGCGCAGCACAACGCCGCTGAAGTTACGTATCGCGGTGAGCGGCTGGTTGAGCTCGTGGGCCAGCGCGGTGGCCATCTCACCCACATGAATGAGCCGGCCGGCGTGGGCCAGCTCCTGCGCCTGACGCTTCTCGCGCTCGACGGCCAGGTGGCGATCGTGCACATCGCGCACGGTGCCCGTCATGCGCAGCGCCTTGCCGGCGGCGTTGCGCTCCATGACCTTGCCGCGCACCGCCACCCAGCGGTAGGTGCCATCCTCGCAGCGCAGGCGGAACTCGACGTCGGCGATCGGCTCGCGCCCCCGGAGGTGGGCGTCGAAGACGGCCATCGCCCGCCGCAGATCGGCCGGGTGCAGGCGCTCGGGCCAGATGTCGTTGCCCCGCACCGGGCGATTTCCGCACAGGCCGATGATGCTGCGGAACGAAGGGCTGACATGGATCTCGCCGCCGTCAATGCTCCAGTCCCAGCGGGCATCGCCGTAGCCTTCGAGGGCGAAGCGCCACAGCCGCTCGGATTTACGGAGATTTTCGATCTCCTCGTGGGCATGGCTGACGTCCCGGTGGGTGCCGACAAAGCGCAGCGGATCGCCGCCGGCGCCACGCTCACAGACCTTGCCCCGGGCCTGGATCCAGCGATATTTGCCGTCCTTGCAGAGCAGCCGGAACTCGGCCTCATAGGCCACAGTAGAACCGTGCAGGCAGGCTTCGAGCCGCCGCAGGGCGTCGTCCCGGTCTTCGGGGTGGAGCAGAGTGCGCCACTCGAGGCCCGCCGTCTCGTCGGGCGTGTAGCCGAGCATGGCACCCCAGAGGGGCGAGCGGTATTCGTGGCCGCTGGCCAGATGCCAGTCCCACACGCCGTCGCCGGAGGCTTCGAGAGCCAGCCGCCAGCGCTCGGCATCATCCGGCGGCGGCCCGCCGGGCTCACGGGGAAAGGCTTGCGGCTGCTCCACGGCCACGCCGCCAGCCGTCAGCGCAGGCCGCCGCCCGGCATCATGCCCTTCATGGCACGCATCATCTTCTGCATGCCCCCCTTCGAGAACTGCTTCATCATCTTCTGGGTCTGTTCGAACTGGCTGAGCAGGCGGTTGACCTCCTGCACCGTCACCCCGGAGCCCGCGGCGATACGGCGTTTGCGGGAAGCCTTGAGGAGCTCCGGCCGGGCCCGCTCGGCGGGGGTCATGGAGTTGATGATGCCCTCGATGCGCTTGACCGCCTTCTCCTCGACGCCGCCCTGGAGCTGCCCGGCGGCCTGGGCGAACTGGGCCGGCAGCTTGTCCATGAGGCTGGTGAGGCCGCCCATCTTCTTCATCTGGCCGAGCTGGTCCTTGAAGTCGTTGAGGTCGAAGCCCTTGCCGCTCTTGAGCTTCTGGGCAAACTCCTTGGCCTTCTCCTCATCGACGCCGCGGCGCGCGTCCTCGACCAGCGACAGGATGTCGCCCATGCCGAGGATGCGGCTGGCCATGCGCTCGGGGTGGAACTCCTCGAGGCCGGCGAGCTTCTCGCCGACACCGGCGAACTTGAGCGGCTTGCCGGTGACGTGGCGCACCGACAGCGCCGCACCGCCGCGGGCGTCGCCGTCGAGCTTGGTGAGCACGACGCCGGTAAGGGGCAGCGCATCGTTGAAGGCGCGGGCGGTGTTGACCGCGTCCTGGCCGAGCATGGCGTCGACCACGAACAGCGTCTCGATGGGCTTGACCGCCGCGTGGAGGGCCTGGATCTCCTCCATCATCGCCTGGTCGATGGCGAGCCGGCCGGCGGTGTCGACCAGCAGCACGTCCATGTAATGGCGGCGGGCGTAGTCGACGGCCGCGAGGGCGATGTCGACGGGCCTTTGGTCGGCCGTGGACGGGAAGAACTCGACCCCCGCCTGCTGGGCGACGGTCTGGAGCTGGGCGATGGCGGCCGGGCGATAGACGTCGGTGGACACCACCATCACCTTTTTCTTCATCCGCTCGGAGAGCAGCTTGGCGAGCTTGCCGGTGGTGGTGGTCTTGCCGGCGCCCTGCAGGCCGGCCATCAGGATGATCGCCGGGGGCTGGGTGGCCAGGTTGAGGCCGGCATGGGCGCCGCCCATGAGGTCGGTGAGCTCGCGATGCACCACGCCGACCAGGGCCTGGCCGGGGGTCAGCGAGCTGAGCACTTCGGTGCCGACGGCCTTTTCCTTGACCCGGGCGATGAAGTCCTTGACCACCGGCAGGGCCACGTCGGCCTCCAGCAGCGCCATGCGGACTTCCCGCAGGGCGTCCTGGATGTTGTCTTCGGTAAGGCGGGCCTGGCCGCGCAGGGTCTTGACGACCTTGGCCAGTCGCGTAGTGAGGTTGTCCAGCATGATGGTCTGTAGCCGAGGGCTTGGAGTAAACTTGCGAAATGCCCTCGATTCTACTTCATCTGCTCCCCGCCACCCTGTACACCGCACTGGGCGTGCGTTTCTGGCACAGCCGCTGGCACGCACCGGCCCTGTCCTCCCGCCCCGGCCTGCGGCCGTGGGAGCGCGCCCTGATGCTGCTGGCGCTGCTGGCCCACGGCTTTGCACTGCACAGCGTGTTCTTTTCACCGGAGGGCATCCACTTCGGCTTCAGCCTGGCCCTTTCGCTGATGATGTGGCTGGCCATGCTGTTCTACTGGATCGAGAGCCTCTACGCCCGCCTCGAGGGCCTGCAGACGCTGGCCATGCCCTTCGCCGCGGTGTGCTCGCTGCTGCCGGCCTTCTTCCCCGACCAGCACCTGCTCGCCAACGCCGGCAGCGCGCTGTTCAGGGCCCACTTCGTCGTGGCGATGCTCGCCTACAGCCTGTTTACGCTGGCGGCCCTCCACGCGGTGCTGATGGCGGTGGCCGAGAAACGCCTCCACGGCGCGCGCCTAAGCCGGGCCTTCGCCGCGCTGCCGCCGCTGCTCACCATGGAAACGCTGCTGTTCCGCCTGATCGGCATCGCCTTCGTGCTGCTCACGCTCACCGTGGCCTCGGGTGTGCTGTTCTCCGAGGCCCTGTTCGGCAAGGCCTTCCGCCTCGACCACAAGACCGTCTTCGCGATCATCTCGTGGCTGCTCTTCGGCAGCCTGCTGGTGGGCCGCCACACTCGCGGATGGCGGGGTCGCAAGGCCCAGTACTGGACGCTGGCCGGCTTCGTGGCGCTGATGCTGGCCTACGTGGGCAGCCGCTTCGTGGCCGACGTGCTGCTCGGGCGCGCGGCTTGACAAGCCCCGGCCCGAATCCAATACTCGGGCAATCCCCCGGCTGAACCTCCTCCCCCGCGCCCCGCTTGGAAAGCATCCCCCTCTCCGTCCAGTCGCTGATCCTCGTCACGCTCCTCGCGCTGTCGGGCTTCTTCTCCATGGCCGAGACCTCAATGATGGCGGCCAACCGCTACCGGCTGCGCTCGGCCGCCGGGCAGGGCTCCCGCGGGGCCCGGCTGGCGCTGGCGCTGCTCGACCAGACCGACAAGCTGCTGGGCATCATCCTGCTGTGCAACAACCTCGTGAATGCCGCCGCGGCCACCCTGGTCAGCGTGATCACGATCCAGCTCTTCGGCAACGAGGAGTGGGTGCTCGGCGTGAGCACGCTGGGGGTCACCTTCCTGATCCTGGTGTTCTCCGAGATCACCCCCAAGGTGATCGGCGCCAACCACGCCAATCGCCTGGCCTGCGTCGTCAGCTACCCGCTCACCGGGCTGCTGAAGGGCCTGTATTTCGTCGTGTGGTTCGTGAACCTCTTTGTGGCCGGCCTGCTCGGCCTGCTGCGCCTGCGTGATGCCGGCAGCGGCAACCAGGATCTGTCCACCGACGAGCTGCGCACCATGGTGCTCGAATCCGGCGCCTTCATCCCGCCCAAGCACCGCAGCATCCTGGTTAACCTGTTCGAGCTCGAGGACATCACCGTCGAGGACGTGATGACGCCCCGCCACCAGATCGAGGCGGTGGACATCGCCGAGCCGATGGAGATCATCCAGGGCCACCTGGCCACCTGTTATCACACCCGGCTGCCGGTCTTCGATGGCGAGATGAACGCGGTGATCGGCGTGCTCCACGTACGCCGCCTGCTCGCCCACAGCTTCGAGAACCGCCTGTCGGTGCCCGACATCCGAGAGCTGCTGGCCCGGCCCTACTTCATCCCGGCCAGCACGCCGGTTTACTCCCAGCTCCAGTTCTTCCAGGAGAACCGCGAACGCCTCGGCCTGGTGGTCGACGAATACGGCGAACTGCTCGGCCTGCTAACCCTCGAGGACATCATCGAGGAGCTCATCGGCAAGTTCACCACCGGCGCCCCCGACGCCAGCGAGCGGCTGCGCTGGGGCGAGGACGGCAGCGTGATCGCCGACGGCAGCCAACCCCTGCGCGCCCTCAACCGCAAGCTCGGCCTGAACCTGCCGGTGGACGGGCCGAAGACCCTCAACGGGCTGGTGCTCGAACATCTCCAGGACATCCCCGAATCGGGCCTTTCGGTGCGCATCGCCGGGGTGCCCATCGAAGTGATGCAGGCCGAAGACCGTCGCATCAAGACCGTGAGAATATTCCGCCCGCAAACCGGCAAATAGACACAGAATGTGGCGCGGGTTTACAAGCCCGCCCCCCGGCGGCATGATCGCTGCAAATTTCAGCCAGACCACCCATTTAGACGCTCCGGCATGTCAGCACCACCCCAAGTTGCCCTGAGCGGGCTCGCTCGCGCCCTCGTACAGCACGGCCGGATCCTCGAAGCCGAGGCGCTGGCGTGCACCTCGCCGTCCGCCAACCCCAACGACTTCCTCCTCGAGCTGATCAAGCGCGGGCTGATGAGCGCCGGCGACCTGGCGCGCTTCGCCGGCCAGACCTTCGGTTCGCCGATCATGGACCTGGCGGCCTACGACGTCGGCCACCTGCCCGTCGACGCCATCGACCGCAAGCTGATGATCAAGCATCAGGTAGTGGCCCTGGGCCGGCGCGGCAACCGGCTCACCCTGGCGCTGGCCGACCCGTCCAACCTGCGCATCCTCGACGAGATCCGCTTCCAGACCGGGCTCGCCGTCGACCCGGTGGTGGTCGAAGCGCCCAAGCTGGTGGCCCTTGTCGACCAGCTCTCCGAATCGGCCAGCACCACCCTCAAGGAGCTGACCGGCGAAGAGTTCGACATGGACCTCCTCGGCCAGGAGAGCGGCGTCGAGACGCCCCAGCAGGACGAAACGGCCTCCGACGTGGAAGACGCGCCGGTGGTGCGCTTCATCCAGAAGCTGCTGATCGACGCCATCAACGAAGGGGCCTCGGACATCCACTTCGAGCCCTACGAAAAGTACTACCGGATCCGCTTCCGCACCGACGGCATCCTGCGCGAGATCGCCCAGCCGCCGCTGGTCCTCAAGGAAAAGATCGCCGCCCGCATCAAGGTCATCTCGCGCCTCGACATCTCCGAGAAGCGCATCCCCCAGGACGGCCGGATGAAGCTGGTGCTCTCCAAGAACAAGGCCATCGACTTCCGGGTATCGACGCTACCGACCCTGTATGGCGAGAAGATCGTCATGCGTATCCTCGACCCGAGCTCGGCGATGCTCGGCGTCGACGCCCTCGGCTACGAGCCCGAGCAGCGGGCCGCCCTGATGGAGGCCATCGGGCGCCCCTACGGCATGATCCTGGTCACCGGCCCGACGGGTAGCGGCAAGACGGTGTCGCTCTACACCTGCCTGAACATCCTCAACAAGCCCGGCGTGAACATCAGCACCGCCGAAGACCCGGCCGAAATCAACCTGCCCGGCGTCAATCAGGTCAACGTTAACGAGAAGGCCGGCCTGACCTTCTCGTTCGCCCTGCGCGCCTTCCTGCGCCAGGATCCGGACGTGATCATGGTCGGCGAAATCCGTGACCTGGACACCGCCGAGATCTCGGTCAAGGCCGCCCAGACCGGCCACCTGGTGCTGTCCACCCTGCACACCAACGACGCCCCTTCGACGCTCGAACGCCTAAAGAACATGGGCGTCGCGCCGTTCAACATCGCATCCTCGGTGATCATGATCACCGCCCAGCGCCTCGCCCGACGCCTGTGCACCTGCAAACAGCCGGTGGACATCCCGATCGAGGCGCTGCTATCGGCCGGTTTCACCCACGAGGATCTGGACGGCAGCTGGCAGCCCTACGGCCCCAAGGGCTGCGAGCGCTGCAAGGGCAGCGGCTACAAGGGTCGGCTGGGCATTTACCAGGTCATGCCGATTTCCGAGGAGATCGCACGTATAATCATGACGAACGGCAACTCGATGGACATCGCCGCCCAGGCCCAGCGTGAAGGCGTACGGGATCTGCGCCAGTCCGGCCTCCTGAAGGTGAAGCAAGGGGTCACCTCACTGACCGAAGTCCTCGCCTGCACCAACGAGTGATCGCCCCACGCGGAAACAACCGATGGCCACTGCACCTACCAAGAAAACCCCCGCCCGCGGCACCACCGCCGTACGCGAACACCTGTTCGTCTGGGAGGGGAAAGACAAGACCGGCAAGATCATCCGCGGCGAAATGCGCGCCACGACGGAAACCGTCGTGCAAACCGTGCTGCGCCGCCAGGGGATCCTCTCCCACAAGATCCGCAAGCAGGCCTTCGCCCGCGGGCGCAAGATCGGCGACAAGGATATCGCGCTGTTCACCCGCCAGCTGGCCACCATGGTGCGTTCGGGGGTGCCGCTGCTGCAATCCTTCGACATCGCCATCAAGGGCTGCGGCAACCCCTCGCTAGCGCGCCTGCTCAACGACGTGCGCGCCAGCGTCGAGACCGGCAGCAGCCTGTCCCAGGCTTTCCGGCGCCACCCGGACCACTTCGACGCGCTGTTCTGCAACCTGGTCGCCGCCGGCGAACAGGCCGGTATCCTCGACTCCCTGCTCGACCGCCTGGCCACCTACAAGGAAAAGATCCTCGCCATCAAGAGCAAGATCAAGTCAGCCCTGTTCTACCCGATCTCGGTGGTCGTGGTGGCGGCCCTGGTGGTCTCGGTGATGATGCTGTTCGTGGTGCCCGAGTTCAAGAAGGTGTTCGCCAGCTTCGGCGCCGACCTGCCGGCACCGACCATGCTGGTCATCACCCTCTCCGACTTCTTCGTCAATTACTGGTACATCGGTTTCGGCCTGATCTTCGGCGCCATCACCGCCATCTCCTACACCTACAAGCACTCGCCGCAGATGCAGGCCACCGTCGACCGCCTCACCCTGCAGATCCCGGTGATCGGCGACGTCATCCGCAAGGCCACCATCGCCCGCTGGACGCGCACCCTGTCCACCATGTTCGCCGCCGGCGTCCCCCTCGTCGAAGCCCTCGACTCGGTGGGCGGCGCATCCGGCAACGTGGTGTACAAAAACGCCACCAAGCAGATCCAGTCCGACGTCAGCACGGGTACCAGCCTGACCGTGGCCATGCAGAACGTCCTCGTCTTCCCCACCATGGTGATCCAGATGGTCTCCATCGGCGAAGAGTCTGGCCAGCTCGACTCCATGCTCAGCAAGGTCGCAGACTTCTTCGAGCGCGAGGTGGACGATGCCGTCGCCGGCCTCAGCCAGCTGCTCGAACCAATAATCATGGTCTTCCTGGGCGTGGTGATCGGCGGCCTCGTGGTCGCGATGTACCTGCCGATCTTCAAGCTCGGCGCCGTGGTCGGCTGATGCCGCAAGCTCCCTGGAAGCAGTCATGAGCGCCCTGCGGGATCCCCTCGTCTTCGCCGCCCTGTGCACCTTGCTGGGCCTGTTCGTCGGCAGCTTCCTCAATGTGGTCATCCACCGCCTGCCGGTGATGATGGAGCGGGAATGGCAGGCCGAAGCCGCCAGCCTGCGGGGTGAGGAGGCCGATGGCGAAGCCCAGGTCTTCAACATTGCCACGCCCCGCTCGCGCTGCCCCCATTGCGGCCACGCGATCGGCGCCCTCGAAAACATCCCGGTCGTCAGCTACCTCGTGCTGCGTGGCCGCTGCCGGCATTGCAGCGCGCCCATCGGCGTGCGCTACCCGCTGGTCGAGATCGCCTGCGCCGCCCTGTCGGGCTTCACCGCGCTGCATTTCGGTTATGGCCTGGCAGGGGCGGGTGCGCTGATCTTCCTGTGGGCAATGATCGCGCTGTGTTTCATCGACCTCGACACCCAGCTGCTGCCCGACAGCATCACCCTGCCCCTGCTGTGGCTCGGCCTGCTGCTCAACCTCGACAGCACCTTCACCGACCTCGCCGGTGCCGTGGTCGGTGCCGCGGCGGGCTACCTGGCCCTGTGGTCGGTGTTCTGGCTGTTCAAGCTCACCACCGGCAAGGAGGGCATGGGCTATGGAGACTTCAAGTTGCTCGCCGCCATCGGTGCCTGGCTCGGCTGGCAGATCCTGCCGCTCACGATCATGCTCTCGTCCCTGGTGGGGGCCGTGGTTGGCGTCGCGCTCATCGTGCTACGCAAGCACGGGCGGGAGATCCCCATCCCCTTCGGCCCCTACCTGGCCGCCGCCGGGCTGCTGGCCCTCTACTGGGGCAAGCCCCTCACGGAGGCCTACCTGGGCCTGCTCTGACGGGGCGCTTCCCGGCACGGCCCGGGCCCACGACTTGAAACAGCAGCGCCTGCCC
This sequence comes from Zoogloea ramigera, assembly GCF_006539865.1. Lineage (GTDB taxonomy): Bacteria > Pseudomonadota > Gammaproteobacteria > Burkholderiales > Rhodocyclaceae > Zoogloea > Zoogloea ramigera. Next base: position 29,142 of record NZ_BJNV01000029.1, read on the forward strand.
CCATCTGATCGGCTCGGGGTCTGTTTCGCCCGATGTTGCGATGCGCTAAACTTCGCCCAATTGACTTTCCGGAGCTCGTCATGCCCATCTACGAGTATCGCTGCAGCGCCTGCGGCCATCAAAAAGACCACCTTCAGAAAATGAGCGACGCCCCGCTCACCACCTGCCCCGCCTGCGGTGCCGAAACCTACTCCAAGCAGCTCTCGGCCGCCGGCTTCCAGCTCAAAGGCAGTGGCTGGTACGCCACCGACTTCAAGGGCAGCAGCGGTTCCAGCCCCAAGGCCGAGGCCACCAAGAGCGAAAGCCCTGCCCCGACCCCCTGCGGCGGCAGTTGCGCGTGCCACTGAGCCAGGACGCCCGCGAAACCGCTGAATGAAAAAATACTTTGTCACCGGACTGCTGATCTGGATTCCGCTGGTCATCACCCTGATGGTGCTGGCCTGGATCGTCAACACCCTCGACCAGATCCTCCTGATCGCACCGGCCGCAGTTCGGCCCGACGCCCTGCTGGGGTTCCACCTGCCGGGCGTCGGCGTCCTCGTCACGCTGCTGCTGATCCTGATCACCGGCCTCGCCGCAGCCAACTTCGTCGGCCAGCGGCTGGTGGGTTTCTGGGAAAGCCTGCTGTCGCGCATCCCGGTGGTCAAGTCGATCTACTACAGCGTCAAGCAGGTCTCCGACACCCTGCTGTCCAGTAACGGCCAGGCCTTCCGCAAGGCCCTCCTGATCCAGTACCCCCATCAGGGCATCTGGACCATCGCCTTCCAGACCGGCAAGCCCGGTGGTGACGCCGCCCGCCACCTTGGCGACGACTTCGTCAGCGTGTATGTGCCCACCACGCCCAACCCGACCTCCGGCTTCTTTCTGATGCTGCCGCGCAAGGACGCCATCGAGCTCGACATGAGCGTCGATGACGCCCTCAAGTACATCATCTCGATGGGCGTGGTCGCGCCGCCCTCGCCCCCCGGCAGCGCCCTTCACTCCAGCGCAGCCCTACTGAATCGATAAACGCGCCTGCCGGTCAGGTGCGTTCCGTTTTTTCCAGGAATAAAGATCCCACCATGCGAACTCAATACTGCGGCCTCGTCTCCGCCGCCTACCTCGACCAGATCGTCACCCTCTGCGGCTGGGTCCATCGCCGGCGCGACCACGGCGGCGTGATCTTCATCGACCTGCGCGACCGTGAAGGCCTCGTCCAGGTCGTCTGCGACCCCGATCGGGCCGAGATGTTCCAGGTGGCCGAGTCCGTCCGCAACGAGTTCGTCCTGAAGATCACCGGCAAGGTGCGCCGCCGCCCCGCCGGCACCGAGAACGCCGGCCTGGTGTCGGGCGAGATCGAGATCCTGTGCCACGACATCGAGGTGCTCAACACCTCCGCCACGCCGCCGTTCCAGCTCGACGAGGAAAACCTCTCCGAGACCACCCGCCTCACCCACCGCGTCATCGACCTGCGTCGCCCCCAGATGCAGAAGAACATGATGCTGCGCTACAAGACGGCAATGGCCTTCCGCCGTTTCCTCGATGCCCGCGGCTTCATCGACATCGAAACCCCGATGCTCACCAAGAGCACCCCCGAGGGCGCCCGTGACTACCTGGTGCCCTCCCGCGTCCACGACGGCCAGTTCTTCGCGCTGCCCCAGTCGCCGCAGCTCTTCAAGCAGATGCTGATGGTGGCCGGCTACGACCGCTACTACCAGATCGTCAAGTGTTTCCGCGACGAAGACCTGCGCGCCGACCGCCAGCCCGAATTCACCCAGGTCGATATCGAGACCTCCTTCCTCACCGAGACCGAGATCACGGCGATGATGGAAGAGATGATCCGCACGATCTTCAGTGAAGTGCTGTCCGTCGAGCTGCCCAACCCCTTCCCGCGCATGACCTACGCCGAGGCCATGAGCTGCTTCGGCTCCGACAAGCCCGACCTGCGCGTCACCCTCGAGCTCACCGACGTCACCGACGCCGTGGCCGACGTGGCCTTCAAGGTCTTCAGCGGCCCCGCCACCTCCGGCGGCCGCGTGGCGGCCATGCGCGTGCCCGGCGGCGCCAGCCTGTCCCGCGGCGAGATCGACGAATACACCAAGTTCGTCGGCATCTACGGCGCCCGCGGCCTCGCCTACATCAAGGTCAATGACGTCACCCAGGTCAACGAAACCGGCCTCCAGTCGCCGATCGTCAAGAACCTCCACGAAACCGCCCTGCGCACGATTCTCGAACGCACCGGCGCCCAGTCCGGCGACCTGATCTTCTTCGGCGCCGACAAGACCAAGGTCGTCAACGACGCCCTCGGCGCGCTGCGCACCAAGCTCGGCCACGAGAAGGGCTACGTCAACGGCAAGGCCTGGGAGCCGCTGTGGGTCGTCGACTTCCCGATGTTCGAATACGACGAGGAAGACAAGCGCTGGACCGCCTGCCACCACCCCTTCACCAGCCCGAAGGACGAGCACATGGAGCTGCTCTTCACCGACCCGGGCAAGTGCCTCGCCAAGGCCTACGACCTGGCCCTCAACGGCTGGGAAATCGGCGGCGGCTCGGTGCGTATCCACCGCGCCGAGGTGCAGGAGAAGGTCTTCTCGGCCCTCAACATCGGCCCCGAGGAGCAACAGGCCAAGTTCGGCTTCCTGCTCGACGCACTCAAGTACGGCGCGCCCCCGCACGGTGGCCTGGCCTTCGGCCTCGACCGCATCGTCACCATGATGACCGGCGCCGAATCCATCCGCGACGTGATCGCCTTCCCGAAGACCCAGCGCGCCCAGTGCCTGCTCACCGACGCCCCGTCGCCAGTGGACGAAAAGCAGCTGCGCGAGCTGCACATCCGCCTGCGCCAGAAGGCCCCGGAAACCCCGGCCGCCTGATCGCCTCTCCGGCGCTGCAAAAGCGGGCACACGGCCAGGCCGTTTGCCCGCTTTCTTTTTGTGCGGGCCTCAAGAATCCACGCGCGCGGCCGTTCCACCCCTCAATCCCGCGCCAACGCCCCGCCCACCGTGATCGAACTCGGCACCGTCTCCGCCCTCATCGTCGAAGCCAACCCCAGCATGCGGACCCAGCTCCGCAACATGCTCAACATGGCCGGCATCACCAAAGTCCAGTTTGCCGTCACCGCCGGGGTCGCCGTGCGCAAGCTGCGTGACGCCCGCTACGACCTGATCCTCTGCGAATACCACATCGGCGACGGTCAGGACGGCCAGCACCTCCTCGAAGACCTGCGCCACAACGCGGTCATCCCCCTGTCGACCCTGTTCATCATGGTCACCGGCGAACGCCAGTACGAGCGTGTCGTCAGCGCTGCCGAGCTGGCCCCCAACGACTACATCCTGAAGCCCTTCGCCGCCGACACCCTGCACGACCGCATTGAGCGGGCCCTCGTCAAGCGCGAAGCCTTCATGCCGGCTTACCAGCTGATCGAGCTGGGCAACGTGCCCGACGCGATCACCTATTGCGCTGAAGCGGAAGAAAAGCACCCCCAGTGGCAGCTCGACTTCCTGCGCCTGCGGGCCGAGCTCCATGTGGCCAGCGGCAATGCAGACGAAGCGCAGAAGCTCTACGAGCGCATCCTGTCCACCCGCAGCGTGCCCTGGGCCCGCCTCGGGCTGGCCAAGGCACTCTACCTGCAGCGCCGCTATGCCGAGGCCGAAGAGATCCTCCAGGCCCTGGTCGGCGAAAACGAGCTCTACGTGGACGCCTACGACTGGCTTTCACGCACCCGCGAGGCGGCCGGCGAGCTGGAAGCCGCACGCAACGTGCTGACCAACGCGATGGCCCTGTCGCCCCACCGGGTCGGGCGTCTGCGCCGCCTGGGCGAGCTCTCCATCGAGACCGGCGACCACGAGGCCGCCGAAAAGGTGCTCGCCGAGGTCGTGCGCAAGGGCAAGTATTCCGACTTCCGCGACCCCGAAGACCACGTCCGCCTGCTCCAGGCCCAGCTCGGCCGCGGCGACACCGCCCAGGCCGAAGCCACCATCCGCGACCTCGAGCGCTCCATGGCGGGCCTCGACAAAACCCGCATGTGCACGGCCCTCTCGAGCGCACTCGTGCATGTCAAGAAGGGCGAGACCGACCGGGCCGGCGAAGCCCTCAAAGCCCTCATGTCCGAATCCGACGGCGGCCAGAGCCTGTCCCTCAAGCTGAAGGGCGAGCTTGCCCGCGCCTGCTTCGCCACCCAGCTCGAGGGCGAAGGCGCCCAGGTCGTCCTCGACATCATGCGCAACGCCCCCGACGAACGCACCCTCGCCACCACCAAGAACATACTGCGGGAGGCCGGCAAGACCGAGCTCGGCGAACAGCTGGCCGGGCAGATCAACACGGAAATCCGCGACCTCGTCGCCGAAGGCGCCCGCAAGGCGCAGGATGGCGACTTCGACGGCGCTGTGCAGTTCATGCTCACCGCGGTGCGCAAGATGCCCGGCAACACCCACGTCCTCTTCAACGCCACCCTCGCGCTCCTCAAGCACATCGAGAGCTGCGGCTGGAACGAACGCTTCGCCGAACAGGCCCGCAACCTGATGGAACGCGCCCGCGCGCAAGACCCGGGCAACGCCCGCCTGCCGGCCCTCACCACCTACTACTACAACCTGCTGAAGAAATTCGGGATACAGCCGTGAGGGGGTGATGGGTGATGGGGAGTGGGGGCACGGACTCAAGGTGTGCCCGCCCACTTCCCACCTCCCACTTCCCCGCCTGCTAAACTGACTGCGTTCCGTTTATCCGAGGGCACGTCATGCTCCCACGCTTTCTGCGGCTCGTTGCCGTTCTGCTCGCCTTTGCCGCCCCCGGCGCCGAGGCCCGCGACTTCCTCGACTGGGGCAGCCGCGAGAGCTCGACCATTGCGGAGTCCCGCCTGCCGCCCGAGGCCCGCGAGACCCTCGCCCTGATCCGCCAGGGCGGGCCTTACCCCTACCGCCGCGACGGCATCACCTTCCAGAACCGCGAAAACCAGCTGCCCGAAGCCAGACGCGGCTATTACCGCGAATACACCGTCCCGACCCCCGGCTCGCGGGACCGGGGCGCCCGGCGCATCGTCACCGGCGGCAACCCGCCCTCGGTCTTCTATTACAGCAACGACCACTACCGCAGCTTCCGGCGCATCCAGGACTGACCATGCACGCCCCTGCCTACCATTCCCTGCTGCCCCGCGCCGAGCGGGCCGGGATCTACCACATGCCCTTTGCCGCCGACCTCGCCCTCGAAGAAGCCGCCGAAAGCCTCGACTACCCCATGCACCGGGTCGATCTCGCCCGGGTCACGACCAAGGAGGCCTTTCTCGAGGCCGTCGGCAAGGCCCTCGACTTTCCCGACTGGTACGGCCACAACTGGGACGCCCTGGCCGATTGCCTCACCGACTTGTCGTGGATGGCGGCCGACGGCTACGTGATCGTCCTCGAGCGCGCTGACGCCTTCGCCAGCGCCGCCCCGACCGACTTCGCCACCGCGCTGTCCATCTTCCAGGACGCGGCCGACACCTGGCGCGACGACGGCGTACCGTTCTGGACCCTCGTCGGCACCGTCTCCGACGGCCTCGACTGGCTGCAGGAGCTGGCTTGAGCGCCGCCTTCAAGCAGCCCGTGTCGGTGCTGGTGGTGATCCACACCCCGGCGCTGGAGGTGCTGCTCCTCGAACGGGCCGAGAGCACGGGCCTGTGGCAGTCGGTGACCGGCAGCCGCGAAGGCGACGAGCACCTCGCCGACACGGCCCTGCGCGAGGTCGCCGAAGAGACCGGCATCCAGGCAAGCGCCGCCGCGCTCCACGACTGGCAGCTCGCCAACCGCTTCTTGATCATGCAGCGCTGGCGCAAGCGCTACGCGCCGGGCGTCACCCAGAATACCGAACACGTCTTCAGCCTGTGCCTGCCGGCCCCACAACCCGTGCGGCTAGCCCCCGACGAGCACACGGCGGCCCGCTGGGTGCCCTGGCAGGAGGCCGCCCAGGCAGTGTTCTCGTGGACCAACCGCGACGCCATCCACCTCGTCGCCCGGCGGCTCCAGGCCAGCTAGATCTTCGGCCCGCCCTGCTGGGTCTCAATCATCCGCGCCAGGCAGGCCGGGCAATAGCAGCTGCCCGCGCCGGCCGCCGGCACCGCCAGCAGCGGCGGCAAGGTGGCACACCAGCACTCGGGCTGGCCGGCCTGCATCCCGCAGGTAAAGCCCGCACCACAGCCCGGGCAGATGTTGGTCGACGCTTCACTGTTCTCTTGCGACATGCCTGGGCTCCCTTTTTGCGAAACCCCAGTCTACCCGCCGCGCGGGGCTTGAAGTGAAGAAGGCCGAACCCTATATAAGAATCAGAGCGGGGCAGAGCCCGCTATCCCGAGACCAGACAAGGAGACTTACGAATGAGCAACATCACTCGCCGTGACCCTCTTGACGACTTCTTCCGCGGCTTCTTCGTGCGCCCGGTGGAATATGGTGGCGGGGCCGCCGCAAACGCCGAAGCGCCGCAGATGCGCGTGGACGTGAAGGAGCAGGAGGACGCCTACCAAGTGCATGCCGAACTGCCGGGGATCAAGAAGGAAGACATCCATGTCCATATCGATGGCCCGGTGGTCTCCATCAGCGCAGAGCGCAAGCAGGACAAGGAAGTGAAGGAAGGCGAGCGCGTACTGCGCACCGAGCGCTATTTTGGCCAGGTGTCCCGCAGCTTCCAGCTCGGGCAGGATGTGGACGAAAGCCGGGCCACCGCCAAGTTCAACGAAGGGGTGCTCGAGCTCACGCTGCCCAAGAAGCTCGCGCCCCAGGCCAAGCGCCTGGTGATCGAGTAAGCACCACGCCGCTCGCACGCGGCCATCGGGGGGCGGAAGGCGCGAGCTTTCCGCCCCCTCTCACTTGCACCGACACGGCACGCCAAGCCCCACCACAGGGATTACAATCGCGGCTACCCGTAAATCACTCCCCGTGCCGCACGAGACCATGACCGAGCATATCGACACCTCCAACCTCTCCCCCGCCCAGAAAGCCGCGATCATCGCCGAGGCCCTGCCCTACATCCGGCGCTTCCAGGACAAGACCCTCGTCATCAAGTACGGCGGCAACGCCATGACCGACCCCCACCTCAAGGAGTGCTTCGCCCGTGACGTGGTGCTGCTCAAGCTGGTGGGCTTCAACCCAGTGGTCGTCCATGGCGGCGGCCCGCAGATCGAGACCATGCTGTCCCGCGTCGGCAAGAAGGGCGAGTTCCTGCAGGGCATGCGCGTCACCGACGCCGAGACCATGGAGGTCGTCGAGATGGTGCTCGGCGGCCAGGTGAACAAGGAGATCGTCAGCCTCATCAACCAGGCCGGCGGCAAGGCCGTGGGCCTCACCGGCAAGGACTCCAACTTCATCCGCGCCAAGAAGCTGATGATGGAGAACAAGGACAACCCGGGCGACCTGATCGACATCGGCCAGGTGGGTGACATCACCCAGATCGACCCGAGCCTGATCTCCTTCCTCGACAAGGGCGACTTCATCCCGGTGATCGCCCCGATCGGCGTCGGCGAGGACGGCGAAAGCTACAACATCAACGCCGACGTGGTGGCCGGCAAGCTGGCCGAAATCCTCAAGGCCGAGAAGCTGGTGCTGCTCACCAACACCCCGGGCGTGCTCGACAAGGCGGGCAATCTGCTCACCGGCCTCACGCCCCGCGACATCGACGACCTGGTGGCCGACGGTACCCTCTCCGGCGGCATGTTGCCCAAGATCGGCTCGGCCCTCGACGCCGCCCGCAACGGCGTGAAGAGCGTGCACATCATCGACGGCCGCGTCGAACACTGCCTGCTCCTCGAGATCCTCACCGACCACGGCGTCGGCACGATGATCAAGAGCAAGTAAGCCGCCACAACCCGGCAGCTCCCGGCGGGGCGCCCCACGGTGCGCCCCGCTTGCGTTAAAGCTCCGAAGCGCCGGCAATTCACGCCCTCGTCCTGCCACTCCCCGGAGCGCTCCACCAGACCCTCAAGCACCGCGCGCAGCATCACCTGCCGCGCACCCTCCAGGGCGGCAAGCCCTGATCGACATCCCGAGCGGACGAGGGGAACCCGGGACGGCTACAATGATCCTTTAGCTTTCCCTTGCCTTTTCATCAACCGATGCTCGCGCGCCTCCCCTTCCGCATCCTCGCCCTGCTCCTCTTTGCCATCTGTGCGGCCATGCTCGCCTTCGGGCTCTACCTGCAGCACGCCAAGGGCATCGAGCCCTGCCCGATGTGCATCATGCAGCGCTACGCACTGGCCGCCTGCGGGCTGATCGGCCTGCTGGCCGGGCTGCATGACCCGGGCCGCCGCGGCGTGTCGGTGTATGGCGCCTTCCTCGCAGTGGCGGCCATCGCCGGCCTGGGCGTGGCGGCGCGCCAGTCGTGGATGCAGTGGTTTCCGCCCGCCGTGTCTGAGTGTGGCCCCGGCCTCGAATACATGCTCGAGAGCTTTCCCCTCAGCGCCGCCCTGCCGATGATCTTCCGCGGCGCCGGTGACTGCTCGGTGGTGGACTGGACCTTCCTCGGCCTGTCCATCGCCAACTGGTCCCTCCTCAGCTTCACGACCATCCTGGTCGCCCTCACGGTTTATCTGCTGCAGCGCGCAAGACAAACCCGCTGACAACGCCCCAGCGCGGGGCTTGCCGCACCACGGCAGTGCGCACCGCCACCCGTTCACACCCCCGTGAAACGCCCACATCCCGCCAGCCACGCGGGTTTGTGCTGCTGGCACACAACCTGCTAATTCCTTCGCAAATCATGCGGGCACGCGCAATCGCAAAAATGCGGCACTGCCCGCAAAGTGCTCCAGGCATTGCGCGCCAGCCCTAACCAGGCCAGGCGACTCGGGCAGACCAACGGCGGTCCGGCCCCTGATCAACGACGATCACTCCTGCACAAGGCTCATTCGCCCGCGCCGGCCGCCCTGCGTGCCGGGGCCGGCAAGGATCAATCGTCGGAGGAATCATGCGCAAACTCAAACTGGTCATGGTCGGCAACGGGATGGCGGGCGTCCGCACGCTGGAAGAGCTGCGGAAGATCGCACCGGAGATGTACGACATCACGGTGTTTGGCGCCGAGCCCCACCCCAACTACAACCGCATCCTGCTCTCCCCGGTGCTGGCCGGCGAGATGACGATACAGGACATCATCCTCAACGACCTGCAGTGGTACGCCGACAACGGCATCACCCTGCACCTGGGCAGCACCGTCACCGGGATCGACCGCAACACGCGCTCGGTCACCGCCACCGGCAAGGGCGGCGAGACGATCAGCGTGGGCTACGACCGCCTGCTGATCGCCACCGGCTCGACGCCCTTCATCCTGCCTGTCCCCGGCAACGACCTGCCCGGCGTGATCTCCTACCGCGACATCCAGGACACCGACGAGATGATCGACGCCGCGGCCAAATACCGGCACGCGGTGGTCATCGGCGCCGGCCTGCTGGGCCTGGAGGCGGCCAACGGCCTCGCCCTGCGCGGCATGGACGTGACCGTGGTGCATATCTCCGACTGGATCATGGAACGCCAGCTCGACCGCAACGCCGGCAAGATGCTGCAGGCCGCGCTCGAAAAGAAGGGCATGAAATTCAAGCTGAGCGCCCACACCGCCGAGCTGGTGAAGGGTGAATCAGGCCGCGTCTGCGCCGTGAGGTTCAAGGACGGCTCGACCCTGCCCGCCGACCTGGTGTGCATGGCCGCCGGCATCCGCCCCAACGTGGCGCTGGCCGAGCAGGCCGGCATCCACTGCAACCGGGGCATCGTGGTGAACGACACCCTGCAGACCTACGACCCGCGCATCTACGCCGTCGGCGAATGCGCCAACCACCGGGGCACCGCCTACGGCCTGGTGGCGCCGCTGTTCGAGCAGGCCAAGGTTTGCGCCAACCACCTGGCGATGTACGGCATCGGCCGCTACCAGGGCTCGGTGACCAGCACCAAGCTCAAGGTGACGGGCATCGACGTGTTCTCGGCGGGCGATTTTTCGGGCAGCGACGGCACCGAGGACATCGTCCTCCACGACCCCGGCGCCGGCATCTACAAGCGCCTCGTGCTGAAGAACGACAAGCTCGTCGGCGCGGTGCTCTACGGCGACACCAAGGACGGCGCCTGGTACTTCCAACTGCTCAAGGACGGCCAGGACATCCACGACATCCGCGACAACCTGGTGTTCGGTAATTCGCACCTGGGCGACGTCGGCCACAAGGGCAACAGCCTGGCCGCCGGCATGCCCGACAGCGCCGAGGTGTGCGGCTGCAACGGCGTGTGCAAGGGCACCATCGTCAAGGCGATCAAGGAGCAAGGCCTCTTCACGCTGGAAGACGTGCGCAAGCACACCAAGGCGTCGAGCTCCTGCGGCTCCTGCACCGGCCTGGTCGAGCAGATCCTCGCCTCGACCATCGGCGGCGCCTACCAGCCGGCCGACTCCACCAACAAGCCGGTGTGCGGCTGCACCGACCATTCCCACGGCGAGGTGCGCAGGGCGATCCGCGAGCACAAGCTGCTGTCGGTGGCCGAGGCCCAGCAGTTCCTCGACTGGAAGACGCCCAACGGCTGCGCCAGCTGCCGCCCGGCCCTCAACTACTACTGCATCTCCAGCTGGCCCCACGAGGCGATGGACGACCCCCAGAGCCGCTTCATCAACGAGCGCGCCCACGCCAACATCCAGAAGGACGGCAGCTACTCGGTGGTGCCGCGCATGTGGGGCGGCCTCACCACCCCCGCCGAGCTGCGCGCCATCGCCGACGCCGCCGAGAAATACAAGGTGCCCACCGTCAAGGTCACCGGCGGCCAGCGCATCGACCTGCTCGGCGTGAAGAAGGAAGACCTGCCCGCCATGTGGGCCGATTTCGCCAAGGCCGGCATGGTGTCGGGCCACGCCTACGGCAAGAGCCTGCGCACCGTGAAGACCTGCGTGGGTTCGGAGCACTGCCGCTTCGGCACGCAGCGCTCGATGGACCTGGGCGTCAAGCTCGAGAAGATGCTGTTCGGGATGTGGAGCCCCCACAAGTTCAAGCTGGCCGTATCGGGCTGCCCGCGCAACTGCGCCGAATCGGGCATCAAGGACATCGGCGTGATCGGCGTCGATTCGGGCTACGAGCTCTACGTGGGCGGCAACGGCGGCATCAAGACCGAGGTGGCCCAGTTTTTCTGCAAGGTGGCCGACGACGACGAGGTGCTCGAATACGGCGGCGCCTTCATCCAGCTCTACCGCGAGGAGGGCTTCTACCTTGAGCGCACCTGCCACTACCTCGAGCGGGTCGGCCTGGAGCACGTGAAAAAGGCGGTGCTCGAAGACGCCGAGCAGCGCAAGGCCCTCTACGAACGCCTGCTGTTCGCGCTGCAGAACTACAAGGACCCGTGGGCCGAGATCGTCGAAGACCAGGCCGGCGGCATCCACAAACGCCAGTTCGAAATCATCAAGGTTTGAGGCCCCCATCATGAGCGACTGGAAAAAGATCTGCGCCCTCGGCGACGTCCCCGTGCTGGGCGCCCGCGTGGTGGACAGTGCAAGCCACGGCCGCATCGCGGTCTTCCGTAGCGCCGCCGACGAAGTCTTCGCGGTGCTCGACAAGTGCCCCCACAAGGCCGGCCCGCTGTCCCAGGGCATCGTGCATGGCGACACCGTCACCTGCCCGCTGCACAGCTGGAAGATCCAGCTCCGCGACGGCCAGGTAGTGCCGCCCGACGTGGGCTGCGTGAAGCACTTCGCCACCAGGGTGGACAACGGCGAGGTCTTCCTCGCCCTATAAAGGTCCCGCGCGGCGGGAGGCGTGCCCTGCAGCGGCAGTCTCTCCTCCACCGCCTCCCGCCAGCCGGGGCCCCACCCATCCGAACCCAAGAAACCTTCCTGGCAGCGCCCCTCCGGCGCCTGCCCGGGCCCCCTCACACTCAAATCCGTACCGGGAGTCATCCATGGACCGCAAATCATTCCTCCAGGCCGGCCACACGCCCACACTGCTGGCCGCCTTTTTGTACTTCGACCTGGCCTTCATGGTGTGGGTCATCCTCGGCCCGCTGGGCGTGCAGATCGCCAGCGACCTGGGCCTCTCCCACACCCAGAAGGGCCTAATGGTGGCCACCCCGGTGCTCGCCGGGGCCCTGCTGCGCATCGTGATGGGGGTGCTGGTGGACCACCTCAAGCCCAAGATGGCCGGTGCCATCGGCCAGGTCATCGTGATTGCCGCCCTGGCCGTGGCCTGGAAGTTCGGCATCCACAGCTACGCGCAGGTGCTCACCCTGGGCCTCTTCCTGGGCGTCGCCGGGGCCGCCTTTGCGGTGGCGCTGCCGCTGGCTTCCCGCTGGTACCCGCCGGAGCACCAGGGCACCGCGCTGGGCATCGCCGGCGCCGGCAACTCCGGCACCGCGCTGGCCGCGCTGTTCGGGCCGGGCCTGGCCGCCGCCTTCGGCTGGGTGAATGTGTTCGGCCTGGCGCTGATCCCGCTCTCCATCGTCTTCGTGATCTACCTGGTGATGGCCAAGGACGCCCCCGAGTGCCCGCCGGCGAAGTCGATGGCCGAGTACCTCAAGGTGCTCAAGGACAAGGACGCCTGGTGGTTCATGTTCTTCTACTCGGTCACCTTCGGCGGCTTCGTCGGCCTGGCCTCGTCGCTCACCATCTACTTCAACACCCAGTACGGGCTCGACCCGAAGACCGCCGGCTTCTTCACCGCCGCCTGCGTGTTTGCCGGCAGCCTGGTGCGCCCCATCGGCGGCAACGTGGCCGACCGCATCGGCGGCATCAAGAGCCTCACCGTGATGTACGTGCTGGCAGCGCTGTTCCTGGCCATCGTCAGCTTTGGCATGCCCGAAGCCTGGCAGGCCCTGGCGGTCTTCGTGTGTGCCATGCTCTCGCTGGGGATGGGCAACGGCGCGGTGTTCCAGCTGGTGCCCCAGCGCTTCCGCAAGGAAATCGGCGTGATGACCGGCCTGGTGGGCATGGCCGGCGGGGTCGGCGGCTTCTACCTGGCCTCCAGCCTGGGCTACAGCAAGCAGGTCACCGGTAGCTACCAGGCCGGCTTCCTGATCTTCGCCGCCCTGGCCATCGCCGCCCTCATCGGCCTCACCGCCGTCAAGCAACGCTGGCGCACCACCTGGGGCGCCCCGCACCTGACCGCGGCGAAGATCTGACGAGCTGGCAACTGGAAAGTTGGAATTAGGGAGTGGGGGCCGGCTGCAGCCCTCGCATATGCCCACCCCCACTCCCCACTCCCTACTACCCACTACCCCAACGCCCCCCGCCCATGCCCCAGATCTCCCTCGGTCACTCCTCCCTCACCGGCCCACGGCCGCGGAATGAGGATTTCTGTGGCGCGGCCACGCCGGAGGGGCCGGAGCTGGACGCCAAGGGCATCCTGGCGGCGGTGGCCGACGGCGTTGGGGGGCACGCCAACGGGCGGGAAGCGGCCGAATACACCGTGCGCGGCCTGCTCTCCGACTACTACGCGACGCCCGACACCTGGGCCGTCAACAAGTCCCTCGACACCGTCATCAAAGCCCTCAACCGCTGGCTGGTGGCCCACGCCGCGCGCACCCGCGAAACTGCCGGCATGGCTACCACGCTGTCGGCCATCGTGCTGCGCGGGCGGCGCTACTACCTGGCCCACGTGGGGGACTCGCGCATCTACCGGCTGCGGGGCGGCCGGCTGGAGCAGCTCAGCACCGACCACGTGTGGGAACACCCGGAGCTGAAGAACGTGCTGTCCCGCGCCGTCGGCCTCGACGCCCACCTGTCGGTGGACTACGCCGACGGCGAGCTGGAGGCCGGCAATGTATTTGCGCTGATGAGCGACGGCATCTGGGGCCAGCTCGGCGACCGGAAGATCGCCGACATCCTGCAGTCCGAAGCCGACCCCCAGGCCGCCGCCACCCGCCTCGCCGTGACGGCCGAAGGCGGTGGCAGCCAGGACAACTGCACAGCCCTGGTGCTGCGGGTCGACGCCCTGCCCGCCGAACGCCTGCGCGACAACGTCGCCCGCCTGCGCCAGCTGCCCCTGCCGCCGCGCCTCAAGCCCGGCCAACAGCTCGACGGGCTGACGGTGGACGCCCTGCTCCACGAATCCGTCGTCACCCTGCTCTACCGCGTGCACGACGCCCGCGGCCAGGCCTGCGTGCTGAAGACCCTGCGCCCCGAGCACGACGACCCGCAGGCCGCCGCCGCCCTCGCCCACGAAGAGTGGCTGGCCCGGCGGGTGAGCGACGCGTGGTTCCCCCAGGTCATCCCCCACCCGCCGCGCAGCCACCTTTACTACCTGATGAGCTGGCACGACGGCGCCACCCTCAAGGCCCGCCTCGACAACGGCCACCGCTTCGGCAGCGGCGAGGTGGCCGAGCTCGGCGCCCGCATCCTCAAGGGCCTCGCCGCCCTGCACCGGCTGTCCATCGTCCACCGCGACATCAAGCCCGACAACCTGCACGTGGACGCCGAAGGCCGGCTGCGCATCCTCGACCTGGGCGTCGCCGCCGCCGACAGCCAGCACGACGGCCAGGCGTTCGAGGAGATCAACAACCCCGGCACCCCCAGCTACATGGCCCCCGAGCTGCACGCCGCCCGGCCGGTGCCGGCCAGCGAGCAGACCGATCTCTACGCGGTGGGCGTCACCCTCTACCAGCTGCTCACCCGCAAATACCCCTACGGCGAGATCGAACCCTTCCAGACCCCGAAGTTCGGCGACCCGGTGCCCCCCACCCGCTACCGCCCCGACCTCCCCGCCTGGCTCGAATCGGTGCTGCTGAAGGCCGTCGCCCGTGACCCCAAGGCGCGCTTCGAGACCGCCGAGGAGTTCCTGCTCGCCCTCGAACGCGGCGCCCACCGCCCCCTCGTCGTACCCCGCAAGTCGCCGCTGCTGGAGCGCGACCCGCAGCTCGGCCTGAAGATCCTCACCGCCGTGTCGCTGGTCGCCAATCTGCTGATGCTCTGGCTGCTGCTCATCCGCTGAAGGCGGCGCGTCGCGCTCGCGCTGCGTGCAGGGCCCCAAAAAACCGCCCTTTTCCGGAAACCCGAGGCGGTGGTTTACAATGGCGGCCTTCTCCGGCACATCTGGCCGGAAGCGACTGAACAACAAAGGATTTCCATGGCTCTCCAATGCGGCATCGTCGGCCTGCCCAACGTCGGCAAATCGACCCTCTTCAACGCCCTCACCAAGGCCGGCATCGCCGCCGAGAACTACCCCTTCTGCACCATCGAGCCCAACGTGGGCATCGTCGAAGTGCCCGACCCGCGCCTCGACGCCCTCTCCGAGATCGTCAAGCCGCAGAAGGTGCAGCCCGCCATCGTCGAGTTCGTCGACATCGCCGGCCTGGTCGCCGGGGCCTCCAAGGGTGAAGGCCTGGGCAACCAGTTCCTGGCCAACATCCGCGAGACCGACGCCATCGTCAACGTGGTGCGCTGCTTCGACGACGAGAACGTGGTGCACGTGAACGGCAAGGTCGACCCGCTGGCCGACATCGAAACCATCGTCACCGAACTCGCCCTGGCCGACATGTCCGCCGTCGAGAAGGCCATCCACCGCGAAAGCAAGAAGGGCCGCGCCGGCGACAAGGACGCACAAAAGCTCGTCACCCTGCTCGAGAAGCTACTGCCCCACCTCAACGAGGGCCAGCCCGCGCGTACCATGCAGCTCACCGACGACGACAAGCTGCTCCTCAAGCCCCTGTGCCTGATGACCCTCAAGCCCGCCATGTACGTGGGCAACGTGATGGAAGACGGCTTCGAGAACAACCCCTACCTCGACCGCCTGCGCGAGCACGCCGCCAAGGAGGGCGCCCCGGTGGTGGCCCTGTGCGCCAAGATCGAAGCCGAGCTGGCCGACCTGGACGACGAGGACAAGCTGGCCTTCCTGGCCGACCTGGGCCTCGAAGAGCCCGGCCTCAACCGCCTGATCCGCGCCGGCTACCAGCTGCTGGGCCTGCAGACCTACTTCACCGCCGGCGTCAAGGAAGTCCGCGCCTGGACCATCCACGTGGGCGACACCGCCCCCCAGGCCGCCGGCGTGATCCACACCGACTTCGAACGCGGCTTCATCCGCGCCCAGACCATCGCCTTTGAGGACTTCATCAAGTTCAAGGGCGAAGCCGGCGCCAAGGAAGCCGGCAAGATGCGCTCGGAGGGCAAGGAATACATGGTAAAGGACGGTGACGTGCTGAACTTCCTTTTCAACGTCTGATTCGAGCAAGCCATTTCAGGCGATTGCATCTGCTTGCAGGCGCATCACTGAAAACGACGAAAGGCCCCGTAGATACGGGGCTTTTTCATTTCAGCTCGTTGCATGCAACGACACTTGATAGCGCTGCGCAAGTGAATACGGGAGTGTATATGGATCTTGCACTGGACTGATGAAGGTGTATACGATGAAGCCCTAAGGACGAACAGGAGACCTTCACGATGCTGACAGACGCCCAGTGCCGAGCCGCCAAGCCTAGAGAAGGCATCTACCGCCTCAATGACTACAAGGGGCTGTACCTAGAAATCAAACCCAACGGCATCAAGGCTTGGCGCTATCGCTTCAAGCTCAATGAGAAGGCATCATGGTTCGCACTTGGCGACTACCCCAGCGTGACGCTCGGCGAAGCCAGAGAGAAGTGCGAGGCGGCGCGGAAGCTGGTCAAGGAGGGCGTCAATCCCGTCCAGAATCGCCAGATCGAACGCATCAAGCGCGAGCAAGACTCAGCGAACACATTCGAGGCCATCGCCAAGGAGTGGCTGGGCCTGAAGGACTGGGAAGAAGTAACCAAGAAGCGCAGACTCGACATGCTGGAGCGCGTGGTCTTCCCATCGATTGGCAAGCTGCCGGTGCGTCAGATCACCCCAGCCCACGTTCTCGACATTCTCAACAAGACGGTCAAGCGCGGCGCACCCACGGTAGCAGCTGAAGCCAAGCGCACCATGTCTGGCGTCTTCGAGCATGCGGTAGCCACCCTGCGGGCGGACACTGACCCCGTTTGGCCGGTTCGCAAAGCGCTGCCGCCCAACAAGACGCAACACAAGCGCGCCCTCAGCGCGGAGGAGGTCGGCCAGCTGCTGAACGACTTTGATGGACATGGCGGCAACTTCCAGACCATCAAGGCGTTCCAGCTGATGTGGCTGACGCTCAGTCGACCGAATGAATCCGTCCAAGCAGAGTGGGTCGAGTTCGATCTGGACAAGGCGCTCTGGACCATTCCTGCACGCCGGATGAAGGCTCGGCGAGAGCACGTCGTTCCGCTACCGACTCAAGCGGTCGGACTTCTCAAGGCCATGCATCCAATCACAGGGCACACGAAGTTCGTTTTCCCGAACCGCGATGACCGCCAGCGCCCCATGGCCGACGCCGCTCTGCGGCAGGCGCTCAAGAAGCTAGGCTGGGCAACGAAGTACAGCCCGCATGGCACGCGCACGACGGGTAGCACTCGGCTCAATGAAATGGGCTACCGGCCTGACGCCATTGAGGCCCAGCTTGCACATGCGGAGCCGAACAGTGTTCGGCGCACATACAACCATGCCACTTACCTAGACGAGCGGCGAGTCATGATGCAAGACTGGGCGCACAAACTAGACCAATGGAAGTCTACCCACTCCAAAGGCCAATAGCTAAACAATCACCTTATCAAAAATGGCCAGCCGTTGAAGACCAATCGTCCATCATCGCGAATGCGCAACTCCAGCTGTCTATCCGGAACATCTACGCCTTCAATGGATGAGTTGTACCGGTCAGTCAGATAGTGAAATCGCTGGTTTGTTGAGCCGACCCAGTTCCTTGAGCGGTCAGGGTTCAATGCTTCGTAAGGGCCATCGACGAGCACATCGGTCCATGCAAGCAAGCCTCGCGTGCCAGGCAGCGACAAATCATTCAGTTCCTCAAGCGTGTAGCCGGTGAACGTCATGACTGACAACCCCGCACGTGATACCGCCTCGGCAACTACAGCAAGTCCCTGCGCCTGAAGAAATGGTTCGCCACCAAGAAACGTGACCCCCTCCAGACCCCACTCCTCGTGTGCCGCGAGCAAGCGTTCAATCATGGTCTCCGCACTCAGAATGTCGCGTTCCATGATCTTCAGGTAGCCCGGATTGCAGCACCCGATACAACGCTTGTCGCAGCCTTGGACCCAGAGTGCCGCACGTCTTCCGGGCCCCTCAACTTCCGTGCAAGGTATCCACGACGCCAGATTCAACCAAGACACGGGTCACTCCAGTTCGAAGTCGAAGTTCGGTTTGGACCCAGCTTGTACAACCCTAATGGTTCGACCTTGGGATCTGTCTGGGGAGCCGACCTGATCAAATAGGAACTGAGCTAGTGGGTCGAACAAGTAAATTGTCAGCGCGTTGAGAACACCACGCCCGCCGCTGCTTCGATCGACCATGCCAACGATCGACTGCAGCGCCTTGGTCTCGTCAACGAATTGCAGCGCAGAAGCTCCCCATTTTTCGCTGAGGCGGTGCCGCAGTGGCTCGAGCTTTGATCGAGCAATGTCGACGAGAAACTTGTCATCCGCCATAAAGTTGAAGGGGATGATGTTCCCCTCGCCGATACGGCCAAGCAATTCCGGCCGCTTCAGTTCATTCACAAAATGCGCACGGACTCTCTCGACAAAGGCTGATCGCGCGTCCGGGTTGTCCGCTTCGATTTGTGCCGCCCCAATGTTCGACGTGAACACGATAACGGTGTCGGAAAACAGAACGGTATCTCCCTTACCATCAGTCAGTCTTCCGTCCTCCAGGATCTGAAGGAACTTATCAAGAATCCGCGGGTGCGCCTTTTCGATCTCGTCGAATAGAAGCAAGGAGAATGGGCGCTTCTTCACTGCATTGGTGAGCTGTCCCCCTTCTTCATAGCCAACGTAGCCAGGAGGCGCTCCGACCAAGCGCTGATCAGCATGCTCGTGATTGAACTCCGACATATCGAATCGGAGGCAGGCCTCATCATCACCGAACAGAAACTGCGCGAGGGCCTTGGCCAGTTCCGTCTTGCCCACGCCAGTAGGGCCAACAAAGAACAATACGCCTTTCGGTGTTCTTTGCTTGCTGGAATGCTGCAGCCCCGACAATCCGGTGTATGCCCGAACCAGGATCTGATTGACCGCATCGATTGCTTGATCTTGGCCTTTGACTCGGACTTTCAGTGTCTCGACAGCCTTACCAAGTTTGTCCCGGTTTAATTGCTCCCACGGGCTATGGCGTTCACCGTAGCGATACATGCTGACTAACGACTCAGCACTCATCTTCGGCAGCTGGCGCGAAAGCTTCGCAAGGTTGTGTATGTCGCGAAGTGTGAGTCCCTCTAGGGAGTCGACAATATCTGCGAGGACTCGGCTCTTAGGAAGCACTGGCGGCTCAACACTGAGTACAGAAGAAAGCTGAAGCACAGCAGTCTCCCGCACTACACGAGGTGGCAGAGGGACATTGATTTCTTTGAACAGCGGGTTATTCAGATAGAGCGACGGCGGTAAGACCGAGAGCCCCTGACACAGGAAGACCATCAATGTTTGCGGCCTATCTACATCTGCCGGGTTGAGCGTAATTTGCGCATCCCTGGTCGCCTTGCCCATCATCAGCAACCATCCTCTTTCGGCTTCGCTCAAGGCATTGGCTTGTCCAAACAGGAGATGTGACCAGTCCAAAACAAACGCCACGCGATCTGGACCAGACTGCTTCATCAAGCGCGAAACCACCGACAGAAAGTCCTGTGGGGTTACCTCTAGTGACCCCGTGTCCGGAACTTGGTGACTGGGGGCGAGCGGTTCGCCCATGTCGTAGTCTTCTCCTGCCGCAGGAGGCGCAGTGGCAACGGCAGACGCCGCCAGCTCTCGCCAGGTTCTCGAGTCGACGCCAGAAACGCCTGCGACACGATCCCAACGGATCACGTGACGATAACCACGCTGCTTGAGAATAGTGTCCACTGCGTCGGGCACGCTCTGCCAACGATCAAGCGAGCTTGGATCAGCCACCACATCGACAACATTGCCGTGCAGGATGATCCCTCTCCGAATGCCGCATTCCCGAAGGAAAGCGTCTTGCCAAGATGTTTGTCCAGATGCCATTTACTTCTCCCTTGTCATGCCAGGCTGTGGCTTGGCATCGCTGTCCTTGTCATCTGGGTTCTCCCAAATCGTGCGTTCGGTGGAAAGCTGTATTCCATAGATCGATTGCAGTCGCGGCAGAACCGTATCAATGTCCTTTTTGCACGCAGCGCCGTGATAGTGATCAAACTTGTAATTCAGCTTTCCACTGAGCTCAACCTTGAACTCTGCCTGGGCACCAGCGGGGCGTTTTCCGCGAATCACTACCTCGTTGGAGCTACCTTCGCGAACGAGTCGAGGCTTTTCAGTGACAAACCCAGCGTCCTCCAGTGCGCGGTAAACGGCCTGCACAACTTCCCGCCTGCAACTCTCATCAACCACGACAGCATCGAGATCTCGGGTGACTTCAACCAATCGCCTGGAAACCTCTTCGGGCGACATCGCGCTGGTTGAATTGAGCATCGATCCCAATGCTTGAGCGCGCTCTGCTGCTCCGCCACCGACGGAGGCGATCTGCTCACGACATAATTGCAACGCGTCCACTGACGCACTTTCTTCTGCTGCTTTGGACTCCTTCTCTCTGATCTGCCGAGATCGCTGCTCGTACTCGGCCTTGATCGTCCCAATCGCCGTTCGCAGCTCAACGATCGACGTTTGGCTATTCGCCCCCATCAGGCGTGCCCGAGCTTCGGACAGCGCTTTGAAAGCCAATTGCCTGGCCAATGGGTCCGCCCAACGCATCAACTCGTCTTGCCACGCGGTTTCCAACTCGTCCCGCGCTTTAGCCTCTTGTTCGACCCTACGGCGAGCCTCTTCTCTGGCGGCTTCTTCGGCTTGGCGTTGTGCCTCGACGTATGCCTGCCTCATTCCTCGTGCATGTCGTGGCAGTGCATGCACCTGTCGCCCCAACTCAATGCTGCGGTCACGCGCTGCGGCAGGATCGCTCTCGACAAGGCGAGTCAGGCTTGCCAGCTCCCTCTCCAGCTCAGAGAACTCTGCCTGAACATATTCGTTGAGCCCCTGGCTTTGCACATCTTCGAGAATGCCGCGATATCGTGCGAGGTAAGTGCGAGTCGTCTCTCGAACACGCTGGTTAAAAAGATCCTGACGCCGTTGGCGTTCGATCTGATAACGTGCCTCGTCATGTCTGCTCATTTACGTTTTCCTCCTGCGTCGCGACGTCCTGTCTGATTTGGACTTCCGCCCCTGTACTCTTCCGGCAGCATGGCAGTGATGTTCTCTGCACGCGCCTTGTTTCTGAGGTTTCTGTCACCGGTCACCACGATGACATCACTCAGCCGGAGATAGAGCGCCACCGACAAGATTCGATTGTCTGCTGTCGGCTCCCAGTCTGGCGGCAAAAGATCCAGCACCTCAGACTCGTAGCGGATGGCTTGCCCGGAACGCTCCAAAGAACGAATTGCAGCCCGTGCCTTCTGGGCTCTTTCCTCTTCGGAGGATTCCTTGATTCCGTCCAGCTCCTCAAGCACGCGTCGGGCAACAACAGGGATGTCGTTTCGACGCATAGTAGTAAGAAGATCGGGAGCCACCATCAAGGCATTGGTGTCAAGCACGATTAGTCTTTGGCCGGGAGTTGTCGGGTGCGCAAGTTTCCGCACTGCCAAGTCGCGCCATGAACCGACCAATGCATCAAATTGATGAATTGGCAAAAGTGTGTCGCCCGTGAGAGCTCTCCGCATATTGAGAACACCCGCGCAAGCCTCCTGCCACTTTGTGACGCTGGTCAAAGCAGAAGTCTTTACGCCTTGAAGGCTAAGGCCTCCATCGGATGCATCCTGAAGGGATTTCAAGCCGACATCGCGCAGCACAGCTTGGTGAGCAGACCTAATCGCCGTCAATGGTTGCGAATAAGAATGGGGACCATGAAGGGCCAAACTGGAATCTGTCAGGACTTGGGCGACCCAGGTCTGCAGAAGCGCATCGCCAATCACGGCATCTGGCAGGGGTAGCGATGGCCCGACAGCTCTGCGAAGCGATTCAAGGGACTCGGTATCAGAAATCGGATGGCAGTGCTTCAAAAGAGCAGACTTGAGCTCATCCGACTGATTTGGCATCAGCCGTTCGACTCCTGCGAGATAGGCCAACATCTCGGCGAGATCAACATCATCAGCAAAGCGCTCGATCGCCAACATCAGGCGATCCGCCAAGGCGCTATACCAGCCCGCTCGCCAACCATCCCCAGCGTCGGGTGAAAATCGCTCCAGCGCGGTGATGAAGTCAGAGGCGTCTGTGAGCAACTCGCCGATAGGCAATGCCTCGACTCGCGATCGCCAGCGCAGAATGGTTTCCTGTGGCGCTTCCCACAGAGAAGCGATCGCATAGACGTCAGCAGGCTGTGCCGAACTCAAGGCGGCACTCAACTCGGTCTGCACAGTTTGCCAAACGCGCGCGCTGGAATCTTTCTCGGCAGTTAGCGTGAGCACTGCACGACGCTCCTGGCCCGCCCAAAAGACTCGCGACGATCCAGTCATTCGCACCTCTGGTGCGTGATCGTCTTTGCGAAGCACCAATCCGTCAAATCCTGGGGGCAGATCCGATGGTGGAGCCATTTCAAGCCAGATCGTTCCCTTTTGAGATGGCAACCGGCGAAGGCCATGATCTGCACCCTTGAACAGCGCAGTCAAGCGCTGGAAGACATGACCGTCTTTTTTCAGCAGAACGATGTCTTCGCCAATGTGATTTTCCAGTTGCTCCTCTTCAACCAATACGCGCAGCGCTGCCCTCGATGGGGTCGCCTTGTTACGGTCAACTGGAGAGTCTGCGCCCAGCAGAGCAATCGCAACAGCACTGCGGACGTTTGCTTCACTGAGCGCTGGCCAGTCGGAAGCGGCCTCACTTGCGAGGATTGGCTCTAGAACGTGCTCCCAGATCACATCGGGATTTGCCGCTGCTAGCCATCGCTGAAAGTCAGGCGAACTCTTCGCGCTGACAGCAAGTACGCCTGACTCATCGCAATCCAACGTGACT
>NZ_BJNV01000030.1 GCF_006539865.1 Zoogloea ramigera
GGCGTCAAGAGGATTGATAAAGAAAATCACCAGAAGCTCACTCGCGCGAACTTCCGCTTGCCAACCTGAAGCACGACCGTCTCGCCAGCGCGCAGCAGCAACCCTTTATCAGAGAGCTTCTCTCCATTCAGCCGAACCCCTCCCTGGTCAATCATTCGCAGAGACTCTGACGTACTCGCCGTCAAGCCAGCCTGCTTGAGAACCCCAGCAATCGCCAACCCTGCCTCACCAGCAATCAGCGAGACCTCGGGCAGATCATCCGGTATGGCGTTCCGTTGAAAACGCGCTTCGAAGTCTTCGAGGGCAGCAACAGCCGCAGCGGCCCCGTGAAAACGGGCAACCAGCTCCTGAGCCAGCAAGACTTTGACGTCACGCGGATTCCTGCCCTCAGCGATCGACTGGCGAAGCCCTTCGACTTCCGCCGTCGGCTTGAACGAGAGCAGCGTGTAGTAACGCCACATGAGCTCGTCAGAGATCGACATGACCTTGCCAAAGATCTCGCTGGGCGGCTCGTAGATCCCGATGTAGTTACCCAGGGACTTGGACATCTTGTTTACGCCGTCAAGACCTTCCAGCAACGGCATGGTCAGCACACACTGGGGCGGCTGGCCGTAATGCTTCTGCAACTCGCGACCAACGAGGAGGTTGAAACGCTGATCCGTACCGCCGAGCTCCACGTCGGCCTTCATCGCCACTGAGTCATAGCCCTGACAGAGCGGATACAGAAACTCGTGAATGGCAATAGATTGCTGAGCGGCGTAGCGCTTGGAAAAATCGTCGCGCTCGAGCATCCGCGCGACGGTATGCTGCGCGGCAAGGCGGATCATGCCCGACGCCCCGAGCGCCTCCATCCAGCTGGAGTTGAAGCACACCTCGGTTCGCTCAGGGTCAAGAATCTTGAAAACCTGCTCCTGGTAGGTCTTCGCGTTGTCGAGGACCTGCTCGCGGGTCAGCGGCGGGCGGGTGGTGTTCTTTCCGGAGGGGTCTCCGATCATCCCGGTGAAGTCGCCAATCAGGAAGAGCACCTGGTGCCCCAGCTCCTGAAAATGACGGAGCTTGTTGATCAGCACGGTGTGACCAAGATGAAGGTCGGGCGCCGTCGGATCGAAGCCAGCCTTGACGCGCAAAGGGCGGCCGCTCTTGAGCTTCTCAACCAACTCGCTCTCAACCAGAAGCTCGTCGGCCCCACGCTTGATGAGCCCCAGCATCTCTGTGATTTCAGTCATATTTATCCTCGCACAAGTCCCGACCTGCGCAGTTTTTGGTAGACTCCGAAGCTTATTTTTGCTTGGAAAGTCTGATGCGTGAAGAAAAGACGTCGATTTTAGCGCATCTCAAAAAGCTGCGTGAAACCGACCCGGCGCGGCTTTGGCGAATGGCAAGTGTGGCCATCGGCTCAGCCGTGGGCATGGCGGCGGCGATAGCAGTTGTCCCTGGCGCAAGCGAAAGCCCTTTCTCCACAGAGACTGTCGTTCAGCAACTCGGCACCCCACCGATCAGCATCAGTCGCCACGACGAACACCCCTTCATTCGCGAAGACCGCGTCCGCTCCGGCGAAAGCCTGGGCACCGCCCTGCGGCGGCTGGGCGTCTCCGACAGCGCCCAGATCTCCCAGGCAAACACCCAGAAGCTCCTCAAGCAACTAGCCGGCGCATTCCGTCCGGGGGCAACCCTCACCGTGGCCAGCAATGCGGAGGGCAGACTGGTAACAGCCACCCTTGCCCAGCCGGGCGCCGAAACAACCCCGGTCATCGAACCCAGAAACGGGCAACTCGAGGTCACTCAAAAGCCCCTAGAGCTCGAAAGCCGCGTGCACATGCAGAGCGGGACGATCCAGTCGTCCATCTTCTCCGCCCTAGACATCGCCGGCCTGCCTGACAGCGTCGCCGAAGCACTTTCGGACATTTTCGGCGACGCCATCGACTTCCACGCCGACCTGCGCCGGGGCGATCGCTTCAATGTGGTTTACGAGGTGTTCTACCACCGGGGCCGGGCCATCCGGACCGGGCGCATTCTCGCCGCAGAGTTCATCAACCGAGGGGTTCGCCACTCGGCCTATCTGTTCCGCGGAGCTGACGGCCACGAAGACTATTACAGCCAGGACGGCAGGAGCCACAAGGCCGGCTTTCTGCGCTCCCCGCTGGAGTTCTCCCGGGTCAGTTCCGGCTTCTCGATGCGCCTTCATCCGGTACTGGGCGTCTGGCGCGAACACAAGGGGGTGGACTACTCCGCTCCCCATGGCACCGCCGTCAAGGCCACCTCAGACGGCATCGTCGAATTCGTCGGTCAGCAAAACGGCTACGGCAACTTCATCGTCCTGCGCCACGGAGAAAAATACACCACCGGATACGGTCATCTGAGCGGCTTTGCCGGCGGGCTGAAGCCCGGCAACAAGGTACGCCAAGGGGAAATCATCGGTTTTGTGGGGAGCACAGGCTGGTCCACCGGCCCTCACCTGCATTATGAATTCCGCATCAATGACGTCCATCAGGATCCGCTTACGGTTTCACTGCCGAACGCCGCCGCGCTCACAAAAGCCGAGCTGCGCAGCTTCGAGACCCAGATCGCCCCACTAACCGCCCAACTCGCCCATCTGGAACAGAGCAAGACGGTATTTCTCGACTAGATAGGGTGCAGCCCAAACAAAAGGGCGCCATTGGCGCCCTTTTTCATGGACTGCTAGCAGCCAGAGTCAAACCGAGAAAGAGGAGCCACAGCCACAAGTGCTCGTCGCGTTCGGGTTGCGAATCACGAACTGAGAGCCTTCCAGGCCTTCCGTGTAGTCGATTTCAGCACCGACGAGATACTGGTAGCTCATCGGGTCGATCAGCAGCTTCACGCCATCCTTTTCCATCACGGTGTCATCGTCGTTGAGGATCTCGTCGAAGGTGAAACCGTACTGGAAGCCTGAACAGCCGCCACCGTTTACGAAAACCCGAAGCTTGAGGTCGGGGTTCCCCTCCTCGATGATCAACTCTTTAACCTTGTTTGCGGCGCTGTCAGTGAAGACCAACGGGCTCGGCGTATCAGTTACGGCGTTCATGGAACAACTCCTTCAAATTTATCTTCGAATTATGGTCAGCGCCCGACCTTCAGGTCAAGACGCCAACAACAAATAGTCGACAAATCTAGTCGTGTTTAGTTCAGGGCATCACCGGGATCTGGCCCAGGCCCGTGGTTTCGGCGAGCCCGAACAGGATGTTGAGGTTCTGTACCGCCTGGCCAGCCGCCCCCTTCACGAGATTGTCGATCACCGACAAGACGACGACCACGTCACCCCCTTGCGGACGGTGCACGGCAATGCGGCACATGTTCGCAGAGCGCACGGAGCGAGTGGAAGGATGCGAGCCCTTCGGCATCACATCAACGAACGCCTCACCGGCAAAACGCTCCTCGAACAGCGCTTGCAGATCCACATCCTTCTTGAGGCGGCCATACAGCGTCGCATGAATGCCGCGGATCATCGGCGTCAGGTGCGGCACGAAGGTCAGCCCCACCGGAGCCTGGGCGTAGCGCGACAAGCCCTGGCGGATCTCTGGCAGATGGCGATGGCCAGCCACGCCATAGGCCTGGAAGTTGTCGGCAGACTCGGAGAACAGGATGTGAGTCTCCGCCTTGCGCCCGGCGCCCGACACGCCCGACTTGGCGTCCGCCACAAGGCTGTCCAGCTCGATGACGCCAGCCTCGACCAGCGGGAGAAAACCGAGCTGCACGGCCGTCGGGTAGCAGCCCGGGTTCGCGATGACTCGCGCAGCCTTGATCGCCTCACGATTCACCTCCGGCAGACCGTAAACCGCCTCAGCGACCAGCTCGGGACAGGCATGCTTCATCCCGTACCATTTTTCCCATTCAGCGACGTCAGTGATGCGGAAGTCGGCCGCCAGATCGATGACCTTGACGCCCGCATTCACCAGCTCGACGGCCTGCTGCATGGCAATCCCATTGGGGGTGGCGAAGAACACTGCGTCACAGGCGGCAAGATCCGCAGACTGAGGATCGACAAAGCGCAGATCGACGCGCCGACGCAGACTGGGGAACATGTCCGCAACAGGCAGTCCCGCCTCACCGCGAGAGGTGATTGCCTTGATCTCCACCTCCGGATGCTGTGCCAGCAAACGCAGCAGCTCCACGCCCGTGTAACCGGTACCACCCACCACACCAACTTTGATCATGCTCGCCCCCAACAGGAAATGAATCGCCAGCCTTGAGCCGGCTCCAACAAGACATCAGCCGAAGATACTACTCCCAGATGACAAAAAGCCGCCCGAGGGCGGCTTTTTGGTACAGCCCGGAAGCGATTAACGCTTCGAGAACTGCTTGCGACGACGCGCCTTGCGGAAGCCGACCTTCTTACGCTCGACTTCACGGGCATCGCGAGTCACCAGACCGGCCTTCTTCAGCGGGGACTTGAGCTCCGCATCGTAGTCGATCAGGGCGCGGGTGATGCCATGACGCACGGCACCAGCCTGGCCGGATTCACCACCACCGGTAACGTTGACCAGGATGTCGAAGGTGTCGACAAAGTTGGTCAGCACGAGCGGCTGGCGAACGATCATGCGACCGGTTTCGCGGGAGAAGAACTGGTCAACCGGCTTGCCGTTCACGACGATGTTGCCGGAGCCCTTCTTGATGAACACACGGGCAACAGCCGACTTGCGACGACCAGTACCGTAGTTGTAAGTCACAGCCATTGTCGGCTCCTTAAATCGCGAGAACTTGGGGCTGCTGGGCGGCGTGCGGATGCTCGGCGCCGGCGTAGCACTTCATCTTCTTGAGCATGGCGTAGCCCAGGGGACCCTTGGGCAGCATGCCCTTGACGGCCTTCTCAAGAACACGAGCGGGGAAGCGCTGCTGCAGCTTGGTAAAGTTGGTTTCGTAGATGCCGCCCGGGTAACCGGAGTGACGATAGTACTTCTTGTCCTGGGCCTTGTTGCCGGTCACGCGCAGCTTCTCGACGTTGACGACGACGATGTAATCGCCGGTATCAACGTGCGGGGTGTAGATAGCTTTATGTTTGCCGCGCAAGCGACGCGCAACTTCGGAAGCAAGCCGACCAAGGACCAGATCCGTCGCGTCGACAACGAACCAGTCGTGCTTGACCTCATGCGGCTTGGCAGAAAACGTTTTCATGAAGATTCCTTAGACACTTTTCCCGACACCGGGAACGACCATAATTCGGAAAGCCGCGGATTCTATCGCGCAGCCTGGACCGATGTCAAATGCTATCACGCAGCAAGGACAAAAAAAGCGCAGACCGGGGAGGTCTGCGCTAAATCCACACCAAAGGAGGAGGGTGGAGGAGACACCTTTCAGCCGCTTCAGACCACAAAAGCAACTGGACTAGCTTGATTATCCTGGCACTCACCGGGCAAACACAAGCCATTTTTGTGCGTCGCCACACAAATCCTTGAATGCCTGCATAAATACCAGTGATTGTCGGGAAAACCCCTACAACACATTGTTTTAAAGTTGAAAAACATCACATACCCGGAAAGGAGGCCGCACACTCCTGCGCATGAACCCCGCCCAAAATGCTGCGTCGCGGCAAAATCCGGCAAGCCCGCCCTGCCGGGGATCGCTACAATCACAACCTGAACCGCACAATGCGGGCCTCCCCAACAGCCGTTTTCAAAGGACGCAAGGATGGAATGTGTAGTGAAGTGGGTCGGCGGCATGACCTTCATGGCCGAGACCGGCTCTGGCCACGTCGTGACGATGGATGGCGCCCCCGAGGCCGGTGGCCGCAACCTGGCCCCCCGGCCGATGGAGATGATGCTGGCCGGCGCCGGTGGCTGCACGGCCTTCGACGTGGTGCTGATCCTCAAGCGCAGCCGCCAGGACGTCATCGACTGCACCGTCAGCCTGAAAGCCGAGCGGGCCGACACCGATCCCAAGGTGTTTACCCGGATCGCCTTCCACTACACGGTGACGGGGCGCAACCTCAAACCTGACTCGGTTGAGCGCGCCATCAAGCTGTCTTACGAGAAGTATTGCTCTGCGACGATCATGCTCGGCAAGACCGCCGAGATCGAGCACACCTGGGAAATCGTCGAAGCCTGAGCCCGGCAAGCCGGGCCGCGGCGCCGCCGGCTAAACCCAGTAGGCGACGCCCGTCATGAGCTTCGAGCCGGCCTTCATGGCCGCCTTCACCGGCCCGGGCAGCTCGACACCACCGAGCTGCAGGGCCGTTTCTGCGTGCGCGACCTCATCGACCTTCATCTGCTCGACGATCTCGCGGGAGCGCAGATCCTGCTCCGGCAGCCGCGTCAGATGGCTCTTGAGGTGAGCCTCGACCTGACGCTCGGTTTCGGCCAGAAAACCCAGATTGGCCCGATCCCCGAAGCGCGCCGCGAGCATGCCGATGGCCAGCGAGCCGCCGTACCACAGGGGGTTGAGCAGGCTCTTGCGCCCGCCCAGCTCGGCAATGCGCCTCTCGGTCCAGGCCAGATGCTCGGTTTCCTCCTGGGCGGCGCCGGCCAGCGCCTTCTTGATGCCCTCGTTGTCCGACATCAGGGCCTGCCCCTGGTAGAGCGCCTGTGCGCAGATTTCACCGCAGTGATTAACGCGCATCAATGCCGCCGCATGGCGCCGCTCCTCTTCGGACATTTCCGCCTCTGGTTGCGCTTCGCCAGGAACAGGGCGCACTGTGTGGGCATTGGCAAAAACTGTGCGCAAGGCCCGGTCGAAACCGATTATCAACTGGTCAATCATCTCTAACACCCCGGCAATCAGAACAATCAGCGCACACCCGCATCCCTGCGGAGAAGATCGAGGATCTCGGGCAAGGACGGCCGAACAGCACCAGGCGGGCAAAAATACTCTTTGGCCAGCACCGCATGATGGCGATTGAGCGCGTTATCGGCAATCCAGTGCCAGGCATCGCTGCGGGAAGGCACCCATTCGCCGCTCCGCCCCAGCGCGTAAAGCTTGCGCTCCGCCGTGGCGCAGCGGATTCCTTCGAAGCTCACGTTCTCCGCCCCGCCTGCCCCACGCACGACCAGGGTGTAGCGCACCACGCCATCCTCGGCAAGGCTCAGGGAGCGGACATCGATGAAAAACTGCGTGCGGGTCGGACTGCGCACATCCAGAGGGATGAGGTCGGCGCTCGAGGGATAAGCGGGGAGGCGAACCTCCGCCTCCTTCCACTCGGCGGCGGTGCTTTCCTCGAAGAGCGCCGTACGCTGGGCCGACGCAGGCAGCGCGGCGAAACCCAGAGCGAGTGCCACC
This sequence comes from Zoogloea ramigera, assembly GCF_006539865.1. Taxonomy (GTDB): domain Bacteria; phylum Pseudomonadota; class Gammaproteobacteria; order Burkholderiales; family Rhodocyclaceae; genus Zoogloea; species Zoogloea ramigera. The sequence continues at coordinate 7,228 of NZ_BJNV01000030.1, forward strand.
AGCCCCCCGGCACCAAGCCGGCAAAAAAACTTGTACATGATGTATTCGGCCCCACGGAGGCGAACATGAAAGAGACGGACTCCAGGCCGCCCCGCGGGCCTGCTGCAGGCCACGCAGACAAAGCCTTTGCGGGCTTTCTGTAGCGGGGGAAACCGCACGCGGGATCCCCCGCCCCAGTCAGGAGGGCGGCGCTTCAGTATGCCCGTCCGCACCACCGGGCGGAAGATAGCTCGCCGGCACCTCAAAGAACATGTTGCGGAACAACAGACGGGAAAGCTCGAGGAGTGCCGACTGATACACCCCCCGCTTGAACTCGATCACCGCTTCCAGCGGCACCCAGTAATAACTCCAGCGCCAGGCATCGAACTCCGGGTGATTGCTCGCGCGCAGACAAACGTCCGAGTCGCGCCCCACCAGCCGCAGCAGAAACCAGATCTGTTTCTGCCCGCGATAGGTGTTGCGCCACTCACGCTTGATCCAGTGCTTGGGCACGTCGTACCTCAACCAGCCGCGCGTGCGGCCGATGATACGGACGTGCTCAGGCTTCAAGCCGACTTCTTCGAAGAGCTCACGGTACATGGCCTGTTCCGGCGATTCGCCGTGCTTGATTCCGCCCTGCGGAAACTGCCAGGAATGTTCTCGTATCCGTTTGCCCCAGAAAACCTCGTTGCGCGCATTCACCAGAATGATGCCGACGTTAGGCCGATAGCCTTCACGGTCGAGCATGGTGCAACCTTCAATTCATGAACTGGCCAGAATTCTTCCACAATTCCACCGCCCGTGAAAGGAGCGCGCCCGAATCAGGTCGCCACACGTCGCACGCCGCCAGAGCCCCGGTGCACGGTAAAATCCAGGGCTGTATTCACAACGGATTCCGTCATGCGTGCCTCTCAGTTCTTCCTCTCGACCCTCAAGGAAGCCCCTTCCGACGCCGAAGTCATCAGCCACAAGCTGATGATGCGTGCTGGCCTTATCAAACGCCTCGCCGGCGGCATCTACACCTGGATGCCCCTCGGCCTGCGCGCCCTGCGCAAGGTCGAGGCGATCGTCCGGGAAGAAATGAACCGAGCCGGCGCCATCGAGGTGCTGATGCCCGCGGTGCAACCCGCCGAGCTGTGGCAGGAATCCGGCCGCTGGGATTTCTACGGCCCCGAGCTGCTGCGCTTCAAGGACCGCCACGACCGCGACTTCGTCGTCGGCCCGACCCACGAAGAAGTCATCACCGACGTCGTCCGCCGTGACCTGCGCAGCTACCGCCAGCTGCCCAAGCACTTTTATCAAGTGCAGACGAAGTTCCGCGACGAGATCCGCCCGCGCTTCGGCGTGATGCGCGGCCGCGAGTTCGTGATGAAGGACGGCTACTCCTTCCACAGCTCCTTCGAGGATCTGCAGCGCGAATACCGCAACATGTACGACACCTACCACCGCATCTTCAACCGCCTCGGCCTGAAGTTCCGCGCGGTGGCTGCCGACACCGGCTCGATCGGCGGCACGGGCTCCCACGAATTCCACGTCATCGCCGAGACCGGCGAGGACGACATCGCCTACTGCCCCGACTCCGACTACGCCGCCAACGTCGAGCTGGCCGAAGCCCTCGCCCCGGCCGCGCCGCGTCCGGCGGCATCCGCCGCGCTCACCAAGGTGCACACCCCCGGCGTCAAGACCATCGACGAGCTCGCCGCCTTCCTCAAGCTGCCGGCCACCGCCACCGTCAAGGCCATCGTCGTCGATGGCGACGAAGCCGCTGGCAACAAGCCGGTGCTCCTGCTGCTCCGCGGCGACCACGAGCTCAACGAGGTCAAGGCCCAGAAGGTCGCCGGCGTCAAGAACCCGCTCACCTTCGCCGCCCCCGCCGACATCCTCGCCGCCTTCGGCGCCAACGCCGGCTCGCTGGGGCCGGTGGGCTTTGCCGGCCGCGTGGTGATGGACCGCACGGTGGCTGCAATGGCCGATTTCGTCACCGGCGCCAATGAAGACGACCACCACTACACCGGCGTCAACATCGGCCGCGACTTCCCCGAGGCCGAGGTGGCCGACCTGCGCAACGTGGTCGCCGGCGACCCGTCGCCCGACGGCAAGGGCACCCTCGAGATCTGCCGCGGCATCGAAGTCGGCCACATCTTCCAGCTGCGCACCAAGTACGCCGAAGCCCTCAACTGCAAGTTCCTCAACGAGCAGGGCAAGGAGCAGATCATGGAGATGGGCTGCTACGGCATCGGCGTGTCGCGCATCCTCGGCGCCGCCATCGAGCAGAACAACGACGCCCGCGGCATCATCTGGCCCGACGCCATGGCGCCCTTCCAGGTCGCCATCGTGCCGATGGGCTACGCCAAGTCCGAAGCCGTGCGCACCGCCGCCGACGCGCTCTACGCCGAGCTGCAGGCCGCCGGCATCGACGCCTTCCTCGACGACCGTGACGAGCGCCCGGGCTCGCTGCTGGCTGACAACGAGCTCATCGGCACTCCGCACCGGGTGGTGATCGGCGACCGTGGCCTGAAGGAAGGCGTCGTCGAATACCAGGGCCGTCGCGACGCCGAGGCCACCAAGCTGGCCGTGGCCGACGTAGCCGCCACCGTCATCGCCAAGCTGAAGGGCTGAACGATGAAGGCGCTGCGCCCCCTCCTCCTTCAGGGCTTTCTCGCGCTCACCGCGGGCATGAGCAGCGCGGGGGCGCAGGCCGGCAACCAGCAGTACGAACCCCTGGCCGCCAGCGTGCAGGCCGCCCTGCACGCCGCGGTGGCCGACCAGGCGCCCCTCGACCCGAGCTTCCAGCGCTCCCCCGAGCGGGCGCGCTGGCTCGCCGAGATGTCCCAGCGCCTCGCCCGGCGCATCCCCGACGAGGCCTACCGCTCCGAACTACTGCGCGCCGTGCACTACGAAGCCACCCGCGCCGGGCTCGACCCACAGCTGGTGCTCGGCCTGATCCAGGTCGAGAGCGGCTTCAAGAAATACGCTTTGTCTACCGCCGGCGCCCGCGGCTACATGCAGGTGATGCCCTTCTGGGCCAAGCTGATCGGCAACGAAGAGAGCAACCTCTTCCACATGCGCACCAACCTGCGCTTCGGCTGCACGATCCTGCGCCACTATCTCGACATCGAGAAAGGCGACCTCTTCCGCGCCCTGGGTCGCTACAACGGCAGCCTCGGCAAGGCCGAGTACCCCAACCTCGTGCGCGCCGCCTGGGAGCGCAACTGGAGCTACCCGGCCAACCTGCGCCTCGCCCAGAACTAGCCGCCGGGCTTCTGCAGCAGCTCAAAAAAAACAGGGCGCCGCGGCGCCCTGTGTGTTTTTGTGCCGACAGGCCTCAGGCGATGATGCCACCGCCAAGGCACACCTTGCTCTCGTAGATCACCACGCTCTGCCCCGGCGTCACCGCCCACTGGGGCTGGGCGAAGGCGATCTCGGCGCGGCCATCGGCCAGCGCATCGATCTCGCAGGGCGCATCGGGCGTGCGGTAGCGCGGCTTGGCGGTGTACACCCAGTGGGTGCGCGGATCGCGGCCCGACACCCACGACAGCTCGGTGGCGAACAGGCGATCCTTGAGCAACGCCGGGTGGTCGTGGCTCTGCACCACGTACAGCACGTTCTTCGCCACGTCCTTCTGGGCCACATACCACGCGTCGTGCTCGCCGGCTTCATCCTGGTTGCCCTTCAGGCCACCGATCAGCAGGCCCTTGCGCTGGCCGATGGTGTGATGCATCAGGCCCTGGTGCTGGCCGATCACCTTGTCACCCTCCAGGGTGCGGATCTCGCCCGGCTTTGCCGGCAGGTAGCGGGACAGGAACTCGCGGAACGGCCGCTCGCCGATGAAGCAGATGCCGGTCGAGTCCTTCTTGTCGAACACGTGCAGCCCGGCCGCCTCGGCCATCTTGCGCACCTCCCGCTTGTAGAGGCCGCCCAGCGGGAACAGCGTCTTCGAGAGCTGCGCCTGGTTCAGGCGATACAGGAAATAACTCTGGTCCTTGGTGCCATCCTCGGCCTTCAGCAGCTGGAATTCGGTGCGCCCGTCGTTGGTCCATTCGCGCACCTGGGCGTAGTGGCCGGTGGCGATACGGTCGGCGCCCAGCGCCAGCGCGTGGTCGAGGAAGGCCCGAAACTTGATCTCGGAGTTGCACAGGATGTCGGGGTTCGGCGTGCGGCCGGCCTCGTACTCGCGCAGGAACTCGGCAAACACCCGGTCCTTGTACTCCTTCGAGAAGTTCACCACCTCGAGGTCGATGCCCAGCACATCGGCCACCGACACCACATCCACCAGATCCTGGCGGGTCGAGCAATATTCGTCGTCATCGTCGTCCTCCCAGTTTTTCATGAACAGGCCGACCACGTCGTAGCCCTGCTGCTTGAGCAGCAGCGCCGCCACGGACGAATCCACGCCGCCGGACATGCCGACGACGACTTTTTCCTTACGAGACATTCGGTCCCTCTCCATCCAGCCAATCTTCCAGGGGCAACACCACGGCTGGATCGCCATGTTCCCCGAACCACGTATCCACAACGAAACTGGCGCCCACCCGGGGCGCCTCCGCATTCTCCCGGACAACCGCCGAAAAGTGCTGGGTCACCACCCAACGCGTGCGGCGCCGGATCGGCTCGACCGCATGGAAGCGCAGCAGGCCGCGCCCTTCGAGCAGCTTGAGCAGGCGGGTCGTGCTCTCCGCGTGGTCGATGCAGTCCATCATTCCATGCACGCCATCGTCGAGGAAATCCCCCGGCCGATCGGCGCTGATCGGCGATTGGGTGCCCGCCCAGCGGTACAAGCGCCCCATCACCTGGCCAAGGATGGCCCGCTCTTCCACCGCCGACTCGGCCCGCCCCAGCGACGCGGCCACCTCGCCCAGCTGCGCCTCCGAAAACACCACCTCGGCCTCGGCGAGACAACCGTAATTGAAACAGATCGCCACCCGCGCGTCGGCCATGGCAGCACCACCTGCCGACAGCCCGGCCAGCGCCAGCAACACCGCACCGAGGCGCCGACCCATCATGCGTCGTAGTGCCGCAGCAGATCCAGCGGAAACCGCCGGCCGGCGAGGTAGTCCTCGCAGCACTGGAGGATCAGCAGGCTGCGGTGACGCTCCCGCGTGGCGCGGAGCTCGTCGAGGCTCAGCCACACCGCCCGCACGATGCCGTCGTCGAGGCGTCGCTCCGGCTCGAAGCCCTCGACGCTGCCGCCGAACGCGAAGCGCAGGTAGGTGATGTCGCTGCCCGGCTTGGGCCACTGGTAGATGCCCACCAGGAACTCCGGCCGGAAGCAGTGGGCCGTCTCCTCGAGGGCCTCCCGGGCCGCCGCGGCCACCAGCGACTCACCCTTCTCCAGGTGCCCCGCCGGCTGGTTGAAGCGCAGGCCGTCGTCGGTTTCCTCCTCGACGACCAGAAAGCGCCCGTCCCGCTCGACAACCGCCGCCACCGTCACGTTCGGCTTCCAGATTTCCATGCCCATTCCGTCCGCAGAAATATCCGCATTTTACCCCCTTCGGCACGAGGGTCCGCAGGCTTGCGGAATGCGCTAGAATCGCGGGCTTGAATTTACTGATTTCAGTTGGAGAACCCCCACCATGTCTATGGCAGACCGCGACGGTTTCATCTGGTACGACGGCAAACTCGTTCCGTGGCGTGAGGCAACCACCCACGTGCTCACCCACTCCCTCCACTACGGCCTGGCCGTCTTCGAGGGCGTCCGTGCGTACAACACCGTCAGCGGCACTGCGATCTTCCGCCTGGCCGAGCACACCCAGCGTCTGCTCAACTCCGGCAAGATCTACATGATGGACATCCCTTACAGCAAGGAAGTCCTGATGGAGGCCCAGCTCGAGGTCGTCCGCGCCAACAAGCTCGAATCCTGCTACCTGCGCCCGATCGCCTTCTACGGCTCCGAAAAGATGGGCATCTCCACCAAGGGCGCCACCGTGCACGTGGCCGTCGCCGCCTGGCCGTGGGGCGCCTACCTGGGTGAGGAAGCCCTCGAGAACGGCATCCGCGTCAAGATCTCCTCCTACGCCCGTCACCACGTCAACGTGACGATGCCGCGCGCCAAGCTGTCGTCCACCTACGCCAACTCCATCATCGCCAACGCCGAAGCCGTCGAAGCCGGCTACGACGAGGCGCTGCTCCTCGACACCAACGGCTTCGTGGCCGAAGGTGCCGGCGAGAACCTCTTCCTGGTCAAGGACGGCGTGATCTACGAACCCGAGATCGCCTCCGCCCTCACCGGCATCACCCGCGCCTCGGTGATCCAGGTGGCCAAGGAGTTCGGCATGGAAGTGCAGTCCCGCCGCGTCACCCGCGACGACGTGTACGTGGCCGACGAAGCCTTCTTCACCGGCACCGCCGCCGAAGTCACCCCGATCCGCGACGTCGATGGCCGCATCATCGGCAACGGCAAGCGTGGCCCGGTGACCCACAAGCTGCAGAAGCGCTTCTTCGAGATCGTCAACGGCCAGGCGCCCGAGTACGCCCACTGGCTGTCCCACGTCTGACCGCCCACGGAGACCTCCATGCCCGAGAATCAGGATAAATCCAAACCGATCGAAGTAACGGCCAAGGATCTGCCGCTGCACTGCCCGATGCCCGACGCCCCGCTGTGGGCGCGTCACCCGCGGGTCTTCCTCGATGTGGCCCACGACGGCAAGGCCAGCTGCCCCTACTGCGGCGCCAAGTACGTGTTCACCGGCGAGCTGCCCAAAGGGCATCACTGATTCTGCCGGGCCAGGCTGAGGCCAGCACGGGGGCGGCAACGCCCCCGTGTCACGTGGGTCCGCTCCGGCCCGGCAAGATCACCACGGCATCCCCGGCGGCGCCCGCATCCTGCTGCCGGATGCCTGGCTCCAACCCACGTCCTCCTTCCCTGCGAGACTCCCGCATGAGCAGCTCGATCTTCACCTCGCCCGAAGAAGCCGAAAGCGCCTTCTACGCCGCCCTCGCCCGCGCCGACCTCGACGGCATGATGGCCGTCTGGTCGGAGGACGAGGAGGTCGTCTGCGTGCACCCCGGCAGCATCCGCCTGATCGGCCTCTCGGCCATCCGCGAATCGTGGCGCCAGCTCTTCGAGAGCGGCACGCGGCTCATCATCCGACCGAGCCGGCCGGTGCAGTGGCTCAACGTGATGACCGCCGTGCACACCGTGCACCAGCACGTGCACATCGACGGTGACCACCGGCTGCACCCGCCGATCATCGCCACCAACGTCTTCAGCCGCGGCGCCGTCGGCTGGAAGATGGTCCTGCACCACGCCTCCCCCGCGCCCGACACCGACAACCTCCACGGCAGCGACAGCCCGCACATCGTGCACTGATGCCCCCGGCCAGCCCCGCCGACAGCTACCGCGCGCCGGCCTGGCTGCCCGGCGGCCATGCCCAGACCATCTGGCCGCTGCTCTGCAAGGGCCCCCTGCCGCGCCTGCAGCGCGAGCGCTGGAACACCCCCGACGGCGACTTCATCGACCTCGACTGGCTTCCCCACACCCAAGGCGCCCCGCTGGTGGTGCTCTTTCACGGGCTGGAAGGCTCCAGCCGCTCCCCCTACGCCCGCAGCCTGATGCGCCACCTGGCCGCCATCGGCTGGAACGGCGTGGTGCCCCACTTCCGCGGCTGCTCGGGCGAGCCCAACCGCCAGGCCCGCGCTTACCACGCGGGCGACGCCGAAGAGATCGAGTGGATCCTCGCCCGCATCGCCGCCCGCCACCCGGGCACCCCGCGCTACGCCGCCGGCGTCTCCCTCGGCGGCAACGCGCTGCTGGTGTGGCTCGGCACCCGCGGCCCGGCCGCCAGCCGGCACATCGACGCTGCCGCCGCTGTCTGCGCCCCCCTCGACCTGGCCGCCATGGGGCATCACCTCACGCGCGGCTTCAACCGGGTGTACACCCGCCACTTCCTCGCCACCCTCAAGGACCGCGCCATCGCCAAGCTGCGTGCCCATCCCGGGCTGTTCGACCCCGCCGAGGTGCTGCGGGCGCGCAACCTGCACGAGTTCGACAACCTCGTCACCGCCCCGCTGCACGGCTTTCGTGACTGCGACGACTACTGGCGGCGCGCCTCCAGCAAGCCGCTGCTGGCCAGCGTCGCCGTGCCCACGCTGGTGCTCAACCCCCGCAACGACCCCTTCATGCCCGCCGGCAACCTGCCCGGCCCGGCCGACGTCGCGCCGGCGGTGCTGCTCGAACAACCGGCCGAGGGCGGCCACGTCGGCTTCGTCAGCGGCCCCTGGCCCGGCCAGCTCGGCTGGCTGCCCCGGCGCCTCGTGCGCTTTTTCACGGAAGCCAGCAAAGCCTGAAGCGGCGCGCCCGATGACGCGGGGCGGTCATGGCGGGCGGCGTATAATTCATCTTTCATCCTTTGTGCACCGGAGCTTTCATGTTCGTCCCCGCCCCCGAGATCTTCAAGGCCTATGACATCCGCGGCATCGTCGACAAGACCCTGACCGTCGAAGCCGTCCGCGCCATCGGCCACGCCCTCGGCTCGGAAGCCGTCGCCCGCAAGCAGCAGGCCATCGCCGTCGGCCGCGACGGCCGCCTGTCCGGCCCGGCCCTGGCCGGCGCCCTCGCCGACGGCATCCGCGCCGCCGGGGTCGACGTCATCGACGTGGGCTGCGTGCCCACCCCGCTCACCTACTTCGCCGCCTACGAGCTGGGCACGAATTCCTGCGTGTCGGTCACCGGCAGCCACAACCCGCCCGACTACAACGGCCTCAAGATGGTGCTGGGCGGCCAGACCCTGTTCGGCGAGCTGATCCAGGCCCTGCGCCAGCGCATCATCGACGGCAATCTCGTCACCGCCGCCATCCCCGGCAAGCTCACCCAGGCCGACGTGGTGCCCGCCTACGTCAGCAAGATCCTCGGCGACGTCAAGCTCTCCCGCCCCATGAAGATCGTGATGGACTGCGGCAACGGCGTGGCCGGCGCGGTGGCGCCCGAGCTCTTCAAGCGTATGGGCTGCGAGCTGGTCGAGCTGTTCTGCGAGGTCGACGGCAACTTCCCCAACCACCACCCGGACCCGTCCAAGCCCGAAAACCTGGCCGACGTGATCCGCGCGCTGCGCGACACCGACGCCGAGATCGGCCTCGCCTTCGACGGCGACGGCGACCGCCTGGGCGTGGTCACCAAGGATGGCGAGATCATCTTCCCCGACCGCCAGCTGATGCTGTTCGCCGAGGACGTGCTCTCGCGCGTGCCGGGCGGCGAGATCATCTACGACGTCAAATGCACCCGCAACCTGGCCGGCTGGATCACCGCCCGCGGCGGCAAGCCCACCATGTGGAACACCGGCCACGCGCTGGTCAAGGCCAAGCTCAAGGAGACCGGCGCCCCGCTGGCCGGCGAGATGAGCGGCCACGTGTTCTTCAAGGAGCGCTGGTACGGCTTTGACGACGGCCTGTACACCGGCGCCCGCCTGCTCGAGATCGTATCCCGCCACGCCGACGCCAACCCGGTGCTCAAGGGCCTGCCGGACGCCGTCAGCACCCCCGAGCTCAACATCAAGATGAACGAGGGCGAGCCCTTCGCGCTGGTCGACAAGCTCAAGGCCGAGGCCAAGTTTGAAGGCGCCGAGAGCATCCTGACCATCGACGGCGTGCGCGTCGAATACGCCGACGGCTTCGGCCTGGCCCGCCCGTCCAACACCACCCCGGTGGTCGTGCTGCGCTTCGAGGCCGACAACGAAGCCGCCATCGCCCGTATCCAGGCCGACTTCCGCCGCGCTATCGAAGGCGTGTGGCCGGGCGTGCAGCTGCCGTTCTGAGGCGCCTCCGCCGCTTCAATGCAAACGCCCCGGGGTGAAAGCCCCGGGGCGTTTTTTTGGGTGGCCATGGAAAGCGTCCAGGCCGCAAACTTGAACTCGCCGACCTCAGACTTGCATCACTTCAAGTCCAAGTATCAAAAGTTCAAGTCCAACTTGAACACTTGCAAGTCCAGGCATCAAAAGTTCAAGTCAGACTTGAACTCGCGAAGCTCAAACTTGAAGTCACTCAAGTTTCAGCAACAAACACTCAAGTCGGACTTGAACTCACCGGGCTCAGACTTGAACTCAGTCAAGTCTGACTTGAGCGAGTTCAAGTCTGAGCATCAAATATCCGCATGCACGAACAGGTTGCCCTCGGCGATCTCCGGCACCACCATGCCACGGGCGAGCATCCAGTCGCGCACCGCCAGCCCGGTGGCCTGGGGCCAGGGGCGCAGCTGCTCGGGGCGGACCAGGCGATATTCGGCGAGCTCCTCGTTGAGGCGGATCTCGCCGCGGGCCTGCACGTGGTAGCCGATGATGATCTCGTTCTTGCGCGCAAACGGGTAGGCACCCAGCAGCTTCACCGACACGGCTTCGAGGGCGACCTCCTCCATCACCTCGCGCGCCACCGCCGCTTCGGGGGTTTCGCCCCGCTCGAGGAAGCCGGTGACCAGCGCGAACATCTTGTCGGGCCAGGCGTGGTTGCGGGCCAGCAGGATGGCGCCGTCGCGGTCCACGCACTCGATGACGGCCGCCACCACCGGCAGCGGGTTGTCCCAGCGCACGAAGCCGCAGCCGGGGGCGAAGCATAGCTGGCGCTCGGCGCCGGCCATCTCGCCCCACTCGAGGGGGCTGCCGCATTGGGGGCAGAAGCGCCAGCTGCTCATGGCTCAGCCCAGCTTGGCGCCGACCCAGCCGGCCACCGAGGCCAGCGCCGCCGGCAGGGCCGAGGCGTCGGTACCGCCGGCCTGGGCCATGTCGGGGCGGCCGCCGCCCTTGCCACCGACCTGCTGGGCGACCATGTTGACCAGCTCGCCGGCCTTGACCTTGCCGGTGAGATCGCTGGTGACGCCGGCGATCAGGCTGACCTTGCCGTCGCTCACACTGGCCAGCACGATGGCGGCGCTCTTCAGCTTGTCCTTCAGCTTGTCGAGGGTCTCGCGCAGGGTGGCCACGTCGGCGCCCTCCAGCGTTGCGGCCAGCACCTTGGCGCCGGCGATGTCGGCAGCCTGGCCGGCCAGGTCGTCGCCCTGGCTGGCGGCGAGCTTGCTCTTGAGGCGGGCGAGCTCCTTCTCGAGGGACTTGATGGTGTCGATCACCTGGCCGACGCGGGTCAGCACCTCTTGGGGCTGGGCCTTGAGGGCGCCAGTGACGCCATCCAGGAGCTTCTGCTGGTCTTGCACCAGGGCCACCGCCACGTCGCCGCACACCGCCTCGATGCGCCGCACGCCAGCCGCGACGCCGCCTTCGAGGGTGATTTTGAACAGGCCGATGTCGCCGGTGCGGGCCACGTGGGTGCCGCCGCACAGCTCTTTCGACGAGCCGATGGTGAGCACGCGCACTTCGTCGCCGTACTTCTCGCCGAACAGCATCATCGCGCCGGTCTTCTGGGCCGACTCGATGTCCATCACCGAGGCGTCGGTGGCGGCGTTGGCGAGGATCTCGTCATTGACGAGGCGCTCGATGCGGGCGATCTCGTCGGCGCTGACGGGCTGGGTGTGGGCGAAGTCGAAGCGGGTCTTGTCCGGGTCGACCTGGCTGCCCTTCTGCTGCACGTGGGCGCCGAGCACTTCGCGCAGGGCCTTGTGCATCAGGTGGGTGGCAGAGTGGTGGCGGGCGGTGCGGGCGCGGGCGGCGGTGTCGACCTTGGCGGTGACGCCGTTGCCCACGGTGAGCTTGCCGGTGGTGACCACGCCGTGGTGACCGAACACGCTCGCCTGGATCTTCTGGGTGTCTTCGACCGCGAAGATGCCGTGCACCGAGCGCAGCTCGCCGCGGTCGCCCACCTGGCCGCCGGATTCGGCGTAGAACGGGGTGTCGTCGAGCACCACCACGCCCATCTCGCCTTCGGACAGTTCATTGACCGCCACGCCGTCCTTGTAGAGGGCCAGGATGTTGCCCTTGGCCTCGAGGCCGTCGTAGCCGTGGAAGGTGGTGGCCGGGCCGTCGTAGTCGAGGTTGGCGGCCATCTTGAACTTGCCGGCGGCGCGGGCCTGCTCTTTCTGGCGAGCCATCGCGGCGTCGAAGGCGGCGGAGTCGACGGTCACGCCCCGCTCGCGGCAGACGTCGGCGGTGAGGTCGAGGGGGAAGCCATAGGTGTCGTGGAGCAAGAATGCCAATTCACCCCCAAACACAGCGCCTTCGACATAACTTAAAACATCAGTCAACACAGTTCCCGACTGATTGCAGTTATGCCCAATCCAATGCTGGATAAACTCTATTACCCCCGGATCACAGACAAAAAACAACTTCGGCGGCGAATTTAGTCCGGCTCCTTGCAAAGTCTGGTATTGCACTGCTTGTGATAACGCAAGGTGAAGCACTCCAATGTCAACGTCTCGCTCTGACCTCCCTGCGATACGCTTTACCTCGACAGGATGCTTTTTGTCACCTTTAGTTGCTACGAAGTCGATACGGAACTTGCCAACCTGCTGTTCAGCTAGCAGTTCATATCCATCGGCCCTCAACCTCGCCGCTACCATTGCATTAGCAACACCTTGTTCCGTGATGGCCATGCCGTTCTCGATGGTGGCGAAGAAGCGGTCTTCCTCCTGCTTGAGGATCTCGGTGACGCGCTGCTGGCCGGCCTTGAGCTCGGGGTAGGCGTCGCCCATCTCGGCCACCAGGTCGGGCACCATCTTGTGGAAGAAGGCGGCGCGGGCGCCCAGCTTGTAGCCGTGGCGGATGGCGCGGCGGATGATCCGGCGCAGCACGTAGCCGCGGCCTTCGTTGCCGGGGATCACGCCGTCGGCGATCAGGAAGGAGCAGGCGCGGATGTGGTCGGCCAGCACCTTGAGGGACGGGCTGTCGAGGTCGGCGTTGCTGGTCTCGCGGGCGGCGGCGGCGATCAGGGCCTGGAACAGGTCGATCTCGTAGTTGGCATGCACGTGCTGCAGCACCGCCGAGATGCGCTCGAGGCCCATGCCGGTGTCCACCGACGGTTTGGGCAGCGGGTGCATCACGCCGGCCTCGTCGCGGTTGAACTGCATGAACACGTTGTTCCAGATCTCGATGAAGCGGTCGCCGTCTTCATCCGGCGAGCCCGGGGGGCCACCCCAGATGTGCTCGCCGTGGTCGTAGAAGATCTCGGTGCACGGGCCGCAGGGGCCGGTGTCGCCCATCATCCAGAAGTTATCCGAGGCGTAGCGCGCGCCCTTGTTGTCGCCGATGCGGATCACACGCTCGGCAGGCACGCCGATTTCCTTGGTCCAGATGTCGTAGGCCTCGTCGTCCTCGGCATACACGGTGACGGTGAGCTTGTCCTTGGGCAGCTTGAACACGCCGGTGAGGAGCTCCCAGGCGTAGTTGATGGCGTCGCGCTTGAAGTAGTCGCCGAAGCTGAAGTTGCCCAGCATCTCGAAGAAGGTGTGGTGGCGCGCGGTGTAGCCGACGTTCTCGAGGTCGTTGTGCTTGCCGCCGGCGCGCACGCATTTCTGCGAGGTGGTGGCGCGGGTGTAGGGGCGCTTGTCGAAGCCGAGGAAGACATCCTTGAACTGGTTCATGCCTGCGTTGGTGAACAGCAGGGTCGGGTCTTCGTGGGGCACGAGAGAGCTCGAGGCTACGATCTGGTGGCCCTTGGAGGCGAAGAATTCGAGGAATTTCTGGCGGATTTCGGCGCTTTTCATCGGCGTGGGGTCTCCGGGGGGCGTCGCAGGGCGACTGTCGGGAACGCAGGTTTCAAAGCCTGAAATTGTAGCATTCAACCCCGCCCGCTCCCTCTGGCTATAATCCCCGCTCCAAGAACATACCAAGAGAAGAGGGAGCAGCCATGGGCCACCGCCTGTCCAAGATTTACACCCGCACCGGCGACGCCGGCACCACCGGCCTCGGCAACGGCAACCGGGTGTCCAAGAACAGCCTGCGCATCCACACCCTGGGCGAAGTGGATGAAGCCAACGCCGCCATCGGCGTCCTGCTGTGCGAGGAGATGCCCGATGAAGTGCGTCAGCTGCTCGTCAATGTGCAGCATGACCTCTTCGACCTGGGTGGCGAGGTGTGCATCCCCGGCATGGAGATGATCACCGCCAAACAGGTGCAGCACCTCGAGGACGAACTCGACCGCTTCAACGACGACCTGGAGCCGCTGAAGGACTTCATCCTGCCCGGCGGCACCCGCGCCGCGGCGATCTGCCACCAGGCCCGCACGATCTGTCGACGCGCCGAGCGGATGATTGTCGCGCTGGGCCAGGAAGAAGCCGTGAATGACGCCCCGCGCCAGTACCTCAACCGGCTCTCCGACCTGCTTTTCGTGCTGGGGCGCGTGCTCAACCGGGCCGGCGGCCAGGGCGACGTGCTGTGGCAGAAGCGCAAGAACGCCTGAGAGATGCTGTCGGTCTGGATACGGGGCCAGACTGTGGGTCCGGCTTCAGCCGGACAGCACCCGCCAAATCAGGAGAGATCCTCAATTTAACGCTAGTGTGCGGCGGAAGCCGCACCTGCAACGCTCCGTACACCACCTCGTCAGGGATGAGGTGCTGGTTTACCAGTCCACCTTGTTCACAGTGCCGAGCGAGCGGCCCAGAAAGCGCTCGCCGATGGTCTGGAAGCGCAGCGGGATGTCGGTGACGGTGTAGCAGTAGGTGGGCAGGCTTCGGCCGTCGTTGGCGATGCCCATCTCGGTGAGCGTGCGCGCGGCCTGCTCGGCGACGGTGATGGCCGAGTCGACGAGGCGGATATCCGGCCCGACCACATCCTGCAAGAGCGGCTTGATGAGCGGGTAATGGGTGCACCCGAGCACCAGGGTATCCACGTTCTCGGCCATCACCGGCTTGAGGTATTCCTGGGCGGTGAGGCGGGTCACCTCGTGGTCCAGCCAGCCCTCCTCGACCAAGGGCACAAACAGCGGGCAGGCCTGGGAATACACCCGCACGTTCGGATCGAGGGCGTGCATCCGGCGGGCGTAGGCGTTGCTGTTGATGGTGGTTGGAGTGCCGATCACGCCTATCGCCCGCGAGCGGGATTCAGCCACCGCGGCGCGGGCGCCGGCCTCGATGACGTCGAGCACCGGGATCGCGCCGGCCTTGTCCTTGACCACCTGCGAAGCCACCGCCGCCATCGTGTTGCAGGCGATGATCAACATCTTGACGCCCTGATCCAGCAGGTAGTCGGTGATCTGCCCGGTGAAATGCTCGATGGTGGCCACCGACTTGACGCCGTAAGGCACGCGAGCCGTATCCCCGAAATAAACGATGTTCTCGAGGGGCAGGCGCTCCATCAGGGCGCGCACGACAGTCAGGCCACCCACACCGGAGTCGAAAACTCCGATCGGCAGCTTACCGGTATCAGGCATGGCAGCAGGAAAAATGCGAGGGACGAGGAGCGCGGATTCTACGCCACCCCGGCGCCGGGCGGCGCCCGATGGCGCTCAGTAATCGAGGCGCGAGACCAGCTCGGCCTCTTCTTCGGGGGTCAGTGCGAACTTGTAAGCCGATTTTTCGTCGGGCAGCTCGCGCCACTTGCCACCGATCTCCCGCAGCCGGCGCTCGATCTTGGCGCAGCTCAGGTGCATCAGGATCGCCGGCGCGTTGACCCGCTCGCAGATCCGCTCGGAACCCAGCTGCTCGAACTCGAGCAAGCGTTCGTAGAAGGCCCGATGGCGCGGGTTGATCTCGATGAGGATGTCGGTGCAGCCCTTGACGCGGTGGGCATAGATGTAGAGCAGATGGATCAGCGAGATGATCAGCCGCTTCGAGCGCGCCGTGGGGTCGATGGCAAAGCGCCCGAACTCGCATAGCTTGCAGCCCTGAGCCCGCAGCCGCGCGGCTTCGGCGCCATAGGTGCTGTCGAGGGCCAGACCCGCAGGTGAATCGACGTTGACGGTGACGGTGGCGTAGATCCGCCCGAACAGCTCGGCGTTCATCGTCAGCTGATTGGGCTCTTCGGCCGTGCCGACGGCACCGTAGCCCCGCCAGGCGTAGCGTTTCTGGATCAGGAGGTCGGTTTCACGCCGGCGCTCGCCGTCGCGCATGAGCATCTTGATCCGGAACTTGTCCTGACGATGAGCAGGAACATCAACCTTCGGGCCGTCCTCTGCGATGCAAAGTGGGTCGAAGCGCCATGACTCCATGGCAGTGACTTCCGCCAGGGTTTGCGGCGGACGCACTTCTTCGGACGAAGGTTTGGGATCTTTACGGAACATTGATCGATACTATACAGCGCCTTGAACGTGCGGGCCATCGTGTTGTCTGAGGGCCCAGGCAACGTGTTCCCTCACCATAAGGGACGCATCTTCCCGCCGCTTTTCGAGCGCCGCAAGGACATCTTCCGCAGAAGGCGCATTACCCAGGGCTATCGCCAGGTTACGCAGCCAGCGCTCGTGGCCGATGCGGTAAATGGGGCTCCCCGCCATCCGCTCGTTAAAATCGGTCTCCGACCAGCAGAACAATTCTGCGAGCCGCGCCCCGTCGAGGCCGTGCCGAGGGGCGAAATCGGGTTCGACAGCCTTGCGGGCGAATCGGTTCCATGGACATGCCAGCTGGCAGTCGTCGCAGCCGTATATCCGGTTGCCGATCATCGGCCGGAACGCCTCCGGGATCGACTCCTTCAACTCGATGGTCAGATACGAGATGCAGCGACGGGCGTCGACCCGGTAGGGTGCAACTATCGCCCCGGTCGGACAGGCCGAGATGCAGGCGCTGCAACTTCCGCAGTGGGCGTCGGTAGCCGCATCGACCGGCAGCAGCAGGTCGGTGTAGATCTCGCCCAGAAAGAAGAACGACCCCGCCTGGCGGGACAGCAGCAGGGTGTGCTTGCCCCGCCAGCCCAGCCCCGCCTTCTCGGCGAGGGCGACCTCCATGACCGGCGCCGAATCGACGAAAACCCGGGCCGCATGGGGCACGGATTGGGCGACCCGGTCGGCAAGCCGCTGCAGGCGGGCCCGCAGCACCTTGTGGTAATCCCGGCCCAAGGCATAGCGCGAGACGTAGGCCCGGGCTGGGTCATCCAGCACCGCCAGCGCGTCCTCGGCATCCGGCAGATACGACATGCGCGCCGAGATCACCCGCCGGGTACCCGGCACCAGAGCCTCGGGCCTGGAGCGCTTGAGCCCGTGTTTGTACATATAATCCATCTGCCCATGGCAGCCGGCCTCCAGCCAGGCAGCCAGCCCCGCCTCGGCGGCGGAGAGCCCAGTATCCGTGATACCCACCTCATCGAAGCCGAGCGCCCTGCCCCACGACTTGATATCCGCAGCGAGGCGGGTCAGGTTTTCCTGCCCGCCAGAAAGATTATCGTGTTCGAAGTTCATCCCCGAAATGATAGCGGCCCCTCAGCACGGCTGCACCTGCCCGACGAAGACGCCACCCTGGCGGCCGGCGCACGGCTGGCTACGGCCCTCCCCCCGCGCCTGACGATCCTGCTGCGGGGCGACCTGGGCGCCGGCAAGACCACCCTGACCCGCGGCCTGCTGCGCGGCCTGGGCTTCACCGGCCGGGTGAAGAGCCCCACGTATACCTTGGTCGAACCGTACAAAGATTCTAGAATAAGCGTATATCACTTTGATTTTTATCGCTTCACCCATGCAGAAGAGTTTCTTGAGGCCGGCCTCGACGAGTATTTCGAAGGCGACGGAGTCCGCCTTGTCGAATGGCCTGACCGGGCACACCCCTACCTCCCCGCAGCAGATCTCGAAGTCCTGCTGCATGTCGCCCCATCCGGCGGGCGCGAGCTTTCACTGCGTGCGCTGAGCCCGGAGGGCCAAACATGTCTCAACGATTTCATCGCGCATACCGCCACCCGGCCTCCGGCCAGCCCGCCAAGCTGAAGGGCGACATGCCGGGCAGCCCGATCACCCGGCGGCGTTTTCTGGGCTCCACCGGGGCGGCCCTGCTGCTGATGATCAGCCCAACTGGCCAGGCAGCCCAGACTTCGATGCTGGCAGTGCGGGTGTGGCCGGCCCGCGACTACACCCGCGTCACCCTCGAGAGCCGCAGCCCGGTCAACTTCACGCACCAGACGGTGCGCAACCCCGAGCGGCTGGTGGTGGACCTGGAAGGGGTGGAGCTCAACGACATCCTGCAGTCCCTGCCGTCCAAGATCAGCGGCCAGGACCCTTACATCCAGCTGATCCGCGCCGGCCGCAACCGGCCGGGCGTCGTCCGGCTGGTGATCGAGCTCAAGGCCGAGGTCACACCGCAGGTGTTCACCCTCGCCCCGGTCGGCGAGTACGGCCACCGGCTGGTGCTCGACCTCTACCCGGTCGAGCCTGTCGACCCGCTGCTGGCGCTGCTCGAAAAGATCTCGCCCGAAGAGGCCGCTGCGGGCGGTGTCAGCCCGCCGCAGCGCAGCGACGAGGCCCCGCGCCGGGCTGCCGCGGAAACACCCCGCAAGCCGGAAGCCCCCCGGCAGGCCCGCCTCGACGAGCGCCCCACCGAGCCGAACCCCGGCCGCAGCAGCGACGACGAGCGGGTCAGCCGGCTGATCACCATCGCCATCGACCCCGGCCATGGGGGCGAAGACCCCGGCGCAGTGGGCGCAGCGGGCAGCTTCGAGAAACATGTGACCCTGTCGGTCGGCCGGCGCCTGAAGGCCAAGATCGACGCCCAGCCCAACATGCGCGCCATGCTCACCCGCGACGCCGATTACTTCGTGCCGCTCCAGCAAAGGGTGGCCAAGGCGCGCCGGGTGCAGGCCGATCTCTTCGTGTCGATCCACGCCGACGCCTTCATCAGCCCGACCGCCCGCGGCAGCTCGGTGTTCGTACTCTCCGACAAGGGCGCCTCCAGCACCGCCGCACGCTGGCTGGCCCAGAAAGAGAACGCCGCCGACCTGATTGGCGGCGTGAATCTGGGCGTCAAGGACGACCACCTGGCCCGCACCCTGCTGGACCTGTCACAGACCGCGTCGATCAACGACAGCCTCAAGGTGGGCAAGGCCGTGCTCGGCGAGCTCGGCACCATCAACAAGCTTCACAAGGGTCAGGTGGAGCAGGCCAGCTTTGCCGTGCTGAAAGCGCCGGACATCCCGTCCATTCTGGTCGAGACCGCCTTCATCTCGAATCCGGAAGAAGAAGCCCGCCTGAACGACGAGGCTTATCAGGACCACATGGCGGAAGCCATCATGCGCGGGTTGAAGCGCTACTTCGCCAAGAACCCGCCGATGGCCAAGTCCAAGCTGGCACGGCTGGACTGAGGTCGCCCGCCCCCCTTAGCCGGGGGGCGGCGAAGCTAGCGGATACACACCTTGCGCACCTGCTTGAGGTCGGTGAGGCCGGCCAGCACCTTCTCGATACCATCCTGACGCAGTGTGCGCATGCCCTCCTCGAGGGCCGTCGCGAGCAGGTTGGCGACCCGGGCACGCTCCTGGATCAGCGCCTTGACGGAGTCTGAGCCGATCATCAGCTCGTGGAGGCCGAGCCGCCCCTTGTAACCCCCGGTGCAGTGCTCACAACCGACCGGCTGATACAGCGTGAATCTACCCTTGCTGTCCCCGTAGCGCTGCCGCCAGGCGTCAAGAATCTGCTCCCGGGCCCGCTCAGGGTCTTCGCGGAAGGGCTTGGTCTGCATGAGGTCTTCGCAATACTCGTCGAGGAGATGGCGGATCTCGGTTTCTTCCGGGTGGTAGGCCTTCTTGCACTTGCTGCACAGGCGCTTGGCGAGGCGCTGGGCCAGCACACCAAGCAGGGCGTCGGCAAAATTGAAGGGGTCCATGCCCATGTCGAGCAGACGGACGATGGACTCCGGCGCGCTGTTGGTGTGCAGGGTGCTGAAGACCAGGTGACCGGTGAGCGAGGCTTCGAGGCCGATCGAGACGGTTTCCTTGTCGCGCATTTCGCCGACCATGATCACGTCCGGGTCGGCGCGCAGGAAGGAGCGCATCACGGTGGGGAAATCCAGCCCGGCCTTGCGGTTCACCTGAACCTGGCGCAAGCCTTTCTGGGTGATTTCGACGGGGTCCTCGGCAGTCCAGATCTTGGTGTCGGGCGTGTTGATCGAGCCGAGGATGGAGTGCAGCGTGGTGGTCTTGCCCGAGCCGGTCGGGCCGCAGACGAAGAAGATCCCGTAGGGCTTGCCCACCGCGTCCTTGAGCCGCTCGAAGTTGCGCTCCGACAGCCCCAGCTGCTCCAGGGGCAGCGGCTCGCTGTTGGCGAGGAGCCGCATCACCACGTCTTCCATGCCGCCGGTGGTGGGCACCGTGGCCACCCGCAGCTCGATGTCGAGGGGGCCGAAACGGCGGAACTTGATCTTGCCGTCCTGGGGTTTGCGCCGCTCCGAGATGTCGAGGTCGCACATGATCTTGATGCGCGTGACGAGGGGGCTGCGGTAGCTGGAGGGCACCTCGATGTAGGGTACCAGCGAGCCATCCTTGCGGAAGCGGATCTGGGTTTTCTCCTTGCCGGGGCGGGGCTCGACGTGGATGTCGGAGGCACCCTGGCGATAGGCGTCGACGATGATGCGGTTCACCAGCTTGACCAGCTCGTTGTCGGCCGCAGCCGAGACGTCTTCGGGAGTGGTCGTGCCGTCGCTGTCGTCATCCGAGAGGTCGGAGAGGATGTCGCTCACCGATCCGTCATCCGCAGCGACGCCAAAGAACTGGGCAACCGCCTGCGCGAACTCCGCCTGGGTGGTCACGCAGTAAACGGGATGGGCCTTGGGGAAGACGTTCTGCACAACCCGCGAGGCGATCGCCTGCTCGGGGTCGGTGACGAGGATCAGCAGACCCTCGGTGTTCTCTTCGAGCGGCAGCCACTGGGCTTGCTGAACGTAATCGCGCTTGAGGTTCTTGAGCAGGTCGAGGGGCTTGACCCGATCCTGGCGAAACGGCTCGTAGGGAATGCCGAAAAACCGCGACAGGGCGCTGCCGATGTCGGAGGCCTTGAGCTTGAAGTGCTCGATGAGATATTGCTCGAGGGCGATGCCCTGCTCCCGCGCGGCGCTGGTGGCGGCTTCGAGCTCGGCGCTGGTGAGCTTGCCGTCGTTGATCAGGCCCTCGTAGCGCGACTTGGGCTGGATCAGGGCATGACGCCGCTGGGCGAAGGCGATCGCCAGGGTCTGGCCCAGCCCCTGCACGCCCTCTTCGGCGATCGCCGAAAACACCTCGCCATTGCGGGTATTGATGAGCTGGATGACGCCGAGCACCTCGCCGTCGTCCGGGCTGGCGATGGGGGCCACGAGCATCTGGTGGCAGCGGTAGCCGGTGCGGTCGTCCACCTCGCGGCGGAACTCCATGCGCGACGAGATGGCTTTCAGCTCGCGCTCGTCGTAGGCGTCGTGGATGTTGAGCATCTGCCCGGTGAGTGCCACGTAGCCGGCGACGCTGTTTTCGGCGATCGGCAGGCGGATCGTGCGGATGCTGTGCAGGCCGGTCTTGACCCGCGACGAGATGGTGGTGCGGCTCTCGTCCACCACGTAGATGGTGAGGCGATCGGCGGCAAACAACGAACAGATCTCCGCCGACAACTCGAAGATGATCTCGTCGATGTTCTCGGTCGCGTGGACGCGGTTGGTGACCGCCTGGAGCCCCTTGAAGAAGGCCAGCCGGCTTGCAACGTCACCGACGCCGGACCTGCTTGCTACGCTGCTCATAGTTCTGTCGAATCCCCGATGACGGCCCCGCTCGAAGGCAGGCGCAGCCTGTGTGTTAGGAGCACTTCAACGGCGGAAAGCCGGTTTTCCTTTAACGAAGCGGGCTAAAAGGCGAGTTCGAGGCCGTTGTAAAGGGCCTTGGGCGTGAAGCGCCCGCGATAGTTGGCGATCTCGTCCAGCGTGGTCTGCGCGCGGCTGGGCTTGAGATGGGTGATCCAGACCTCCGGGTCGACCTTGATCCGATCCAGGAACAAGGCCAGCAGGCTCGGGCAGAGGTGACGCGAGGCGAGCGCGAGCTCGTGCAGGGCATCCGGGAAGGCCGTCTCGACGATCAGGTGACGCAGGTCGGGAATCGAATTGATGGCGGCGATCAGCGGCTCTGAGTAGGCCGTGTCGCCGGAAAAAACCAGGCTGCCGCCCTCGCCCTTCAGGTGGTAGGCCACCGCCGGAACGGTGTGCAGGGCCGGCAAGGCAACGATCTGCCGGCCGCCGCCGATGTGCGTCGATTCGCCGGTGCGCATTTCCTGGAAGCGCAGGAAAGGATTGCCCCGATCAGGGATGGACGAAAAATCTGGCCACACCAGCCAGTTGAAGATGTGCGAGCGCAGGATCCGCAGGGTCTCCGCCGAACCGTGCACGACGATGGGCATGGAGCGCGCCTCGCCGACCGTATCGACGAGGAGCGGGATCATCGCGATGTGGTCCAGATAGGCGTGGGTGACGAAGACATGATCGATGCGCAGCAGGTCTTCGAACTCGAGGTCGCCGACCCCAGTCCCCGCATCGATCAGAACGTCGTCATCCACGAGCAGGGCCGTGGTGCGCTGACCGCGCCCCCCGATGCCACCACTGCACCCAAGAACCCGCAGCTTCATTTTCTTCTCATGGAATTCCGCAAGCGAGGCAACCGGACTGGACGCCCAAGCACCAGATAACAATCGACTGCCAACGCGTCAGAGTACGACTCGTTGGCGCGGCCAGACACCACAAATTTCACGCTTCGCCGGCAATCCGGAGGCCTCATGCGAATCAGGCCCGATTTTGCGAGAAGAACTCCATTTTCACACCGGCGATCTCAATAATATCGTTATCGTTGAGTCGATGAGCCTGGGCATCCAGCGAGCGCCCGTTCACCACGGGGAAGACCGTGCCTTCGACGTGGGTGATGAAGTACCCGTGGGGCCGCCGGGTGATGACCGCCACCTGCGTACCGGGCTTGCCCAGGGTGGTGAGCGACTTCGACAGCTCCAACGTGCGCCCTGCGTGGGTGCCGCTGAGGATCTGGATCATCCCGACCGCGCTGGACGATGCCGGTGCCGGCGCCGGTGGGGCCTCTGGGGCCGCAGCAGCCTGACGTCCGTTGTCGGTGCCGATCGACTGGGAAAAGGAGACGTCCTGGTCTGCCGCCAGCGGCGCACCGCCATCCGAGATGTACTTCAGCCGGTACTTGCCCAGCTCGATCACGTCGTTGCTCTGCAGGACGTGCTTCTTGACCGGCTGCCCATTGACGTAGGTGCCGTTGGTGCTGTTCATGTCCTCAAGGAAGGCATCGTTCAGGATCGTGACGATCGCCGCATGGTCACCGCTGATCGCCAGATTGTCGATCTGGATATCGTTGTGCGGCTTGCGCCCGATGGTCGTGCGCTCTTTTTCGAGAACCATCTCCTTAAGCACCAAACCATCCATGCTCAAAATCAACCTGGGCATCACAATTCCTATCTGAAACCTGCCTTAACCAAGCTCGGCGCCAAGCCGCCCCGGGGTGCAGGACGACACGATGACAACCGAGATATTATCCACGCCGCCCCGATCATTGGCCAGATCAACCAGATGTTCGGCAGCCAGCCGGGGGTTGGCCCCCAGCGCACCGAGCACTTCGGCGATATCGGCATCGGGGAGCATCTCCGTAAGCCCGTCCGAACACAGCAGGTAAATATCGCCCGCCTGGATCACCGAGACGGTCAGATCGGGCACGACCGACGCCGCCACCCCCACCGCCCGCGTGAGCAAGCCACGCAAGGCAGCTCCCGCCCGCGACGGGGGGACAATCATGCCCGCGTCCCTTTGCTCCCGCAATACGCTGTGGTCACGGGTCAGGCAAGTCAGTGCCTCGTCCCGCCACCGATAGATGCGGGAGTCGCCCACATGACAGGTCAGCAGCGTGCCGTCCGCCCGCAAACACACCGCCACCAGCGTGGTCCCCATGCTGCGCAGGCTGGGATCACTGGAGGCCATCGAAAAAACCGCCCTGTTGGCCTCGGCAACCGCAACCTGCACGTCACGCTCGGAGACCTCACCATCCGCCAGACATGCGCGAAGGTGAGCCACCCATGCATCCACGGCAAGGCGCGCAGCCACATGGCCACCGGCATGGCCACCCATGCCGTCGGCAACGATGGCGATGCCGAGATCCTCGTCACAAAAGACGCAATCCTCGTTACGCCCCCGGATCTGCCCCACGTGGGTTTCCATCACCATCCGCCAGAGACCCACTTGCTCCCCTCCGTACCCAAGACCCTCTGGCCTGAAAAAACGCGCCGGGGGCGTGCCCACAATGCAGCCCCTCCAGCAAAACGCCTGAAAACGCATTATCGCCCGAGCGCGGGGTAAACAGGCTAGCGATCTGCAGACAGCTGGGGCGGCAGACAGGGGCGAGGCCCCCGGTCAAGCCGCGGGCGGGGGAAGGAGCGCTGCCTCGGAGTGGGTGGCCGGACGCTAGACCCGCTGGGCGTCCTTTGGCGCGCAGTCAAGAACCAGCACCGACACGTCGTCACCGGCCGGCTGATGCCCAAGATGCCGGGTGAGCGCCTGACGCAGGCAGTTGACCCGCCCGCCGCGGAGGCTGCCAAGCAAAGCCTGCTCCAGGCCAGCCCGACCGAAAGGCTCACCGCTGACGCTCTCAGCCTCGGTCAGCCCGTCGGAGCACAGCATGATCTGGCAGGGTGCATCCCAGGTGAACTCGTCGTGATGGGGAACGATCTCTGACGAGGGCAGGATGCCCAGGGGCAGCTGGGACGACACGAAGCGCTGCACGACCCGCCCCTCGTCGTCCACCTGGAGCACATCCGGCACCCCGCCCACCCAGAGCTGCCCGCGCTTGCTGCCAAGCTCCAGGCGCACCAGCGCGGCCGCCACGAAGCGCCCCGGCGGCAACAGGCCGCAGAGCATGGAGTTGAGATCCGCCGCCAGCGCCGACACCGGCAGGTTGGCCGCCGCGCCGCGATAGAAGGCCCCTAGCACCGGCAGCACGCTGATCGCCGCCGCCAGGCCATGGCCGGTGGCGTCGGCGAGCATCGCATACAGCGCGCCGCTCGGCGCACGGGCCACGGCCACCACGTCGCCGGAGAAGTTGCGCGCCGGCATCACCGCGTACTCCACCGCGCTGTCACGCAGCCAGTCGCTGCGAACCTGGCGCTCCATGATCGCCATCGCGAGCTCCTGCTCGCGCACGGATTCATCGTGGTACTGCTGCAGGCGCGCCGCGTCCTCGGCCAGCTGGCGCTGGATGCGGCGCGCCTCCGAGACGTCGCGGACGACCCCGATGAACATGCGCCGGGTGGGCAGGCAGATGTCGGAGACGCCCAGTTCGAGCGGAAACACGCTGCCGTCCTTGCGCACACCGCTCATCTCGCGGATCTGGCCGACCACGTGCTTCTCGCCGCCATCAAGGTAACGGGCCAGATAGCCGTCGTGGGCACTGCGGTGCGGCTCGGGCATCAGGATGCGCAGGTTCTGCCCGACCATCTCGGCCGCGGTGTAGCCGAAGATGCGGCAGGCCGAGCGGTTCACCGACAGGATCGTGCCGTCCTCGTCCGCCGAGATGATGCCGTCGATCACGCCGTTGGCCACCGCCCGCACCTGCTCGAGGGAGCCCGACAGGCGCCGCTGCATGTCGAGCAGGCGCCGCAGGGCCTTGAAGCGCGCGGCGAACACCGGGAAGGACAGCGGCTTGGCGAGGTAGTCGTCGGCCCCGATCTCGAGGCCCTGGACGATGTCGCCTTCGCCGCTGAGGGCCGACACGATGATGATCGGCACCCAGCGCTCGTCCTCCATCGCGCGGATCTGGCGGATCGCCTCGAAGCCGTCCATGCGCGGCATCATGAGATCCATCAGCACCACATCGGGCGCCTCGCGGCGGAAGAGATCCACCGCCTCCTGGCCATCCGCGGCGTAAAGCGGCGTGCAATTGAGATGGGCCAGGAAGGCGCCCACGATGGTGCGGTTGGATGCGATGTCGTCGGCGACGAGCACCCGGAGCGTGTTTTCAAGCATCGGTATTCTCTGACTTGACTGGCGGAGCGGTCACGACGGGCCCTTGGCCGGAGGTCGTCACCATCGCTGGATACCTCATTTGGACGTCTCGTCGCGCGGCACCGTCACCACCACGCGATTGCCCGGCGGGATGTAGGTGAGGCTCGAAAACGACAGCTGGCGAGACAGGGCGATGCCCCGCCCGTTAGGTGCAAAGGCCCGCTCCGGATCGAAATCGAGGAAGCGGCGCCAGTCGAAGCCCTCGCCGTCGTCGGAGATCTCGAAGACCCAGCGGGCCGAGTCCTTGCGCACCCGCATGCGTACCGCCCGGTCTTTGAATTCGGGCAGGGTCAGGCGCCGGCGGATCTCGTCCTCCCAGCAATCGCTCTCGCGCAGGCGGCTCTTTTCGGCAAAATCGATACCCAGATTGCCGTGCTCGACGCCATTCACCAGCAGCTCCGACAAGCCCATCGCCAGCGTCTCCGGCTGGGGCCCGAGCAGCGCGACGAAGGACGCCAGCCGGCGGGCGTCGTCGAGGCTGCGCACGACGAACTCACCTTCGCCCAGGCAGGCCAGCGCGTGGGCGTGATCCGCCAGGTTGGCGGTGAGCTCCCGGCGCACCCGCATGTCGTCGAGGGCCGAGCGGATGATGGTGAGGAGGGCCTCACCCTCGAAGGGCTTGGTCAGGTAGTAGAAGGCCCCCGCCGCGAGACCCTCGCGGATCTGCTCCGGCGAGGTCGCCGCGGTCTGCATGATCACCGGGATGCCGGCGAGACGCTCGTCGGCCTTCATTCACTGGAGCAGCATGATGCCGTCCATGCCCGGCATCATGCGGTCGAGCAGGACGAGGTCGAAGGCTTGCGTGGTGTCGCAGAGAGCGTCCCATGCGGCCTCCCCGGACTCAACCATCACCAGATCGAAATCCATCTCGTCCAGATATTCGCCAACGATATCGAGATTGAACGGCTCGTCGTCCACGACGAGGATTCTTGCCTGGGTCATTGAACTTCTCCCTCTTCCTGGGGCATCGCGAGCTCATGCTCTGGCAATCTGCCCAGGGGTAATGTCACGGTAAATTCGGCGCCGCCGGCCGGGTTGTTGCACGCCTCGATGCGACCGCCGTGGGCCTCGACGATCTCACGGCAGATCGCCAGGCCAAGGCCGGTTCCGCCGGCGCCGGTGCGCGTCCGGGAGCTCTGCACGAACTTGTCGAACACGCACAGCAGCTCATCGGGTGGAATGCCCACCCCTTCATCCGACACCACCAGGCGCAGGGCCGCAGCCCCGCCGCCAGCCATGCCATCCGTGATGCGCACGTGGATCACCTTGCCCTCGGGCGTGAACTTCACCGCATTGGCAACCAGGTTGCGCACCACCTGCCCCAGGCGCGCTGCGTCGCCGACGCAGACCCCGGCGGTGGCCTCCATGCGGAACTCGACCCGCTGCCGGCGGGACTGGAGCAGCAGGTCGAACTCGCCAACGATGTCGCGGGCGAGCCTCTCGAACTGCACCTCCTCCAAGTTAAGCACCATCCGGCCCGCTTCGCACTTCGACAGATCAAGAAGATCGTTGAGGAGGAGCATCAGCCGGTCGCCGCTCGCGTGGATACGCTGGAAGTACCCGCGCAGCTTTTCGTGGCCGGCGGTGGCCACCCGCGACTCGCCGAGCCGGGCGTAGCTGAGCACCCCGTGCATGGGGGTGCGCAGTTCGTGGGACATGTTGGCCAGAAAGACCGACTTGGCCTCGTTGGCCGTCTCGGCCGCCTCCTTGGCCAGCCGCAGGTCGTGGGTGCGGGCCTCGACGAGGGACGCCAGGTTGAGGTTGTGGTCGAGGATCTGGGCCTCGCGGGCCTTGGCCTCGTCGATGTCGGTGTGGGTGCCGATCATCCGCAGCGGCTTGCCGGCGGCGTCGCGCTCGACCACCAGGCCCCGCGCCAGGATCCACTTGTAGCGCCCGTCCTTGCAGCGCATCCGCAGCTCCCGCACGTAGCACGGCGACTCGCCACGCAGGTGTTCATCCTCGGCGGCCAGCGCCCCCGGCAGGTCTTCCGGGTGGACGCGGGAGGCCCACGCATCGGTGTCCTCCGGCAGCTCGCCGGGCTCGAAGCCCAGCATCGTCAGCCAGCGCTTCGAGCGGAACACCCGCCCCGTGGCGATGCTCCAGTCCCACACCCCGTCGCCGGCGCCATCGAGGGCAAACTGCCAGCGGGCCTCGCTCTCGCGGAGGGCGAGCTCGGCGTCCTTCAGTTCGGTCACGTCACGCAGCACAAGCAGGGTGCCGCCGGTGGGGATCGCCCCCAGCCGCGCCTCGAAATGCCGCCGGCTGCCATGCCGCGCCGACGAATATTCGATGCGCTGGATGCGCCCGCTGCGCGCCGCCGCCAGCGCGGCACCGCCAAACCGGCGGGCCGTGTCGGCCGACAGCACTTCGTCGAGCCGGCGGCCCAGGAAGCTCTCGGGCGGCATCGCCAGATCACTCGCGCTCGCGGCATGGTGACGCACGATGCGCAGGTCGCCGTCGAGCTGGAACAGCATGTCGGGCATCGCCGCAATCAGCGACTCGTTGGTCGCGTTGGCCTCCCGGATCGCCCGCTGCTCGGCCTTGCGGGCGCTAACGTCCTCGACGAGCACCCAGCGCTGGCCCGCCTCGCTGCCGCCCACAGCGGCGGTCGTCACCACGACGGGCACCCGCTCACCGCTCGGGCGGATGTATTCCTTCTCGTAGGCCACCATCCGTTCGCCCAGGGATGCAGCGACCATGGCCTGGACATCCCGCAGGGCGAACTCCGGCGGCGTGAGCGCCGGACAGCTGGCGCCACACACCACGTGTTCGGGATAGCCGGTGATACGGCAGAACTCGGCGTTGGCCTGCAGGTAACGCCCCTCCTCATCCATCAGGGCCATCCCGATGGAGGCATTGCGGTACAGGGAGTCGAGCCGGGCGTGGGAATCCGCCACCTCCTGACGGGCACGCCGCAGGCTGGTCACATCGGACACCGCACCGGCCGTGCGATGCGGCCGGCCCGCGGCATCGAACTCAGTCTTGCCGACCAGATGAAACCAGGCCGGCGTGCCGTCCCGGCGGCGCCAGGCCAGCTCGCAATCCAGAGCCGAGCCCTGGCGCAAATGGGCGCGCAGCGCGGCCAGCAGCTCACGCCGGACGGCGCCATCCAGCGTGCGGAGGATGCCCCTCGGGCTGCATGGCAGGGCCCCCGCCTCGTATCCGAGCAGCTGCGCGCAACGCGGCGAGAGGTAGAGGGCGTGACACCCCGCATCGTGCTCCCACTCCCAGATCCCCTCATCCGTGGCCGACACCGCCAGCTCGAAGCGCTTCTCGCTGCGCCGCAGGCCGGCGGTCATCACCCCCGCGATCCCCTCGGCCCGCTTCTGCTGCCCCGAGAGGTTGCCCAGCAGGAAAGCCAGCAGTGCCGATGCGACCAGGCCACCGCCCGCCGCCAGGGTGGACGCGGCGATCTGGCCGGACGGAGGCGGCGGATAGATGGACAAGGCCCACACCCGGCCACCAAAACGCCACTCGCGGCGCAGCCCGGCGGTAGCAGCGTCCGGGACACCTTCAGTGGCGTACAGCTGCTCGGGCGAGCCCTTGCTCACGTCGTCGACGCGCAGGCCATAGCCGGGGGCGACATCGTGGCTCAGGGTGTCGAACAGCGCCTGCAGCTTGAGGCCGACCCCGACCATGCCGTAGGGTGCCTCCGCCTCGCCGCTCTCTTCGACCAGCAGCGCCTTGCGGTACAGCAGGACGCCGAGGATGGGCGCACCGGAGTCCCGCGCCTGGAGCCTGAGGGGGCCGGTCATCGCCGGCCTGTCGGAGCGCAAGGCCTCGTCCATCGCGGGGCGCCGGAGCGCATCGCCGTAGCCATCGTAACCGATGGAGACAAGCGTTCGCGGCGACTGGGGCCAGATGTAACTGACTGGAAAAACGAAGACCGCACGTGCCGGATCGGGGGCGGGCAAGACCTTCACCTCCCGCTCGTAGGCGGCCGAGAGCAGCGCCTCGACGGCGCCGACCCGGGCCGTTTCGACACGTCGCATGAAACCAATGCCGACGACCTCGGGCAACGCATCGATGGGCCGCAGGCCGGCCACGTAGTTTTCGAACTCGCGCCGCTCGACGAGGTTCTGGGCGCTGAACAGCCCGGCGACGCTGCGCAGGATCAGGTCGACCTTGCCGAGCCGCTCATTGACCTGCTGCAGCAGCCGATCCGCCGCGGCTTCGTGATAGGCCGACTCCAGGCGACGCTCGTTCTCACGCAGGAAAAACCAGCCCGTCAGCGTGGCCAGCAACCCCATCACCAGCGCCACGGCAAACCAACGCGTCTCGATGGCGCAAAACCCGCCACTCCGCCTCGGTAAGAGGCGGGCATCCTGGGAGGTTGCGGGGCGCGGGTTCATCCCCGGCGTGAACGGCCCGCCGCCTTAAAGCTTGAGGGGCAGGCCCCAGCTTTGTCGGGCCCCTGAAGTCAGGCGCAGCCGGCGCTGTCCTTGACACCACATTTACGCAGAATGTTTTCCAGCGGGCAGAAACGCGTGAAACCGCTCTGGAAGAGGTTGGCCCCCACGAAGGCCGTAAACCACAGGAAGTTGTGGCTCACGAAGAAGGGGCTGCCTTCGACGCCGAGGGCCAGGGAGATCAAGACAAAGGCGCCGGCGAAGATGCGGACGAACTGGTTGACGGTAAGACTCATGATTGCGCTCCGTTATCGGTCGCAGCCCGCCGGTGGGTGGCCGCGTAGTAAAGAACCGGGATCACGACGAGCGTGAGAAGGGTGGACACCAGCACGCCGAAGATCAGGCTGATCGCCAGGCCGTTGAAGATCGGGTCGTCGAGGATGAACACCGCGCCGATCATCGCCGCCAGGCCGGTCAGGCCGATCGGCTTGGCCCGCACCGCGGCGGCGTGGATGGTGGCCTCGGCAAGGCTCGTGCCGGCCGCCACCTGCTGGTCGATGAAATCCACCAGCAGAATCGAGTTGCGCACGATGATGCCGGCCAGCGCGATCATGCCGATCATGCTGGTGGCGGTGAACTGGCTGCCCAGCAGCGCGTGGCCCGGCATCACACCGATAAGCGTCAAAGGGATCGGCGCCATGATGATGAGCGGCACCAGGTAGCTCCTGAACTGCGCCACCACCAGCACGTAGATCAGCACCAGCCCCACCGCGTAGGCGGCGCCCATGTCGCGGAAGGTTTCGTAGGTGATCTGCCACTCGCCGTCCCACTTGATCGCGTAGCCGGCGTAGGGGTCGTCGGGCTGATGGATGAACCACTCGTCCAGCGTACCGGCCAGCCGCTCGCCGACCAGCGGCAAGTCCTTGACCCGGCTGCGGATGTCGAACATGCCGTAGAGCGGCGAATCGAGCCGCCCGCCCATGTCGCCGGTCACATACACCACCGGCAGCAGATCCTTGTGGTAGATCACCTGCTCGCGCCGGGTCGGCACCACCTGCACCAGGTCGGACACCGGCACCAGGGCGCCGCCGGCTTCGGCACCCCGCGCCCGCACCTTCATCTGCAACAGCGTGTCGATGCTGCCCAGGCGCTCGGCCGGCAGCGTGAGGCGCACCGGGACTTCATACTTGTTGTCGCTGCCATGCACCGGCGTGACGTTCTCGCCGCCAAGGCCAAGACGCACCACCTCGACGATGTCGGCCTGGGCCACGCCGAGCTGGGCCGCCTTGGCCTGGTTCACTCGCAACACCAGCTTGGGGGCCTCCTCGTCCACCGTGTCGTCCACGCCGACGATGTCGGGCGTCGCCTCGAAGGCGGCGCGCAGCTTGCCGGCCACCGCCACCTGGCCCGCGTAATCGGGCCCATACACCTCGGCGACGATGGGCGAGAGCACCGGCGGGCCCGGCGGCACTTCCACCACCTTGGCGTTGCCGCCATGTTTCTTGGCGATGGCGGCCACCGCATCGCGCACCGCCACGGCGATCTCATGGCTCTTGCGGCTGCGCTCGTGCTTGCCGACCAGATTGACCTGGATGTCGCCCATCTCGGGCTGGGAACGCAGGTAGTACTGGCGCACCAGGCCGTTGAAGTTGATCGGCGCGGCGGTGCCGGCGTAGGCCTGGAAGTCGGTCACCTCGGGCACCGTGGCCAGCTCGTCGCCGATCTCGCGGAGCACCTCGGCGGTGGTTTCGACGGGCGTGCCGACGGGCATGTCGAGCACCACCTGAAACTCGCTCTTGTTGTCGAAGGGCAGCATCTTGAGCACCACCAGCTGCACCACCGCCAGCGACACCGACAACGCAATCGCCAGCACCACGCCGAACCACAGTTTGGCCCGCGCCCGCCCACCGGTTTGGGGGTCGAGCAGCGGCGTCATGATGCGGCGGAACAGCGCCTCGAGCCGCGTGGTGAGCTTGTCCGGCCCGTGCCCGGCGCTCCCGTGGGCCTGCCCCTTCATGAGCTTGCCGGCCAGCCAGGGCGTAACGACGAAGGCCACCGCCAGCGAGATGAACATGCCCATCGACGAGTTGATCGGGATCGGGCTCATGTAGGGCCCCATCAGGCCGCTCACAAACGCCATCGGCAACAGCGCCGCGATCACCGTGAAGGTGGCCAGGATGGTCGGCCCGCCCACCTCGTCGACAGCCTTGGGGATCAGCTGCCACAGGGGCTTGTCGGGCTCGAGGAGATGCCAGCGGTGAATGTTCTCGACCACCACGATGGCGTCGTCCACCAGAATGCCGATGGAGAAGATCAGCGCGAACAGGCTCACCCGGTTGAGCGTGAAACCCCACGCCCACGACGCAAACAGCGTGGCCGCCAGCGTCAGCGTGACGGCTGCGCCGACGATCACCGCCTCGCGCCGGCCCAGCGCAAAGAACACCAGCAGCACCACCGCAGACGTGGCGAAGACCAGCTTGCCGATCAGCTTGTCGGCCTTCTCGGTGGCGGTGGCGCCGTAGTTGCGGGTCACGGTGATCTCGACGCCCTCGGGCACGATGCTGCCCTTCAGCGCCTCGATGCGGCGGATCACCCCGTCGGCCACGTCGGCGGCGTTCTCGCCGGGCTTTTTGGAGATCGACAGGGTGACCGCCGGAAAGCGTTCGCCGCCGGCCTCCGCCGCACCGCCCGACGCCTTGCCGAGCCCGTGCCACACGAAGCGCGAGGGCTGATCCGGGCCGTCCAGCACGTCGGCCACGTCGGCCAGATACACCGGTTTGCCGCCCGAGACGCCCACCACCAGCTTGCGCACATCGTCGGCGCTGGCGATGTAGGTGCCGGTCTGCACCAGCACCTCGCGGTTGTCGCGGGTCAGCGTGCCGCTGGGCTGGGAGGCGTTGGAGAGCAGCAGCGCGCCTTTCAAGTCTTGCGGCGTGATGCCGAAGGCGTTCATCCGCCCCGGGTCCATCAGCACGCGCATCACGTGCCCCGGGCCGCCGATGGTGGCCACGTCGCGGGTGCCCTTGACGCGCTTGAGTTCGAGCTCCACCGCCCGGCCGACCTGCTGCAGCTCGAAGGCCGAGCGGGCCGGGTCGCGGGTCCACAGCGTGAGCGCCACCACCGGTACGTCGTCGATGCCCTTCGGCTTGACGATCGGCGGCTGCACGCCCAGCTGCGGCGAAAGCCAGTCCTGGTTGCTGTGGATGGTGTCGTAGAGGCGCACGATGGCGTCCTGGTTCTTGACGCCCACCTTGAACTGCACGGTGATCACCGCCATGCCGGGGCGCGACACCGAGTACACGTGGTCCATGCCGGCGATGCGCGACAGCACCTGCTCGGCCGGCCGCGCCACCAGCGACTCGACGTCCTTGGCCGAGGCACCTGGGAAGGCCACCATCACGTCGGCCATCGTCACGTCGATCTGGGGCTCTTCCTCCTTGGGCGTGATGAGGGTGGCAAACACGCCGAGGAGCAGCAGCACCAGGGCCAGGAGAGGTGTCAGCGCGTTCTGCTGGAACAGCGCTGCGATACGTCCGGAGATTCCCATGGCGGCCTCAGGGCTTGCGGCGGACGAGGCCGGCGCGCACCGGGTCGAGGGCGACGGTCTCGCCGCCGGACAGGCCCGCCAGCACCTCTACCGAGGCGTCGTCGAGCGCGCTACCCAAACGCAGCTGGCGCAGGCTGAAACCGCCCTTGCCGTCCGCCACATACACGCCGGTCACCTCGCCGCGCCGCAGCACGGCGGCGCTCGGCACAGTAAGCCGCGGCGCCGAACCGACCACAAAATGCACCCGCGCCGCCATCCCCGGCACCACACCGGCCGCATCGGCAGGCAGCGCCACGCGCACGCGGGCGGTGTGGGTGCGCGGGTCGGCCGCCGGTAGCACGGTGACCGAGGCCGCATCCAGCCAGCGCCCGCTCTCCGGAAACTCCACCTTCGCCTGCAGGGCCCCGCGGCCGAGGCTGGCGAGCTGCTGCTGGGGCACGTCGGCCACCGCGCGGAGGGCGCCGGGCTCGTAGATCAACATCAGCGGCCGCCCGGGCTGGGCCATCTCGCCCGGCTCGGTGAGGCGCTGGGCGACGACCCCGGTGAGGGGTGAGGTGACCGTCGCGAAGCCCCGCGAGGCGTCCGCCTGGGCACGCCCGGCCTCGGCCGCCGCGTGCTGGGCCCTGGCCGCATCAAAGGCCGCCTGGGCCTGGTCGAGGGCGGCAGCGCTGATGAAGTTGCGCGCCCGCAGGCTGCGCGTGCGCTCGAGGGCCGCGCGGGCATCCACCAGCCGAGCCTGCGCCGCCGCGACATTGGCCGCCGCCGCGGCCACGGCCTGGTCGGCCTCGCGGGTGTCGATGCGCATCAGCACGTCGCCCTGGCGCACTCGCGCGCCGGCATCCGCCCGCGCCTCCAGCACCCGGCCCTGCACCTGGGCCGCGACGGTAGCCTGGCGCACGGCCTCGATGGTGGCCTCGCTGGCGTGGCTGCGGGCCCGCAGCTGGGGCTCGATCTTGACGGTGGGAACGGCGGCCTCGCCCTCTGCCGCAACAAGCGCGGCAGGCAACAGAAGCAGCCCGGCAATCAGAAGGCCCGAACGGGCGTGCAGGGTATATCGGCTCATAATATAAGAATACACTTATATTATGAGCCGTCAAGGCGGGCGGGCCTTCGCCCGCGGCGAATCAGGCGGCGAGGTTCAGGTGAGCCTCGCGGCGCACGACGCCCTCGACACAGCGCCCGCCATCGAGGAAGACCAGGTCGGGGAAGGCCAGCATCCGCGCGATGGCGATGCCGCGCCCGTGGGGCTCGACGGAGCGCAGCGGGTTGAGCTGCATGTAGGGGTCCGGGTTGAAGCCATCCCCCTGATCGCGGATCAGGAAGCGGATCTCCCGCGGTCGGCACTCGACCCGCAGGAAGGCAAAGCGCCCCTGGTGTTCGGGCAGTTCGAGCAGGCGCTCGACCTCGTTGCGCCAGGCGCCGCAGCTCATCAGCTCGCCCTTGCGGACAAAACCCAGGCCGAGGTTGCCGTGTTCGACGGCATTGAGCATCAGCTCCGACAGCGCGATCTGCACCATCTCGGATTCGGGGCACAGGCCCGCCACCAACTGCGACAGGCCGGTGACGTCCTCGAGGGTGCGGAAGGGGAAATAACCACCCGACGGAGCAGACAGCTCTCCCGCCGGCATGGCCAGCGCTGCCTCCAGGGAGCGCTGGCCGAAGGGTTTGATCAGGAAGCCCGACGCCCCCCGCTGCAGGCCCAGCTCGACCGCCAGCAAGTCCTCGGCCTCCAGAAGCAGGGTCACCGGCACACCGGCCGCGCGAAAATGGGGCAGGAGCTCGAGGCTGCCGCTATGGGAACCGCCATCCACCACGACCCGGTCGACGCGCGGGCGGGTCGCGCCCAGCCGGCTGAGCGCTTCCGCGTGGGACAGGCGCTCGGTGGTGAAACCGGCCGCCGTCAGCCAGCCCTCGAGCTCGCCCCCCACCACCGGATCGCTTCCCACCAGCCAGATACGACACGCCATCGACACTTCGCCCTCTTGCCTCCAGCCCCCCGCAACCGACATATCAGGCTCCTGCCGAGTATGCGGCCATGGCGCGCACGACGCCTTCATCCTCACCAACCGCCGACACCAGCTCGATACGGCAGCCGGGGTGCTTCTGCCGCGCTGCATCCATGAGCGCCGGCACATCCCGCTTCAGGTGCCCACCCTGGGCCAGAAACAGCGGCACGACCCGGACCGATTCGGCCCCGGCGCGTGCAGCCTCATCCACTGCATCCACCAGATTCGGTTCCATGAACTCGAGAAAGGCGACGGTCACCTTAACCTCCGGACGCAGCCTCCGGACCTCCGCGGCGACACGCTGGGCCGGCAGGGCCCAGTCTGGGTCCCGCGCCCCATGGGCGAACAAGACAATTGATTCGATTGACATTTTTGTATCTCCAGCCGGCCTCGATGACGAAAAAGTAAGCACCAATTTGTGCCCTTCCCCTCCTTCGGGGCAGGGCCTCCCGGGGCCGCGCTACGTTAAGCTTTACAAGATGTTAAACCGCCAAAAGCGGCATTCATGGTGAAATTCGGGTCCGCACCTCACTTCCTGCTGCCATGTGTGACATAGTCCCTCAGAACAAGGCTTTCGTTCCCGCGATCACCGCCGCCGCCCTGTGCGCCGCCCTCCTGAGCGCCACGGCCCAGGCCGATCTGCGCCCCGAACCCGTCCCCGGCGGGGTCGCCGAAATCCACGTCGCAGCGGCCGGAAACCCTCGCCCCGAGGTGCGTTTCGACGGGCGCCCGGTGCTCCTCCGGCAGCGTGCCGACGGCTGGCACGCGGTGGTCGGCCTGCCCCTCGACACACCGGTCGGCGAGCAGACCATCCAGATCGGCCCCGAGGGCAACAGCCGCGCGCAGACTTTCGTGGTCGGCCCCAAGGCCTACCCGGAGCAGCGCCTCACGATCAAGAACCCCAAGATGGTCACCCCACCCACCGACGAGCTCGCCCGCATCGCCGAGGAGCGCGAACGCCAACTCGCCATCCGCAGCCGCTTCCGCGACGTGCCGGTGAACCGGGTCGACCTCGACCTGCCGGCCGACGGGCGTCTGTCCAGCCGCTTCGGCCTGCGCCGCATCTTCAACGGCGAACCGCGGGCGCCCCACACCGGCCTCGACGTGGCGGTGCCGACCGGCACCCCGATCCGTGCCCCGGCCGACGGCGTGGTGAGCCTGGTGGACGACCTCTACTTCAACGGAAAAACGGTTTTTGTCGACCACGGCCAGGGCTTCGTCAGCATGGTCTGCCACCTCGACCAGGCCCGCGTGGAGGTCGGCCAGAAGGTGGCCCGGGGCGAGCGCCTGGGCGACGCCGGCAGCAGCGGCCGCGCCACCGGCCCGCACCTGCACTGGAGCGTCTACCTCAACGGCGCGGCCGTCGACCCGGCCCTCTTCATCGCGCCGCCGAAAGCGCGTTGATCGCCCGCGCCGCGGCAAACAGCCCGACCGTGGCCGTCACCGTCACCACCGAGCCGAAGCCGGCGCAGTTGAGGCCGGCTGGCCCGCCCTGGGGCAGGTCGCAGGCCGCGCCGGCTTGCGGGTAACGCAGGGGCTCGGTGGAATACACCGCCTCCACGCCGAACTTCTTCTTCGGATCGCGGGCAAAGCCGTGGCCCTTGCGCAGCTGCCCGCGCACCTTGGCGAGGAGCGGGTCCTGCACCGTGCGCGACAGGTCGTCGACGCGGATCTGCGTCGGGTCGATCTGCCCGCCCGCCGCACCGCAGGTCACCACCGGCACCCCGGCGCCGCGGCAGAAGGCGATCATCGCCACCTTCACGCGCACCGCGTCGATCGCGTCGATCACATAGTCGAAGCCCGCCCCCAGCAGCGCCGCGGTGTTGTCGGCGGTCACGAAATCATCCACCACCGTCACCGCGCAGCCCGGGTTGTAGCCGGCGATGCGCTCGCGCATGGCCTCCACCTTGGCCTGGCCGAGGGTAGCGTCGGCGGCGTGGATCTGGCGGTTGATGTTGGATTCGGCCACGTGGTCGAGGTCGATCAGCGTGAGCCGCCCGACGCCGCTCCGCGCCAGCCCCTCGGCCGCCCACGACCCGACGCCGCCGATCCCCACCACGCAGACCCGCGCCGCGGCCAGCCGGGCGCGCCCGTCCTCGCCGTACAAACGCGCGATGCCGCCGAAGCGGCGGGGGTCGTCGGGGGCGGAGATGTCGGTGGTTTCCATCGGTCGGGCGATTTTTGAGGAAGACCAGGATTATCCGCCAGGACGCCCCTCGCCCCTATACCTCCGCCGTGGATTCCTGCCGCGGCGCGACGGCGCGATAATCACGCCCATTCCGCCCACCCCAGCCAAGCCCATGCCCCGCTACCAGCACATCCTCTTCGACCTCGACGGCACCCTGATCGACTCCGCCCCCGCCATCCTCGCCAGCTACCGCGAAGCCTTCTCCCGCTGCGACGTGGCGCCGGCGCGCGCCATCGACGAGAGCATCGTCGGCCCGCCGCTCATCGAAACCCTGCAGCTCATCACCGGCAGCCACGACAAGGCCCTCATCGAGCGCCTGGCCGACGGCTTCAAGGCCAGCTACGACAGCGAAGGCTACAAGCAGACCGCCGCCTACGCCGGCGTCGGTACAATGCTCGAAGCCCTGAAGAGCGCCGGCCTGCAGCTCTCGATCGCCACCAACAAGCGCATCCTGCCGACCCGCCTGATCCTCGCCCACCTGGGCTGGCTGGGCTACTTCGAGCACATCTACGCCCTCGACCTGTTCGAACCCCGCCTCCCCGACAAGGCCGCGATGATTGCCCGCCTGCTGGCCGACCACGAACTGCCGGAGGGCCGCTCCATCTACATCGGCGACCGCAGCGAGGACGGCGAATCCGCCGATGCCAACCAGCTGCCCTTCATCGCCGCAACCTGGGGCTACGGCAGCATCGAAGCCGCGGCGATGGCCGGACACTGGCGGGCAGCGGCCTCGCCGGCAGAGCTCGGCGCTCTCCTGCTGGCAGACTGAACACAGGGCACCGCCTTGGCATTTCAGGCAGGCATCCACTAGACTCGAGGGTCCCGCAAAGCCTCTGCCCGACGAGCCGTAGCACCGGCCGCGGGCCCGATCCCGCCATGCCCACAGCCCGCCCGGCCAGCATCCTCCGCCCTGCCCTCTTCCTGGCAGCCATCGCCCTCGTCGCCAGCGGCCCCGCCGACGCGCGTCGCGTTGGTGGCGGCCGGTCAGTGGGGATGCAGCGCAGCGTCTCGACGCCCCACGCCACACCTGACGCCCCTACGAGCCACCTCGCCCCGACGGTCACCTACAGCCGGGCCGTGGGTGAAGCCCGCTACGGCGGCAGCGATCTGCCGGGCGACGTCGCCCGCGTCGCCTTACGCTCGCGCTACCTCGAAGAACAAAGCCGCCGGGAAGCCGAAATCCTGGAGCGCCGCCGCGCCGAACGGGCCCTCCGCGGCAGTGGCCGCGCGTCGGAGGATGAAGCCGGCCCGAACACCGCCGCCCCCCCGTCCCACCCTGGCCAAGCCTCCACCGCGTCCTCCCCGCCGCCAGTGAATCGCGCCCCACGCCCGGCCGACCCGAACTTTGCCCGCCTCACCGACGGCGCGGGCCCAGCGGCCACCGCCTGCGAGTTCAAGCCCGTCATGGCCGACCGGGACTACCTTGCCTGCGGCATCACGCCTCCCGGCCTCCAGGCCGAGCTGCGCTGAGCCCTGTGCGCCGGGCGGAGGCGCGGGGCAGACGGCCAGCCCAAGCCCCCGAATAACCCGCCTTTCCCCCCGCTGTTCCAGTCTAAGCCCCTCCCCTGCCACGCATAACATCGTCTCCATCCCCCATTGGAGCGATGATGAAAGCCGTGATCCTCGCGGGTGGCCTCGGCACCCGCATCAGCGAAGAGACCGTCAATCGGCCCAAGCCGATGATCGGCATCGGCGGCCGGCCGATCCTCTGGCACATCATGAAGATCTACTCCAGCCACGGCATCCACGACTTCGTGATCTGCTGCGGCTACATGGGCTATGTGATCAAGGAGTACTTCGCCAACTATTTCCTGCACATGTCCGACGTCACCTTCGACATGAGCCAGAACAGCATGGAGATCCACGAACGCCACGCCGAGCCCTGGCGCGTCACCCTGGTGGACACCGGCGACACCACCCAGACCGGCGGCCGCCTCGGGCGGGTGCGCAACTATCTGCAGGACGACGACGCCTTCTGCTTCACCTACGGTGACGGCCTCGCCGACATCGACATCAGCGCCGAGATCGCCTTCCACCGTGGCCATGGCAAGCTCGCCACCGTTGCCGCCGTGCAGCCGCCCGGGCGTTTCGGGGCACTCGAGCTGGATGGCAGCTCGGTCAGCGCCTTCGTCGAAAAACCCCTGGGTGACGGCGGCTTCATCAATGGCGGCTTCTTCGTGCTGTCCCCCACGGTGCTGGACCTCATCGACCACGACCAGACCGTTTTCGAGGGGCCCGTGCTCGGCGAGCTGATCCAGCGCGGGCAACTGGCCGCCTTCGAGCACACCGGCTTCTGGCGCCCGATGGACACCCTGCGCGACAAGCTCGTCCTCGAAGACCTCTGGAACCGCGGAGCCGCCCCATGGAAAAACTGGTGACCCCTGCTTTCTGGCGCGGCCGGCGGGTCTTCGTCACCGGCCACACCGGCTTCAAGGGCGGCTGGCTCAGCCTGTGGCTGCAGCACCTCGGCGCCGAGGTCTTCGGCTACGCCCTGCCGCCCTCCACCGTGCCGTCGCTGTTCGACGAGGCCGGCGTGGCGGACGGCATGCACTCGGTGCTTGGCGACATCCGCGATCCCGCAAGGCTCGCCGAAGCCCTCGCCAGCGCCCGCCCCGAAGTCGTCCTGCACCTGGCGGCCCAGCCGCTGGTGCCGCTCTCCTACGCCGAACCCGCCGCCACCTTCGCCACCAACGTGATGGGCACCGTCAATCTGCTCGAAGCCGTGCGTGACACGCCGGGGGTGCGGGCGGTCGTCGTGGTCAGCAGCGACAAGTGCTACGAAAACCACGAGTGGGTGTGGGGCTACCGGGAGACCGACGCGCTCGGCGGCCACGACCCCTACTCCGCCAGCAAGGGCTGCACCGAGCTGGTCGCAGCCTCCTACCGCCACGCCTTCCTGGCCGGCCAGGGCGTCGCGCTTGCCACCGCCCGCGCCGGCAACGTCATCGGCGGCGGCGACTGGACCGCCACCCGGCTGGTGCCCGACGTACTGGCCGCCTTCGCCGCCGGCGAGCCGGTGCTGCTGCGCAACCCCGGCGCCATCCGCCCCTGGCAGCATGTACTCGAGCCCCTGGCGGGCTACCTGGCGCTGGCCCAGCGGCTTGCCACGGAGATCGACACCCCATCGGCCAGCTGGGCCGACGCCTGGAACTTCGGACCCGACGCCCGCGACGCGCGCAGCGTCGCCTGGGTCGTCGAGCGCCTCGCCCGGGGCTGGGGCCCCGACGCCCGCTGGAGCGCCAGCACCGACGCCCACCCCCACGAGGCCCACACCCTCAAGCTCGACTGCAGCAAGGCCCACAGCCGCCTGGGCTGGCACCCCCGCTGGGACGCCGAAACGGCCATCGCCAGAACACTCGCCTGGCACCAGGCCTGGCGCGGCGGCGCCGACATGCGCCGCTACACCCTCGACGAAATCACCGCCTTCGCACGCCAACCATGAGCCTCATCCGCCACACCCTGCGCCCCGACGCCGACGGCCGCCTGCAGCTCGACCTCCCCGAGCTCGCCGGCCAGGACCTCGAGATCATCGTCCGCCCGGCCCGCCCTGCCGCCAAGCCCCGCGCCTGGCAGGCCGGCGTCGACCCGGTGCCGCCCTCCGGCAAGGTTGTCGGCGACCCCGAAAAAGACGCCATGATCGACGCCGCGCTCGACGCCTGGCTCACCACCGGCCGCTTCAACGACGCCTTCGAGGCGCGCCTCGCGGCCTTCGTCGGCACCGCCCACGCGCTCACCGTCAACTCCGGCTCGTCGGCCAACCTGGTGGCCTTCTCCACGCTCACCTCACCTCGGCTGGGTGAGCGGGCCATCAAGCCGGGCGACGAGGTCATCACCGTCGCCGCCGGCTTCCCGACCACCGTCAACCCGATCATCCAGAACGGCGCCGTGCCGGTCTTTGTCGACGTGACGCTACCCGGCTACAACATCGACGTGGCCATGCTCGAAGCGGCCCTCTCGCCGCGCACCAAGGCGATCATGATCGCCCACACCCTCGGCAACCCCTTCGACCTCGATGCCGTGTGTGCCTTCGCCGAGGCCCACGGCCTGTGGCTGGTGGAAGACTGCTGCGACGCCCTCGGCTCCACCTGGAAGGGCCGCAAGGTGGGCACCTTCGGCCACCTCGCCACGCTGTCCTTCTACCCCGCCCACCACATCACCATGGGCGAAGGCGGCGCCGTGCTGACCAGCGACCCCACGCTCCGCCAGATCGCCGAATCCTTCCGCGACTGGGGCCGCGACTGCTGGTGCAAGCCCGGCTGCGACAACACCTGCGGCAAGCGCTTCGGCTGGCAGCTGGGCAGCCTGCCGCAGGGCTACGACCACAAATACACCTACAGCCACATCGGCTACAACCTCAAGATCACCGACATGCAGGCCGCCTGCGGCCTGGCCCAGCTCGACCGGCTGGACGGCTTCATCGCCGCCCGCAAGCGCAACTTCGAGCACCTCGGCGCGGCGCTGGCCGACGCCCGGGATTTCCTCGTCCTGCCCGAAGCCACGCCTGGCAGCGACCCGTCCTGGTTCGGCTATCCGATCACCCTCCGGCCCGAGGCCGGCGTCAACCGGGTCGACCTGCTGCAATACCTCGACCAGCACAAGATCGGCACCCGCCTGCTGTTCGCCGGCAATCTGGTGCGTCAGCCATCGATGGCCGGCCGCAACTTCCGCGTCGTCGGCACCCTGCCGGTGGCCGACCGCATCATGCGCGACACCTTCTGGATCGGCGTGTGGCCGGGGCTCACGGAGGCGCAGCTGGATTACGCCGCAAGCAAGCTTCTGAGCTTCGTCGGCGCAGCGTTCGACGGATGACCGCGATGCCCAAGGTCATCGAAACCCTGTTGCCGGGCTGTCTCGTCTTCGAGGCTTTCAGCGCCGGCGACGCGCGCGGCAGCTTCTGCAAGCCGTTCTCGTCGAGTTGGGGGAGCTCATTTGGCAGCTTTGCCGCCAAAGAGTTCTTCTACTCCACGTCGGCACGCGGGGTGCTGCGCGGCATGCATCTACAGACCGGCAACGCGGCCCACGCTAAGATCGTCTTCTGCATCGAGGGCGAAATCCTCGATGTGGTACTGGACCTGCGCCAGAACGCGGGCTTCGGCGCCAGCAAAGCCTGCCGCCTGTCGGCCAGTAACCGGCTTGCTATTCTAGTACCGCCCGGCCTCGCTCATGGCTTTCTCACCCTATCGGAAAGCGCCACTGTCGGCTATCTCGTGACGACGCCCCACGACCCGACCCAAGATACCGGCGTGCGCTGGAACAGCTTCGGTTTCGCCTGGCCGCCAGTCGGGACCGTTTCCTCGCGGGACGCGAACCTGCCTGAGCTGGACGACTTCCCACCTCAACCGGAGACGCATATTCCATGAGACTCTTCATCACCGGAGCCACGGGCTTCGTAGGGAGTCATTTGGTGCGTCAGGCCCTCGCCGCCGGCCACGAAGTGCTCGCCCTGCGCCGCCCGGGTAGCACACCCCGCATCCCTCTCACTACAGAGCCCAAATGGCTCGAGGGAGATCTGGAGTTCTTCGACGCGGGCAGCCTATGCCACTGCGACGTGATGATCCACGCCGCAGCCCACTCCGCCAACACGCCCTACGACAGTCTCGACGCCTGTATTCGTTGGAATGTCCTCGCAGCACTCCAGGCAGTCACCCGCGCACACGCAAGCGGCATCAGGGGCTTCGTCTTCGTGGGTTCGTGCTTCGAGTACGGAAACAGCGGCGGCGACTTCACCGCGATTCCCGCCGACGCTCCGCTCCGCCCCATGGGGAGCTATCCAGTCTCCAAGGCCATGGCGGGCCTAGCCCTGCTCGAATTCGCCCGGGAGCGGCAACTCTGCGCCAGCCTCGCCCGGCTCTTCCATGTGTATGGAGAAGGTGAGCCGAGCGGACGCTTCTGGCCGTCACTCGCCCGCGCGGCTGCGGACGGCCAGGATTTCGCCATGTCCGATGGCACCCAGGTACGCGATTTCGTTCCGGTGGAAACCGCCGCCTACCTGCTGCTGCGGGAAGCTGAACGTCTCGACACGCTTGATCTCCCGGAGCAGACCGTGGCCAACCTCGGCACCGGGCAGGGCCAGCGCCTCGTGGACTTCGCTGCCGCCGAATGGCGCCGCCTTGGCGCCGCCGGAGCCCTTCTCCCCGGCACCTACCCGCGCAGGATCGGAGAGGTCGAGAGACTGGTGGCCGACCTCACCCGCCGTCAGTGGCCCTGCTCGACGACTCCCCCCAGCGCACCTCCCCACTCCGCCCGATACGGACACACACGATAATGACCCAAGTCTCCAGCTCCCCGACCGTCACAATCCTGGTTCCGACGTTCAACCGACCGGAGCTCCTGACGGGCTGTCTCGATTCGATCCTTGCACAGACTTATCCCCACTACTGCGTCGAGATCTTCGACAACGCTTCGACGCCGCCCGTCACCCTGCCACCACACATCGCCAACGATCCGCGCTTTTCAATCACGCGCATCAAAGTGAACAGCATGAGGCGCCAAGCGCTGCTGGCCAGGATGCAAGCCATCGAAACCCCTTACACGGCGTTCCTGTTCGACGACGACAGGTGGGAAGCAACCAAGCTTGCAGAACAGATCGAGCTCCTCGAAGCGCGGCCCGATATCGTGGCCTGCTTCACCCGCGTATCGATCATCGATGACGACGGCAACGCTCAGACCAACCCACCACCTCCCTATCCTCACATTTTTCAGGGTCCCAACCGCAGCCGGGCCGAATGGGTCTCCCACTTTTTCACGTATGGAAACTGCCTGTGCCAACCCTCGGCGGTGATCCGCAGCCCCGCGCTGGCCAGCACCCTGACCCCGCTGCCTCTCGTGCAGCTTTGGGATTTTGCTATCTGGGTCGGACTGCTCAAAGCAGGCAACCTTCACATCCTCGAGAAGCCGCTGACCCAGTTCCGGGTATTCGGCTCCGGTGCCAACGAAAGCGCCCCGACCCCCGAATCGATGAATCGCCTCAACTATGAGACGTCCAGGATCCTCCACCTTTTCCGCGCCCTTCCCGACGAACTGCTGACGGAGGCTTTCATCGGCTCACCCGCCGACACCG
Source organism: Zoogloea ramigera (assembly GCF_006539865.1). GTDB lineage: Bacteria > Pseudomonadota > Gammaproteobacteria > Burkholderiales > Rhodocyclaceae > Zoogloea > Zoogloea ramigera. The sequence goes on from NZ_BJNV01000030.1 coordinate 52,140, forward strand.
AGCTTGCGCCCGACGCCGACGCGCTTGACGAAGCCATCTACGCAGCAGCGACCCGCCTCGGCTCGGCCAACCACTTCCGCTTTGCCGCCGAGTTCGCCGAAACCATATTCCTTCACCATTTCGCCGCCCAGGACGACTACAAGAGTGCAGCCTGGTTCGAACGCTTTGTTGCCGCCGCTAGCCAAACCCGCGCCACGCTTACAGTCCGCTCGGGCCGGCTGCCACCGCCGGCGGACCGCAGCCTGAGCTTCGTCATATGCTCAGTAGACAACACCAAGTTCGCCCACATCAGCAGACGCATCGACGAGATCTGCACGGCCCCCTACGAGATCGTGCGGATCAGTGACGCAAAGAGCCTCTCCGAGGGTTACACCCGCGGCATCGCCCGCGCCCGATACGACAATGTCGTTTTATGCCATGACGACATAGACCTAATGTGCGGCAACGCGCTGGCTGACATTCTGCATGCGGCGCTGCATGAATTCGATGTGGTCGGCGTGGCCGGCGCCCGGGTTCTCAAGAGTGCCTTCTGGATGAACGGCGGCCCCACCAACACGGCGGGTCTCGTCATCCACGGCCCGGCAGGCAAGCCCGACGCCGCCTTCAGTGTCAACTACTACGACAGCAGCGAAGCACCTCGCGTCGAGGTCCAGGCTCTGGATGGTGTTTTCATCGCTGCAAAGAAACAGGTATTCGACAGCGTCCATTTCGACGCTGAATGCTTCGATGGTTTCCACCTGTACGACATCGACTTCAGCTATCGCTGCCATCTGAGAGGCTTGCGCGTCGGCGTCAGCAAGGATCTGCTGCTCGTCCATTCGTCAGTGGGCAATTTCGATGAAACCTGGCTGGATTATGAACAACGCTTCCGCAAGAAATACCCCAGCCTCCACCCGGCACAACTACTGCCGATCCATTCCCCGGCAACGGTTCAAGCCAGCTCCCTGGAAGCGGCAGTTCTGATCTGCCTGAGCCCCGATCCAGCGGGCGGCGAAGGCAAGCGTCGGCCCCGCAAGGGAAACGAGCGCTACGCCCTCTGGCGCCAACGCACGAGCCTCCAGGAGATCGACGCCCAGCTGCTCGCCGAGCGCATGGTGCTCCAGTGGTCCAGTCGCCCCGGCATTCACCTTTTGATGGCGGTCCACCCGGGGGAGGAGAGCCTGCTCGCCGACACCCTCGACAGCCTAGCCGCCCAGATCTACCCCGAGTGGCTGCTGACCGTCGTCACCGCCCTGCCCAAGCCCCCGGAGGCGGACGAGATCCCGCGCCTGCAGTGGCTCGCGCTGCGGGACGCGGTCCACATCGACTACGTCATCGACGAGATGGCCGCAGCCTCGCCAGGCCAGTGGCTCGCCCGCATCGAACCTGGTCTGAGCTTCGAAGCCCATACCCTGCAGGTGCTTGCCGACTACATCAACCTGCACCCGGAATGGCAGTTGATCTACTGCGACGAAGACACCCGCGAAGCGGACGGCAGCTTCAGCGAGCCCCTATTCAAGCCCGACTTCAACCTTGACCTGCTGCGTGCCCAAGCCTACCTCGGCAGCTTCGTAGTGGTCGCCAAGGCCGCTTTCATGGCTGCCGGTCGCTACGGCAGCCACACCGGCGCCGAAAACTACGACCTCGCCCTGCGCGTCCTCGACCAGGCCGGCGAGACCGCCATCGGGCATCTGGACCAGATGCTCGCCCACCTGCCCCGCACGTCCAGCCGCGCGATGCAGCCCGAAGCCGAAAAACAGGCACTAATCAACCACCTCGCCCGCCGCGGCCTGGATGCCGAGATACGCGACGGCCTGCTGTTCGGCACCCGCCACATCGAGTATCGGTGGCCCGACAAGCCGAAAGTCAGCATCGTCATCCCCACCCGTGACCGGGGCGAATATCTGCGGCCGCTGCTCGACAGCATTCAGGAGCGGACGCGCTACCCCGATTACGAAGTCGTCATCGTCGACAATGACAGCCGCGACCCGGACACCCTGCATCTCCTGGCCAGCCTGCAAGATGCCCCCTGCTGGAGAGGGAAGGCTCGCGTCGTGGCCTGCCCCGGCGAGTTCCGCTGGTCGGCCAGCGCCAACACCGGAGCCGAAGCGGCCCATGGCGACTACCTCCTGTTCCTCGACAACGACACCCACGTGGTGCAGGACAACTGGCTGGACCGGCTGATGGGCATCGCCCAGCGCCCGGAGGTCGCCATCGTCGCCCCCCGCCTCAGTTACCCCGAGTCCGGCAAGACCCAGCAAGGCTGCTGGTTCCTCGGCATGGCCGGGACCGTGGGCAACCCCTGGGACAACCAGCTCGAACTCACCGACCCCGGCTACATGGGCCGCGCCCTGTGCGACCAGAACGTCAGCGCCGCCAGCGGTTCGGCACTGCTCGTCCGGCGTCGCGTATTTGCCGAGGCGGGCGGATTCGACACCGCCGACTTCCCGCTTTATCACGGAGCACTCGACTTCTGCCTGAAGGTCACCGGGCTTGGTCACAAAATCGTCTGGACACCCCAGGCCACGCTAGTCCATTACAACGGGGTCTCCATGCAGGCCCGCCAGCGCAAGCCCGAAGGCCGACTCACCGATCAGGTCGCCATCCTGCGCAGCAACGAGACCCTGCTCGATCGCTGGCTCCCCCGCCTCGCCCGTGACCCAGCCTATAACCGCAACCTGAGCCTGATCGACGCCTTCGCGCCTGAACACGTGGCCCCTATGGACTGGGATCCGAGCTTCCATGACCGGCCGCGGATCCTGGCTATCCCGGTGCGCGGCGGTGCCGGTGAATATCGCCTGCGCGCCCCCCTTCGGGTGATCGGTCAAGCCGGACTCGCGCAGACGATGATATGCGAACAACCGAAGGCCGGCATGATGCGCATCCTCATGCCGACCGACATCGCACGTGCCGAACCGGACGTGCTCATCCTCCATCAGCCCCTCGACGACTTTCAAAGCGACGCCATCGAGAACTACGCCCGCCATCTCCCCCGGGTGCGCCGGATCCTGACCATCGACGATCTGCTCACCGAACTCCCTCGCAAACACCCCTCTTACAAACAAGGCTACAAGGACGGGCGCCAGCGTCTGCGCAAGAACCTCTCACTGCTTCACCGGGCCGTCGTCAGCACCCGCCCGCTGGCCGACCTGTGCGCAGAGATGATCGACGACGTCCGGATCATGCCCAACTGCCTGGAGTGGGCAGTCTGGGGCGACGCCCAGCCCCTGCGTCTACCGCGCCAGAAGCCCCGCGTCGGCTGGGCTGGCGCTCAGCAGCACCTGGGCGACCTCGAACTCATCTACCCGGTGGTCGAAGCCCTCGCCGACGAAGTGGACTGGATCTTCATGGGCATGTGCCCGGAGCCGCTCAAGCCCTTCGTGCGCGAATCCCACGGCTTCGAGTTGGACTTCGCCGCCTATCCCAAGGCGCTGGCCCGCCTCGACCTGGACCTGGCCATCGCGCCCCTTGAGATCCATGCCTTCAACGAGGCCAAGAGCAACCTGCGCCTCCTCGAGTATGGCGCGATGGGCTGGCCGGTGATCTGCACCGACATCCACCCGTATCAGAACGCACCGGTCACCCGCCTGCCGAACGAACCCGAAAAATGGATATCCACCATCCGCGAGCAGCTTGCCGAGCCGGCCGCCCTGCGCGAGGCCGGCCTCGCCCTGCAACGCTGGGTCCACGAAGGGTTCATCCTGGAGAACCATACAGCAAGCTGGTTTGCCGCCTACGGACCATGAAGGGTTTCGTTGTCATCGCCTGAAAACCTGTTGCCAGCCGGCGGCCACCCACCGCCGGCTGTGTGATTTTTGAAGCTAAAGCTTTGATTTTTAGCGCCGCTATCAAAAGCCAAGCGGCAATCCGCCTTCTGCACTGGTAGGCGACATTCCTACAAATTGTCAATGTTTTT